>JBGAQA010000051.1:0-46392 GCA_044220955.1 Sandaracinaceae bacterium
CTCGTCTTCGTGACCGGCCTCGTGGCACTCCTGGCTGCGGCGTCGCCCGACCCGGCGTCCGCGCAGGCCCGCGGGACGGTCCACGTGCGGACCACGAGCAGCCCTCCCGGCGTGTGGCTGCACGAGCGCGGCGCGCCCGAGGACGCGTGGACGGACCTCTGCGCCGCGCCCTGCGAGACGGAATCGTCGCCGGGCGCGCAGCTCGGGCTCTCCCTGGACGGCCTGGCGCCGCAGCGCGTCCCGGCGCCGACGCTCGTCGACGGGGCGGTCCTGCGGCTTCGCTACGACGACCAGCACCTCACGCGGACGTACGGGCTGATCGTCGCCGTGATCGGCGTGCTCGGCGCGGCCACGCTCGGGATCGGTGGAACGGTGGCCTGGGTCGCCGCCGGCGGCCTCGGGGACATGACCGGACCGGTCACGTCGATGGTCGGCGGGGGGACGCTCCTGGCGCTGGGGCTGAGCGTCGGCCTCGCGCTGATGGACGAGGGCGACCGGCTCGAGATCTCGCTCGGTCCGTAGCCGGCTCGGCGCTACTCGAACTGGCGCAGGTACCAGGCGAGGATCGTCTCACCGAAGAACAGGAACTCCAGCGCTCCGAGCGCGAGGAAGGGGCCGAACGGGATGCGCTGAGCGGCGTGCGGGTCGTCGCTCTCGTCCTCGCTCTCGTCCTCGCTCTCGTCCTCGCTCTCGTCCTCGCTCTCGTCCTCGCTCTCGTCCCCGCTCTCGTTTTCGGTGCTCGTGCTCGGGGGCTCGGTCGTTCCGCGACCGGTCGCCCGAGCGAACACGTACGCGACGACGCCCTGCATCGCCCCCGCCACGAGGGCGAACGCGGCACCGCGCCAGCCGAGGAAGCTCCCGATCATCATGAGCAGCTTGCTGTCGCCCTCGCCCATGCCCCGCTTGCCGCTGAAGCGCTCCCAGCCCCAGACGAGGAACACCTGGACGATCAGGAACGCCGCGCCCGCCCCGAGCGCCGCGTCTGCCGCCGTGATCCCGGTGCGCATCGCGACCGTGGCGAGGCCGATCGCCGCGCCGCCGATCGACACCTCGTCGGGGATCTCCATCCACTCGAGGTCGACGAACGTCGCGATCACCAGCCCGCCGACGAAGACGAACCAGAGCGCCGCGTCGATCGCCGCGCTCGCGAGCTCCGTGCTGCCGCCCGACTCGACCACGAAGCGCTGCGCCAGCGCGACGGCGAGGATCGCGGACAGCACCTCGACGACGACGTAGCGCGGCGTCATCGGGGCGCCGCAGCACGCGGCCTTCCCGCGCTGGAGGAAGTACGCGAGGATCGGCACGTTGCGCCAGCCCGGGATCGGCTTGCCGCACGCCGGGCAGTGGCTCGGCGGCGACACCACGGACATGTCCCGCGGCCAGCGGTGGATCGCGACGTTGAAGAAGCTTCCCCACAGCGCGCCGAGCACGAAGGCGATCGAGAGGTAGAAGCCGGTGGGCAGGTCGGAGACGAGCACGCGGTGCCGCGATGGTACCGAGGAACGTCGAGGTCCCGCGATTTTGTTCCTGGCGTGCCGCGGGGGCTTTTCCTTTCGCGGCACGGGCTTATGCTGCGCCCCGTGGATCCCGAGCCGAAGAAGGCGCGACCCCGCACCGACGACGTCGACGACGAAGAGGTCGTCGAGGGCGAGGTGGTCACGCCGCCGCCCAAGACGCGTGTCGCGACCGTGATCGTCGCCGAGGGCAGGACCGCTGCGCTGCGGCAGACCCCGACGGCGCTGGCGCACGCCCCGGCGTCGGGCGTCGTCGTCTACGCAGCGGCCGCCGGCCTCGCCTCGATCGTCCCGGTGCCCTTCCTCGACAGCCTCCTCACCGGCGTGGCCCGGGGCTCCGCGGTGCGGCGCATCGCGGCGCGCCGCGGCGTCCGCCTGAGCCACGACGCGAGGCGCACGCTCGCGGGCGTCTCGATCACGCGACCGACGGGCACCGGCACGGCTCGCTTGCTCCGCATCGCGCTCTCTCGCGCGCTCTCTCCCATCCGCATCGCGTCTCGCCTCGAGGACGCGACCGCGACCGTGCTCTCGTCGCTGCTGCTCGATCACTACCTCGCGACGGAGGAGCGCCGCATCGGCGCGCCCCTCGACGAGCCGGAGGCACGCCGCGTCCGCACGGCGATGGAGGAGGCGTTCTCGGCCAGCGGGCTCGAGTCGCTCCGCTCCCTCCCGCTCGGCGCGCTCGAGATCCTCATGCGGGCCGCGCGCGCTGCGCTCGCTCTGGACGCGGAGGATCGCGGCCCGGTCGAGCGCTTCGTCGACGCGCTGCTCGACGGCGCCGCGGATGCGCCCTCGGAGTGGATCGAGCGGCTGCGCGTGCTCTTCGACGAGGCCCTCTCTCGCCTGCGACCGAGCTGATGGGCGGGCGGGCGGTCCCCGACGGACGACGCATCGTCGTCAAGATCGGCAGCAAGTCCCTGGTGTCGGCGGCCGATCGCTTCGCGAGCCTGGCCGCGCAGGTCGCGTCGCTCCGCGCCGAGCGACGCACGGTCGTCATCGTGTCGTCGGGCGCCATCGCGCTCGGCCGCCAGCGCCTCGGCCTTCCCAAGCGTCCGACCGAGATGGCGCTGCTCCAGGCGTGTGCGTCCGTGGGCCAGAGCGCGCTCATGCGCGCCTGGGAGGAGGCGTTCGCGCCCTTCGACGCGCCCGTCGCGCAGATCCTCCTGACCCACGCGGACCTGGCCGATCGGGAGCGCTACCTCAACGCGCGCAACGCCATCGATGCGCTGCTCGAGGTGGGCGCGGTGCCCGTGATCAACGAGAACGACAGCGTCTCGGTCGACGAGATCAGGTTCGGCGACAACGACCAGCTCGCGGCGATGGTCGCGACGCTGACGGGCGCGGACCTGCTGGTCCTGCTCACGGACGTCGAGGGGCTGCTCGACGCGGGGAAGGCCCGCGTGTCGATCGTCGAGGATCCCCTCGCGGCCGCAGCGCTCGTCCAGGCCGCCAGCAGCGACGTGGGCACGGGTGGGATGGGGAGCAAGCTCGAGGCGGCGCGCCGCGCGACGCTGCGCGGGATCCCATCCGTCATCGCCGACGCGCGGGATCCGGAGGTGCTCCGGCGCGTCGTCGCGGGCGAGGACGTGGGCACGCTCTTCACCCCGCAGGGCACTCGACTCGCGAGCCGCAAGCACTGGATCGCGTACACGCTGCGTCCGCGGGGGGCGCTCGTGATCGACGCCGGGGCGGCCAAGGCCCTCGCGAGCGGCGGGAAGAGCCTCTTGCCCGCGGGCGTCGTGGGCGTGCGCGGCGACTTCTCCGCAGGCGACGCGGTGACCCTCGTCGACCCCGCCGGGCGCGAGGTCGCTCGAGGGCTCGCGCGCTACGCCACGCGCGACGCGGCGAAGCTCGCGGGCGCGGCGACCAAGGACATCGCGGAGATCCTCGGCTTCCACGGGGGCGACGAGATCGTCCACCGGGACGACCTGGTCATCCTCTGACCGGCGCGGCTCCTCACGGCGCGAGCGAGAGCACGACCTCGCCGCCCTCGACGCGCAGCTCGATCGCGGTGAGCACCTTGCCCCGGCACGGCCCGGACACGCAGAACCCGCTGCCGCGCTCGTAGAGCGCGCCGTGCGTCCCGCAGAGCAGGTAGCGCCCGGTCGAGTCGAAGAACTCGCGCGTGCCGCCGTCGAGGGGCACGGGGAGGTGCTTGCAGCGGTTGAGGTACGCGCGGGGCCGGCCGCTCTCGTCGAGGACCAGGATCGCCTCGCGGTGCAGGTCCCAGGGGAGGGCGGGCAGGGGCACCACGCGTGCGCGCGTGCCGTCGAGCGCGCTCACGGGGCCGGCGCGCACCTCGAGCCGTGCCGCGCCGCTCAACGGCGTCCTGCGGCCCGCGGGAGCGGCCGCTCCGCCGCGCGCTGGACGGCCTTGCCGGCCTCCGCGTAGGCCTTCTTGGCGATCACGCTGACGAACGCCTCGGTCGTGAGCTCGAAGCCGGTGAGACGCCCCCCGTAGACGCAGCCGGTGTCGAGGCCGGTGGCGTACTTCCAGCGCTGCAGGCCACGCACGGCATCGTGGCCGAAGAAGACGTGCGATGGCCCGCGATGCAGCGACGCCCAGGGCTCTCCCTCGTCGATGCGCTTGGTGGCCGTGCCGTCGGGCCGCACGCTGCGCATCGTCAGCAGGTTCTCGCGCTTCTGGTCGGTGACCGCGCGACCCGGGATGATGCCCGCGTGCACGACGACCGCGCGCTGCCCCGGGATCCGCAGCCAGAGGGGGAGCGCCTTCAGCCACGCGACGTCCTCGTCCGAGATCTTCTTGGCGATCTTCCGGACCCCTTCGCTGAACTCCCGGTCGTCGCCGCGGCGCCGCGCGGCGACGCATCGCAGCAGGTAGTCGTCGTGATTCCCCAGCACCGCGGCGACCCCGTTCTCGCGGCAGAACCGGACCACCGAGATCGATTCGGGGCCTTTGTTGACGAGGTCTCCGACGAGCGTGACCTCGTCGCCCCCGCCGACCTTCGCCCGATCGATCAGTCGCCGGAGCTCTTCGTAACACCCGTGCACGTCACCGATGACGAGGATGCGCTTCATGCCCGAGACGGAGAATAACGGGCACCGCGCGAAAGAAAAGCGCGTCGCGCGATTTGTCCGCTCCGCCGGTGCGTCGAGGCGCGCCCAGCGCCTGTGAAGGCTCAGAGGCCGGACGACTTGAGCGAGGCGTTCGCCTCGGGCGTGCGAGGCAGGTGGATGCCGCACTCGCGCTTCTCGCCCAGCTGACGACCATCCCGCTCGTCCTGCGCGAGCGTGGTCGGGGTGGTCGAGTGCACGTCCCCGATCGACCGGTATCCGAACGCGTAGAGCGGGTGATACGGCAGATCGTGCGCCTGCATGTAGGCGCGGATGTCCTTCTTGCTCCACCCGAGGATGGGGTGGACCTTCACGACTTCGTCCTGCGGCTCGACGACCCGGAGCCCCGCGCGGAACTCGGTCTGATCGCGCCGGAGCCCGGCGATCCATCCGGTCGCGCCCAGCTCGCGGAGCGCCCGATCCATCGGCTCGACCTTGTTGATCTGGTGGTACCTCGTGAGATCTTCGTCGGTCCCGTTCCAGAGCCGACCGTAGAGCGCCTCCTGCCGCGCGGCGGTCATGCGCGGTGAGTACACCTTCAGGTTCAGCTTCAGTCGGCGGGTCAGCTCTTCGGCGAACTGGTAGGTCTCGGGGAACAGGTACCCCGTGTCGAGGAAGACCACCGGGATGTCCGGCGCGTCACGCGTCACGAGGTGGAGCATCAGCGCGGACTCGGCGCCGAAGCTCGAGCTCATGATCAGGCCGCGTCCGAACGCGCGGCTCGCCCAGCGGACGATCTCGTCCGGCTCCGCCCCCTCCAAGGTCTCGTTGACCTCGTCGACGTCGAAGCCGGGAGACGGGACCAGCCGGAGCGCTTCCGCCACGCCATCGTTGTGCGGCACCATTCCCGATTTGTCAACGAGGCTTTGGCCCAGAGGCCGATCTCGGCCGTGATTCATGGCGTGAACATTCTTGACTGAAACGCGTGACAAAACCTGATTGCGGACGTCCGGCCCGGCGGGCACCATCGGGGGCGATGCGTCGCTGGGCCGGGTTTCTCGGGATCGTCGGCCTGGCCGCGTGCAGCACCCCCCTGGGCGACGCGCGGCGCGATGGCGGGCGCAGCCACGATGGTAGCGCGCCCGGCGATACGTTCGTGTCGGCGGACGCGCTCGTGCTCGTGGACGCATTCGCGTCGCCCGACGCGTTCTCCGTCCTCGACGCGTGGGCCCCGCTGGACGGCAACCCGATGCCGACGCCGGACCCGAGCACGTGGATCGTGATGAACTCGCCCGCCGACGTCGGGACGTGGGCGGAGACGGCGACCATCACGAGCCTCGCGCTGCAGCCCGACGGGGTGCGCATCGACTTCACCCGGCGCGACGGGCCCGGCAGCTGGCCCGACTTCCCGTTCCTCACCCCGGGCGAGAACCTCGAGTACACCCTCTGGATCGTGCTGCGCATCGATGGCCAGTGGTACGCGAGCGGCTGCCTTCAATACTGGCGCGGGCTCGATCGCATGGGCGGGCCGCCCTCGCAGTACGCTGCGAACTGGTACTACGACCCGGCGCGGTGGGGGGTGATGACGTCGCACCAGCCGGCGGTCGGGGAGTGGGTCGGCTTCTTCGTCGCCGCCGGAAACGAGCGCAACGTCACCGACGCGGCGGCGGCCGCGACCGACGTGGGTGGGAACCTCGTCCTGGAGCGGTCGAACGTGGTGATCGTCCCGTTTCCCGACGACACGGGGGCCACGTACACGTTCTGAAACCGGCGATTGCCCTCGGGCGCGGCGTCTGATAGCGTCCGCCCCTCTGATTTCGCGTCCCGGCCGCACGCAGCGTGTGTGAGTCGCCGGGGCGCCCGCCGGTAAAGAACGCCGGCGCTCTCCCAGAGCGAGCTGAGGCTCGCCGTCCCCGAGACCCCGAAGAAGATGACGTTCACCGAAGCCGCGGTGGAGATCCTGCGCCTGGCAGGCCGACCGCTTCACTACAAGAAGATCACCGAGCTCGCGATCGCTCGGAACCTGCTCTCGCACGTCGGGAAGGCTCCGGAGCTGACCATGAGCTCGCGCCTCGCGACGGCCGTGAAGGCCGAGCGCAACGAGACGCCCATCGTGAAGGTGAAGCCGGGCATCTTCGCTCTGCGCGACTTCACGAAGGAGATGCTCGCGCTGGCGGACGACGGCGAGGACATCGACGTCTCGCAGCTGGCCGAGGCGGTGGCGCCGGGGCCGGCCGCGGTGGACGAGGCGGGCGAGGCCGAATCCCACTCGGCGCCGAAGCCGAGGCTCCCGGGCGCCGACGTGTTCCCGGCCGAGGAAGACGATGATCAGCCCATCCTGGCGGGCCTCGACGAGGGCGAGGACGGGGGGGACGAGGACGACAAGGACGACGGACGCCGTGGACGGCGCCGTCGTCGCCGGCGCGGCCGAGGCGGCGCCGAGGAGGCATCCGTGAGCGGAGAGAACGACGAAGCACGCCCCGAAGGCGAGAGTGGCGCCGTCGAGGCGCGGCCCGAAGGACCGGCGGCCGGCGGCGAGCGCGGCGAGCGGGATCGGGAACGGGAACGGGATCGGGGCCGGGGTCGGGATCGCGGCCGGGATCGGGATCGAGACCGGGATCGAGACCGGGATCGAGACCGAGACCGGGATCGCGGCGATCGGGATCGGGCCGAGCGGCACGCGCGCGAACAGGGACGCGGGCGGCTGCCTGCCGCGGACCTCTCTCGCGAGCCCCAGGAGGGCGATCTGCTCGGTCGCGAGCTGTCGGACGCCGTGTTCCAGGTGATGACGAGCGGGGACGCCCAGCCGCAGACCTACGGCGCGATCGCCGGCGAGCTCGTCCGGCGCGGGCGCCTGTCCGGTGACGCCGCCGCGCTGGCGCCGACGGTGGCCGCCGCGGTCCGGGCCGACGCGCGCAGGATGCGCAGCGAGCGCGCGCGCTTCCGGCACGTGCCGGGGGGCGTGGCCCTGACCGACTGGTACATGCCGCGGGACGCGGTCTTCCGCGAGCGCGACGCGATCCGCGCCGCCGAGCGCCAGCGCCACGAGGTGCGTCGCGCGTTCCTGCGCAAGATCGCCGAGCTGCCGTCCGCGGGATTCGCGGAGCTCATCGCGACGTGGCTCTCGGCCGAGGGAGTCGGCTCCCTGCGCGGCGTGCGTCGGCCGACGTCGAGCGCGCAGGAGATGCACTTCGCGGGCGTGCTGCGCCGCGGGGGCGAGGAGACGCGCCTGGCGATCCTGGTGCTGCGCGACCAGGGCGGGCGCGAGCTCGCCAAGGAGCGCGTCATCGAGATGCGCGGGTCGCTGCACCACTACGGTAGCGCGAGCCTCACGTGGATCATCTCCCTGGGGCCGGTGCCGCGCGCGACGCGCGACGAGGCGCAGGTCCCCGGCGCGACGCCGGTGGCCATCTACGACGGTCAGGGCCTCGCCGAGGCGATGGAGGCGCGACGCGTCGGCCTCGTCCCGGTGGAGCTCCCGATCTCGTCGATCGACATGGATCTGCTCGACTCGCTGCGCGGGCAGACCGAGATGCCGATGCGCGAGTGGTCGCGTGACGGGCGCGAGCGCGAGCCGCGCGAAGGGCGCGAGCCGCGAGAGCCGGCACCGCAGGCCGAGGGCGCTGCCGCCGCCGAGGGTGAGGCGAGCGCGCCGGAGGCGAGCGCGCCGGACCGCAGCGGCGCGGACGCTGCGAGCCCGGAGGCGGGCCAGGGCCCAGCGGCGGAGGGCGAGGGTGGCCGCCGCCGCCGCCGCCGCCGCCGTCGACGGGGTGGCGCCGGCGCCGACGCCATGCCGCAGGGTGGCGAGGGCGCTGACGCTGGGGATCTCGAGGCGGAGCCCGAGAGCGAGGGCGACGGCGAGGAGCGCGAGGGCGTCGGGTCCGCCGAGGCGTCGGAGTCGGAGGGAGACGAGTCCGAGGGCGAAGCCACGGCGCAGGCGGATGCGAGCGCCGACGACGACCTCGACGAGACGCCGCCGGCCGGCCCGCCCGGCGACGAAGACGAGTGAGCGACCCATCGGCGCATGACCGATCGACCGACGTGGCAGGCGCAGTGGCATGTCCTCGCGGAGAAGGAGCTCCGCGGCGCGCCGCTCGCGTCCCTCACGCCTGCCCGCCACGACGGCCTGCGCGTCGAGCCTGCGCTCGGCCCCGACGCCGTACGTGAGCAAGGGCTGGGCGACGCGCCCGCGGCACGACGCGCGCTGATCGTCACGGCGCGCCCGCGAGATCTCGCCCTCGCGGTGGACGGAGTCTGGTGGCGATCGCTCGAGGCCCCGCCCCCGGGCGCCGCCGTCGTGCTCCACGAGCGGCCGGGCGACCCGATCACCATCGAGGCGAGCGTCGACGGCACGTCGTGGCAGTCGGTGGTCGCGCTGACGGACGTCCACGAGAGCGGCGGCAGCGCCGTCACCGAGGTGGCCGTCGGCGTGGCCGCCGCGATCGAGATCGCGCGCCGCCGCGGGGGACCGCCGGCCGAGATCCGCCTCGCCGTCGCGGTGGGCCCGGAGGTCTTCGTCGAGATCGCGAAGCTGCGCGCGTTGCGGCGGCTGCTGCGGCGCACGCTGCGTACGCTGGGCGTCGAGTCTGCGACGTGGATCGCGGCGCGCACGTCGGAGCGGGCGCGCGCCCGGCTCGACGCGCCCACGAACGTCGTCCGGGCGACGCTCGGGGTCGCGGCCGCGATGCTCGGCGGCGCCGACGTCGTCGGGGCCCTGCCGATGGACGAGAGCGCCACCGAGAGGAGCGCGCGGGTCGCGCGCAACACGCCGCTGATCCTCGCGCGGGAGTCCCACCTCGCCGCGGTGGACGATCCGGCCCGCGGCAGCTTCGAGATCGAGGATCTCACGGATCGGATCGCGCGTGATGCGTGGGAGCTCGTGCGCGAGATCGAGCGCGAGGGCGGGATCGTCGCCGCACGCTCGCGCGTGCGCGGATGGATCGATCGCGATGCCGCCGCGCGACGCGCGGCGATCGCCTCTCGCAAGCTGCCGATCGTGGGCGTGAGCAAGCACCCGCGCGCCGGCGAGCCGGCGCCCGATGGCGATGCGAGCCCGGCGCGCGACGCCGCCCCGTTCGAGCGCGCGCGCGCCGGGGCCCCCGTCGCCGTCGAGCTCGTCGTGGTCGGCGCGCGGGAGGCCGTCGAGGCGCGCGTCGCCTTCGTGCGGGAGCTGCTGTCCGTCGGCGGCTTCGAGGACGTCCCCGCGGGACGAGGCCGGCTCGTCGTCGTCTGCGCGCCGGACTCGGCGTTCGAGACGGAGGTCCCGCGGGTCCTCGGTGCGCTCGCCGAGCGGAACGTGCCTGCGTTCGTCGCAGGCAAGCCCGGGCGATACGAGGCGGCGCTCCGCGCGGCGGGGGCGCGGGGGTTCGTCGCGCTCGGCGACGACGTCTTGGGCTTCTTCGCGGCGCTGCGGGGTGCCGCATGACGCGCGAGCTCACTGCCCTCGGCTACGACGAGCTCGCCCGCGACGTGCTGCCCGGAGACCCGGCCGAGGCGCGCCGTACCGCGGAGGGAATCCCCCTCGCGACGCGCTACGAGCGCTCACCCGCGCAGGACGAGCTCCCGGGCGCGGCCCCCTACACGCGCGGCCCGTACGCGACGATGTACGTCCGGCGTCCCTGGACGATCCGTCAGTACGCGGGCTTCTCGACGGCCGAGGCGTCGAACGCGTTCTATCGGCAGAACCTGGCGGCGGGCCAGACGGGGCTCTCGGTGGCGTTCGATCTCGCGACCCACCGCGGCTACGACAGCGACCACCCGCGCGTGGTCTCGGACGTCGGCATGGCCGGCGTCGCGATCGACTCGATCCTCGACATGCGCATCCTCTTCGACGGCATCCCGCTCGATCGCACGAGCGTGTCGATGACGATGAACGGTGCCGTGCTCCCGATCCTCGCCCTCTTCGTGGTCGCCGCGGAGGAGCAGGGCGTGCCCATGGAGAGGCTCGAGGGGACCATCCAGAACGACATCCTCAAGGAGTTCATGGTCCGCAACACCTACATCTTCCCGCCGGCGCCCAGCATGCGGATCGTGGGCGACATCTTCGAGCTCACCGCGCGACGGATGCCGCGGTGGAACAGCATCTCGGTCAGCGGCTACCACATGCAGGAGGCTGGCGCGTCGGCCGATCTCGAGCTCGGCTACACGCTCGCCGACGGACTCGAGTACCTGCGCGCGGGCGTCGCGAAGGGGCTCGGCGTGGACGCGTTCGCGCCGCGCATCTCGTTCTTCTTCGCGATGGGCATGGACTTCTTCGTCGAGGTCGCGAAGCTGCGGGCCGCGCGCCGGCTCTGGTCGGAGATCGTGTCGCGCTTCGCGCCGCAGGATCCTCGCTCGCGCATGCTGCGCACGCACTGCCAGACCAGCGGGTGGAGCCTGACGGCGCAGGATCCGTGGAACAACGTCGTCCGGACCTGCGTGGAGGCGATGGCGGCGACGAGCGGCGGCACGCAGTCGCTGCACACGAACTCGCTCGACGAGGCCATCGCGCTGCCGACCGAGGGCTCGGCTCGCATCGCGCGGAACACCCAGCTCGTGCTCGCGCTCGAGAGCGGCACGACGGCGCTCGTCGACCCATGGGGTGGCTCGCACCTGGTCGAGACGCTCACGGACGAGCTCGCCGCCCGCGCGCGCGCCCACATCGACGAGATCGAGAAGATGGGCGGGATGACGAAGGCCATCGAGGCCGGTCTCCCGAAGCTGCGGATCGAGGAGTCGGCGGCGCGGACGCAGGCGCGCATCGACTCGGGGGCGCAGCCCATCGTCGGGGTGAACTGCATGCGCCCCGTCCACGACGAGCCGATCGACGTGCTCAAGATCGACAACCGTGCGGTGCGCGAGGCGCAGCTCGGTCGGTTGGCGCAGCTCAAGGCGAGCCGGGACGGCGCGAAGGTGCTCGGCACCCTCGAGGCGCTGACGGCTTGCGCGCGCTCGGGCGCCGGGAACCTGCTCGCGCTCTCCATCGACGCCGCGCGCGCCGGGGCCACGGTGGGGGAGATGACCGGAGCGCTCGAGGTGGTCTTCGGCCGCTACGAGGCGGAGGCCCGGAGCCTTCGCGGCGTGTACGCTTCGAGCGTGGGCGCCCCGACCGAGCGCATCGAGGCCGTGCGGACCCGGACCGACGCCTTCGCCGCGCGCGAGGGCCGTCGCCCGCGAATCCTCGTCGCGAAGATGGGACAGGACGGCCACGACCGGGGCCAGAAGGTGATCGCGTCGGCGTTCGCCGACCTCGGCTTCGACGTCGACGTCGGCCCCCTCTTCCAGACGCCCGAAGAGACGGCGCGACAGGCGGTGGAGAACGACGTGCACGTCGTGGGCGTCAGCTCGCTCGCGGCCGGGCACCTGACCCTCGTCCCCGCCCTGAAGAGCGCGCTCCTCGCGCTCGGGCGGCCCGACGTCTTGATCGCCGTCGGCGGTGTCATCCCCGCGAGCGACCACGACGCGCTGCGCGGCTCCGGCGCCGCGGCCATCTTCGGCCCGGGGACCGTGATCCCCGATGCCGCCGACGTGCTGCTCGACCGTCTCGAGCGCGCGTGAGGGCCGGGGCGCAGTGACGCGCGCGCGCGACATCGCGACGAGCGAGCTGGTGCGCGGGGTGACGAACGCCGACCGAACCGCGCTCGGACGGGCGCTCACGCTCGTCGAGAGCGCGGCGCCCGAGGATCACGAGCCCGCGGCGAGGCTGCTCGCCGCGCTCCCCACGCGCGCCGCGCCGCGCGTCGCGCTGACCGGCGCGCCGGGGGCCGGCAAGAGCACGTTCCTGGAGGCGCTCGGGCTGCACGTGCTGCACGCCGGTGGGCGCATCGGCGTGCTGGCCATCGACCCGTCGAGCCGCCGCAGCCACGGCAGCATCCTGGGCGACAAGACGCGCATGAGCGTGCTCGCGCGGGACGAGCGTGCGTTCATCCGGCCCACGCCGAGCAGCGGGGCGCTGGGCGGCGTGGCTCCGGGGACCCGCGAGGACATCCGAGTGCTCGAGGCCGCGGCCTTCGATCTCGTCGTCGTCGAGACGGTCGGCGTCGGGCAGTCGGAGCTCGAGGCGGCGAGCCTCGTCGACACGCTCGTGTGGATCACCGGCCCCTCGAGCGGCGACGAGCTCCAGGGGATCAAGCGCGGCCTCGTCGAGGCGGTGCACGTCGTCGTGGTCAACAAGGCCGATGGTGAGCGCGTCCAGGCCGCCCATCGCACCAAGGCCGAGATCGAGGCGGCGCTGCGCTACCTGCCCGCCGCCACGCAGGGCTGGAGCGTGCCGGTGCTGCTCGCGAGCGCACTCGAGGGGCGCGGGATCGCAGAGGCCTACGAGGCCGTCCGCGCGCACCACACGCACCTCGCCGAGCGCGGGCTGCTCGAAGCGCGTCGCAGGGAGCAGAGCGTGGAGGCGTTCCACCGCGCCCTCGAGCGGGCGCTGGCGGCGTCCTTGACGCACCGGCCCGAGCTGGCCGACCTCGAGCGAGCGGTGGGGCAGGGCGCGCTCTCGGTCCACGCGGCGGTCGCGCGCGCGCTCGCCCTGCGCGGGTGAGAGCGAGCCCCGAGCGCCGGCGACGCGATCAGTCCTTGCCCGCGGAGATGATCCGCACGAACGCATCGCCCACGGTCTGGCACAGGACCTCGATGCGGTGGGCGCCGAGTGGCCCCGGGCGGAGGTCGTCGACACAGAGCATCCCGACCACCTTTCCGGCGACGACGACCGGCTGCACCATCAGGTCCCCGCCGCGTGATCCGACGGCCGCGCGGAAGAGGCCGTCGGCCACGCTCGTTCCGTAGGGCCCGACGCTGCCGCTCTTGGTCTCGAGGACCTTCTTGAAGGTCGATGCGCTCGAGGTCGGGATCCACAGGTTGCGGACCGAGTCGCGCCGGACGCCCGGGCCGGCGCCGTCCCAGCCCTTGAGCACCCCCTTGCGCAGCGCGAAGAACACTGCCGCGCGGGCCACGCTCGTCGCGCCCTCGCACGCCAGCCGGACCACGTCGTCGCGGTCCTTGGCGCCCCGCATGGCCGCGACGATCTGTCCGATGTCTCCCGGCGCCGCCTTGATCGTCGGGAGGTCCGCCGTCGCACGCGACGAGAGCTTGTTGGCAGGCTCGCGGGAGGGGGCTGCGATCGGCGGGGCCGGCGGCTGGCTCGGAAGGTCCCAGCGCTCGTCGGCGCCCATCGGGGCAGTCGCGGCCGACACCTGCGTCTTGGGCGGCGTCGCGGGCTCGGCGGGTGCGGGAGCGGAAGCCTCGGCCTGAGGTGGAGGAGCAGCAGCAGTGGAAGGCGAGGCAGCAGGGGTGGAGGACGAGGCAGCACGAGCGGCAGAGGCCACGGCGGCTGTATCGGTCGTGAGCGTCTCGGCGGCCGGTCGGCCGGGATCGCTGACGCGCTCGGCGAGATCGGCGAGCGCGCCCTCGAGGCTCGTCGCCGGCATCGGCGGTCGCGACGCCGTGGTGGCTGGCGCAGCGGCCGCGGATGCCGCCGGCGTGGCCGCAGAGGCGGGGGATCCGGCGACGTGGATGGCCTGCGCGCTGCCAGCGTCGGGGGAGATGGCGGGCATGAGCGGCTGCGTGTTCGAGCGCCGCGGCTCCCCGCGCGCCCAAGGACCGGCGCCCCGGAGCGTGGTGCGCCCCGCGCCGCTGGCCTCGGGGCGCGAGAAGGTCTTGGTCACCAGCGTCGCCTCGGTCGCGCTCGCCGGCGGCTCGGAGGGTGGCGGCGGAGCCGCGGGCGCGACGCTCGGCTTCTGACGCACCAGAGGCATCGCGACCTCGTCGTCCGAGAGCGCCAGCCGCGGCCCGAGCTTGGCCTCCTTGGTGCCGTCCGGAGCCCGGAAGCCGGCGTCGAACCCGCGCGGCGTCGTGCTCGGGCGCCGGCGCGTGAGCTCGAGGATCGGGGGCTCGGACGGGGCCTGTCGCGAGGCCTCGACTGGGGCCTCCGGGTGCAGCGCGCGGACGCGGCGCTCGATCTCGCTGGGCCGCGCGACGGTCGCCAGCACACGCGAGCCGAGCACCCGCGCGAGCTCACGGACGATGTGCGCGTCGGAGGGGGCCGCCATCGCGACCACCACGCCGTCCGTGACGGCGCGAAGGGGCAGCGCCAGGAAGTCGATCGCCATCGCGCTCGGCACGCGCGCGGCCCAGGCCGGCTCGGCGCGGTCGAGGTCACTCCACTCGAGCAGAGGCCCGAAGCCCTCCGAGAGGAAGAACCCCGCGAGCGCGTCCTCGGGCAGACCGCGCCGCACGAGCGAGCGCACCAGCGCCGCGTCGTGGGGCGGAGCGCTCGCGACGATCTCGGCGAGGTCCGCTCGGGTCACGAGCCCCGCTCGCGTCAGGCGCCCACCGAGGTCATCCGGCATGGAAGCGAGAGGGTGCATCGACGGGGGTGGTCGCGGTCAAGAGCCGAGCGCGGCGGCCGCGAGAGACGTGATCAACCCTGAGCGGCTCACGCCCCCCGGATCGCTCAGTCGCCGTAGCCGCACTCCGTGACCAGGGACGGCGGCAGGTGGTAGCCGCCGAGCGGGACGGGCTCCCAGCTCCCCTCCGCGAAGCGCTCGCGGGCGCGCTCGCCAAGCGCCTGCTCGAACCGTGCCCGCGCGTCGTCGCACGATCCCTCGGCCGCCAGGAGCTCGGCGTCGAGCTCGAGCGCGTCGCTCTCGGCCACCCCGAGGCGGCGGGCGGCGGCGAGCCGCGCGGCGGCGAGCCCCGCGTCTCTCTCTCTCGCCGACGACCAGCCGAGCGCGAGCGTCGCGCGGGCATCCCAGGGATCGATCCGCAAGCGCCAGCTGGCCGCGCGCGCGCCCACGAAGCTCTCGGCGCCCGGCTCGATCCGAGTCCCCACGTCCGCGAGCGCGGGCAGGCCCACGAGCCCGAGCGCGATCAGCAGGCCCGCGCTCACGCCGGCCGCGCGCGGCGGCGGCGCCGGACGAGGGCCGGGGTCACGTCCGCAAGCGCACACGCGATCGTAGAGCTCCGGGTGCAGGCGCGCGTGCTTGCGCCCGCTCACGAGCGGCGCGCGCGCATCCCCTGCGAGGGCCAGGAGCGCGTCCGCCAGGGCGTCCGCCGACACGTTCCGGCGCGCGTGCGCGTCGGCGCGCTCCTCCATCCGCCGCGCGAGGGCGAGCAGTGCCACCACGAGCGGCAGTGCCGCCGCGAAGGTCGCCGCGAGCAGGGTCCCGCTGCTCCCCGGCGCGATCGCCTCCGCGAGCCTCGCCCCGCTGGTGCTCGCGAAGAGCACCAGCGACACGACACCCAGCCGGCACGCAGCCACCCAGCCGGGCTCGCTCAGGTGGGCGGCCTCGTGCGCGAGCACCGCCTCCAGCTCCGGCTCGGCGAGGAGCTTCACGATGTGGTCGGTCACCACCATCGTGCGGGCCCAGGGCAGCGCGGCCGCGTTGGCGAGGCGCACGCCGTGGGTCGGCAAGCGGAGCACGGCGATGCCGCGGATCCCTTCCCGGTCGGCAGCCCGGCGCGCGAGCGCGCGCACCGCGGGCGAGGCGGGGCGGAGCGCGAGCGTGGCGACCGAGAGCACGAGGCCCGCGAACGCGACGCCGACGATCGTCAGCAGGATCGCCAGCACGACGTACGCTGGGTCGATCTCTCCGGCGGCGCCCACCATCGGGAGCATCGATGCGCCGCTCGCCGCGAGCACGGGCCCGGTGAGCCAGGGGATGACCCGGAGCCGAAGGGCGATCTGCGCGAGGGCCCCCGGACGATGCCCCGCTGCGGGTGTCGGCGGCAGGCGCGCACCCGACGCCTCGACGGCGCGCGCGGGCCCGCCCATCGCGAAGGTGACGACGGCGGTGAGGGCGGCGAAGGCGGCGGACGCCGGCGCGTCGGGCGCGTCGACGAGCGCAGGGCCCAGCGCCGTCGCGCCGAGCGTCCATGCGAGCTGCACCTGCACGACGCCGACGACGAGCGCGCCGGTCCGGAACGGCGCGAGGGCGCGCGCGGCCTCGCCCGCGCCCTCGGGCAGTCGCTCCGGAAGGGTCAGGGCCGCCAGCACGCGGGCGGACGCGAAGGGGATCAGGGCGGCGACGACGAGCGTGACCAGCGGACGGCCCCAGACCTCCTCGATCGCCCAGACAGGCACGGACCGACTCGTAGCCCGGCGATCGCGCCCGCGCCGCTCGAATGCGCGCTCGCGCGCCGGCAACGATCGTCGCGGACGGGCGCGGTTTGCCGTGCAACGCACCCCCTGGTAGCAAGAACGACATCCATGGCTCGCCCCCTCCATCACCGCGCCCTTCTCGGTGCGGTGCTCGCGTCCAGCCTCCTCTCGCTGGCGACCTGCGTGGCGTTCGCGGGATGCGTGCCGCCCGCACAGCGCGCTCGCGCCCGGGCGCCGGGCGACGAGAACGAGACGACCCTCGGGACCGGCGACATGTTCGACGTGCGGGTGTACGGCGAGGAGTCGCTCTCGAGCGACTACCGCGTCGCGCAGGACGGCACGATCGATTTCCCCCTCATCGGCCGTATCGAGGTGGCCGGGCTCGAGCCGGGCGCGGTCGCGACCTTGATCACGACCCGGCTCCGCGACGGGCAGTTCTTCGTGAACCCGCACGTCAGCGTCGTGGTGCGCGAGTACAACAGCAAGCGCGTCTCGGTCCTCGGCGCGGTCAGTGCCCCCGGGAACTACCCGCTCCGGAGCGGCATGGGGGTGGTGGAGGCGATCTCCCTCGCGGGCGGGTTCACCGCGCTCGCGAACCACGACGGCACCACGATCACGCGCAGCCAGGACGGGGAGCTGCATCGCTACGCGGCTCCGGTGGATCGAATCACCGACGGCCAAGAGGCCGACATCCCGCTCCGCGCCGGGGATATCATCCGCGTCCCGGAGCGGATCTTCTGAGGAGCTGGGGTCGGTCGCATCGGCTCCTGCTCGGCACCTCCGTCGCGAGCCCGCCGCGGCCCGTTCGTGCCCGGCGGTTGATCGCGGGGGGCGCTCGGTGCTTAGCTTCGCGCGCGTGCTGCACCGCCGGAACTCCCATTGCTCGTATTGCGGCGCACGCTTCGACGAAGTGGCGCGCTGGCCCCGTCGCTGCTCGGGCTGCGGGAACGTCAGCTACGCCAACCCGGTCCCCGTCGCGGTCATCCTCCTCCCGGTCGACGACGGTGTGCTCTGCGTGCGCAGGGGCGGCCGGACTCCGAGCGGCGCGCCGGAGATGGGCTTCGGGCAGCTCGCGCTGCCGGGCGGCTTCATCGATCTCGGCGAGACGTGGCAGGAAGCGGCGGCGCGCGAGCTCCGCGAGGAGGCCAACGTGTACGTCGAGCCGAGCGCGATCGGCGACCTCTGCGTCCGCAGCACGGAGAACGGTCTGGTCCTCGTGTTCGGTCGCGGGCCACGCCTCGCCAGCGCGGACCTGCCGCCTTTCTCGCCGAGCGACGAGGTGACCGATCGGGCGATCGTGCGGGCCCCGGTCTCGCTCGCGTTTCCGCTCCACACGGAGGTGCTCGCCCGGCACTTCGCGGGGCACCCGAGCGTCCGCCGGGACAGCCACTGAGACCATGGCGAGCGTCGAGCCTGCGCTCTTGATTCGTGGCGCGCGCGTGGCCCGCTGCGACGGGCGGGGCGAGGCCGAAGCGCGGCTGGCCATGCTCGACGACGCGACGGTCGCCGTCGACGCCGCCGGCTGCATCTCGTTCGTCGGCAGGACGGCCGACGCGCCGGAGGCGGGCGGGGGCACGCGCATCGTGTACGCGCGCGGGGCGCTCCTGACGCCCGGCCTGGTCGATCCGCACACGCACCTCGTCTTCGCCGGGCGACGGAGCGGCGAATTCGAGCAGAAGATGCGCGGCGTCGACTACCGGACGATCGCGGCCGCGGGCGGCGGCATCCAGTCGACCGTCGCGGCGACGAGAGCGGCCGACGACGAGACCCTGGAGCGCACGGCGCGTCGCCGGCTCGAGATCGAGCTCGCCCACGGAGTGACCACCGTGGAGGTGAAGAGCGGGTACGGCCTCTCGCTCGAGGACGAGCTCCGTCTGCTCCGCGTCGCCCGCCGCGCTGGCGACGACGGGGTCTCGGACGCCCCGCTCCTCCTGCCGCGAACGGTCTCCACGCTGCTCGGCGCGCACGCCGTGCCCCGCGAGCACCGCGACGACCGGAGCGCCTACGTGGCGCTCGTCGTCGATCGGATGATCCCTGCCGCCGCCCGCGAGGGCGCCGCGAGCGCGGTCGACGTCTACCTCGACGAGGGCGCGTTCGACCTCGCCGAGGCCCGCGCCGTCCTCACCGCGGCCCGCACCCACGGCCTCGCGCGCAAGGCGCACGTCGGACAATTCCGGGATCTCGGCGGCCCCGAGCTCGTCGCGGAGCTCGGTGGGCTCTCGTGCGATCACCTGGAGCAGGTCTCCGAGGCGGGCCTGCGCGCGATGGCCGGGGCCGGTACGCGCGCGGTGCTCCTGCCGGCCGCGTGGCGCACGCTGCGACAGCGCGCCCCCGACGCGGAGCGGATGCGTGCCCTCGGGGTCGAGATCGCGATCGGCACCGACCTGAATCCGGGGACGAGCCCGTGCCTCGAGCTGCCGCTCTGCGCGGCGCTCGCCGTGCGCGACGCCGGCCTGTCGCCGTCGGATGCGCTGCTGGCGATCACCGCGAGCGCGGCCAGCGCGATCGGCGCGCGCGACGCCGGGAGGGTGAGGGTGGGCGCGCGCGGCGACCTCGCGCTCTGGGATCACGACGAGCCGGCCATGTTCGCGTACGCGCTCGGCGGGCTCCGCCCGACCCACGTCTGGGTCCGCGGACGGCTCGCCGTCGAGGCGCCCTCGAGCGTGGCGGCCTTCTGATCGCTTGCCGAGGCGTGCCCGAGCCGGTACCTCCAGGACCCCGCATGGACGTCTCGACGCCGCGAGAGGAAGGAGCGAAGGCAGCCCGTGCGCGGCTGCCCGAGCGTCCGTGTCCTGTCTGCGGCGTCGCGGTCGAGCCGCTGCGCGCCGCCGAGGTCGTCCTGCTCGACGAGGGTTTCCGCTTCCTCTGCAGCCTCGGCTGTCGCGCGCGCTACCTCGAGGGGCTGAGGACGTCGTCCCCGGGGGGGGCGCCCTCCGAGCGGCCACGCGGCGCGTCGTGGTCGACCGGCAGCGACGCGGGCACGAGCAGCACGCGAAAGAAGCGCGTGCGCTCGCGCAGCGGCGAGTGGACCGGCCGGGGCGCCGCCGCCGCGCCCGCTCCCATCCCGGCGCCCGTGATCCCGCTCGGGCTCGCCGCGGCCGCGCTGATCGCCGCGGTGTTCGCGACCTCGTGGACCCTCGCCGGGATCGCGGGGCTCTTCGCGGCGGTCTCGGCCGTGCTCGCGCTCGTCTTCGGCGGGCACGTCCGCGCGAGCGCCGGCGTCCCCGCGTACGTCGCGGCTCCGCTCGGCGCGATGACGGCGGCCGCGGCGGCGCTCGTCAGGCTCTCGGACGGCGACGACCCGCGGACCTACCTCGTCGGCGCCGCTCTGGCCGCCGGGCTCGCGCACGTGCGGTGGTGGCTCGACGCGAGCTCGGCGCAGGCGACCGAGCACCTCTTGCGCTCGCTCGCCGCGCGCATGCCCGAGCGCGCCAGCGTGCCCCTGCCGGTCGAGGGCAAGCCGCGCGCGCTCGCGAGCACCGAGGTCGACGCCGGGCGCGTGCGGGTCGGCGAGGAGATCCTCGTCAGCCAGGGCCAGCTCGTGGCCGTCGACGGATCCGTCCGAGCGGGTGAGGCGCAGGTGCTGCTGCACCCCGCCGCGAGCGCGCCCGTTCGCCGCGTGACGGGGGACGCCGTGATGGCCGGCGCGCGGGTGGTCGACGGGGCGATCCGCGTGCTCGCGACGCACGTCGGCGACGACCGCGCGCTCTTGCGGCCGGCCCGCTTCGGAGACGGCCGCGCCGCGGACGCGGCGCCCCTCACGCGCCTGGCTCTGCGTGCCGGGCTCGTGGGGACGGGCGTCCTGGTCGCCGGGATGCTGGTCGCGGTCACGCTCAACGGGAGCGGCGAGAGCCTCGCGGTGCGGCTCGCGGCCGTCGCCGCCGTCCTGCTCGCCGCGCCGCTCCTGGCCGTGCGAAGGGCGGCGGACGCCCCCTACGTCGTCGCAGGCGCCGCGGGCGCAGAGCGCGGGATCTCGTTCGCGAGCGCGCGCGCTCTCGACCGCTCCGGAAGAACCACGGTCGTCGCGATCTCGACGCGGGGCACGCTGACGGAGGGGCTGCCCGAGGTCGCCGAGGCGCACGCGGTGGACGGCGAAGTCCGCTCCGCGCTCGCGCTCGCCGCCGCGGTCGAAGCCGAGGTCGAGGGCAACGTGATCGCGCGCGCGATCGTGCGGCACGCGACGGAGCTCAAGCTCGAGCGGCCCGTGGTGCGACGCGTGTCGGTGGTCGAGGGGCGCGGCGTCCGAGCGACGGGGCCCGCGGGCGAGCCCGTGGTGATCGGTACGCGGCAGCTGCTGCTCGAAGACGGCGTGAGCATCGCGATCGCCGAGGCCGACGCCGCGCGCTCCGAGGCGCGGGGGCACGTGGCGATCTTCGTCGCGGTCGAGCGGAAGGTCCGCGCCGTGCTCGCGCTGCGCGACGAGGAGCGCCCGGGCGCGCGCGCGGCGGTGCAGCGGCTCATCGACCTCGGGGTCGAGGTCGTGATCCTCTCGGGTGACTCGCGCGCGTCCATCGACGCGCTGGCCCGACGGCTCGACGTCGATCACGTTCGAGCGGACCTGACCCCCGCCGAGCGAACGGCCGAGGTCCGGCGGCTCCGCGAGGCCGGCGGCGTGGTCGCCGCGATCGTGCATCCCGCCCACGACCCCGACCTGCTCGGGGCCGCCGACGTGCCCATCGTGCTCGCCGCGGCGGGATCCCCGGAGGGTGACCGCGCGATCGCCCTGAGCAGCGACGACGTGCGCGACGCGGCAGGCGCGCTCTTCATCGCTCACGCCGCGCGACGGGAGGCGATCCGCGCCAGCGCGCTCGCGGCGTTCGGCGGCGCGGCGCTCGTGGCGCTCGGCGCGGCCGGGATCGCGTCCCCGGCCATCGTGGCGTTGCTCGCGGGTGCGATCGACGCGTACGTGCTGCCCACGGGGTCCCGCGTGCTGCGCAGGATCGACCTGCGTCTGCCCGCGCGGGGCTGAGGGCCGGGCTCAGCCGAGGTCGCGCAGCTCGCGCTTGAGGATCTTGCCGGTCGGGTTCTTCGGGAGCTCGGAGAGGATGTGCACCTCCTTGGGGACCTTCGCGCCGCTCAGTCGCTCGCGGCAGAAGCGCACGATGTCTGCGGGGTCCGCGCGCGCGCCCTCGCGCAGCGAGACGTACGCCCGCACGCGCTCGCCGAGATCGGCGTCGGCGACGCCGATCACCGCCGCCTCGGCGACGGCGGGGTGCAGGTGCAGCGTCTCCTCGACCTCCGCCGGATACACGTTGATCCCGCCCGAGATGATCATGTCGCGCTTCCGCCCGTCGATGTGGAACAGGCCGCTCGCGTCCTGGTGCGCGAGGTCGCCGACGCTGAAGTATCCGTCACGCATGGAGCGTCGCGTCGCCTCGTCGTCGCCGTGATAGGAGACCAGCAGCGTGTTCTTGACGAAGAGCTCGCCCGTCGTGCCCTGCGGCACCGGCCGTCCCTGCTCGTCGAGCAGGCGGATCTCGTTGCCGCGCACGGCGTGGCCGATGGTACCGGGCGCACGCACGAGCTCGTCGGGCGTCGCGAGCGTGTTGAGCCCCGTCTCGGTCGAGCCGTAGATGTTGTAGAGGACGTGTCCGAGCTCGGCGATCGTCTCCCGAGCGAGCGTGCCCGAGAGCGGCGCGCCGGCGGTGAAGACGGCGTTGAGGCTGCGCAGGTCGTATCGGCGTCGCGCCGCCTCGGGCAGCGCGAGGATGCGGCCGAGCATCGTCGGCACCATGGCGGTCGTCGAGATCCGCTCCTCGGCGATCCGCCGCAGGGCCGTCTCGGGGTCGAACTTCCGCTCCACGAAGACGGTCCCGCCCAGCATGTAGGTGATCGTCGCGAACGCGAACGCGGTCGAGTGGTAGAGCGGACACACTGCGAGGTGACGGTCCCCCACGCGCACCGGTAGCTCGTTCAGGAGCTGGACGTACGCGAGGTAGCCCTCGCGCCCGAACTTGCGGACGGCTCCTTTCGGCTTGCCCGTGGTGCCGGAGGTGTAGATGACGACGGCGGCGTCCTCGGAGTCGGCGTCGACGCGCTCGATCGGGCCCCGGGTGACGATCTCGTCGTACGCGCCGAGGTCCGGGTGCTCGCCCGCGACGGTGATGACGTTGGCGCGCGGGAGCGTGGGGAAGCTCGCCTGGTGGCCGGCGTAGACCCCGGCGAGCTCGGCCTCGATGAAGAGCACCTTCGCCTGCGAGTGGGCGACGAGATACGCCAGCTCGGTCGGCGTCGATCGCCAGCTCGCCGAGACGGCGCGCGCGCCGATCCGGGCGAGGGCGGCCTGTACCTCGATGAACTCGGGGCGGTTGTGGAGCACGGCGATGGCGGACTGGCCGCGTCCGACGCCGTGCTTGCGCACGAGGCGGGTGGCGAGCCGATCGATGCGACGGTCGAGCTCGGCGTAGGTCAGGCGAACGCGGTCGTCGGCGAGCGCGAGCGCGTCGGGTCGCGCCGCGGCGTGATAGCGGAACAGCGCGGCCGGTCCCATCGCTCCGGAGATCGCCTGGCGCGCGAGCGCGAGCGCGCCGGCGCCAGAAAGATCGAACGCGGCGCCGCTCCGCATGCCGAACCGGAGGCCGACGCGCGCGGCCTCGACGGCGTTGACGCCGAGCTCGCGTACACGCTCACGGAAACCACGCGCAGACACCTCGTCGTTGTTGACCATGAGCGTTCGTGTTCCGTACGATGCCTCAACGGTCAAGAGGAGGCTCCACATGGGATTCTGGGAAGATGCGTCGCCGGCGACGAAGGGCACGATTGTGGTGGGCGGGCTGCTGATCGTCTACTTCGCGGTGGCGTTCTTCGCTGGCCTCTGGCCCTACAATGCCCCGATCGGTGAGGTGGAGCAGCAGCGAGGCCTTCCGGCGGCTTCCGCCGCGCACTGACCTCCGGCGCCCGCTGGGTCGTTGAATCTCGCGGCCTCCCGCCACAACGGTGGTGGGGCGCCTGGCGCGTCGCGCAGCGGCGCGCGAGAGTGCGGGGCGATGAGCAGCGGCATGTCGAGACCAGGCAAGAGCAGCGCGGAGCGGATCGTCGTCGTCGGGCTGGGGTACGTCGGACTGCCGGTCGCGATGGCTTTCGCGCGTCATTTCGAGGACGTCGTGGGGCTCGACATCGACGCACGCCGCGTCGACGAGCTGCGCAGCGGCCACGACCGGACGAACGAGGTCGACACCGCCGATCTGCGGGCGACGTCCCTCCGGTTCACGGCGAGCCCCACGGAGTGCGGCAGGCCGACGTTCGTGGTGGTGACGGTACCGACGCCGATCGATCAGGACCGTCAGCCCGACCTCGGGCCGGTGGAGAAGGCGAGCGACACGGTCGGGCGCCACCTGCTCTCGCAGGGCACCGTCGTCGTCTACGAGTCCACGGTCTACCCGGGGGTGACCAACGAGCTCTGCGCGCCGATCCTCGCGGCCCGCTCGGGTCTGCGGGCGGGCATCGACTTCACGCTCGGCTACTCGCCGGAGCGGATCAACCCCGGCGATCGCGAGCACACGCTCGAGCGCACCGTGAAGGTCGTCTCGGGTGGCGACGCCGCGACGCTCGAGCGGGTCGCCGCCGCGTACGGCGCCATCGTCCCGGCGGGCGTCCACCGCGCGCCGAGCATCGAGGTGGCCGAGGCCGCGAAGGTGATCGAGAACACCCAGCGCGATCTCAACATCGCGCTGATGAACGAGCTGGCGATCATCTTCGATCGGCTGGGGATCTCCACGCGGGACGTCCTGGCCGCGGCCGGGACGAAGTGGAACTTCCTGCGCTTCTCGCCCGGCCTGGTCGGGGGACACTGCATCGGCGTCGATCCCTACTACCTCACGGCGCGCGCCGAGCGCTTCGGCTACCACCCGCAGGTCATCCTCGCCGGGCGACGCATCAACGACGGCATGGGCGTCTACATCGCGCAGCGCACCATCAAGATGCTGATCGCCAAGGACCGGCCGGTGAAGCAGGCCAAGGTCGGGATCCTCGGCCTGACCTTCAAGGAGAACGTGCCCGATCTCCGGAACAGCCGGGTCCCCGACATCGCGGCCGAGCTCGTTCAATTCGGAATCACGCCGCTCGTCCACGATCCGCGCGCGGACGCGTCCGAGGCGCGGCACGAGTACGGCATCGAGCTCGCTCCGATCGAGGCGTTCCGCGAGCTCGACGCCCTGATCCTCGCGGTCGCCCATCGCGAGTTCACGTCGTACGGCGGCGCGCAGCTGCACTCCCTCGTGCGTGGGGGAGGCGTCGTCGTGGACGTGAAGGCGATGCTCGATCGCGCGACGGTCCCGGCCGATCTCGCATACTGGTCGCTCTGAGCAGGACACCCCGGAGGCGGAGGCATGAGCAAGAGATACCTCGTGACCGGCGCGGCTGGATTCATCGGGTCGCACGTGGCGCACGTGCTGCTCGCGCGCGGGGACCGAGTCGTGGGGCTCGACAACGTCAACGACTACTACGACCCCACGTTGAAGGAGGCGCGCCTCGCGCGGCTCGCTCCTCTCGCGGGGTTCCGGCTCGTTCGCGGCGACGTGGCCGATCGGGCGCTGGTCGAGGCCCTCTTCCGGCAGGAGCGCTTCGACGTCGTCGTCCACCTCGCCGCGCAGGCGGGCGTTCGCTACTCGCTCACGAACCCGCACGCGTACGTCGACTCGAACCTCGTCGGCTTCGTGAACATCCTCGAGGGCTGCCGGCACGGCGGCGTGCAGCACCTGACCTACGCGTCGTCGAGCTCGGTCTACGGCGCGAACACCGAGATGCCCTTCTCGGTGCACCACAACGTCGATCACCCGCTCAGCCTCTACGCCGCCACGAAGAAGGCCAACGAGCTCATGGCCCACACGTACAGCCACCTCTACGGGCTTCCGACGACGGGCCTGCGCTTCTTCACCGTCTACGGGCCCTGGGGACGGCCGGACATGGCGCTCTTCCTCTTCACGAAGGCGATCCTCGCGGGCAAGCCCATCGACGTGTTCAACGAGGGCCGCATGCAGCGCGACTTCACCTACGTCGACGACATCGTCGAGGGCGTCGTGCGCGTCGCCGATCGCATCCCGGAGGGCGATCCCGCCTGGTCGGGCGCGAGGCCGGACCCGGCCGCCAGCCGCGCGCCGTACCGCGTCTACAACATCGGCAACCACGATCCCGTGGAGCTGATGCAGCTGATCCGCACGCTCGAGAAGGCCCTCGGCAAGAAGGCCGAAATGCGGATGCTGCCGATGCAGCCCGGCGACGTGCCCGCGACCTACGCCGACGTCGAGGATCTCGAGCGCGACGTCGGCTTCAGGCCCGCGACCCCGATCGAGACGGGCGTGCAGCGCTTCGTCGACTGGTACCGCGGCTACTACGGCGTCTGAGAGCGCCCTCGGGTCGCGTCGGCTCGTCAGTTGGGCGCGCTCGCCGGGTGCGACGCCAGCTCGGGGAAGACGTGCAGGAGCTCGTCGGTGAGCGCGCGAACGAGCTCGCCCTCGGCCTCGTCCGCGCTCGAGCCCACGACGCGCTCGACGTTGCGCTGGTAGATGAAGGCCCGCCCGGCGCGCGGCGGCTCGCCGTCCGGGGAGACGTCGTCGAGCAGCAGAGGGATGCGCGGATCGACGCCCTCCGCGACCACCTCGGCGCCCGGGACGTCGCACACGATGACGAGCGCACCCTCGAGCGTGTGGGCGAGCGGCTCGGGCAGCGCACGGATCGCAGCCTGAACGCGCGCTTCGAAGTCGCTCGTGGTGATCTCGCGATCCGGACTGCGTCCCGCGCGTAGCTCCGCGTCGCGCGCGCGCAGGAAGGCGATGGCCATCGCGCGCGCG
Source organism: Sandaracinaceae bacterium (assembly GCA_044220955.1). GTDB lineage: Bacteria > Myxococcota_A > Polyangia > Polyangiales > Sandaracinaceae > JBBSAT01. Next base: position 26,393 of record JBGAQA010000051.1, read on the forward strand.
TCGCCGCGGTGCTCGGCCACCAGGCCTGCGTAGTACTGCGCGTCTGCGTTCGCCGGCTCGATCTCGGCCACCTTGGCGATCATCGGCTCGGCCGTGTCCACGTCGCCGATCTCGAAGTGCGCGCGTCCGACCGCGAAGGTGAGGGCGGTCCCCTCGAAGGGGCCTCGGGGCAGGCGCGCCACGACCCGCGCGGCGGCGTCGCGGTCGCCCTTGCCGAGCTGCGCGTCGAACTGCAACAGGAGGGCGTCGGCGAGCTCCTCGTCGTCGACGATCCACTCGAGGGCCTCGTCGACCATCGCGATGGCCTCGTCCCACGCGTGCAGCGGGTGCAGGTACACCTCGGCTGCGTTCAGCATCGCCTCGACGAAGCTCTCGTCGAGCTCGATCGCCCGCTTGTAGTGCTCGATGGCCTCGTCGGGCCGGCCGTCGAGCGCGCTGACGTAGCCGAGGAGGTTGTGGACCTCGGGCGCCTCGGCGTCGATCTCCAGCGACTTCTCGGCGGACCGCCGCGCCCCGGCGAGATCGCCCTTCCCGACGAGATCCCACGCGCGGTCGACGTGTGCGCTGAGCTGGTCCATGGGCCCCTTGTCGTCCTTGCTCATGATCGCCGTGGAGGGGGACCTTCATGGGCGCGTCGCCGCGGCCCGTCAAGACGGACTACGATGGCGCGCGATGCGGAGCGCGTGGATGGCGTCGTGCGCATGGCTCCTCTCTGCGTGCTGGGGGATCGGGCCGTTCCCCGATCGACCGGCCTCGCTGGGCTCGACGTCGTGCGGCGTGGTCTGCCGGGGCGCCGAGCTGCCCGACCGCGGCGAGGCGTTCATGCGGGGCCGCCCGGGCGAGTCGTCGGGCGTGGGCGTTCCGCGGCTGGTGGACGCGCTCGACCGAGCCGCGAGCGCGGTCGCTGCAGCACATCCCGGGAGCGAGGAGCTCCGCGTCGGGGACATCGGCGCGCCTCTCGGGGGACGGCACGAGCGCCATGCGAGCCACCGCGCCGGCCGCGACGTGGACATCCTCTTCTACGTCGAAGACGCCAGCGGCCGGCCGCTTCGCTCGGCCGGGTTCGTCGCCTTCTCGCGCTTCGGCTTCGCGTTCGCGCCCGAAGGGGAGCTCTACTTCTTCGACGACGCGCGCAACTGGGAGCTCGTGCGCACGCTCCTGCTCGACCCGACCCTCGAGGTGCAGTGGATCTTCTGCAGCCGCGGCGTCGAAGCGCGCCTGCTCGCGTATGCGCTCGATCACGAGCCGGACGCGGACGTTCTCTTCCGCGCGCCCTACGTCCTGCAGCAGCCCGAGAACGCCCGGCCCCACGACGACCACTTCCACGTTCGGGTCTACTGCAGTGCGGACGAGCGAGCCGACGGATGTCGCGACGTCGGGCCGCGCTGGCCCTGGCTCCGGCCGGACGTCGAGGGGATCGCGGGTGAGGCCCCCGCGTCCGACGATGCGGCCCTGCTCGAGATCCTGCGGCGGCCCTGAGGTCCCTGCTGGACGGGTCCGGCCTCAGTCGAACAGAGCCACGCAGCGCTGGGCGATCACGTCGGTGCCCTCCTGCGACGAGATGCGCGCGAGGGTGAGCGTCGTGCCCGCGAAGTTGCGCGCGGTGCGCTCGTGCTCGGGGCTCGCGTCGAGCAGCGCGAGCCAGCTTCCGTCGGGGAGCTCGCTCGCGAACGTGGCGACGGACTCGAGGTGGAAGGGTGGGCTCGCGCAGTCGAAGAGCACGACCGGTCGATCGGCGCGGTGATCCTCGATCGCCTCGCCCATCTCGAGCAGGTCGACGACGGGGCGGATGAGCGCCTTGCCGACGAGCCGGAGGGCGAGCGCCCGCGCCCGAGCGCTGTCTTGCATGACCGCGATGATCACCGGCAGGCTCTCGCCCGAGCGGATCGTCTTGCCCGGGCCGACGACGACGACGACTCCCGACGGGTCGTCGTCGTCCGGCGTCGGCGAGGGCTGGCGAGCCGGAGCGGGGCGCGCGGTCGCCGCGGGTCGCGCCGTGACACGGGGGGACCTGCCGGGAAGCGGCGCAGCGCGTCGTGCGAGCATGGCCAGCAGGGGCCAGAGCTCGCTCAGGACACCCTCCGCGACGTCGTCCCCCAGGCGCTCGCAGATCGTCTTGCGGAACGCGCCGCGGACGAACGCGTCGAGGGTCGCGCCGTCGTCGGGGACGGCGACGAGCCCGGCGCGCGAGAGCGCGGTTCCGAGGATGCCGTCCCGGACCGGGGGGGCGGCCACCGCGCCCAAGGCTTCCTCGAGCGCCCGCGCTGCGTTGCCTCGTGGGCGTCTCGAAGCTGCACTCACGACAGAATGATCCCGGCACACAGTCTAGCGGTGGCGCGACGTCCAGGTCAAAGCCCCTCCCGCCGGGTAGAGTGCGCGCGTTGCGGGTCATCGGCATCGACGAGAACGGGCTCGGCCCGCGGCTTGGCGCCCTGGTGGCGACGGCGGTCGCGATCGAGGTCGACGCGTACGACGCCCGCGCGCTCGCGCGCCGTGGCCGGCGTGCGGGCATCGGTGACAGCAAGGCGACCGCGGGCTTCGGGAAGATGGCCCTGGCGGAGAGCGTCTCGCTGGCCCTGGCCGAGGACGCTCTGGGCCGCGCGCCGGGGTCGGTCGACGAGCTGCTGGAGGCGATCGCGGTCGACGGCTCGCTGCCGCTCCGCGCGCGCTGCCCGGCTGGCGCGGCGCCTCAGTGCTGGTCGGAGCCGATCGCGCTGCCGGTCTTCGGAGGGCAGCGCGACGTAGGGCGGCGCGCGCTCGCCAAGCTCGCGCGGGCCGGCGTTCGGGTGACCCGCGCGCGCTCCGCGGTCGCGTGCGCGCGCGCCTTCAACGAGGCCGTGGAGCGATGGGGCAGCAAGCTCCGTGTCGACCTCGCGCTCTTCGAGCAGCTGATGCGCGACGCGCGCGGCGCGCTCGGGGCCGATCTCGACGTGATCTGCGGCATGGTGGGCGGCGTTCGGCGCTACGGCGAGCACTTCACGTCGATCGCCGCCGAGCGCATCGTCGTCCTCGAGGAGACGCGGGCTGCGTGCCGGTATCAGATCGCAGATCTGGGTCACGTGCGCTTCGAGGTCGACTCCGACGCAGCGCACCTGCCCGTGGCGCTGGCGTCGATGCTCGGCAAGTACGTCCGGGAGCTCGGGATGCGGCGCCAGAACGCGTTCTACCGTCGGCACGCGCCCGAGCTGCCCGAGGTGAGCGGGTATCACGACCCCGTCACCGCGCGCTTCGTGGGCGCGACGCGGCTGCTGCGCGGGCGGCTCGGCATCGATCCGCGCTGCTTCGAGCGCGAGTCGTGACGCGGCCGCGGCCGCTTGCGCGCGCGAGCGAGAATCATTATCACTCCATGGTGAAGACGCTGGCAGAGCTCGGGATCAAGCAGCGCGCGCGGATCACCCGCGTGGCGGGCGAGACGACGCTCCGCCGGCGGCTGCTGGAGATGGGCGCGCTGCCCGGCACCGCGATCGAGGTGGTCCGCGTCGCGCCGCTGGGCGACCCGATCGAGGTTCGGCTGCGCGGGTACGCGCTCTCGCTGCGCAGGAGCGATGCGATGGCCATCGCGGTGGAGCCCGACCTTTGACGCGATCGGTGCTGCTCGCGGGCAACCCCAACTGCGGCAAGACGACGCTGTTCAACGCGCTGACGGGCGCGCGGGCGCGAACGGGGAACTATCCCGGCGTCACGGTCGAGCGGCGCGCGGCGTCGGTCGTGCTCCCTGGCGGCGAGACGATCGAGCTGGTGGATCTGCCGGGGACGTACTCGCTCACGGCCCGCTCGGCCGAGGAGCGCGTCGCGGTCGACGCCATCCTGCCGCCCTCGGGGCCGGCGCCCGCGGCGGTGGTGATCGTGGCCGACGCGACCACGCTCGCCCGTGGGCTCTACCTGGCGCTCTCGGTCCTCGAGACGACGGTGCCGGTGGTGCTCGCGCTCAACATGATGGACGAGGCGCGGGCGAGCGGGCTGGCGGTCGACGTCGCCGCCCTCGGCCGCGAGCTCGGCGTCCCGGTCGTGGCCGTCGTCGCGCGGACCCACGAGGGCCGAGGTGCGCTCCTCGATGCGCTGGCCACCGCGATCGGCGCGCCCGCCGCGCGGGAGCCCACCCGCCTCGCGCTCACGGCGGACGCGGAGGGGGCGCTCGAGGGGGTCGTCGCCGCGCTCCGCTCGATCGGTCCGAGCGCGAGCGAGGCTGCGCTCCGGGCGCGCGCGGCCTGGGCGCTGCTCTCCCTCGGCGAGGACGAGCTCGACGGGATCCCGGGGGCGCTGCGGGAGGCCGTCGCGGGCGCGTACCGCGCGGTGCCGGCGATCGACGAGGTGCTGATCGCCGCGCGCTATGCCCGCATCGACGCCTTGGTCGAGCGCACCGTGCGACCCGCGGCGCGAACCGGCCCGACCGCCACCGACCGGATCGACGCGTGGCTGACGCATCCGCTCTGGGGCGCGGTGGCGTTCACGATCGTGATGGGCGTGCTCTTCCAGGCGCTCTTCACCTGGTCCGAGCCGTTCGTCACGGGGATCGAGGCGCTCGTCACCCTGGCCCAGGATCTCTCTCGCGCCCTGGTCCCCGCGGGCCCACTCGCCGACCTCGTCAGCGACGGTGTCATCGCGGGCGTCGGGAACGTCGTCGTCTTCGTCCCGCAGATCGCGATGCTCTCGCTCTTCCTGGCTCTGCTCGAGGACTCGGGCTACCTCGCCCGCGTCGCGTTCGTGATCGATCGGCTCATGCGCGGCGTGGGCCTGCACGGTCGCGCGTTCGTCCCGCTCCTGAGCGGCTTCGCGTGCGCCGTCCCCGCCGTGATGGCGACGCGCACGATCGAGAGCCGTCGCGACCGGCTGGTCACGATGCTGGCGCTACCGCTCATGTCCTGCAGCGCCCGGCTGCCCGTGTATGCGCTCGTGACGGCGGTCGCCTTCCCGCGGGGCGAGCGCGTGCTCGGCGTGCTCTCGATCGGGGCCGTGGCCCTCTTCGTGATGTACGCGCTCTCGGTCGTGGCCACGCTCGGTGCGGCCGCGGTGCTTCGCCGCACCGTCCTGAAGGGCCCGACGCCGGCGCTCATCCTGGAGCTGCCGCCCTACCGCTGGCCCGTCGCGCGCAACGTGGCGCTCGCGGTGTGGCAGCGCACCGCGGCCTTCCTCAAGAACGCCGGCACGATCATCCTGGCGATCAGCATCGTGCTCTGGGGCCTGCTGGCCTTCCCGCGCAGCGCGGAGCTCGACGCGCGATACGACGCGGAGGCCGCGGCGGCGACGGAGCCGGCGGCGCGCGCCGAGATCGAGCACCGCCGGACCGAAGCCCAGCTCGGCGTCAGCGTCGCGGGCCGGCTCGGCCGGGCGCTCGAGCCTGCGCTCGCGCCGCTCGGCTTCGACTGGAAGATCGGCGTGGGGCTGGTCGCCTCGTTCGCCGCGCGCGAGGTGCTGGTGAGCACGCTCGGCCAGGTCTACGGCGCCGGCACGACCGACGAGGCGTCGGCGTCGCTGCACGAGCGCCTCCGCGCAGCGCGGCGGCCCGACGGGACGCTCGTGTTCACGCCGCTCACGGGCGTGGCGCTGATGGTCTTCTTCGTGCTCGCGGCCCAGTGCATGAGCACGCTCGCGGTCGTCCGCCGGGAGGCCGGCGGCTGGCGCTGGGCCCTCTTCATGCTCGTGTACATGAACGTGCTCGCGTACGTCGTGACCTTGCTGGTCTATCAAGGTGGTCGCGCCCTCGGCTTCGCGTGACGACACATTGGCGTCGAGCCGGAGGCGCGCATCCGGCATCATCTGCGGAATGAAGAAGGCGCTCGTCACGGGGGGCTGTGGCTTCCTCGGCCGGTGGATCACCAAGCAGCTCCTCGACGACGGCGTGGCCGTTCGGGTCCTCGCGGCGAAGGGCGAGACCCGCGACAACGTCGCCGGCCTCGACGTGGAGATCCTCGAGGGCGACGTCCGGAGCGTCGAGGACGTGACGCGTGCCGTCGCCGGCGTGGACACCGTCTTCCACGTCGCCGCGATCTACCTCGACTGGGCCCCCGATCCCTCGCGCATGTACGACGTGAACCTGCGCGGCACTTTCCACGTGCTCGAGGCCGCGCGCCGCGCGGGCGTCGAGCGCCTCGTGTACACGGCGAGCATCGTCTCGCTCGGCCGTCCGCGCGGCGGCGGGCTGGCGGACGAGACGACGCCCTACGAGTGCTGGGATCTCGACTTCCCCTACAGCCGCAGCAAGCTCCACAGCCGCGAGCTGGCCGAGTACTTCGCGGCGTGGGACCTCGACGTGCGCGTCGTCTGCCCCGGGATCGTCCTCGGTCCGAACGACATCCGGCCCACGCCGAGCGGCGCGATCGTCCTCGGCTCGATGAAGACGCCCGGGCCCTCGGTGATCTTCGACGGAGGCGCGAGCTACGTGGACGTGCGCGACGCCGCGCGCGTGCACCTGCTCGCGGCGACGAAGGGCAAGAGGGGCGAGCGCTACGTCGCGTCGGCCCACAACCTGACGAACGCGGAGCTCGTGGCGGCGATCGACCGCGTCACCGGGCGCAAGCGCCGCACGGTCAAGATCCCGGTCGGCGTCGCGCGCGCGCTCGCGCGAGGGATGGAGGCGCAGGCGGCGCGCACCGGCAAGCCGCCGCTGCTCTCGCGCGACTTCTTCGAGTTCAGCCTGGTGCCCTCGTTCTACGACAACGCCAAGTCGCGGCGCGAGCTCGGCGCGACGTACCGCCCGCTGGACGAGTCCATCCGCGACGCCGTCGCGTGGTTCCGCGAGCGCAAGATGGTCCGCTGACGCGCGGGGTGCCCCCCCGGACGACGCTCCGTTGGCCGGCCCCTCGTATCGCTGCGCGCGAAGATTCGTCCGATCTCGGGACCGCTCTTCAGCCCAGGACGCGATCGAGAAACGCATTCCGCATCGTCCCTTCGGGATCGAGCTCGCGCGTGAGCTGCCGGAAGGCGCGCGCCTCGGGGAACACGCGGGCGACGTACGCCGCGTCGACGTCCATCTCCTTGCCCCAGTGCGGGCGCGCGGCGTGGTGGTGGGCGATCTGCTCGAACGCGTGGAAGAAGCGCGCGCGTCCGGGGCCCTCGGTCATGTAGGCACCGATCTGCACCGTCGGTCGCCCGTACGCCGGGCTCATCCACGCCGCGTCCTCGCGCACGAAGCGCACCTCGACCGGGAAGTTCACCGGGAGCTGCTCGGCCTCGACCAGCGTCGCCAGCGCCTCGATCGCGTGCGGCGCGTCGTCGAGACCGAACGCGTACTCCGTCTCGCGATGAATCGGGGGCATCGCCACGTTGAACGCGTAGTGGCTCTTCACCGGCACCGAGGGGCGCTCGAGGTAGCTCTTCGCGACGAAGCGGTTGAGGCGCCGCGTGATCTCGGGCCAGCGCATGGTCGCGGCGAGGGCGAGCGGGAAGACGTGTCGGTTCACGACGTGCTCGTCGAACGCGCGCGAGGCGCTCACGTCCACGGCACGCTCGGGCGTGCGGAGATAGCGGAAGACGTGCGCGCCGCGGGCGCCCGGGAGCCACCAGACCTTCACGAACTCCGCCGACGCGGCGATCTCGGGCAGGTGTCGCGCGGCCTCTCGGATCGGCACGACCTCCACCTCGCCGACCAAGGTGAAGGCGGGCGCCACGCGAAGCACGACCTCGACCACGACGCCGAGCGCCCCGAGCCCGACGCGCGCCGCCGCCATGCGCGGATCGCCCTTGCCGATGCGCAGCGTCTCGCCCCGCGGCGTCACGAGGACCAGCTCCTCGATCAGGCTCGAGAGGTTGCCGTGCACGAGGCTCGAGCCGTGGGTCCCGGTGCTCGTCGCGCCGGCGATGGACTGCGCGCTGATCGAGCCGAGGATCGGCATCGCCAGCCCGAGGCGGTCGAGCGCCGCCGTCAGCTCGAAGAGGTGGATGCCCGCCTGGACGCGGATCGTGCGCGCCCCCGCGTCGATCCCGAGGACCGCGCGCATGTTCTCGAGATCCAGCGCGACGTGATCCGGCTGGGCGATGGCGGACCAGGAGTGTCCCGCGCCCAGCGCGCGCACGCGCTGCCCGGCCCGGCGCGCGCGAGAGAGGACGTCGACGACCTCGGCGACGGAGCGCGGCGACTCCCACACGGTCGGCCGCGCCGCGTGCACCCTCGACCAGTTCGTCCACTCGCGCGGTGCCATCCTCGCCTCCTACCGTGTCTCGCGCCGCGCACGCCGGCCCACGAGCGCTTGCTCGCCGATCCCCGCGCGCGGGGCGTCGAGCCGGCCGTCGAAGGCGAGCACGAAGCGCAGGTTCACGGCGTTGATCGTCACGTGCGCGAGGATCGCACCCTCGATGCGCCCCGTGCACAGGAAGATCTCGCCGAGCAGCACGCCCAGCGCGCTCGCCCAGACGGTCCAGCCGAGGAAGCGCCGCGAGGGGCCGAGGTGCAGGATCCCGAACGCCATCGAGCTCGCGAGCAGGCCCCAGAACGGCACGAGCGCCCCGCGGAAGAGCAGCTCCTCGCCCACACCGCTCGCCAGCGCGAGCCAGAGGGTGTCGCCCAACGTCGCGTCGGCGAGCAGCGCGCGCAGCTCGTCTCGGAAGGTCCGGCCCCAGGTGGAGCGCAGCACGAGCGCGCGCGTGCCCAGGATGGTCACGAGCGCCAGGAGCGCGCCCAGGCCCAGCGACGCCTCGAGGCTCGCGAGGGCCGGGACCGCGGCAGGAGCCCGGAAGAGGCTCGCCCCGCGCGCCCACGCGATCAACAGCGCGCACGCGCTCATGGCGCCGTACACGAGGAAGGCGAGGGCGCGGAAGCTCCGTCTCGGTCGCGGCTCCTGCTTGGTGATCACGTGGGTCTTCAACCGGCGGGCGTCCGTGGTAGAAACGGCTGCTTCCTCCGACCCTACGATGGACCGCACGAGCCAGGCACGCGATTCTCCCCGGAGCACGACTTCGGAGACGGAAGCGCCGCGAATCCTCGTCGTCGACGACGAGCAAGTCATCCGCGAGATCCTGGCGGATTTCCTCGCGATGGAGGGGTTCGACGTGCGGACGGCCGAGGACGGCAGCGCCGCGCTCGTGGAGCTCTCGCGCAGCTCGTACGACCTCGTGCTCTCGGATCTGAAGATGCCGAACATGGGCGGCCTCGAGCTGCTCCAGGCCGTGCAGAAGCACACGCCGAACGTCGTCACGGTGATCATGACCGGCTTCGGCACGGTCGAGACCGCGATCGACGCCATGAAGAAGGGCGCCTACGACTACATCCTCAAGCCCTTCAAGGTCGAGGAGGTCGTCCACACCATCCGGCGTGCGCTCGAGAAGCAGAAGCTGACGGCAGAGAACCTCCGCCTCAAGGAGGCGCTCTCGCTCTACAAGGTCAGCGAGGCCATCGCGGCCAGCCTCTCGCTCGAGGAGGTGCTGCGCACGGTCACGGACGCGGCCATCCAGGAGGTCGACGCGGACCAGGTCTCGATCGCGCTCAAGGACGGGGAGGGCGGTTTCTTCGAGCGAGCGCGCGAGGTGAACCCGCAGTTCCGGCCGCTCGCGCCGCTGGTCGGCCTCGACGCCCGCAAGCTCGCGCTTCACTTGCGCGAGGGGCAGCCGCTGATCCTGCACGGGCAGTCGGCGCACGACTGGCTCGTGATGGACGACGGCACGATGAAGCCGATGTCGCTCGTCGTCACGCCGCTGATGATCCGCAAGGAGGTCGTCGGCGTGCTCGGCATCGTCTCGTACACGCGCGGCAAGCGCTTCGACGAGGGGCAGCGCAAGCTCCTGCGGATCGTGGCGGACCGAGCTGCCGCCGCGATCGAGAACGCCAAGCTCTACGAGGATCTGAAGGCGACGTTCCAGCAGACCATCAAGGGCCTCGCGAGCGCCATCGACAAGATGGACCGCTACACGTCCGGTCACAGCGAGCGCGTGGCGGCCTACGCGCAGATCCTCGCGATCAAGCTCGGCCTGCCCGAGGAGCAGGTGGAGATCACGCGCCAGGCCGCGCTCATGCACGACATCGGCAAGATCGGCTGCGTGATGAACCTCAACAAGCCGGGCAAGCTCTCGCAGGAGGAGTACGACGTCTTCAAGAAGCACCCGGGCTTCGGGCGCGACATCCTCGAGCCGATCACCTTCCTGCATCCGCTGATCCCGGGCGTGCACCTGCACCACGAGCGCTGGGATGGGCGGGGCTATCCGCTCGGGCTCAAGGCGCAGGACATCCCCCTGCTCGCGCGCATCATCGCGGTCGCGGACACCTACGACGCGATGACCAGCGACCGCGCCTACCGCAAGGCGATGCCCCACGAGGTGGCGGTGGGCGAGATCCTCCGCTGCGTCGGGCAGCAGTTCGACCCCGACTGCGCGCACCCCTTCGCGGAGGCGATCGAGAACGACCGCGACGAAAAGTCGGCGGCGGGGATCCTGATCCCCGAGTAGCCGCGCCGGTGGTCCTCGGTCGCGCGCGCCCGCTCAGCGGACCCGGACGTCCAGCGCGTAGGGCATGCAGCTAGCGCCGAACGTCGGGGCCGAGACGCGGATGAACATCAGGCCGTCGGCGTTGGCGAGGAAGCCGCAGTCGGTCGGGAGGTCCACGTTCTCCTCCGCGATGCCCGTGTGCGAGCTGATGCATCCGCGGCCGATCATGTTGTTCTGCGTGCCGACCGAGCAGGCCGAGGCGTCGCCGCCGCCGTCGCACACGTACCAGACGCCGAGGTCGAAGTCGCTGCCGGTCGGGATGTTGTAGAGACGCACCGTGAGGTGCGGGTTGCCGCCGTCGAACGCGTCGACGACGTGAAAGCGGATCCAGTCCACGTCACCTTCGTGATCGATCGTGAAGTCGCTCAGGGTGACGTTCGGGTCGGCGGAGTCCGTGAGCTCGGGCTCGGGCGTCGCGACGGCGTTGCTGTCGTTGTTCTCGTGCGTGTCGGGCGGACAGCCGCAGGTGCCGGAGAGGCACATCGCCCCCGGAGAGCACATCCCGCAGTCGAGCGGGGCGCCGCAGCCGTCGTCGGGCGAGCCGCACTCGTAGCCCATGGCAAGGCACGTCGTGGGCGCGCACGTGCAGGTGTCGCCGACCCGGTGAAAGGGCAGGGGGCAGCTGAAGTCGCACGCCCCGCCGCTCGTGCACGCGGCGACACCCATCGTCGGCGTCGGGCACGCCTCACCGCAGCCGAAGCGGCAGCCGTTGGCGGGGTCGTTCGGCTGGTCGGTGATGCAGCCCGCCCCGCAGGCGTGCTGGCCGCCGGGGCACGCGACCGAGCCGTCGCGGCCGACCGGGCCGGCGTCGCGGCGGGGCCCGCCGTCCGTTCGGGGGCCGGAGTCGTTCGGAGGCCCGGTGTCCCCCGCGCCGCCGTCGACCCGTCCTGCGTCCGTCCCGGGCCCCGGCCCGGGATCCGCGCTCGCGCAGCCGAAGGGCCCCATCACCAGGCACGCGAACACGGCCGAGAGGCCGAGCACCTCACGCGAAGTCATCGAGTCAACGTCTCACGCGCTCGTCGCGTCGGCAAGCCAACGCGAGGCCCCGAGCGTCGTCTCCGTCTTCAGTGGATGGGCGGTGGGTAGCTCGGGATCGCCGTGGCGCTCCACGAGAGGCTCGCGCCCGCCGGCCCGTGGCCGGTCCCCGAGAGGTGCGTCAGGTCCGCGGGCGAGATGGTCCCGCTCAGCTCGGTGGCGTGGTCGTCGAACCAGAAGCGTACCGTGGTGCCTTGCTGCTCCCACCCGTCGTCGTCGGGCGTCGTGTCGCTCGGGTTGTTGCTGATCAGCGCACCTCCGTCGCCGAACTGCAGCTCGTACTCCGTGGCGCCCACCGAGACGGTCCAGCGGGTGCCCGCCACGTCGAAGCAGCCCGGCTCGTCTCCGTCGGTCACCACGGCCTCGTTCGAGGGGCAGGAGCCGCCCTCGTGCACGCGGTCGCCCCGGAAGGCCCAGGTGTCGCCGCGCACGTTGACGGCCTCGCCGATCATCAGCGTCCCGTTGTGCAGCGTGGCCCGGTACTCGACATATCGGTTCTGCAGGAAGATCCGCAGCTCGTCGTTCTCGACGAACCACTCGTCGGTGGCGGGGGTGGCGTTCGGCACGTCCGTCGCGCGCACCCGGCCGGCGGCCATCAGCTCGACGTCGAAGGTGTAGCTCCCGCCCGGGGCGTCGGCGACGAAGCGCCAGTGGCTGCCGACCGGGCTCCAGCACACGGTCGGCGCGAGGCGGACCTGCGCGGGATCCTCGCACGAGGTGTACGCCGGGCGCTCCCGGGAGTGAGGCGTCGTGGTACCGCCGGCACCGGTCGTGGTGCCGCCGCAGGCGACGAGAGTGACGGAGGCGAGGGCGAGGGCGATCAGGGCGCGACCGGACATGCGCGCCGATGCTAGCCGACCCACCGGGCACACGCGAGGCCGCTTGCGGCGCCGGTGCCTGCACGTGTACACGCTGAGCCATGCCCGCACGAAAGAAGCCGGACGACGGATCGCCCGCGGCGCCCAAGAAGACCCGCCCGGCTGCGGCGGACAGGAAGAAGGCCGCGCCTCGCAAGCCGAAGAAGCCGACGATCGAGCCGGTGGGCATCGCGGCGGCCGAGCTCCCCATCGGGACGGACGATCCGGCGCTCGCGGGCATGATGAAGGCGGTGGCCGGCGCCGGCGGTGCGGCGATCGGGGCGTGGCGCGATCCGCTGGGGGGCCACCCGCTCTTGCTCGCGGCGCTGCCGATCGAGCAGGTCGCGCCGACGCCGTTCCAGCGCGACGTGTCGCCGGCGCACGTGAAGAAGCTCGCGTTCGCGATCGGCAAGACGCGACGCTTCCTCGATCCGATCATCGTGATGCTCGGGGAGGACGGGAAGTTCCTCACGCCCAACGGCAATCACCGCCTGACCGTGATGCGCGAGCTGGGGGCCAAGTCGATCGTCGGGCTGCTCGTGCCCGAGCGACGCGTGGGCTACCAGATCCTCGCGCTCAACATCGAGAAGGCCCACAACCTCCGCGAGCGCGCGATCGAGGTGCGGCGGCTCGTGGTGGATCTCGCGACCTGGGCGAGCGGCGGCGAGAAGGACTTCGAGGTCGAGCTGGACGAGCCGGGCCTCGTGACCATCGGCTTCGCCTACGAGGGCAAGCCGCGCCTCTCGGGCGGCGCGTACATGAGCGTGCTGAAGAAGGTCGACTCCTGGATCGACGGAACGCTGGCGGAGGCCATCGAGGAGCGTCGGCGCCGCGCCGCGCTCGTCCTCACGCTCGACGAGGTGGTCGACGGCGCCATCGCGCGCCTGAAGGAGGCGGGCCTGACGAGCCCCTACCTGCGCGCGTTCGTCGTCGGGCGGATCAACCCGCTTCGCTTCATCAAGGGCGACCCGCCGAGCCTCGACGAGCTGATGGCGACGATGACCAAGCGGGCGTCGGGGCTCGACGCGAGCAAGATCAAGGGCACCGACATCGCCGCGAGCGGCGGCGTGCCCGACGAGGAGTGACCCGAGAGCCCTCTCCCCGTCGGCGGGAGAGGGGTGAGGGCTAGACCCGCGCGACGGGCTCGGAGCGTTCCGTCGTCACCACGGCCTCGACCGTGACGCTCACCCCGCTGAAGCCCGCCGTGCCCGTGAGACGATCGAGGAAGCCCTCGTCGGTCACGTCGTTGGCGCTGACGCCCGCGTGCTCGCGCGCGACGCCGAGGCGCGTGCCCTCGCGATGATGGCCGTAGCCGTGAGGCAGGCTCACGACGCCGGGCATCATCTCGTCGGTCACCTCGACGCGGACCTGGACACTCCCGACCCGCGAGCGCACGCGGACCTCGGCTCCGTCCTCGATGCCGAGCGCGCGGGCGTCCGCCGGGTGGATGCGGAGCGCGCAGCGCGCGGGCCCCTTCACCATGCGCTGCGCGTTGTGGAGCCAGCTGTTGTTCGAGCGCAGCTCGCGCCGGCCCACGAACACGAGCCCGCGCGCGCCGGCCGGACGACCGAGCTCGCCGCGCAGGTGCTCCACCTCGCCCGCGAGGAGCGAGGTCACGAGGTGCACCTTCCGATCGCGCGTGTGGAGCGCCGCCGGGAGGTGGCCCGGCGTGAGCGGCCCGAGGTCCACGCCGTGCGGCGAGCGTCGCAGCTTGGCGAGCGAGAGGCCCGCGCGTCCTCGGCGCAGGCCCCAGGGACCCGCGCGCAGCGCCGCCTCGAGGACGGGCTCGGGCCCGAGCATCGCCGCCGCGCGCGCAGCACGCCTGAGCGGCGCGGGCACGAGCAAGCGGGTCGAGAGGTGCGCGAAGATCTCCCAGTCGTGCCGCTCGTCCTGGCCGCGCGGCAGCACCGGCGGCACGTACTTCGCGAAGTTGCGCACGGCGAACGAGGTGAGCGCGAGGTCGTAGTGCGAGCGCTGCAGCGGTGACACCGGCGGCAGGATCACGTTCGCGTGGCGCGTCGTCTCGTTGAGGAACGCGTCGACCGACACCATGAACTCGAGGCGCGGCAGCGCCCGCTCGAGGCGCGGCCCGTTCGGCGCGGAGAGGGCGGGGTTACCGGCGATCGTGAGCAGCGCGCGCGGCGCGCCGGGGCCCGGGGCCTCGATCTCCTCGGCCAGCGCCGCGATGGGGAGCTCGCCCGCGACCTCCGGCAGCCCGCGCACGCGGCTGCTCCAGCGGCCGTAGCCCCGGGCCATCCCCAGCGTCTCGAGCACGGCGAGGAGATCGACCGCGGGCGTCGTGAACATCACGCCGCCGATCTCGTCGAGACGGCCGGTCACGACGTTGAGCGCCTGGAGCAGCCAGGACGCGGTCGTCCCGTGCTCCTGGGTGCACATCCCGACGCGGCCGTACGCGGCCGCGCGCGGAGCGCTGGCGAGCTCCCGGGCCAGGCGAGCGATCGTCTCGGCGGACACGCCCGTGAGCGGCGCGACGCGCGCGGGCTCGAACGGGCCGACGAGGGCCCGCAGCGCGTCGAGCCCGACGAGCCAGGGGGCGAGCCGCCCGGGCCGCGCGCGGTCCTCGGCGAAGATCACGTGCAACATCCCGAGGAGCAGCAGCGCATCGGTCCCCGGCCGCACGAACACGTGCTCGCTCGCGACCTCCGCGGTCTCGGAGCGCCGGGGGTCGATCACGACGACCTTGCCGCCGCGCTCGCGGATCGCGCGCAGACGGCGCTTCATGTCGGGCGCCGTCATCAACGAGCCGTTCGAGACGAGCGGGTTCGCGCCGAGCACGAGGAAGTGGTCGGTGCGGTCCACGTCCGGGACGGGCACGAGCCCGAGGTGCCCGAACATCTCCTGCGCCGCGAGCATCTGCGGCATCTGATCGGCCGTGCTCGCCGAGTAGAGGTTCTTCGTCCGCACGAGGCGAGTGAGGGGCAGAGCGTGCGTGAGCAGGCCGAAGTTGTGCGCGACGGGGTTGCCGTAATAGACGGCGAGCGCGTCCCGTCCGTGCGCGTCGCGGATGCGCGCGAGCCCGTCCCCGGCGAGGCGCAGGGCCTCGTCCCAGCGCGCCTCGCGGAACCTCCCGACCGCGCCGTCGCGCACCAGCGGCCGCCGCAGCCGGTCGGGGTCGTGGTGCAGGTCCGCCATCGCCGCCGCCTTCGGGCAGATGAAGCCGCGGCTCATCGGGTCGTCGTCGTCGCCGCGGATCCCGCTGACGCGATCGCCCTCGGTCGAGACCACGATGCCGCACGCCGCCTCGCAGAGCGTGCACGTCGCGACGTGCTGGGTGGCCATCGGACGACGGTACCACGCGCGTCCTCGGGCCACGGCGCCGGTCACGATCCCGGCGGCGCCCGCGACCCGATCGCGTCAGGCTGCATCGGCTCGCGATGCCCTTCGCCTTCGACACCACCTATGCGCGCCTGCCGGAACGCTTCTTCCGGCGCGTCTCCGGGGCTCCCGCGCCTCAGCCTCGACTCCTCGCGCTCAACGAGCCGCTCGCGCGCCTGCTCGGGGTCGACCCCGAGGCGCTGCGCACGCCCGAGAGCGTGGCGCGCCTCGCCGGCCACGGCGCGTTCGAGGGCAGCGAGCCGATCGCGCTCGCCTACGCGGGGCACCAGTTCGGCGGCTTCTCGCCGCAGCTCGGCGACGGGCGTGCGCTCCTGCTCGGCGAGGTCGTCGGCAGGGACGGGGTGCGGCGCGACGTGCAGCTCAAGGGGTCCGGGCCGACGCCGTTCTCGCGCGGCGGCGACGGGCGCGCCGCGCTCGGGCCGGTGCTCCGCGAGCACGTGGTCGCCGAGGCGATGCACGCGCTCGGGGTCCCGACCACGCGCTCGCTCGCGGCGATCGCGACGGGCCAGCCGGTGCTGCGCGAGCGTGCGCTACCGGGCGCGGTGCTGGTCCGCGTGGCGCGCAGTCACCTGCGCGTGGGCACGTTCGAGTACTTCTCCGCGCGCGGCGACCGCGAGGGCCTCGGCCGGCTCATCGGCTACGCGATCGAGCGGCACTACCCGACGTGCGCGGAGGCGGCGCGTCCAGCGCTCGCGCTGCTCGGCGCGGTCGTCGACGCGCAGGCGGCGCTCGTCGCCCGCTGGATGGGCGTGGGGTTCGTGCACGGCGTGATGAACACGGACAACACGTCCATCGCCGCCGAGACGCTCGACTACGGCCCCTGCGCGTTCCTCGACGCCTACCACCCCGGTCGCGTCTTCTCCTCGATCGACGAGGGCGGGCGCTACGCGTTCGGTGCCCAGCCGCGCATCGCGCTCTGGAACCTCGCCCGGCTCGGCGAGGCGCTGCTCGACGCGATCGATCCCGACGAGAACGAGGCGGTGCGCCTCGCGACCGAGGTGCTCGATCACTTCCCGTCGCGCTTCGAGGCAGCGTACGGGCAGGTGATGGCGGACAAGCTCGGCCTGGCCGCGGGCGACGAGGCCAGCGCGCTGGCCGCGCGCCTGCTCGAGCACATGGCGGAGGCGCGGGCCGACTTCACGCGTACGTTCCGCGCGCTCGCGGCCTGCGTCGACGACGCCGCGGCCCGCCAGGCGCTCGCCACGGCGCTCGGCGGGACGGAGGGGGCGCGGGCGTGGGTGTCGGAGTGGAGCGCCGGCCTCGGCGACGATCTCGCCGAGCGGCGAGAGAGCGCCGCGCGCATCCGCGCCGCGAGCCCCGCGCTCGTCCCGCGCAACCACCGGGTCGAGGAGATGATCGCCGCCGCGACCGAGGGCGACCTCGGGCCGCTCGAGCGCCTCTCGCGCGCGCTCGCGCGGCCCTACGACGAGCAGCCCGAGCACGCCGACCTCGCCGAGCCCCCGGGCTCCGAGCAGTGGCGCTACCGCACGTTCTGCGGGACCTGACCGGCGCGACGATCAGAGCGTCGCGAGCGGCAGGCTCTTCTTGCCGTTGCGCGCGTCGGGCGCGAACGTGACCGGGTAGTTGCCGGTGAAGCACGCGTCGCAGTGGCCGGCCATGTTCCCCGTGCCCGAGGTCGCGCCACCCGTCACCGCGCGGTGCAGGCCCTCGACGCTCAGGTACCCGACGCTGTCGCTCGTCACGTACTTGCTGATCTCGCTCGGGCTGTGGGTCGAGGCGATCAGCTCGTTCCGCGAGGGTGTGTCGATGCCGTAGAAGCAGGGCCAGCGCGTGGGCGGCGACGAGATGCGCAGGTGCACCTCCTTGGCGCCCGCGTCGCGCAGCATCTTCACGATCTTGCGCGAGGTGGTGCCGCGCACGATCGAGTCGTCGATGACCGCGACGCGGCGCCCCTCGAGCACCTTGCGCACCGGCGAGAGCTTGAGCTTCACGCCGAAGTGCCGGATCGACTGCGCCGGCTCGATGAACGTGCGCCCGACGTAGTGGCTGCGGATGAGCCCGATCTCGAAGGGCAGGCCGAGCTTGTTCGCGTAGCCCATCGCCGACGCGACACCACTGTCCGGCACCGCGATCACCACGTCCGCCGGTGCGGGCTGCTCCTCAGCGAGCATCTCGCCGAGCCGCTTGCGGGCCTCGTACACGCTGACGCCCTCGAGCGACGAGTCCGGTCGCGCGAAGTAGACGTACTCGAAGATGCACATCTTCTTCGGGCGGGGCTCGAAGGGCCGGTACGACTGCGTGCCGTCGCGGTCGACGACGACCATCTCGCCTGGCTCGAGGTCGCGCACGTACTCGGCGTCGATGAGGTCGAACGCGACCGGCTCGGACGCGAACACCGTCGCGACGCTGCCGTCCTGCTTCAGCCGGCCCATGCAGAGGGGGCGGAAGCCGTGCGGGTCGCGGGCGACGATGAGCTCGTCGGTCGTCATCGCGACGATCGAGAACGCGCCTTCCATCTCGCGGAGCGCGTCGGCCACGCGGTCGATCGTCTTCTCGGCGCGGCTGCGCGCGATGAGGTGCACGAGCACCTCGGTGTCGCTCGTGCTCTGGAAGATCGATCCGGCGTCCTCGAGGCGGTGGCGCACCTCCTCGAAGTTCGTGAAGTTGCCGTTGTGGCCCACGGCGATCGAGCCAGCCGAGTAGTCGACCGCGATGGGCTGGGCGTTCTTGATGCCGCCGCCGCCCGCGGTGGAGTAGCGGACGTGGCCGATCGCGCGCCGGCCGGGGAGGTTCTCGAGCGTCGTCTGCGAGAAGCAGTCCTGCACGAGCCCGAGCGCGCGGTGCGCGAAGAGGCGGCCGCCGTCGCTCGACACGATCCCGGCGCTCTCCTGCCCGCGGTGCTGCAGCGCGTGCAGCCCCAGGTACGCGAGGTTCGAGGCCTCCTTCGCGCCCCAGATCGCGAAGATGCCGCACTGATCGTGGAAGTGGTCGTCTCCGAAGTCGACCGGCTCCGCGGAGAGTTGCATCGGTCGCGCTTGTAACGCCGCGAGCGGCGAACGTCCAGACGCCCCGCCGCGCGAGCGCACGGGCCGCCGCAGCCGTATTACTCTCGCCGCGCCTTGCGCGTCGCAATCCCGCTCTGTCTCGCGCTCTTGCTCACCACCAGCGACGCGTCCGCGCATCGCGGGAGTGCGACCTACCTGATCGTGGAGCCGACCGAGGAGGGCGCGAGCGTCACCGCCGATCTCGAGATCGTCGACGCCGCGATGGAGCTCGGGATGGGCGAGGACGCCGATCACGACGCCGTGCTCGCCGAGGACGAGCGCCTCCACGCGTGGCTGCGCGCCGGCATCTGGCTCGAGGGGCAGGGCGGCCGCTGCGAGCCGTCGCTGGGGGAGATCACGCGCGCGACGAGCGAGGACGCGCCCCGGCTGGAGGTCGTGATCGTCTACCGCTGCCCCGCGCCGCGCGGCGCGCTGACGCTGCACGACGACACGATCTTCGCGAGCGACGCGCAGCACGAGACCTTCGTGCGCGAGCGATTCGGCACGGGCACCGAGACGCGCGTGCTCAGGGTCGGGCGCCAGACCGCGCCGCTCGGCGAGCCGGCCTCGATGGCCACGCTGCTCGGCCAGTTCGCGTGGGAGGGCGTGATGCACCTGCTCACGGGCTACGACCACCTCCTCTTCCTGCTCTCGCTGCTGCTCACCACCGGGGAACTCGCGGCCAAGCGTGGGCACCGCGCGGCGCTGCGCGACATCGCCTTCGTCGTCACCGCGTTCACCGTCGGGCACAGCGTGACCTTGATCATCGCGGCGATGGGCGTGCTGGTGCTGCCGGCGCGCCTGGTCGAGAGCGTCATCGCGGGCTCGATCGTGGTCGTCGCGCTGATCAACATCGTGCGCCCCGAGTCACGCAAGCAGATGCCCTGGCTCGCGCTCGGCTTCGGGCTCATCCACGGCTTCGGCTTCTCCAGCGTGCTCGCCGATCTCGGCCTGCCCTCGCGGGCGCGCGTGCTCTCGCTGCTCTCGTTCAACGTCGGGATCGAGCTCGCGCAGCTCGGCTGTGTCTTGCTCGCGATCGGCCCGCTCGAGTGGATGGCCCGCCAGAAGGGCTACCGCGCCTGGGTCGTCCGCGGCGGCTCGGCCTGCATCGCGCTCCTCGCGGCGTTCTGGATGATCGAGCGCGCGCTCGGGCTGGGGTGACGGAGGAGGCCTCGCTTGACGCGCGGAGGCGTGCGGGTGTTGGATTGTAGTATGGCACGCACGCACGCACGCACGCACGCTGGTCGTCTGCACGCTCGCCGCGACCCCACTGGCGCTGACGGGCTGCCCGGGCACATTCAGCGCGCTGCCGGAGCAGGTATCGCCACTCGAC
>JBGAQA010000052.1:0-46266 GCA_044220955.1 Sandaracinaceae bacterium
CGCGTCCCTGGCCGACTTCGCGCGCGACGACGGGCGGCTCGTCGGCACGGACGAAGATCGAGACGAGCAGCACCGCCTGCTGGAGAACGCCTACGCGGTCGTCAGCCCGCTCGCCCGCTCAACGCGGACGCCGCGCGAGCGCATCCTCGTGCTCGGCTCCGAGCGCGATCAGATCACGCCGATCCAGCACGCCGAGAAGCTCTCCAGCCACTTCGGCGCGCGGCTCGTGCGGATGCCCGGCGGCCACCTCGTCCAGGTCGGACGCAGCGACGGCTTCCGGGAGCTGCTCCGCATGCTCGGGGGCGCCGGCATCCTCCGACGGTGACCGCGATCGTGCCGGCTCGCCGCTCCGGCCCCTCCCGTCCGCGGGCTGCGCCCGCTCCCGTCCGGGACCTCCGTGGCCAGCTCTTCCGTCGCGATCACATGCAGGAGTAGCCGGTCGTCGCGCTGCCCATGCAGGTCGTCGCGCCGGCGCACATCGCGCCGCAGCAGTCCGCGTCGTCGCCCGCGGTCATCGTCTCGCAGCCGTTGCTGATCGTGCCGTCGCAGTTCGCGAACATGCCCGAGCACGAGGCGACCGTGCAGGCGCCGCCCGAGCAGCCCGCGCTCCCGTGCATGAAGCCCGTGGTGCAGTCGGTCGCGCAGGTCGGACCGCACGCGGTCGGCGACTGCGTGCCCTCGCACCCGTTGGTGGCCATGCCGTCGGCGTTGCACGCGTTGCCGGTGCAGCCGCCCGAGAAGCCGCAGGTGCCGCTGCCGCCGCACGTGACGGTCGCGACGTTCAGGACGGTCGTCGTGCAGTTCGTGCACGACGCGCCGCAGTGCATGATGTCTTGCGGCGTCTCGCAGCCGGGCGCCGCCGTACAGTCTCGGAAGCCTGCGTTGCACGAGACGAGGGTGCAGGTGCCGCCGCCGCAGGACGTGGTGGCGTTCGGCAGCATGGTGTTGCAGTTCACGCAGGTGGCGCCGCAGTGCGTCGCGTCCTGCGCCGTCTCGCAGCCCGCCGCCGCAGTGCAGTCCACGAACCCGCCCGCGCAGCCGCTGTACGTGCACGACCCGCTCGTGCAGCCGAGGCCGGTCACGTTCGGGATGGTCGTGCAGTTCGTGCAGCCGGAGCCGCAGTGGCTGGTGTCCTCCGTCTGCTCGCACCCCGCCGCGGCGGTGCAGTCGAGGAAGCCCGCACGACAGCTCGTGACCGTGCAGGTGCCCCCGCCCGAGCAGGTCGTGGCCGCGACGTTCGGCAGCGACATGCAGTTCGTGCACGCCGCACCGCAGTGGGTCGCGTCCTGCGCCTGCTCGCAGCCGAGGGTGATCATGCCGTCGCAGTCGATGTACCCCGACGCGCACCCCGAGAACGTGCATGCGCCCCCGCCCGAGCAGGCGATCCCGGTCCCGTGGGAGACCGCCGTCGTGCAGTTGGTGCAGCCCGCGCCGCAGCGCATGGTGTTCCAGGTCTCGCAGCCGTTCGCCGCGTTGCCGTCGCAGTTGGTCGCGCCCGCGTTGCACGAGGCGAAGCCACAGGTGCCGCCGCCCGTGCACATCGGCCCGCTCGCGTTGAGCACCGTCGACGAGCAGTTCGTGCACGCGGCGCCGCAGTGCGTGGTCGCGAAGGGCTCGCAGCCGTTCGCGCGAGTCGAGTCGCAGTCCGAGGTCCCCGCCGCGCAGCTGCCCGAGTAGTCGCAGGCGCCGCCCGCGCTGCACGTGGGCGTCGCGTTGCGGACGTTCACGTTGCAGTCGGTCGTGCACGCACCGCAGGTGCCCGTCGCGCGCAGGCTCGTCTCGCAGCCGTTCATCACGTTCGAGTCGCAGCTCTCGAACGTCCCGGTGCACGTCCCGTAGCCGCACGACGCGGTGCTGCCCGCGACGTTGCAGACCGCGTTCGCGTTCATCGGGTTGCAGACGTTGCCGCAGGCGCCGCAGTTGCCCGTGGTCGACAGGCTCGTCTCGCAGCCGTTCCCGGCGCCGCCGTTGCAGTCGCCGTAGAGGGTCTGACACGTGCCGATCGTGCACGCGCCGCCCGAGCAGGTGCCGGTCGCGACGTGCTCGTCGAGGCAGGACTGGGCGCAGGTGCCGCAGAAGTTCGCGTCGGTGAGCAGGTCGGTCTCGCAGCCGTTGCCGCCCGGCTGACCGATGTCGGCCGGGCTGCAGTCGCCGTGCGTCGTCGGGTCGTCGCAGCCGCAGGTGCCGGCGTTGCACGCGGTCCGGGGACCACAGACGCGGTCGCAGCGTCCGCAGTGCAGCGTGTCGGTCGCCAGGTTCACGCACTGGCCGCCGCAGCACGTCTGACCGACGCCGCAGGCGGCGCCGGTGCCGCCGCAGACGCAGCGCCCGCCCGCACACGAGTCGGCCGTCGTGGGGTCGCAGACGTTGCCGCATCCGCCGCAGTTCTGCGTCGCGGTGTCGGTGTCGAAGCAGCCCGGGAACGTGACGGGATTGCCCATGCCATCCGTCGTGCCGCAGCAGGTGCTCCCGACGGCGCACGCCGCCCCGCCCGGGTTGGTCGTGCACGAGCACGCGTCGGCGACGCACTGGTCGGCCACGAGCGTCGTGCCGGGGTTGCACTCCCGCCGGCAGCCGCCGCAGTGATGGATGTTGGTGTCGAAGTGGACCGGGCAGCGGCTACCGCCCGGGCAGCTGGGATCGGTCACGCAGCCGGTCTGGTTCGCGGGATCGAGGACCTCGTCGGCGTCGCCGTCGCAGTCGTCGTCGAGGCCGTTGCACATCTCGGTGGCCCACGCGTTGACCATCGCGTCCGAGTCGCTGCAGTCGGTCCCGCCGACGCTCGCGGCCGCGAAGCCGTCCATGTCGACGTCGACGCTCGCGGGACAGGACATCGTGCCGCAGCTCTCCGACGCAGTCGTCGTGCAGTTCTCGGGCGCATCGACGTGGACGTGCACGTCGGCGTCGTTGCAGTCGCCGCCCGCGGCGAAGCCGTCGTGATCGGCGTCGCCGGCCGGACAGGGCATGTCACCGCCGACACCGTCCTCGTCGATCGTGTCACCGCAGACGTCCGTCGCGCCGGGGTGGATGCCCGAGTCGCAGTCGTTGCAGTCGCAGCTGCCGCAGTCGGTCACCCCGGCCGCGCACGCATCCGAGCCGTCGCCGTCGAGGTCGGGGCTCTGGCACGAGGCGTCCTCGTCCGTGAGGCCGTTGCAGTTGTTGTCGATCCCGTCGCACGTGCACGTGCTGCCGCTCGTCACGCAGCGCTCGAGCGAGAGCCCCCCGGGGTGCACCGCCGGGTTCATGTCGTCGCAGTCGACGTTCGAGGGGTACGTGTCGCCATCGGCGTCGCAGAACGCGCCCATGCCGCCCGGCTCGCCCGAGCAGTCCTCGTCGATGCCGTTACCGCAGACGTCGGTCGCCGCCGGATAGATCGCGGGGTCGTTGTCGTTGCAGTCGCAGACGCCGCCCGCCGGGCCGCAGGCGTTCACGCCGTCGCCGTCCATGTCGCCGCACGCCTCGTCGCGGCTGCCGCCGGGCAAGCCGTTGGAGCGACAGTCCTGATCGATCCCGTCGCCACAGACCGCCGGTGCGCCCGGGTAGATGCAGGGGCCCATCGTCTGGTTCGCGGGCAGCGCGCAGTTGACCGGCGGGGCCGCCGCGGCCGTGTCGTTGCAGTCGCCGGCCTCGGTGGCGGCGCACAGACCGATGTCGCACGCGACGCCCGTGGAGCCAGGGCCCGGATCGCGGCAGGTGGCGTCGACGTGCGTGGGCGCGCTCCAGCCGTCGCCGTCGGCGTCCTCGGTCGCATCGGTGGGGACGAGCAGGACCTCGTCCCGGAGCACGCCGGACGGCACGTAGCAGCGCGTCGCGTAGAGCAGCGTGGTGCCCGAGGCGGTGATCGCCGTGATGTGCACCATCACCGGCGTCGGATCGTGAAGGCGCACGGCGATGCGGATCGGCTGATCGCCGTTGATGTCCTGGATCGTGCGGTGAACGGGGTTCGAGTCCGAGTTCACGGGCGCGGCCGTGGACATCGTCGGGATGACCCGCACGACGACGGTCTCGATGACCGTCGGGTTCGTCCCCGAGGCCCTCGCCGTGATCAGGATGGCCTGCTCCGAGCTCGCGCACGACGCCAGCAGGGCCGACAAGACGACAAGACGAGCCCCGACGACCACACGCTTCGCCACGGCTCGATGCTACCGCAAGCGGGGCCCGGGCGGGAGCGCGCTGTGGGAGCACGGCGGGCTGATCGCGCCATGGCGTGCCAGAGTCGGCGACGCGATGACGTTCGGCTACGTCGGGTACATCTGGGCGCTCTTCGGGTGCTGCTCGCTCGGCGTCGTGTTCGGCGGGAGCGCCGCGTTCCTCTACGCCTACGGCAAGCGGCGCGACCGGGAGCGCGGCGCGCCCACGGTGACGGTCGATCGCGTCGACACGGAGCGCGAGGGACCCGGCGGGAGCGCCGAGTGACGGGGCGCGCCCACGAGGAGTCGGCGTTCGAGCGGACGCTGCGCGACCTCTCGTTCCGCACGATCGTGGAGGCCGTGGCCGAGCGCTGCGTCGGTCCGCTCGGGATCACGCTCGCCGCCACCGGGCTGCCCTTCGCGCGGACGCCGGACGAGGCGCGAGCGCTCATGGAGGAGACGGCGGAGGCGATGGCCGCGCGCCGGGAGGGCGACGCGACGCCGCTCGAGGGCCTGCGCGACGCGCGGCCGAGCCTGCTCCGGGTCACCAAGGGCGGCGTGCTCTCGGGCCCGGCGCTCGCCGACGTGCTCTCGGTGCTCGGGGCGGCGCGTGCCCTCCGGCGCTTCCTCGCCAAGCGCAAGAACACCATGCCGCGCCTGTTCGCGGCGTGCGCGCTCGATCCGGGGCTGGACGTCTTGCACGACGAGATCGGCGCCGCCGTCGATCCCTCCGGGACGCTGCACGACGGCGCGAGCCCCGCGCTGAAGAAGCTCCGCTCCGAGATCGCCACGCTGCGCGCGCGCATCACCTCACGCCTCGAGGAGATGCTGGTCGCGCACTCCGACGTCGTGTCGGACCGCTTCGTGACGGAGCGAGACGGCCGCTACGTGCTGCCGATGCGGAGCGACGCGCACGACAAGATCCCGGGGATCGTCCACGGCACCAGCCAGAGCGGCGCGACGGTGTTCGTCGAGCCGCGGGCGCTGGTCGAGTCGCAGAACCGTCTGACGCTCGCGCGCAGCGAGATGGAGATCGAGGAGCTGCGGATCCTGACGTCGCTCTCCGAGCTCGTGCTGGAGCGTGCCGCGGAGCTCGGAGCCGCTCTCGACGCGCTCGATCGCGCGGATCTGCGCGACGCGTGCGGGCGGCTCGCGCTCGATCTGCGCGCGGTGGTGCCCGAGCTGCTCGAGGGCGCGAGCATCGACGCCAAGGGCGCCCGGCACCCGCTGCTCGTGCTCGAGGGCCGGGCCGTCGTGGCGAACGATCTCGCGCTCTCGGCGGGCCACGGGCTCGTGCTCTCCGGGCCCAACGCGGGCGGCAAGACGATCGCGCTGAAGCTGCTGGGGCTCTTCGCGCTGATGGCGCGCTCGGGCCTGCCCGTGCCGGCGTCCGAGGGAGCGCGCGTCGGGTTCTTCGAGCCCATCCTCTCCGACGTCGGAGACGAGCAGTCGATCGAGAAGAGCCTCTCGACGTTCTCGGCCCACGTGCGGAGCCTGGCGCGGATCCTCGAGCGCACGGGCCCGCGCGCCCTCGTCCTGCTCGACGAGGTCGCGACCGGGACCGACCCCGGAGAGGGCGCGGCGCTCGCCTCGGCGGTCGTCACGACGGCGCTCGACCGGGGCGCGGCCATCGCGGTCACGACGCACTACGAGGCGCTCAAGGCGCTCGCGCTGACCGACGCGCGCCTGACCAACGGCTCCGTCGGCTTCGACGTGGAGAAGATGGCGCCCACGTTCGAGCTACGGCTGGGCGCTCCCGGCGCGTCGAGCGCGCTCCAGGTCGCGCGCCGCTTCGGGCTCGACGCGGATGTCATCGCGCGCGCCGAGGCGCTGGTCCCGGAGCACGCGCGCGCCTTCGACCGGCTCGTGCATCGACTCGAGGCGGATCTCGACGCTGCGCGGCGCGAGCGCGAGGCCGCCGTCGCCATGCGCGCCGAGGCCGAGCGGGCCAGGGCGGCCGCCGACGCCGAGCTGAGGGCGCTGCGCGAGCGCGAGCGCACCAAGCTCGGACGCGAGGCCGAGAAGCTCGTGACGCTCCTGAAGGAGACGCGCGAAGAGGTGCGCGCCGCGCGGGCCGCCATGCGAGGCAGCGCCGGCGACGCGGCGCTCGTCGAGGCCGCGCGGCACGCGATCGAGCGCGCGCAGAAGCGGCTCGACGCCGAGGTGGGCGACGCGCTCAAGGCCGAGCCCGCCGAGGAGCGAGGCGTCCGCGTGGACGACAAGACGCTCGCGATCGGCGATCGAGTGTGGGTCCCGAGGCTGCGCGCGGAGGTCGACGTGATCGAGCTGCCGGCCAGGGGCCGGGTGCGCGTGCAGAGCGGCGCGGTGAAGCTCACGATCGACGTGGCCGACCTCCGCAAGCCCGAGGCCCCGAAGGAGGTGCGCGCGCCCGACCCTGCGCGCCTGCCCGACACGAGCGTGCGCGCCGCCGAGACGCTCGACCTGCGCGGCCTGCGCGTCGACGAGGCGCTCGCGCTCACCGAGACCTTCCTCGATCGCGCCTACGGCGAGGAGCGCAAGTACGCCACGCTGCTCCACGGCGTGGGCAGCGGCGCGCTCCGCGATGCCCTGCGGGCGCACCTGAAGTCCGGCCTCACGCGCTGGGTCCGCAGCTTCCGGCCCGGGACGATCGAAGAGGGCGGCGACCGCGTCACCATCGTGCTGCTCGGATGAAGGCAGCGGCTGCGTTCGCGCTCGGAGCGCTGATCGGGCTCGGATGCGGGGGCGCCCGGACACCCCCCGCCGATCCACCGCCCGCGCCGCCCCCCGCGCCGACGGCGGAGGCGCCTACGCCCGACGCGGCGCCCCTCGAGCGCGCGTGCTTCACCGGCTCGACGGAGAACGGCGTGTGCGAGGTGTTCTCGGCCGCGCTCGAGCCGCTCCCTGCGCTCTCGGCGCATTGCCGCGAGGCAGGCGGGCAGTGGCTCGAGACCTGCCCCGCCGCCGGGCGCGTCGGCACCTGCTCCGGTGACGGGCGGCGCGCGACCTACTACGGCGGGGCGCTCGGCCCCGACGCCGTCCGCGCGGCCTGCGAGCGCGAGGGGCACGTCTTCGTCCCGTGACGCTTGCCGGGGCTGCCGGGCCGAACCAGAACGGCCCGCGCATGACGGACATCGCGGGCAAGGTCCTCCTCACGGGCGCGAGCGGGTTCATCGGCGGGCGGCTTCGCGACGCGCTGCTCGCGCGCGGCTGCGACGTGATCGCCATCCGGCGCAAGGGTTCCCCTGCTGCGAAGCAGGGACGCTCCGTCGAAGCCGAGTACGAGGACCGCGAGGCGCTCGCGCGCATCGTGGAGGGCGAGAAGCCCGACTACCTCTTCCACGTCGCCGGCGCGACGAAGGGCGTGACCTACGGCGACTTCCACCGGGCGAACGTCGTCCCGACCGAGAACCTCGTGGCGGCGGTGGAGAAGTCCTGTCCGACGCTGAGGCGCTTCGTGCTGATCAGCTCGCTCGCGGCGTTCGGCCCGTCCAGCCGGGAGCGCCCGCTGCGCGAGGGCGACATCCGCCGCCCGATCGAGTTCTACGGCCAGAGCAAGCTCGAGGCCGAGCACGTGGTCGAGCGCAGCAAGGTGCGCTTCACCATCGTGCGGCCGAGCGGCGTGTACGGCCCCGGAGACGCCGACTACTTCAACCTCTTCCGCGAGGTCGAGGCCCGGCGGAACGTCTTCTTCGGCAACCACGATCGGCTCTTCTCGGCGATCTACATCGATGATCTCGTCGACGCGGTCCTGCGCGCGACGGCGAGCGACCAGACGCTGGGCAGGGGCTACTTCGTCGACGACGGCCGCGTCGTCACGTGGGGCGAATTCCAGAGCGCCATCGTGGCGGCGAGCGGCCGGCGCGCGCTCACGATCAAGCTCCCCGAGGCGCTGGTCTCGATCGCGGCCGTCGGCGGCGAGCTCGCGAGCCGCATCGACGGCAAGCCGCGCCTCTTCAACCGCCAGAAGGCCAAGATGGGTGCGCAACAGGCGTGGACGTGCGCGAGCGACGCCCTGCGCGCCGACACCGGCTGGGCACCGCGCGTCCCCATGGAGGAGGGCGTGCGCCGCGCCTACGAGTGGTACCGCGCCGAGAAGTGGCTCTGATCGTCCCAGGTGGGGTCACTCCACACCGGACCAAGTAGCTGAAATCACTGATAACTGGCGGCAAGGTGCGCGTTTCGTGGAGCACCCCCGGAAAACACGGGGCTCACGAAGATCGCGCACCTAGCCGCCAGATCGCTGTGATTTCAGGCTCTTGGACCCCAGTGGAGTGACCCCGCTCCGACCCCGTTCCGTGAAGCGCTCATCGGGATTCCAGGGTGGGGCCGAAGGCCGCGCGCTCCGAGCGGATCCACCAGTCGGACTGGCCCCGAGGCGCGAAGCGGTAGTCGTAGCGGACACTGCGCACGTAGCGCGGGCGGCGGCCCTCGAAGGGGTCGCTGCCGAAGAGCGCGAGCACGTCGGGGCGCGCCTCGAGCAGGCCGATCTCGGTCGCGACGATCCAGCCCTCGGGCTCGCCGCGCAGACCGGCGAACCAGATCATCCAGTCCAGGCGCGGCATGTGCGGCGTCGAGACCGCCGGAGGGCGCGCGGGATCGCCCGACTGCCAGCGGTAGTCGTACTCGCGCCAGGTCTCGCCGTCCTCGGACCCCTCGAAGATCACGATGGGGCGCTCGCGCGTCATCACCGCGAAGAGGCCATAGCCGTTCGCGACGCGGAACGGGTCCGCCGCCTCGTCGATCGCGATCACGGCGCCGGGGAACGAGGCACGCGCGCCGAGCGTCGAGAGGAGGGCGAGCACGCCGAGGAGCATCTGCGCACACGCGAGCACCCCGACGACGGCCCTCGGCGGGACGGGCGGACGCGACGCCTCGGGCGCCACCCGCCGGAGGTGCGCGAGCGCGTCGTCGTCCACGAGCGAGATCACCAGCGCGAGCGCGAGCAGATCGAAGAAGCCGTAGTTGCCGGTGATCGCGATGATCGCGAGCAGGAGCGCGAACGCGCTCGCCGCGATCCGCCGTCCCAGCGTGCCGAGCACGATCGCCCAAGGTAGGACGAGCTCGACCACGAAGGTGAGCGCCACGCCGGCGGTGTGCATCCACGCCGGCGCGAAGTGCATCGCGTAGCCCGCCGGCGTGGGGAGCGGCTGGGTCTCGAAGTGGTAGTCGAGCGCGCGCATCGAGCTCCACGCGTCATCGCCGGACGCCAGCTTGACGTAGCCCGCGGCGAACATCAGCCGTCCGATCAGCAGCCAGAGCGCGAAGAGCGCGAGCGGGTGCGGGACGTGCGGCCGCGTCAGCGGGACGTGGCGCAGCGTGAGCGGAGAGGCGAGCGCCGCGATCACGAGCGACTCGGTGAGGAGCGTGTCCCACTGGAGCGGCAGGAAGGGCACCCCGAGCGAGACGAACGAGAGGTACGCCGCGTAAGCGAGCAGCGGTGCGAGCCCGCCGCCGACGCCGAGCACCATCAGAGCGCTCGCGAGCTCGCCGGCGACGCACACCGCGTGCAGTGCCGCGTCGGACGCGCCCGTCGCGAGCAGCACGCTCGGCGCCAACGCCCACGGGCTCTCGACGCGCGTCCTGAGGAACTCGACGCTCTGCGCGAGGGGATCGATCCCGTGCGCGCCGAAGAGGCCGATGACCTGTACGTGCAGCGACACGAACGCGCAGAACGACACGAGCCCGATCGCGCGCAGCGTCAGCGCGACGCAGAGCGCATGCCGTCGCGCGATCGACGCCATCGAGGCGAGCACGTCACTCCGCGCCGAGCGCGCGCACGAGGTGCGGCACCCACTCGCCCGCGGTGCCCTTGAGCACGATGCCGTTCTGTGCCCCGTGAGCGATGCGCGTGAAGGGCGAGTCGTCCGGGCCGACGACGACGAGCGGGATCCCGCGCCGCGCCGCGAGCGAGACGAGGTGCGAGGGCAGGCTCGTCGCGCCGCTCGTGCCCACCACCACCAGCATCGCCGCGCGCGCGCCCGCGTCCATGGCGCTCTCGAAGCGGAAGAGCTCTTCGTCGTAGCTCTCGTCGAACCAGAGCACGTGCGGTCGGGCCCACCCTGGCCCGCCGGACCCCGCGCCCTCGCAGCAGCGCAGCGCCGCCCGGTCGCCCTCGCTCAGCTTGTGCGCCCTGGGCCAGTCGACGCGGATGGACGCCGGGATGTCGCGCAGGCGCGGGTGCTCCTGCTCGCAGCGCATGAAGTCGATGTTGCCGTGGATCTGGTAGCACCGCGCCGCGCTCGTCCCCGCGCGCAGGTGCAGTCCGTCCACGTTCTGCGTGACGAGGAGGAAGCGGTCCGCCAGCACCTTCTCGGCAGCCACGAGCGCGAGGTGCGCCGCGTTCGGCCGCGCCGCGCGGCAGACGCCGCGTCGATACAGGTACCAGGCCCAGATCTCCTCCGGCATCTGCGCGAACGCCGCGCGCGTCGCGAGCTCCTCCGGCTGGTAGTTCACCGAGCCGACCTTCCAGTAGCCCTCGGCCCCGCGGAACGTCGGCACGCCGCTCTCGGCCGAGATGCCGGCGCCCGTGAGGAAGACGATCGGGCCCTCGCGCTCGAGGGCGGCGGCGCTCAGCTCGGCGATGCGTTCGTCGGCGTCCATGCGATCACGCCGGGACGTACCAGATGGGCGAGGTCCAGGCGCGCTCCTGGATGGTGTCCGGGAGCGAGCCGTCGCAGCAAGCGCGGAGCGGCGAGTCGGTCGCGAGGGTGGCGCAGTCCACGCCCTCGGCGTTGCAGAGCCGCCGGCTCCAGCGGCAGCTCGGGTCCTCCAGCACGCGCGCGTAGTAGAAGGCGGGGCGCGTCGGATCGAAGCTCGGGTCGGTCCACACGTCGCAGAGCGTGGCCGAGCCCCTCGGCGTCGGCGTGCACGTGGCGACGTCGACCGTCGAGCCGTCGCCCGCCGCGCCCGCGACGTCGAACACCTGCTCGTGCGTGCCCGCGTCGTCGAGCCAGCCCTTCACGATCTGGATGCGCTCGAGCGGCACGGAGAGATCGTCCTGCAGCGCCGAGACGACGAAGCGCGGCGCCGTCGCGCCGGCTAGGATGGGCGGGAGCTCGCCTCCCATCGGAACGCCGCCCTCGTAGCCGTGCTGCACGAGCATCGGATCGCTGCACGCCGTGTCGGGATAGCTCCAGCCGCCGAAGAAGCGCACGACGATGCGCGTGCCGCTCGTCGCATACGTCTCGCGGCGCCGCATCGCATCGAAGAGCGCGTCGCGGCTGTTCTCCTCGGCCCAGACCACGGCCAGGCCCCCGGGGCCGTTGGTGTTCACGGAGACCGGCACGCTGCCCGGCGGCCTCAGCCGGCCCGCGGCGTCCGCGTCGTAGTCGGCGACGTGGCCTGGCCAGTCGGCCTCGTCCACGGCGCCTGGGATCGCCGAGTGCGTGTCGGTGCTCGCGATGAAGCCGAGCTCGAAGGGGTTCACGCCGATGCGCGCCCACTCGGCCAGGCCCGTGCGCAGGCCCGCGCGGACGAAGTCGCGCGGCTCGACGCAGCTGCCGGTGAAGCCCTGCCCGCCCCCGATCGAGCAGATGTTCGTGCAGCCGGGCGGATCGCCCGGCGTCGTGCAGAGCACGGGCGCGATCGCCTCGAAGTCGCAGAGCGTGTCCTCGCTCGCGAGCGGATCGACGGCGCCGGTGAGGCACTCGGACGCTCCCTTGTGCTGGTAGATCTCGACGAGCGGCTCGAGGCGCGCGCGCTGGCTCGCCTGGGCCGCCGTGTAGGGCGCGCCGCCGTCGCCCTCGGGCACGAAGAAGACGCCGCCGCCGAGGTTCGAGTTGTGCGGGATCGCGAGCACGTCGCAGGGCGTGCCCGAGTCGAGGCACTCGCGCTCGAGCGCGCTCCAGAGCCGCTCGGGGGTCGGCGTCTCGAGGTAGCTGATGGGCGTGCTCGGCACCGAGCGGTTCCGGAAGAGGATGTTGCGGTGCAGGTTGTTCACGCCCGTCGCGGCCGACCACTCGTAGCCGACGAAGGTCGTGAACGCGCACGCGGGCGTGCGGTCGTAGAACTCCTCGGCCGCGTCCTGGATCTGCGTCCACACCTCGCCGAGGCGCGCCTCGCAGGTCGCGCGATCGGTCGCGCCGACGCACGGGTCCGGGCGCACCGGCGTCGGCGAGAGCAGCGCGGTCGCCCAGTCGAGCGGCGGCAGCGTCGTCGCGCGGCGGTAGCCGTCACACGTGCGCGACGCGTAGCCGGGCGAGCTCGGATCGGTACAGAGGCTCGTCTCGCGCAGGAACTCCGAGTGATCGGTCACCGCCGCGAAGTCGAGCGGCCGCGCCAGCCGCGCCGTGCGCGTCGCGGTGCCCGAGGCATCCCAGGGCGCGATGCCGATCTCGTCCCCGCGCGCGAAGCGGTACGCGTCGCGCGGCGTGCTTCGGTTGCCCCAGATCTGTGCGTCGAACGAGAGCCGCGTGTGCACGTGCAGGTCGCCGAAGAAGGGGCGCCGCAGCGGGTCGTGATCCGCGCACGGCTGTCGTGTGTCGGGAAGCGAGACGATGGGGTTCGCGGCGTCGACGCCCGCGTCCGCGCCGCGCGCCGCGTCGAGCCCGGCGTCCACGTCGGCAGCGGGCGCGCCCGTGCAGGCGAGCGTGAGCGCGAGCGCGAGCGGAGCGGCGAGGCGGCGCACGCGGCGATGGTAGCCGAAAGGGCCGGCTCGTTGCGTTCGTGACCGAGGGCGAGGCGCGCGCAGGTCACGCCCTGCGTCATTCGTTTCGAGGGATTCACGCGGGGGTGCTACCGTAAGATCCGGGACCGCGGCACTCGCAGCGCGGGTGGCCCTGCCGCCGAGGTGGAGCGATGGTGCGACGTTGGGGGATCGTGGTCGTCGGATGTGCGCTGTGGATGGCCATGCCGATGTCGGGCGGGCGCGTGTCCGCTCAGACCGAAGAGAGCGCGGACGACGCCGCTCGGCGGCACTTCCGGCTGGGCCAGGCTCACTACGAGAACGGTGAGTTCGCCGAGGCTGCGACGGAGTTCGACGAGGCCTATCGGCTCTCGCAACGCCCCCAGCTGCTCTACAACATCTACGTCTCGTACCGCGACGCCGGCGACCTGCCGCACGCCGCCGAGGCGCTCCGGACCTATCTCCAGCTCGTGCCGGACGCCGAGAACGGTGCGCAGCTGCGCGCGCGGCTCGCGTCGATGGAGCGGCTGCTGACGAGCCACGGGACGACGACGACGGGCTCGGGCGCGAGCGGGGACGCGACGACCGGAACGAGCGGGGACGCGACCTCGACCGCGTCGAGCGGAGACGCGACCTCGACGACCGCATCGACCGGGGACACGAGCTCGTCGGCGGGATCGACCGGCGACGCGAGCGCGTCGACGTCGAGCGTGAGCGGGGACACCACCTCGGGGACGACCTCACGGAGCCCGTCGTCCAGCGCGTCGGGCGGTTTCGGCAGCTCGCCCGTGGGATGGATCGTGGGCGGCGTGGGCGCCGCAGCCATCGTCGCCGGGATCGTCACGGGTGTGATGGCGCTCGACGCGCAGTCCAGCCTCGACGCGATGTGCGGACCGGATCGACGTAGCTGCCCGCCGGGCTTCGAGAGCCAGCGCAGCACCGGCCAGTCGCTCGGCGCGGCGACCGACGGCCTGCTGATCGGCGGCGGCGTCGCCCTCGCCACGGGCGTCGTGCTGCTCTTCTTGTTGACCGATGGCGGCACCTCCGAGCCGCCCGCCACCGTGACGGGCGGCTGCAGCCCCACTGGCTGCTCGGGCGCCGTCTCCGTTCGATTCTGAGCGTTCTCTCCGTCGACCGACGTCGTGAGGTGTCTTCATGCATCGACGCTTTCTTTCCCCCGCTCGCCGCCTCGTCTTTCTTCCGGGCGTCCTGCTCGCCCTCGCCGCCGCGCCCGGCTGCGAGCTCGCGACGCACTTCGGTGACTTCCAGCAGGCCGCCGATACCGGAGCCTCCGAGGCCGGCGCATCGGACGCCGGCGACGCGGGCCGAGACGCTGCGCTCGACTCCGCCGTGGACGTGGGGCCGATGCTCGACGCGGGGGCCGACTCGGGGACCGACGCCGGCAGCGCGCCGACGCACCGCGTGACGGTGACGATCACGGGCCCGGGCACGGCGTCGCTGCGCTCGAGCGACTCCACGTTCACGTGCGCGTCGGGAACGTGCACCTGGGACGTCCCGGAAGGAAGCCTGACGGTGCAGTCGACGCCGAGCGCGACGAGCGTGCTCGCGAGCTGGGACGGCGCCTGCACGGGAACGGCGATCGGGTCGTCCTCCTGCACCATCGACGTCATGGCCGACGTGGCGCTCGGCGCGACGTACCACATCCGGCAGGTCACCCTCGACGTCGGCATCACGGGCGTCGGAACGGTGACGAGCACGACGCCGGCGAGCCTCGGCATCAGCTGCACCGGCTCCACCACGGGCTGCAGCGCCACGGTCGATGCGGGCACGAGCATCACGCTGCACGCGGTCGGCGCCAGCGGGTACAACTTCGCCGGGTGGACGCTGCCGAGCTGCACCGGCACGGGCGACTGCTCGTTCACGATCGCCATGGACACGCACGTGGACGCGACCTTCACCGACGGGCGCGTCGTCGTCGGCGTCGCGCGCGGCGGCGACGGGATGGGCACGATCACCTCCGACGTCGGCGGCATCAGCTGCGGCGCGTCGTGCTCGGCGCTCTACACGTCCGGCACGCACGTGGTGCTCACCGCCGCGCCCGCGCAGGGCAGCGACGTCACCTCGTGGACGAACTGCCCCGCCGCCGCGACCGGCGCGACGTGTGCGTTCGACGTTCCCGCGAGCGGCACGACGCTGCCGACGATCACCGCGAACTTCACGCTCCAGCGCTTCACGCTCACGGTGCGGCGCTCGGGCTCCGGGAGCGGCACCATCACGTCGGGCACGCCGCCGATCAGCTGCGGAACGGGCGCGGGATGCCTGGCGATGAACGTCGGCTACGGGACGAGCGTGACGCTCACGGAGGCGCCCTCCGCAGACTCGACGTTCGGTGGCTGGTCCGGCGCCGCGGGCTGCGGCGCCGGGGCGAGCTGCACGTTCACGGTCACGGGTGACACGACCGTGACGGGCACGTTCGCGCTGCGGACGGTGCACGTCACGTTCGCGGCGGGCGGCACCGGCAGCGGACAGATCCTCACGGACGACGGCATCATCGCCACGTGCACCGCGAGCGCCGGGACGACGGCGGGCACCTGCGAAGCAGACTACCCGATCCACTCCGTCATCACGGTTCGCGGCAACGCCGCGACCGGCTCGATGTTCACGTCGTGGGCGAGCGCGCCCGGCGGGTACTGCTCGGGCGGATCGTCCACCACGACTCCGTGCACGTTCATGGCCGAGGAGGACGTCACGATCACGACGTCGTTCAGCATCCGGCGCTACGACCTCGTCTTGACCGCGACCAACACGGGCGCGGGCTCCGGCACGGTCGCGTTCTCGACGGGAAGCGTCGGCACGTGCGCCTCGGCCTCGCCGCCCGGCAACACCTGCACCAACAACTACGCGTACAACACGATGGTGACGCTCACGGCGAGCGCCAGCACCGGCTCGTTCGGCGGCTGGGGCGGCGACTGCGTTTCGGCGGGGACGAGCCCGATGTGTACCGTCACGATGCTCGCCGCGCGCAACGTGACCGCCTCGTTCGTACCGCCCGGCCTCACGTTGAGCGTCACCACGTCGGGCACGACGACGGGCACGGTCACGGACGGCAGCGGCATGATCTCGTGTGGCTCGACGTGCAGCGCCGTCTACGCGTCCGGCAGCATGGTGACGCTCACGGCCGCGCCCAACTCCGCGATGGGCTACGTCTTCGGGGGGTGGGGTGGCGCGTGCGCGTTCGCGGGCATGACGACCATGTGCACGCTGACGATCTCGTCCGCGACCAGCGTCGTCGCGAACTTCGTCCTGCCGACGCGGACCGTCACCGTGACGGGCGCCGGTCCGCTGGGCTCGGGAGCGGTCACGGATGGCGGGGGCAACACGTGCTCGACCGGATCGACCTGCGTGCAGTCCTACCCGCTCAACTCGGACGTGCTGCTCACCGCGACTCCCGTGGCCGGCTACACGTTCGTCGGCTGGACCGGGTGCCCGCTGGTGGTCGGGGGAACGATGTGCCGCATCAACCCGCTCGTGATCGACACGGCGGTGACCGCGACGTTCGCGGTCCAGAACGTCAACCTGCAGGTGACGTTCTCCGGCAACGGTTCCGGCGCGGTGACGGGCGCCGGACTGAGCTGCCACCAGCCGTCGATGGCGGGCGACGTGTGTAGCGTCTCCATCGCCGTCGGCAGCACCGTCTCGCTGACGGCGACGCCGATCACGGGCAGCACGCTCACGGTGTGGGGGGGCGCCTGCTCCGGGAGCGGGGGCTGCACCTTCGTCGCGACCGCGGGCACCACCAGCGTCACCGCGACCTTCTCGCTCTTGCAGTACCAGCTCACGGTCGCCCGCCAGCCGACGTCCTCCGCCGGGACGGTCGTCTCGACCGCACCGACCTCGCCCACGATCAACTGTGGGGGCGTGTGCACGCAGACGTTCGACCACGGCACGCTCGTCCGGCTGCAAGCCTCGGCGAACGCCGGCTATCGCTTCGCGTCGTGGTCGGTCTCCGCGTGCGGCACCGCCCCGACGTGCGACGTGACCGTGACCTCGACGCAGACCGTCACGGCGAACTTCGTCCCCGTGCGGACGCTGCAGGTCACGATCCCCGGGAGCAGCACGGTCGGCTACGTCCGCAGCGCGAACGTGAGCTCGGTGAGCCCCACGGGCCTCAACTGCACGAACAGCACGGGCGCCGGGCCGGTCACGTGCACCGCGGAGTTCGACGTCGGCGCTCCGATCCGCCTGACCTCGAGCGACCCCACGTATCCGTTCTACGGCGTGACGTCGTGGTCGTTCAGCCCGGCCGGCCCCTCCTGCGGCACAGGGGCGTACGCGCCCGAGTGCCTGTTCACGATGCCCGCCGGGGCCGGCGTGCTCGCGCTCACGACCACCTTCGGTCAGCTCGGCAACATCGTCTTCCTGAGCGACAACCAGTACCAGCCGGGCGTGCAGTTCATCGGTCCGGGACAGGCCGACGTCCAGTGCCGCAACGAGGCGATGAGCGCGGGCCTGCCCGGCAGCATGTACGTGGCGTTCCTCTCGACGACCTCCACGGGCATGATGGCGCGCCTCAACGGCCTCGCGCCGCCGCCTCAAGGGTTCGTCCGCCTCGACGGACGCCCGATCGCCAGCAGCATCACGCAGCTCTTCGGCGGCGCGCTGACCCACCCCATCCACCAGACGGCGACCGGCTCGTACGTGCCCGACGCGCTCTTCTGGTCGCAGACGAACGACAGCGGCGCTCCCACGTCCATGGGGAACGCGTGTAACGGCTGGGCCGGCAACGCCGGGGCCATGACGACGCTGGGGCACGCGGGCCGCACCACGCGATGGGCGTCCGACCCGGGCGAGGCTGCGGTCAGCTGCGCGCAGATGCGCCGACTGGTCTGTGTCCAGGCGGACGGAGGCTCGTTCATGTCCGTCCGTCCGCCGGCACCGCCCTCGGGCGCCATCACCGTGTTCACCACGGCGGGCGTGCGCGGCGGCGACCAGGGGATCGGCGGCATGGACTCGCTCTGCGCGAGCGAGGCCTCCGCGGTGGGGCTCACCGGCACTTTCGTCGCGTTCGTGTCGTCGAGCGCGGGCGCGGCCTCGACGCGCACCACCCTCACCGGGCCGCTCGTGCGCACCGACGGCTGGACGCTCGGCCCGATGAGCGCGTTCACCTCGAGCAGCGGGCAGCCGCTCGGCACGTTCGCGGTGAGCGCCGGAGGCGCGCCCACGGCCAGCGTGTCGTCCTGGACCGGGATGCCCGCGAGCGGCGCCAGCGGCACGAGCGGCGCTTGTGCCGACTTCACGGACAGCGCGATGATCGGCGACGCTGGCTTCCCGGCGAGCGCGGACATCGCGGAGTGGGCGGCCCAGAGCACCAGCAGCCAGTGCAACCGCACCTTCCCGGTGATGTGCATCCAGCGCTGACCCGAGGCGAGCCATGGACGCGCCGCGAGGCTGAGCCGGGACGATGGGTCTGTTCGGTCCCTCGCGGCAGGAGCGACAGGCGGCGGCCGCCGCGTCCGTCGCGCCGTACGGCTTCTCGCTCGTCGCGCCCGAAGAGGAGCGGCTGAAGCTGCAGCTCGCGCCCTTCGTGCTGCACTCGACCCCGAGCCGCTGCCGGGCGACCGCGTTCGGCCGGATCGACGCCGCCGAGGTCTGGGCCTTCGACTACGACTACACGGGGCGCGACTCCGAGGGGAACCCGACGACGCGCTCGCAGCTGCTGATCGCGCTCCACCACCCAGGGATCGCGGGCGGCGCGTCCTTCGCGCCCGACGCGAGGGCGTGGGGCGGCGTCGGCGCGGCGATCGACCTGCTCCTCTGGGTGCCCCCGTTCACGTTCGTGAAGGCGTTCCAGCTACTGAACGAGGCGCGAAACCCGGACCGCGTCGTCGGCGATCCTCGCTTCGACGAGCTCTACGTCGTGCGCGCGGCCGACGACGCCACCGCGCAGCGCGCGATCCCGCCGAGGCTCCGCGAGACGGCGGTGCGGCTCGGCCTCCGCGGCGCCGTCGAGCTGCGCGAGAACCTCGTCCTCTACTCGGTCGAGCGATGCAGCTTCGACGGCACCGGGCTGCTCACGGCGCTTCGGTACGCGGCGCCGCTCGCGCTCGCCGCGATGAGCGACTCGGGCCAGGCGTATCGGTGACGACCGGCCGACCCGAGATCGCCGCGAGACGCGCGGCGCGCGTCGGTGAGCGCGCGTGGAAGCGATCCGCGTCTACCGGGTCGCGGATCTCGACATCGGATCGGCCGGAGGTCCGAGCGCGTTCGCGGAGATGCACGGAGAGTCGCGCGGCCCGCGTCTCCGGGTGATCTTGCCGATCTGAGTGTGACCCCGCGGAACGTGGCGCACGCCGGGTCGCCTCCAGTGGGTCGCGGGGTCAGAAGGGCTCCTCGGCTCCGACGACGCGGGCGCACCGCCGCGCCAGGTGCCGCGCCGCAGACGCAACCCGCTCGCCCATCTCCGGCGTCGCGACCCGAAACCTCTGTGTGGCCGACCGCTCGGCATCTCCGAGGCTGTCGCCGGAGATCGAGACCGCGAGGAACGGTCGGTCCGCGCGCGGCCGCCCCCGTAGCGCGACGATCGTCGGGCTGGGGGTGACGACCGTCGCCGCCACGTCCCAGGGCCCGACCGTCACTCGGTCGGGATCGACGTCACCCCAGTGCCAGCGACGCCGATGTGTCACGTCCACGTCGGCCCCGGAGGGCGAGTGACTCAGCTCGGCCACGGTGACCACGCACCCGTCGGCCGAGGGGGCGTAGTCGAGCACCGACCAGACGTAGTGCGTGCTCGATACGCCTGGCGTGAGGAAGTCGTACCGCGGCTGCGCAAGTAGCTGCTCGCGCAGCCACGCGTTCGATGCTGCGACCGTCGGCCCATCGTCCTGTGCACGTCCGGCTGCGGCGGCGAACGAGGCGAACGCCAGGAGCACAGCCATGAGCGCGCGCGTGCGCGTGTTCATCCGATTTCGTTATCACAGGGACCGACGGGAACGGTGGGGAGAGCGTGCGCGTGTCGCGCGGCTTGATCGGCGTCATCCCTTCGCGCAGCACGACCCAGTGCGTCGCGAGCTGGGCTCTCCACGCGGCGCGCGCTTCGCCGAGATCAGCACCATCGACGCGTTCGACTTCGAGTTCGACCCCGTGCGCAGGAAGCTCAAGGCGCGCTACCTCGCCCTCGCCGCGCGGGCCAAGCTCGCCTTCCAGGTCATCTCCGACAGCTACGAGAGGCGGCACTCGACCTGGATCGCGCCGGCTCGGCGCCGGGCTTAGATCCTCCGCCGGCTCGGGCTACGTGTTTCGCGAGGCGCGATAGCTCTTCTCCAGCGCGAAGCGCCCGTGCGGGCGCGCGCCGGCACTTCGGCTTGCATCACCCGCCGTTCGGATCCGGGATGCGCGGCGGCACGAGGAAGTAGATCACGCGGTGGTCGAGCGGCGTGAAGCCGTCGCCCACGACGTTGATCTGCGCCCGGAAGAGCTGGGGCACGAGCGTCGGCATGACGACGTCGTTCTGCTTCGGGATCACGTCGAAGCACACCGGCGAGCCGGGCGTGACGCGCTGGAACGTGTCGGGGTAGGTGTCCCCGTCGATGCCGGCGCGGTCGGTGACCATGAAGCCCGAGGTGCAGGTGTGACCCGCGGCGGGGCCCGGGTTCGTCTCGAGGTGGTCGAGGAACGACGCGACCGCGTCGATGGTCTCGCCCGCGTCCACGAGGTCCACCGCGCTCGCGCTCACGTCGAGCGGCACCTGCGAGGCGCGCTGCACGAGCGTGACGATCGAGCTCGTCAGTCCCGAGCCACCAGGGGCGCGGATCAGATAGTCGCCCGCCGTGCCGGGAGCACCCCGGGCGATGGTCGTGTCGCTGATGAGGCGCGTCATGAACGTCGTCGACGACCCGGTGTCGATGCCGACGACCCGCGCGTTGAGCGTCGCGAGCGAGGCGGTGACGGTCGCATAGGCCGGCGCCGAGACGCCCGAGTAGTTACACCCACACGTCGGCGAGTTGTGCTGGTCGACGTCGCTCATGATGATGATGATCGGCACGGCGTCGGGGCGGAAGCACGCCGCGCCCCGGTAGCCGGCGGCGCACGCCGGGGGTGTCGTCGTGACCGTGGTCCCCGTCGCGTAGCGCACGTAGCCGCCGAGCGTGTCGCGCGACGCCAGGGCATAGAGCGCCGCGAGGCCCGACTCGGGGACGTCGTTGCCGTTGTTGACGCGGTAGCGCCCCACGGCGGCGGACGCCGTCGCGGTGCTCATCGTCATGATCGAGTACTG
The DNA here is from genome assembly GCA_044220955.1 of Sandaracinaceae bacterium. Classification (GTDB taxonomy): domain Bacteria; phylum Myxococcota_A; class Polyangia; order Polyangiales; family Sandaracinaceae; genus JBBSAT01. The sequence goes on from JBGAQA010000052.1 coordinate 20,969, forward strand.
GAAGAACGCCTGGTCGTGGATGATGCCGACGGCGTCGGTGCTGTAGCTCCCGACGCCATAGCCGCCAGCCGGGTAGTCGTCGAAGCCGCCGACGCCGAACCACGCCTCGGGGATGCCGCAGCGGATCGCGCCGATGACCCCGCCCGGACAGCCCGCGACGAGCGTGCCCGTGGTGAGGCCCGACTGCAGAGCCGCGACCGTCCCGCCCATCGAGCCCGTGTTGTCCATCAGGAAGTACACGTCCGCGCGCTGCAGCGTCGTCGAGAACTGCAGGGTGTCGCGCACCGGCGAGGGCGGCATCATGTACGGGACGACGAACACGAAGTCGCCTCGCGCGCGCGGGTTGTCGGAGGCGAGCAGCGGGTCCGTGCCCGCGCCGACCTCGACGAGGTCGGTCACGCCGTCGCTGTCGGTGTCCGCGAGGATCGGGCTCGTGCCGGCGGTGCGCTCCGCGGAGTCCGAGAGGCCGTCGGCGTCCGAGTCGGGATCGCGGAAGTCGGCGATGCTGTCGCCGTCCGTGTCGATCGGCGGCGTGTGCACGTCCGCGTCGCCGGCCTCGACGCCGTCCGTCCAGCCATCGCCGTCGGAGTCGAGGTCGACCATGTCGACGAGCGTGTCGGCGTCGGTGTCGATCACGTCCTCGTCGAAGTCGCTGATCGTGTCGGCGTCGGAGTCGTACTGGTCGTAGTTCGGCGTGCCGTTGCCGTCGGTGTCCGGCGGCGAGGTCGGGCGGCCTTCGATCTCGGTCAGATCACGGACGCCGTCGTCGTCGTTGTCGAAGTCGCGGAAGTCGGGGCGACCGTCGGTGTCGGTGTCGGCCGCGCCCTCGATCATGTCGCGGATGCCGTTCTCGTCGCTGTCGACGTCGTGATAGTCGGGCGTTCCGTCACCGTCGGTGTCGATCGGCGGCGTGCGCACGTCCATGTCGCCGGCCTCGACCGAGTCCGGGATGCCGTCGAGGTCGGACTCGGTGTCGAGGTAGTCGGGCGTGCCGTCGCCGTCGGTATCGTCGAGCGTCGCGCGGCCCTCGTGGAAGTCGGAGATGCCGTCCCCGTCCGAGTCGTCCGTCGTGCCGAAGCCGCTCGCGTCCATGTCCATCAGGATCGGCCCGGTGTCGCCGCCCATGGGCATGCCGACGTCGTTCAGGCTCGTGTCGACGAGCCCGCCCGCGTCGCCCGAGCCACCGGTGCCCGTGTCCGTGCCGCCACCGGTCCCCGCGTCGCCGCCGCCCCCGTCGCGTACGGTCACGCAGACGTTGTCGATGCACATCCGGCCGCCGGTGCAGTCCGCCGAGCTGGTGCACGGCGCGCCGGTCGATGGCTGCGTCGCGCAGGCCGGGAGGAACACCCCGGAGATCGCGACGGCAGAGAAGAGCCCGAGAGCGCGAGCAGTCGCATTCGTCATCGAAACCTCCAACGGACGAGCTGGTGACAACGGTAACAGAGCGTCCGACGCGCCGAAACGGTGTCGTGGATCTGTGCGGCAGGGTGCGCGGATATGCTCCGGCCATGAACGAGACGCGATCGTGGGTCCGGCGCGCGCGGGACGAGCCACTCGTGGGGTTCGCGCTGGTCGGCGTGCTGCTCTTCGTCGCAGAGCACGCGCGGCGCGCGCCGCAGGATCCCGCACGCCGGATCGAGATCGACGCAGCCTTCGTCGAGGGGCTGCAGACCGACGCGGCCCGGCGGACGGGACACCCGCCGGACGCAGAGGAGACGGATGCGCTCGTCCGAGCGTGGGCTCGCGAGGAGGCGCTGTACCGCGAGGCGCGCGCGCTCGAGCTCGACGTCGGCGACGACATCGTGCGGCGGCGACTGGTGCAGAAGATCGAGCTGCTGCTCGCGGCCGAGGCCGCGCCCGACGAGCCCGGAGACGACGCCCTGGCGGGCTACCTCGCGACGCACGGGGAGACGTTCGCGGCGCCGGACCGGACGAGCATCACGCTCTGCTTCTTCGCACGCGAGCTGCACGAGGACGCGAGCGCAGCGGCGGCGGAGGCGCTCGCCGCCGGGGTGACGTCGCCCTGCGATCCCTACCTGCTCGGCAGCACGTTCCGAGAGCGGACGGGCGCACAGCTGCGCGCCGTCGTGGGCGAAGAGGCGGCCGCGTGGGCCGCGAGCGCGGCGATCGGTGCGTGGGGTGGGCCCTTCGAGAGCGCGCGGGGGCTCTACCTGGTGCGGGTGGACGCGCGCGCGCCCGGAGGGCCGCGTCCGCTCGCGGAGGTGCGAGACGACGTGCGCGACGCCGTCCTCGAGGAGGCGCGGGACGCCGCCGTGCGCGCGCGCGAGGACGAGATCGTCGCGCGCTACGAGGTCGTCGGGCCATGAGGCTCGCGCTCCCGCTGCTGGCGATCGCCGGCGTCGCGCTCGCCAGCGTGCTGGCCCTCCCCGGCGACGCGCGCGCGCACCCGCTCGGCTTCGCGGTCGTCTCGATCCGGGAGACGACGCCCGGCCACGCCGACGTGCTCGTGCGGGTGTCCGGGACAGAGAGCGATCCGGGGCGAATCGGGCTGCGCTGGCCCGAGGACTGCGCCGAGAGCGTGCTGCGCGACGCGATGCGCGACGAGGTGCGCGAGCGGCGATCGCGGCTCACGTGCAGCGCAGGCCTGGCGGGGGCGACGCTCGGGGTCGAGGGGCCGGCGCGCGGCCTCGAGGTCCTGGTGGACACGCGGCTGTCCGGCCGGGCGCCCTCGCGTCGTGCCGTGCGCGCGCTCCCCGCCGAGGTCGCCCTCGGGCGCGCGGGAGAGACGGAGGAGATCGTGTCCGCGCACGTACGCCTGGGGGCGCAGCACTTCGCGCTCGGGATCGATCACGTGCTCTTCGTGCTCGGAGCGTTCTTGCTCGCGCGGCGGCGCGGAGCGCGCGCCGTCGCCGTCGCCGTGACCGCCTTCACGCTGGGCCACGCGCTCACGCTGGCCGCGGCGACGCTCGGCGGCGCGACCCTTCCCTCGCGCCCCGTCGAGGCGTGCATCGCCCTCTCGCTGGTGCACGTGGCGCGCGAGGTCCGGGTGGAGCGCGACACGCTCACGCGGCGCGCGCCCGCGCTCGCGTGCCTGCTCTTCGGCCTCGTGCACGGGGCCGGGCTCGCAGGCGCGATGGCCGACGCGGGCCTCGCCGGGCCCGACCTGGGGCTCGCCGTCCTCTCGTTCAACGTCGGCCTCGAGCTCGCCGAGCTGGCGCTCGTGCTCGCGCTCTTCGCGCTCGTCCGGGGGGTGCTGGCCGCGCCGGCCGAGCGCATCCTGCCGTGGATGGTCGGCGGCGTGGGCGCGTGGCTCTTGCTCGGTCGGCTGCTCTGAGGGAGAGCGTCGGTATGATCCGCCTCTACGACAACGGGCTCAGTCCCTTCGCACGCAAGGTGCGCATCGTGCTCGAGCACAAGCGGCTGGCCTACGAGGCCGTCGACGGGCTCCTGCTCGCGAACCGGGCGCGGCTCGAGGAGGTCAACGGCCGCGTGGAGGTCCCGGCGATCGATCACGGCGGCACCGTGGTGGTCGGCTCGTCGGACATCGTGGCGTACCTCGAGCGGATCGCGCGGGAGCCCTCGGTGTACCCGCACGACGACGCCGCCTGGGTGCGCGCGCGCGCGTGGGAGCGCTGCGCCGACACGGTGATCGATCCCATCCTGATCAACCTCTCGTACTGGAGCTGGGCCGAGCGGACGGACACGCTCCCGGACGCGTGGGTGGCGGCGGCGAAGGCGGATCTCGACGTGGTGTACGCCGCGCTCGAGCGTGACCTCGAGGGCAGGTCGTTCGTCTGCGGCACGCCCTCGATCGCCGACATCGCGCTGTTCCCGCACCTCACGGCGACGCGCGCGCTCGGCGTGGGCCACGACCCGGAGCGCTACCCGCGCGTGCACGCGTGGCTCAAGCGACTGCGCGGGATGCCGGTCTTCGCGGCGGACCTCGAGCGGACGAAGGCGTTCATCGGGACGTTCGTGACCAAGAACGATCACGAGAGGAAGAAGATCTTCTGGCGCGGCGACCGCCTCGAGTGGGTGCTCGCGCGCGGCTTCCACGCGTGGCTCGAGAAGGAGATCGCGGACGACCGCGTGATCTGGCCGGGCCTCGGCGTCCCGGGAGCGCGGTGATGGCGCTCGCCCCTCGCTCTCTCGCGCTCTCTCTCGCTCTCGCCCTCCCCGCCTGCGGAGCCGCCTCCATGCGTCCTACCCACGCCGAGACCGAGGACCGCGCCGCCGTCGTCGCGGTCCTCGACGACTTCCACGACGCGGCCGCCTCGTCCGACGAGGCGCGCTACTTCGCCCACTTCACCGACGACGGCGTGTTCCTCGGCACCGACGCGACCGAGCGCTGGGACGTCACCGCGTTCCGCGCCTACGCGCACCCGCACTTCGAGGCCGGGCGCGGCTGGGTCATGCACGCCACGCGACGGGACGTCGTCGTGCGCGGCGACGTCGCGTGGTTCGACGAGGATCTCGAGACGCGCAACCTCGGCCCGGCGCGCGGCAGCGGCGTGCTCGAGCGCGGGGCGGACGGCGCCTGGCGCGTAGCGCAGTACAACCTGACGATCACGATCCCGAACGAGCGCTTCGCAGAGGTTCGGGCGCTGCTCGCGGCCCCGGCTCGTGATACGGAGGCGCCATGACGACGATCGGCAGCGTGCTGGTGGTGGGCTCGGGGACGATGGGCAACGGCATCGCGCAGGTCTGTGCGCAGTCCGGGCTCGCGGTGACGATGACCGACGTGTCGAGCGAGGTCGTGCAGAAGGGACGAGTGGCGATCGAGAAGAGCCTGGCCAAGCTCGTCGAGAAGTCCAAGCTCACCTCCGCCCAGCGCGACGCGACCCTCGCGCGGATCGCAGTCACCACCGACGTCGACGGGCCGGCCAGGACGGCGGACCTCGTGATCGAGGCGGTCCCGGAGCGCATGGACCTCAAGCTCGCGCTCTTCCGCACGCTTTCTGCGGCGGCCCCCGCGCACGCGATCCTCGCCACCAACACCTCGTCCCTCAGCGTCACCGAGATCGCGAGCGCCACGGGCGATCCGTCGCGCGTCGTCGGGATGCACTTCTTCAACCCCGTCCCGATCATGGAGCTGCTCGAGATCGTGCGCGGGATCGGGACGAGCGACGCCACCGTCGGACAGGCCCGCGCGTTCGCCGCAGCGATCGGCAAGAAGGAGATCGTCGTCAAGGACGTCGCCGGCTTCGCGACCAGCCGCCTGGGCGTGATCCTCGGCTGCGAGGCGATGCGCATGCTCGAGCAGGGGGTCGCGTCGGCGGCGGACATCGATCGCGCGATGGAGCTCGGCTACCGGCACCCGATGGGGCCGCTCAAGCTCACGGACCTGGTCGGCCTCGACGTGCGCCTGGCGATCCTCGATCACCTGACGAAGGAGCTGGGCGAGCAGTTCAGGCCGCCCGCGCTGCTGCGGCAGATGGTCCGCGCCGGGCACCTCGGGCGCAAGACGGGCCGCGGCTTCTACGACTACGCCGAGAAGTGAGCGCATGAGCCGCCGGCGCCTGATCGTCGTCGGGCTCGACTGTGCGCCGCCCTCGCTCGTCTTCGATCGCTACCGCAGCGCGATGCCGACGATCGCGCGCGCCATGGGCCGCGGGATCTGGGGCCCGCTTCGCTCGAGCGTGCCGCCGATCACCGTGCCCGCGTGGGCGTCGATGACCAGCGGTATCGATCCCGGCGAGCTCGGGCTCTACGGCTTCCGCAACCGGGCCCTTCGCGAGGGCGCGCGCGGCTACGAGCTCGCCACGTCCACGGCGGACGACGTGCACGCTCCGCGCATCTGGGACCTCGCGGAGCGAGGCGGGCTGCGCGCCGCGGCGCTCTACGTGCCGCCGACCTGGCCGCCGCCGCGCACGTCCGCGACGATCGTGTCGTGCATGCTCACGCCCGGTCCCGACGCGCCGCACACGCAGCCGCCGGAGCTCGCGGCCGAGCTCCGCGCCCGGTTCGGACCGCACGCGCCCGACCTCGACGACGCGAGCGGCACCCTCGCACCGGAGGCCGTGCTCGCGGGGCTGCACGCCATCGCGACACAGCACTTCGACGTCGCCGAGCACGTGCTCGCCACGCGCGACCCGGACCTGCTGATGCTCGTCGAGCTCGCGACCGATCGGCTCCACCACGCGCTCTGGCCGGCGATGGACCCGGGCGATCCCCGCCACGATCCGCGGAGCCCCCACGGGCGCGGCGCGCGCGATCTCTACCGCTACCTCGACGCGCGCATCGAGCGCCTGCTCGAGAAGGCCGGGCACGACGCGACGCTCCTCGTCGTCAGCGATCACGGCGCGCGCCCGCTGCTCGGCGGCGTGCGGGTGAACGAGATCTTGCGGCGCGAGGGCTGGCTCGTCCTGAAAGAGGACCCGAAGGGCGAGGTCCCGCTCGCTCCGGCGAACGTCGACTGGTCGCGAACGCGAGCCTGGAGCGAGGGCGGCTACTATGCGCGCGTGTTCCTCAACGTCCGCGGGCGCGAGCCCGAGGGCACGCTCGATCCGGGCGAGGTCGCGGCAGCGAAGGACGCGCTCGAGGCCTCGCTCGGTCGCATCGAGGAGGACGGCGTCGTGATCGAGAGCCGCATCGAGCGCCCCGAGCGCACCTACCGCACCGTGAACGGAGTCGCGCCGGATCTGCTCTGCTTCTTCGGCGACCTCTCGCATCGGTCGCTCGGCGGCGTCGGCGCGGGCCGCGTGCTCGCCACGATCGACGAGGTGGAGCGCGGGCCCGGCCGCGGCGGCGCGAACCACGACTGGGACGGCGTGTTCGTGCTCGCCGGTCCGGGCGTCGATCCGCGCGGGCGAGCCGAGGGGGCATCGATCCTCGACGTCGCGCCGACGTGCCTGCGCCTGCTCGGCCTGCCCGTGCCCGCCTCGATGCGCGGGCGTGATCTGCGGACGATCTGATACGACCTCACCCAACCCTCTCCCCGCGTTCGCGGGGAGAGGGAGATCAGCGGGTCAGCGTGCTCGTCAGCGTGATCGGCACCGCGGCGAGCGCCTTCGAGATCGGACAGCCCTTCTTGGCGTTCTCGGCGGCGGTGTCGAACGCCGCCTGCTCGATCCCGGGGACCTTCGCGTCGAGCGCGAGGTCGATCCCCGCGACGCTCCAGTGCACACCCTCGCTCGCCATCCGGACGGTCGCCGTGACCTCGAGCTTCTCCGGCGGGTGACCCGCGGCCGTGAGCCCGAAGCTGAGCGCCATCGCGAAGCAGCCGGCGTGGGCCGCGGCGATCAGCTCCTCGGGGTTGGTGCCCGCGCGCCCGTCCTCGCTCGCGAAGCGGGCCTTCGTCGAGTAGGGCCGGCTCTCGAACGCGCCGCTCTGGGTCGTCAGCTCGCCCTTCCCCTCGGCCCCCGTGCCCCGCCAGACCGCGACGCTCTTCCTCGAAAACGTTCCCATGTGGGTACCTCCGCGCGGCGTCATGGAGCCCGCGGTACCGAGGCGCAATGGGTCTGCTAAGGCCCCTGCCATGGGCGCGCGGCACCTGATCGTCGGGATCGACGGCGCCGACTGGGACGTGGTCGACGCGGTCGGCCCGGGGCGACTGCCGACGCTGGCGTCGCTGCGCGCGCGCGGCGCCTGGGCGCGGCTGACCAGCGTGATGCCGCCCGCGACCCTTCCCAACTGGACGACGTTCCTCACGGGCGCCGATCCCGGCGTGCATGGCGTGTTCGACTTCACGCGGCGCGAGGGCTACCGGGTGCATTTCGCGAGCGGCGCCGCCCGGGCCGTGCCGACCTGGCTGGCTCGGCTCGACGCGGCGGGGAAGGTCTGCGCGTCGCTCTCGTTCCCCGGCACCTACCCGCCGGAGCGCCTCGCGCACGGGCTCGCCATCAGCGGCTGGGACTCGCCCGTCGCGTTCGAGGCCGATCGCTCGTTCGTGTGGCCGCCCGCGGCGTTCGACGCCATCACGAAGAGGTTCGGGCCCCTCCGGTTCGACGAGGTCGACGAGTTCGACACGGCCTCCCCCCGCTTCCAAGACACGCTCGGCGCCAGGCTGTCCGGGAAGGTCGACCGACGCGCCGAGCTCTACGCGCACCTGCTCGGCGAGCGCGCGTGGGACGTGTTCGCCTGCTACTTCGGCGAGACCGATACCGCGTCGCACCACCTCTTCGGGTGCTTCGACCCGCGCTCGCCGCGCCACCCTGCCGCTGTGTCGTGGGGCGCGTCCGACGGGCTGCCGCGCGTGTACGAGGCCATCGATCGGGCCCTCGCGCGGCTGATCGAGCAGGCCGGAGGCGATGTCGAGCTCACGCTCGTGAGCGATCACGGCTCGGGCCCCTCGTCGGACACCGTCCTGTACCTGAACCGGGCGCTCGAAGAGGCCGGCTTGCTCGCGTTCCGTCCGGCGCGGGCGCTGGCGCACGCCACGGCCGCGCTGAAGGACGCGGCGCTCACGCTCCTGCCCGCCCGCGCGAAGGAGCGCGCGTTCATGGCGATGGGTCGAGCGCTCCCGGGGTGGCTCGAGAGCCACGCGCGCTTCGGCGCGATCGACATGGCGCGCACGCGCGTGTTCTCGGAAGAGCTGAACTACTTCCCCTCGCTGATCGTGAACCTGCGCGAGCGCGAGCCGGCGGGGGCGGTCGACCAGGCGGAGCTGCCGGCGCTGCGGGCGCACCTCGAGGACGTCGCCCGCAACCTCGTCGATCCCTGGACCGGCGCGCGGGTGATCCGCGCGATCCACGCGCGCGCAGACGTGTACTTCGGGCCGCACGTCGCGCGCGCGCCCGACTTCGTGCTCGAGCTCGCGCTCGATCGCGGAGCCTCGTACAACCTGATGCCCTCGACCGGCGCGGGCAGCGTGTTCCGTCGCCTCGATCCGGCGGAGTGGCTCGGCCGGAAGGGGCGAAGCCTGCCGGGAAGCCACCGCCCGCGAGGGCTCTTCCTCGCGGCCGGTCCGAGCGTACGTGCGAGCGGAGAGGTGCCTGCGCGGATCGCCGACGCGAGCGCGACGTGCCTGGCCCGGATGGGCGTCGAGCCGCCGGACGATGCCGCAGGCCGCGTGCTGGGCGAGATCCTCGTGTCGCGCTCGTCGACGCGCGTCCTGCTCCCGGAGGTCGAGCCGAGCGCGGGGCCGGCGCAGATGGATCTCGCGCGGACCGAGGCGCGCCTGCGAGCGCTGGGCTACGTGGACTGACGGGCTCCTCCCACGGACGTACCATGGGCAGATGCCCTCGCTGTCGCTGTCGCCCTCGCTCTCGCTCTCGCTCTCGCTCTCGCTCTCGCTCTCGCTCCTCGCCTGCACGCCGTCCCCCGCACCCGCCGACGCCGCGACGAGCGACGCCCCCTCGATCGACGCCCCGGCGGTCGACGCCGACGAGCACATGGGCCTCTTGCTCCCGCGCTGCGACGACACCGACCCCGCGCCCGCGACGCCGCTGCCGCACCACGCGAGCACGCTCGTCGGGAGCTACGTGCCCCACGCGGCGCGGCTCGCGTCGCCGGCGATGCTCAACCCGGTCACGGAGATGGGCGAGACGACCTACCGAGGGCTCGGCTACCACCTCGTCGACGTCGGCGCCGGACAGGCGCACGTGCCGCGGACCGACCTCGGCGGCGCGGTGACGACCTCGACCGACCGCCGCTCGCTCGCGTGGATCGCGCACCTGTCCGACTTCCAGCTCGCGGACGACGAGTCGCCGGTCCGCCTCGGTCGCACGGACAGCGCGGCCATCTCGGGCGGCCTGCGCGCGCAGGAGGCGTACTTGCCGCGCGCGGTCTCGGCGATGAACCGGACGCTCGCGCGCATCACCGCGTCGGGGCGCAGCTTCGACGTCGGCATCGTCACGGGGGACTGCGCCGACAGCGCGCTCGCCAACGAGGTGGGCTGGGTCATCGAGGTGATGAACGGCGCGCCGGGCCTCGAGACCGACTCGGGGCAGGACGACGATCCCGTCCCCGGCCCCGGCAACGACCCCAAGGACCCGTTCGACCCCGTCGCCTTCCCGGCGCCCTGGCTCTACGTGCCCGGCAACCACGATCTCGAGATCGTCGGCGTGACCGCGCCGGGCCCGGCGCAGCGCATGGACGCGCTCGGCACGCGCGCCGCGACCGGGACGCGCGACTACCGTGAGTGGTACGCGCCGATCACGACAGGCAACGTGCCCGCCGATCCGGGGCGCGTGGTGCTCGATCGCGACGGCATCGTGCAGATCGTGCGCGACACGGCCTCGACCGGCGCCCACGGACCCGCAGGTCACGGGTTTCCCGCGACGGGGACCGTGGACACGGCGCTGGGCGCGAACTGGTCGTACGACGTCGTCCCCGATCTGCTGCGCCTCGTCAGCATCGACACGAGCGATCGCACGGGCGGCTCGAACGGCATGATCCTGCAAGAGACGATCGACGGCTGGCTCCTGCCCGAGCTCGATCGCGCGGTCGCCGACGGAGTGCTGGTGATCCTCGCCTCGCACCACGCGATGCACGCCATCGACGTCTTCGCCGGGCAGCTGGGCTCGACCCCCGTTGCGGGGGCGCTCTCGGGCGACGAGGTGGAGGCGATCGTGACGATGCGCCCGGAGGTGATCGCGTGGCTCGTCGGCCACGAGCACGACAACCGCATCCGCGCCGTGGCAGGCCCGGACGCAGGGCACCCCGGCTACTGGGAGATCATGACGAGCGCGATCGCCGACTGGCCCTCGCAGGCGCGCACGATCGAGCTCGTCGACAACGGCGACGGCACGCTCTCGATCTTCGGCACGCTGATCGACTACGACACCGACGACTGCTTCGAGCGCCGCTTCCGCGCGCTGACCCAGATCGAGTGGGTCACCGGCTGGTCCGAGGCGCGCACGCTCGACGCGCCGGACCACAACGTCGAGCTCGTGCGCGCGATCCCGGCGAGCGCGGCCTCGGCCGTGAGCGCCGCGCGCGCGACCGCGCCCACACGCATCGAGAGCCTCACGACGCTCACGGCGCTCTGAGGCTCGGTGGCGCCGGACTGCATCAGACGCTCTGGGCGCGGGCACGCTCGACGAGGTGCCGCGCGGCCGGGTGCGCCAGCTTCCGGTCGACCGTGATCGCGTAGAAGCGCTCCCGCACTTCCTCGGTGGCGCCGATGGTCACGCCGTCGTGGCGTGCGCGGACCTCGGCCGCGATCGAGCTCGGCACCGGGTAGACGCCCTCGCCCCGCTCGCCGAAGACCTTCATCAGCGCCGTGTCCTCGAACTCGGCGACGATGTGCGGTCGCACCTCGTGGCGCTCGAAGTACGCGTCGAGCCCGCGGCGCGCCTCCGTGCCGCGCGTCGGAAGGAGCAGCGGTGCGCCGTCGAGGCAAGCGGGGAAGCGCGGCGTCGGCAGGACGCTCCGGACCTCGGCGGTCGCCAGGAAGGTGACCCCCGAGTCGCCCACCGGGTGGTTGAACGCCCGGATCGGCGACGAAGATGGCAGCGGCGCGTCCGTGAGCACGAGGTCCAGATCGCGCAGCGCGAGCTCGGCGAGCAGGCGCGCGGTCTTGTCCTCCGTGCAGACGAGCGCTGTGGCCGGCTGCATCCGGAGCGCCGGCTCGAGCAGGCGGTGCGCCACCATCTTGGGCACCGTGTCCGACACGCCGACCCGCAGCGGGACCGCGCCCGCGCGCGTCCGTCCGCGGATGGCGTCGAGCATCCGCTGCCCGGTGCCGAAGATCTCCTCGGCGTAGCGAAACGTCGTGCGCCCGACCTCGGTCAGGCGCAGCGAGCGGCCCGAGCGGTCGAAGAGCGACTCGCCGAGCGCGCCCTCGAGGAGCTTCAGCTGACCGCTCACGGTCGGCTGCGCCAGCCGGAGCACCTCGCAGGCGCGCGCGATCGAGCCTTCCCTGGCGACGACGTAGAAGTAGAAGAGGTGGTGGTAGTTGAGCCACTCCACCGGCGCCGGTCGCGGCGCGGCGCTCGGGCGCGTGGGGCGACGGGTGCGGCCCGGGTTCTCCATCGGTTTTCCCGATGTACCACGTGACGTCGTGGCCCGGCAGCGTGGGCCAGGCGACCGATCGGACCCACGCCGGCGCCCCGGACCGGCACCTGCGCTATGAACGCGCGTGCGCCGACTCGAGACGCTCCACGTCGCGGCCCTGCCGTACCCGACGTCGCAGGGGACGCAGGCGGCGATCGGCTGCATGGTCGCCGCGCTGGCGCGAGAGGGGCGGGCCACGGCGCTGCTCACCTACGGAAGCGGCGCCGGAGCCGAGACGCGCTTCGAGCATCGCGTCACCGAGGGGCCGATCCAGCCCCGCTCGCTGCGCTCGGGCCCCTCGCTCGAGAAGCTCGTCGCAGACGCCAGCCTCGCGCGGGCGCTGCGCGCGCAGGCTCGTGAAGCCGACGTCGTGGTGGCGCACCACGTCGAGGCGGCGGCGATCGCGCTCGCGCTGCGCTTGCCGCGCTGGGTCTTCGTCGCCCACACGACGCTCGGACCCGAGCTGCCGACCTACCTGCCGCGCGCGCTCGGTCCGATCGCGTCGCGGGCCGGGCGAGCCCTCGATCGACGCCTCGCTCGGGCCGCCCCGGGGCTCGCTGCGATCTCCACGCACGTCGCCCGCGAGCTCGAGGCGCTGGCCGCGCGGCAGGCCGTCGTGCTGCCCGTCCCCATCCCGGCGCCCGTGCTGCGGCTCGAGCGCGCAGACGCGCGGGCTCGGCTCGGACTCGGGCAGGACGACGAGGTCGTGCTCTACGCGGGGAACCTGGACCGCTACCAGGGCCTCCCCGTCCTCGTCGATGCGCTCGGTGCGCTGCGCGCGAGCCGGCCTCGCGCCCGGCTGCTCGTCGCCACCGAGTCGGACCCGGCGACGCTCCGCGACGCGCTCGAGCGCTCTTGCGTGCCAGCGCGCTTCGCGCCGCTCGCCACGGAGCACGATCGGGCCGCGGCGCACGCCGCGGCGGACGTCGCCGTCGTCACGCGCGGCACGCCCGGCGGGCTCCCGATCAAGCTCCTCGACGCGATCGCGCGCGAGGTCCCGGTCGTGGCGATGCGGCGGGCCCTCTCCGGGATGGACACGCCAGGCGTGTGCGTCACGGACGACGACGCGCGCGCGGTCGCGCGGGGCCTCGGCGCCGCGCTCGACGCGAGCCTCGCCGATCGGGAGGTGTCTCGCGCGCTGGCGCTGCGCCACCTGACCTCACACCACGACGCCGCGAGCTTCGGGCGCGCCCTCGACATCGCCGTCCACCAGACGCATGTTCGAGCCCGAAGGCCATGACGACATTCGACCTCACGATCCAGGGCATGAGCTGCGGTCACTGCGTGAAGGCGGTGCAGGAGGCGCTGCGCCGCGTGAAGGGCGTCGAGCGCGTGGAGGTCGAGATCGGGCGCGCGCACGTCGAGGCGTCCCCGGCCGTGACCCGCCAGGCGCTGATCGAGACGCTCGAGCAGATCGACTACCCGGCGTCCTGAGGGAGCGCTCGCCGCGGCGCCGTCACGCATCGCCACGGGCCGCCGCAGCACGGTCGACCGCGTCCGCGAGGCGCTCGAGCGTGGTCCGCGCGCGGAACTCGGCGGGCGTCCACCACGCATGGTCGTCGTGCTCCTCGCAGCGCACCACCTCACCGGCGACGTGGTCGGCTCGGTAGACGATCACGCACATGGGCCGATCGAGGCGGCGCGCGACGTAGGCGTCCACGGGTCGAGCGTGGAGCCGGACCGCGAGGCCCGTCTCTTCGTGGATCTCGCGGAGCATGGCGTCCTCGGGCGGCTCGTCGGGCGAGACGCGCCCCGACACCGTCTCCCAGACGCCGGCGCCCGCGTCCTTCCGAGGGCTGCGCCGCATCGCGAGCACGCGGCCGCCGCGGAAGATCACCGCGGCGACCGCGACCACGAACCCTGTGTCCATCGTTCGATCGTGCCACGCGCGCAGGCGCGGGCGCGATCCATCACGGATCGTAGCCGGTGCCGCTGCTGCTCCCGACCTGGATGATGTCGCCGACGGGCACGACGGCGACGATCCGGTTGCCCTCGGCCTGGAGGTCGAAGACGCGCCAGAGGTTGCCGTTGCCGGGGTTCGACGGCGGCGTGAACGAGGTCGACTGCCCGAGGCCGCTCACGTCCTCGCGGCCCCAGCTACGCACCGCACGGCGCGCTCGCACCGGTACGCCGGGCCGACCTGGACGATCGAGCAGTCCTGCGCCCCCCGCAGATCGTCGGAGATGGCAGCCCGGGCGCATGCGATCGCGGCCGATCGCGCGGATCTCGCGCTCCGCGCCCCGTCAAGAACCGGGCAAGAACGCCTGAAAAGTGGAGACGCGCGAAATCGCTGCCTACCATCTCGCTCACGCCTGATGACCGTCATCCCGCTGCATCCGCGCGCCGGCTCTCCTCTCTCGGTCGTTCCCCCCTCGCGCTCCTCGAGCGGAGGGACCCTGGCTCGCGCGCCGAGCACGCCGGGGACCGAGACCCCGCCGAGCGCCATCCCGCCCTGGCTCTCGTCCCTGGAGACGCTGCTCTACGGTTCGACGACGCTCGGCGCCGAGCTGCCGGGGCTGGCCGACCTGGTGGGCGCGCTCCTCGCGCTCGCCGACGCGCAGCGCTCGAAGGTGCTGCTGCCGCTCCCGGGCCTCCCCGCCGAGGTCGCGATCGTCCGCCGCGGCGCGAGCGCGCTCGTGAGCCTCTACCACACCGACGCCTCACCCGAAGTGCTGGTGATCGACCGGCGGGTGCCGCTGCGCGCGCTGCTCGACGCGGCCGTGCTCGCGCTCGAGCACGAGCTCACGGCGGAGACGGAACCACGCGCCTGCGCGATCGGAGCGCGACTCGTCGCGCGCGCCGGCGAGTGCGAGATCGCCCCCGCCGCGGACACGGGCCTCTCGGCCACGCGCCGGGCGGGGGGCGCGCAGGAAGACCCGGGCGATCGGCACCCCCTGGCGTTCGGCTTCGAGGCCGCCATCTTCGCGACCGAGGGGGGCGTCCAGGGCGCGGTCTCGCACGCCGACGTGCACGCGATGCTCTTCGGCGGGCAGCTCTGGGCCTGGGTGCGCGGCCGCAAGATCCCGCTCGCGCGCGGGCCGATCCTGCTGGTCGTGCAGCGGATGATCAGCGCGGTCCGCGCGCTCGCCGACGCCGCGGACGAGGGCCGTGCGCTGCACGTGCGCCTCCGCAGCGGGGCCTTCGTCATCGCGGTGCGCCGCGAGAAGAGCGGCGAGGTCGCGCTCACGCTCGGCAGCGACGACGAGGGCGTCGTCACGATCCCCGCGCTCGACGATCGGCGCGCGAGCCTGCCGATCCTGCGCCTGGCCGCGGACCTGCTGCGCGCGCTCGTCTCGGTCGATCGCGCACAGGCGCGCAACCTCCGCGTCCGCAGCCTCAAGTCCGAGGTCCGGCGCCTGCGCCGTGCGATCGCGTCCGCCCCGCCGCCGAGCTTCGTGAACGAGGACCCGGACCGCCTTCGCTCGGCACCCGCGCGCGAGCGCACGGGCCCCGGCACCACGAGCGCGCCGGCCCCTCACCTTCGGTTCACCTCTCGCTGGACGGTCGCGCTCGACGGGCTCGACGCCCCGAGCACGTTCCTCTGCGGAGACCGGCTCGTCGTCGCGACCGAGCGGCGCGTCGTCGCGCTCGATCGGGACCGCGGCGAGGTGCTCTGGCAGCACGAGGCGCCGGCGGCCGGCGCGTTCCTGGCGGGCACCAACGTGGTGCGCGTGCGGAGCGACGGCGTGGTCGAGATGCGCGAGGTGCACACGGGCGAGGTGGTCCTGCGGACCAAGCTCTCGCCCCGGATGAGCGGCGCGCCCCTCGGCCTCTACGCAGGCCAGGGGTCGGTCCCGCCGACCGCGATCGTGTGCGAGGGACGCGATCGGCTCGCGGCGATCGATCTGCGCACGGGCGAGCTGCGCTGGCGCTTCGTGAGCCGCGGGGCCGGGGCGTTCCGCCTGCGTCGGGAGGGACGCGTCCTCTTGGTCGTCGGCGGCGATCCGACGGTGCACGCGATCGACGTGGTGACGGGCGAGGTGTGCTGGCGCTGGGTCGGCTCCGGCCGCCACTGCCTCACCCCGCTCGCGATCGGCGAGACGGCGATCGCCGTGAGCGGCGAGCCGGGCCGGGGCGAGGCGACGCTCGTCGGGCTCGACCTGTTCAGCGGGGCGCCGAGGTACACGGTCGCCCTCGGCGCGCCGATCGCGGCCGCGCCGATCGCGGCCAACGGCCGCGTGCTCGTCGCGACGACGGGCCCACGCCGCGGTGCTCTCTCGCTCTTCGACGCCGAGAGCGGCGAGTCGCAGTTCACGGTGGCCGATCCCGGGGTAGGCGCGGGCGGCGGTGTGCTCGCCCTCGACCGGGCGCTGCTCGTGAACGCGCCCGACGGCAAGCTCAGCGCGCTCGACGTCGCGACGGGCGCGACGCGCTGGGCGACGACGCTGGCGAGCTCGGTGTCGGACGACGTGCCGCGGAGGCTGACGCCGGTGCTGCGCAGCGGCGCGCTCTTCGTGCCCCAGGCGACCGTGCACGTGGTCCGCCCGAGCGACGGCAAGCCGATCGGCGTCCCGCTCCCGAGCGACCTGGTGCCGGATGCGATGCTCGTGGACGAGCGCGGCTGGGTGTTCGTGGGCGAGGAGAGCGGCCACATCGCCGCGCTCGCCCCCGAGGCGCGCCTCGTCCTCGTGAAGGGCTGACCCCGATGACGCGCGAGCTCGTCCGCGGGCTCGTGGCGGCGGGGATCGTGCTGCTGCTGATGATCCTGGGGGTCCGCACGATGGTGGAGCGGATGCACGAGCACGCGCGCGCGACGCGGGAGGGCGACACCTCGCCCCGGCCCGCGCCCTCGCCCGCGCCCTCGACCTCGCCCTCGACCTCGCCCTCGACCTCGCCCTCGACCTCGCCCTCGCCCTCGCCCTCGCCCTCGCCCTCGCCCTCGACCTCGACCTTCGCGCGGCCGGGCTGTCTGACGCGATCTGCGCGGCGCGTTGCGCCAGCGATGTCTCCTGTTGCGGGCTGCGCCCGCGGCTCGCCCTCGCCCCTCAGGGCGTGATCGGCGCCGCCTGTGGGCGTGGATGCCAGACGCTGCTGACCGTCAGCGCCGCGCCCGCGAGGAAGAACTGGCAGAGCCGCGCGATGAGCGCGATGCCGATCGCGCGCGCGGGCGCATGCTCGAGGCCGAGCGCCGGCGCGAAGAGGCGATACGCGCCCTCCGTGATACCCACCTGGTTGGGGACCATGTCCCCGAGGCCCGCGCCGACGAGGTGGATGCCCTGCGAGACGAGCGCCGAGACGGGCGTCAGGCGCCCGCCGACGGCGAGCAGGATGACGCCGTACTGCACCGCCTGGAACACGCGGCCGAGGAACGTGAGCGCGATCGGCCTCGCCCACGCGACCTCCTCCTTCAGCGCTTCGTCGAACACCTCGCCGTGCGACGCGAGCGCCCGCACCCGCTTGCCGAGGAAGCTCCCGACCGACGAGCGGCGCGAGGCGAACACGATCGCGCCGCCGAGCAGCCCGGTGACGACGCCGTTGCCGAGCACCATCCACGCGAGCGGCGTCCCGAAGTCGACCGCCATCGCCACCGCGATCCAGGCCGGCAGCGAGATGAGCGTGTTGCCCGTCAAGGTCGCTGCCTGCAGGCGCGTCGCGAGCGCGGCCGCGTGCGAGGCCCCGACGTGGGGGGCCAGCCCCGCCGCGCGCGCGACCTCACCGCCGGCGCGCCCGGCCGGCAGCAGGATCATCACGCCGTACGCGACGAGCGCGGTCCGCAGCCACACCAGCACCGGCACGCTCGCACCGCGCTCGCCGAGGAACGAGCGCAGCGCGAGCACGTCCATCGACATGAACGCGATCTCCAGCGCGAGCACGACCGGCAAGTACACGGCCGAGTCGAGGAGCGTGCGCAGCACCTGATCGGGCCCGGCCTCCTCGACGAGCGCGACCACCGCCGCGACGCCGAACGCGAACAGCAGCGCCTTGCCGACGTTCTTCAGAACGCGGTTCCGCCGCTCGCTCCCCATCGGCGCAGGTGCTGCTTCCGCCACGATCGCCCGCGGATTTAGCACGTCGCGCACCGGCGACGAGGGGACCGCGCGGCACCGCGAGCCGCGTCATTCCAGGCCCGGCGCGCAAGCGATCACGCGAGAGCTCGGGCGGGTGATCCGCGTGGTTCTCCGCGCATCTCGGGAGACGCGCTCGGACATCCGGCCGATCCGATGTCGAGATCCGCGGTCGGCTCACCGTGGATCCGGACGCTCGCGTCCGCTCACACCAGGCGCAGCGCCAGATACACGCTGTCGCACCACTCGCCGTCGACGCGCCACGTCCGCGCCGCGCGGCTCGTCTCCACGAAGCCCAGGCGCGCGAGCAGCCCGAGCGACGCCGCGTTCCGCGGATCCACGTCGGCCCGCAGCGCGTCCATCTCGGGATGCACGCGCCGCACGTGGGCGATGACGGCGCTCGCCGCCTCTCGCATGAGCCCGCGGCCCCAGAGGTCGCGCCGCAGCACGAAGCCGATCTCGGGAAGCCGGAAGAACCCCACCTTCCCGACGACCACGCCCTGGTGCTCGATCACGAAGTCCTCGCTGCGGTCCGGCGGGGAGTCCATCATCGAGGCCAGCCAGTCGCGCGTCTCGTCGACCGACGTGTGCGCGGGGCTCGACCAGTAGCGCAGCGTCTCCGGATCGGAGAGCACGGCGTGCAGGTCCATCAGATCACCCGGCGCGGCGCGGCGCAGCACCAGCCGTTCCGTCCTGATGCGCGTCACCTTACCCGCATCGTATCAGCGGGGCGGCGTGGGCCTCGACCCAAGGCGGGTCACTGCCCCGCGCGCCGGCGCCGTCCACCGACGAGCACGTCGAGCGCCCGCAGGACGGCCGCGCGCGGCAGCTGCATCAGCGTGGGCGAGAGATCCAGCCGGCTCTGATGGAACACCCCCTTCCCGTGCGAGAACGTGTCGAAGCCGTACTGGCCGTGATAGCGGCCCATGCCGCTCGCGCCGACTCCGCCGAAAGGCAGCGCGTCCTGCGCGAAGTGCATGATCGTGTCGTTGACGCACACGCCGCCCGAGACGGTCGTGCGCAGCACCTGGTCGATGCGGGCTGGGTCGTCGTCGAAGTAGTAGAGCGCGAGCGGTCGCGGCCGATCGCGGACGTAGTCGAGCGCCTGCTCGATGGTGTCGTAGGGGACGAGCGGCAGGATCGGTCCGAAGATCTCCTCCTGCATCACGCGCATCGAGTCGCTCACGCCGAGGACGAGCACCGGGGTCATGCGCCGTGACGACCGGTCGAGCTCCGTCGTCGGTACGATCGTGGCGCCCTTGCGCCGGGCGTCCTCGAGCAGCTCGAGCATCCGATCGAGCGCGCGCGCGTGCACGAGCGAGGTGAGCTCGTCCCCGACGGCGCGGACCGCGGCGGTGAAGACCGACGTGAAGAGCTCCTCCCGCCCGCGCGGCACGAGCACGTAGTCGGGCGCGATGCAGGTCTGGCCGGCGTTGAGCACCTTGCCGGCGGCGACGCGCTCGGCGAAGCGCGCGATGTCGTACGAGGGATGCACGATCGCGGGCGACTTCCCGCCCAGCTCGAGCGTGACGGGGACGAGGTTCTCCGCGGCCGCGCGCGCGACGAGCTTGCCGACGGCGGTCGACCCCGTGAAGAGGAGGTGGTCGAGGGGGAGCTCGGCCACGGCGCGCGCGACGTCGGCGCCGCCCTTCACGACCCCGACGACGTCGGCCGGCACCGCCTCCGCGACGAGGCGCTCGATCAGATCGGCCGCGCGTGGGGTGATCTCGCTCGGCTTGAGGATGACGCGGTTGCCCGCCGCCAGCGCTGCGCCGAGGGGCGCCAGGGCGAGGTTCACCGGGTAGTTCCAGGGCGCGATGACGCCGACCACGCCGAGCGGCTGCGGCTCGACGAACGCGCGGCTCGGTCGCATGTACCACTGGGGCGCCACCTCGCGGCGCGCGGCCCACGCACGCAGGTTCTCGCGGGCGTGCCGGAGCGACTGCACCGTGGTGAGCACGTCCGCGGTGAGCGTCTCGATCGTGGCGCGCGCGCCGAAGTCCTCGCGGACCGCAGCCACGATGGTGTCGCGCTCGCGCTGGAGCGCAGACACCAGCCGGTCGAGCCAGGCCTCGCGCGCGTCGAGCGAGACGTAGGGCTCCCGGCGAGCGGCCGCCCGCAGGCGCGCGTACGTCTGCTGCACGGGGCGGCGCGGGTCCCCGCGCGTGACGTCGTCGACGGCGGCGGCGCCATCCCGCGGGGCGAGCGCTGGTTGCATGGTCATCTCGGGGCCTCCTCGGAGAGACGGTGGTCCGACCACCCGGTCTGCTTCGTCCTCCCAGTCCTGGCCCGCGGCGCCGGCTCGTCGCTTGCGCCACGTCAACTCCGCGCGACCGGGCGAGGCCAGACTGGTCGGACCACCCCATGAGCTCTCCCCCCTTCGACGCCCCTCCGCCGCTCGAGCGCCGCAAGGTCGGCGAGCAGATCGCCGACACGCTCCGCGAGCGCATCCTCGGCGGCCTGCTGCACGCCGGCGACTCGCTGCCCTCCGAGCGCGAGCTGGCCCAGACCTACTCGGTCAACCGCTCGAGCATCCGCGAGGCCCTCCGGCGGCTCGAGGCGCTCGGCCTCGTCGACATCCGCCAGGGCGAGTCGACGCGCGTGCGCGACGTGCTGGCGAGCCTGGATCTCAACCTGCTGCCGATGCTCTTCGAGGTGCGGCGCACCCCCGACCCGGACCTGCACCGCGAGCTGCACGAGATGCGCGGGATGCTGCTCTCGTGGTGCGCCGAGCGGGCCGCCGAGAAGGCGGACGCGGCGTCCCTCGCGCGCCTGGAGGCGATCGTGGATCGCATGAGCGCGCCGGGCGTCCGCGCCAAGGAGCTGCAGGAGCTCGACTTCCAGTTCTTCGAGATGCTGGTGCTCGTGAGCGGCAACCGCCTGCTGGGCCTGTTCACCCGCCTGGTCCGCGAGGTCTACACCCGCGGCCGCGATCGCTTCGTGGGCATGTACGCGCCGGGCGTGCTCGACATCGCGCACCACCGGCGCGCGCTCGAGGCGATCCGCCGACGCGACGCCGCCGCGGCCGGCACCGCCATGCGGGCCCACGCCGCCACCGCGCTCGCGACGCTGCGTGACGGCAGCGCACGCCCGACGACCCCCACCGACACCCCGGAGGCGCCATGAACGTTCGACCCTGGTCCGAGGCCGAGCCTGCCGACAACGCCGTCCGCTTCGCCGCCGGCCGTCGCGGTCACGTCGAGAGCTACTTCCTCCGCGCCAACGATCCGACGCGCCCGCGAGCGCTCTGGCTCAAGGCGACGATCCTCGCTCCGCTCGAGGGCGCGCCCGTCGCCGAGATCTGGTTCGTCTGGTTCGACGGAGAGTCGGGCACCACGTTCGGGCACCGCGACACCGTCCCGCTCTCGCAGGCGGCGTTCGACGAGATCGGCGGTGGGATCGGGATCCGCGCAGGGGAGAGCAGGCTGCGCATCGGACCGAGCGGCAGCGCACGCGGGCGGATGGAGCGCGCGGGCCGGCGGGTCAGCTGGGATCTCGCGTGGACGTCGGGACCGAGCGCGGTCTCGGAGCGCCTCTCGATCTTCCCGTGGAAGCTGCTGCGCACGGGGCCCTTCCCGAAGTCGAAGCTGCTGACGCCCTTCCCGTCACTCCACTTCTCGGGCGAGGTGCAGGTCGGCCAGGAGCGCGTCTCGCTCGAGGCCTGGACCGGGATGCAGGGGCACAACTGGGGCAAGGAGCACGCGTTCGAGTACGCGTGGGGACAGTGCCTGTTCCCGGCGACGGGGAGCGAGCCGGAGGCCATGGTCGAGGGCTTCACCGGCCGGGTGAAGGCGCTCGGCCGCACGACGCCGCGCATGTCCGCGCTGGTCGTCCGCGAGGGGGCGCGCACGTACCGGTTCGATCGCCTCCTCGACTACTGGACGCAGCGCGCGACGCTCTCCGCGCGCGCCTGGACGGTCCGGCTCGAGAGCGACGACGGCGTCGCGTCGCTCACGATGGACGCCGGCGACATGCCGCTCGCCTGCCTCGGCTACCGGAACCCCGATGGCCACCTGTCCTACTGCATGAACACCAAGCTCGCGCGCGTCTGGCTCCACGTGCAGCCGAAGAGCGGCCCCGCGTTCGCGCGGGAGAGCCTGCACGGCGGTGCGCTGGAGTTCCTGCGGCACGAGCCCGACCCTGCCATCCCGGAGGTGATCTGATGACGACGCGCGCGCCGGAGGTGTCCTTCATCGAGACCATGCGCGGGACGGTCGCGAGCCCGGATGGCGGAGAGAGTACGCCGATCGAGCTGGAGGTGTACGCCAGCGCCGCGTCGGCCCGCGAGTTCCGTCGCAACGGCTGGGTCGAGCTCCGAGGGCTGGTGCGTGCGCCACGCTGGAGCGGCGAGGCACCCGCCCACGGCTCGCTCCGGATCACGCCACGCGCGCTCACCTACCAGCTCCGCTTCCGCGACCGGACGGGCGCGTTGCTCGAGCTCACGGGCATCAAGCACCCGAGCGTGCTCGCGCCGCTGCGCGCGATGACCGAGATGCACGCCGAGGTGCGCGACGCCGACGCGCGCGTGATCGCCCAGGGATCGATGCGCTTCGATCTCTCCGAGCTGGCGGAGTTCCTCCTCTCGTGGATCGCCTGGCTCCCCTCGTCGCGGCGGGCCCGCCTCGAGCTCGACGCGCGACGGCGCGCGAGCGAGCGTAGCTCGCGGCAGGCTCGCCCCGGGCCCGCGGCGCCGGCCCTCGGGACGCTCGATCGGAGCGCGTCGTGAGCTGGCTCGGCTCGACCGAGCGCGAGCTCTTGCTCGCGATCTGCGAGGCCGTGATCCCCGCAGGCGAGCGCACGCCCGGGGCCGACGCGCGCACGGTCGAGCGGATCGAGCGCTTCCTCAGCGGTCTGCCCGAGGCCCACCGCAGCGCGATCCGAGGGATGCTCGTCGCGATCGACGCGGCGAGCCTCGCGCGCTCGGCCACGCGGTTCGCGTCGCTCCCGCCCCAGCCCCGGCGCGCCTTGCTCGAGACCCTCGAGCGCGTCGACGCGACGCGCCTCCTGGTCCACGGCACCCTCGCGATCGTGAAGCTGCACCACTTCGCGACGCGCGAGGCGCAGGCCGCGCTCGGCCACGCGGCGCCGCCCCCGGTCGCGGGCCGCGAGAACCCGCGCTGGCTCTCGCAGATCGTCGACGCCGGCGCGCAGGGCGGCGACGTCGACCTCGAGGCGGACGTGGTCGTCGTGGGCACCGGCGCAGGGGGCGCGCCGGTCGCGGCCGAGCTCGCCTCGCGCGGCTTCGCCGTGCTCCTCCTCGAGAGCGGGCGACACCACGATCGCAGCGAGCTCGGCGGCGCGCCGGTGGAGATGCTGCGGCGCCTCTATCGTCACGCCGGCCTCACCGGCGCCGTCGGCAACACCGTGATCCCGATCCCCGTGGGTCGGACCGTCGGCGGCACGACCACCATCAACTCCGG
This sequence comes from Sandaracinaceae bacterium, assembly GCA_044220955.1. Lineage (GTDB taxonomy): Bacteria > Myxococcota_A > Polyangia > Polyangiales > Sandaracinaceae > JBBSAT01. The sequence continues at coordinate 44,292 of JBGAQA010000052.1, forward strand.
GACGTGCTTCCGTCCGCCGACGAGCGTGCTGCGGGGCTGGGCGGCGCGAGGGCTCGTCGGCCTCTCGCCCGATCGCATGGCGCCCTACGTCGACCGTGTCTGGAGCGACCTCGCGGTCGGCCCCTCGACGCGCACGGCCATCGGCGACGTGGGGCGGCTGATCGCGCGAGGCGCCGACGCGCTCGGCTGGTCGCACCACCCGCTCGATCGCAACGCGCCGGGCTGCGACGGCCGCGGCCTCTGCTGCTTCGGCTGCCCCACCGGCGCCAAGCGCTCGACGGACGTCTCGTACGTGCCGCGCGCGCTCGGGCTCGGGGCGCAGCTGCTCACGGGGGTGGACGTCGAGCGCGTGCTCCTCGAGCGGGACCGCGCCGTCGGCGTCGAGGGCCGCGCACGCGCCTCCGACGGGCGATCCGTGCGGGTGCGGGTGCGGGCCTCGGTGGTGGTGCTCTCGTGCGGCGCCCTTCACACACCCGCGCTGCTCGCGGCCCAGGGCCTCTGCGATGCGTCGGGCGAGCTCGGCAAGAACCTGTCGATCCATCCGGCCACGTCCGCCGTCGGGATCATGCCGGACGCGGTGGCGGGCTGGAACGCGGTCCCCCAGGGCTACTGCATCGACGAGTTCGTGGGCGAAGGGATGCTCTTCGAGGGCGCGACGACACCGCCCGAGCTGCTCGCGTCGGTGCTGCCCGGCGCGGGGCCCAGCTACGTCTCCCTCGTGGAGCAGGCGAGCCACATGCTCGCCTTCGGGCTGATGATCCGCGACGAGTCGCGAGGCCGCGTCCGCGCGGGCCCGGGCCGCGAGCCGGTGGTGTCCTACTGGCTCGGTGACGGCGACGTCCGCCGCCTCACGCGGGGGCTCGCGCGTCTGGCGCGCGTGTACTTCGCCGCGGGCGCGCACGAGGTCGTCGTGCCGGTGGCCGGCATCGAGCGCCTGCGCAGCGTGCGTGACGTCGAGGCGCTCGAGGGCGCGCACGTGCGGGCCCGGCAGCTCGACGTGAGCGCCTACCACCCGCTCGGCACGGCCACGATGGGGATCGACCCCTTCCAGTCCGTCGTGGGCCCCGATCACGAGACGCACGACGTGCTGGATCTCTACGTCGTCGACGGCTCGTCCGTGCCCGGCCCGCCCGGCGTGAACCCGCAGATCACCATCATGGCGATGGCGCTGCGCGCCGCCGAGGGCATCGCCCGACGCCTGGAGCATCGAGCGGCGGCGTGAGCGCTCGGCTCGGTCGGCGACGAGCTCCGCGTGCGCGGACGCGCGAGCGCTGTGCCAAGCACTGCCGGCACGCAACCTGCTCCCGCCGCTCGGCATGAGCCGCGCCCTCCTGCTCGCCGCCGCCCTCGTCTCCTCGTCGGGGTGCCTCGCGCACGAGCGCCCCGGCGACCTGGATGCCGGTAGCCTCGCCGCGGATGCCGCGCCGATCGGCTCCGACGCCGCACCGATCGGGATCGACGTCGGCTTCGTCGAGGATGCCGGCCTGCCGGGCCCCGACTCGGGACGCTGCATGCCAGCGGCGCTCTCGACGATTCGCTTCGAGCCGCCGATCGCGCCGGCGACGGGCATCCCCGTCGTGTGGCTCGGCTACGACCACGACGCGGCGGACGACGGCGCGCGCATCCACCTCGACCTGTGCGGGGGCGGGCCGCCGTGCCCGGTCGACCTCGTCGTGCCGCAGGTCGGGGACGCGCTGCGCGCGGTCCCGGGCGCGACCGGGATCGGGGGCACGCTCGACACCGACGGCAGCACCTACGCCGTGATCCACCTGCTCGACGCGCGCCGCTGCGCGAGCTGCGGCGGTCAGCTCGAGCTGCTCGCGGGCCGGCTCGTGTCCGGACTCGACGACGCGATCACGGTGAGCGCCGGCGCCGCGCTGCACGCGCAGGAGGAGACGCTCGAGGCGCTCGTGCGGCGCGCGGACGCCGCGCTCTACGAGGCCAAGCGCCGCGGCCGCGACCGCGTCGAAGTGGC
>JBGAQA010000053.1:0-45732 GCA_044220955.1 Sandaracinaceae bacterium
CGCTTCCCGCTCGGCGTCGCCGCCGCCGCTGCGCTCGCGCTGGGTGCGCTCGGCGCCTTCGGGCTCTGGTCGCTCACGCGCGCGACGCCGGAGCCTGCGCCGCCGCCCCCTCCTCTCGAGGTCACGCCCGTCGCCGAGGACGCCGCGACCCCGCCGCCCGTGGAGATCTGGCCCGACGGCACGACGCGCTGGTGGCGCGGCACCTGGACCAAGCCGACGTCACCCTCGACCTTCTCGTTCGTCCTGCACCTGCACCGGAGCGGCGGCGCGATCGACGGAGTCATCGACTGGACGCAGGAGACGGATCAGGCGCCGGGGATCGAGTGGGTGCACGGGAGCTACCAGGACGGGACGCTCACCTTCGAGGGGGATCAGGCCAGGGGCGCCGTCGTGACCGACGCGTACCGGCTGACGCTCGAGCCGGACGGCATGCTGCACGGTGCGACGCGCACGGGAGAGGGCGATTGGGCGGGCGTGATGACCGGCGTGGCCAGCGGTCGCACGCCGCCGCCCGCCCCGTTCGACGTGGCCGCAGCCCCGGCCTCGGCGCCGACGAGCCCCGCGGGCGTCGCCTCGCGCTCGATCGGCGTGTCCACCGCGACGGGTGCGCGGCCCGTGGCGACGGATCGGGTGCGCATCGAGTACACGGTGTGGACGCCGGACGGTGTGCTCGTGTCGAGCACCTATTCCCACGAGGCAGCCGACGAGACGTCCGTCTCGAGCCTCTTGCCGGCGCTCTCGGAGGGCGTGCAGACGATGCGCGTCGGTGACCGACGCCGCTTCTGGATCCCCTCCGGCGGCGGCCACGACGCGCTCGTCGCGGACGTCGCCCTGCTCGAGATCCTCTGATGCCCAGGCGCCGGTTCACGGCGCCGAGCTCATGGGGGAGCTAGCTTCACACCCGTCAGCCACAGACCCCCGCGTTGCACCGGCGCATCCCGGTGCACGGGGCCCGCATCCCGCAGGCGCAGTTGCCCGCGGCCGTGCAGCTGTCCGAGCGGCCGTCCGCGGTGCAGTCCGTGCACGCTCGCCCGTTCGAGCCGCACGTCGCTGGCGCCCGTGCGCGGCAGACGTTGCCCGAGCAGCACCCGTCGGGGCACGAGGTCGCGTCGCACGCGCACGCGCCGCCGACGCAGTGCTGGCCCGGGGCACAGGCCGCGCCTCCGCCGCAGGTGCATGCGCCCAGGGCGCAGCCGTCCGCCCCGACGCCGCACGTGACGCACGAGCTGCCCGTCGCCCCGCACGCCATCGCGGTCGGGGGCGAGGTGCAGGTCGAGCCCGAGCAGCACCCGCCGGGACACGTGGACGCGTTGCAGCTCGCGCACACGCCCGACGCGCACGTGCCGGAGGCGCAGCTCGTGCACGCGGCGCCGCCCGTGCCGCATGCGCTCGACGACGTGCCCGCCATGCACGAGCTGCCCTGGCAGCAGCCGCCGCACGAGGACGGGTCGCACACGCACGCGCCCCCCGAGCATCGCTGCCCCGCGCCGCACGCGGGCCCGGCGCCGCAGGTGCACGCGCCGAGCGTCGAGCAGCCGTCGCCGGCGCCGCCGAGGGAGCAGTCGACGCAGCTCACGCCGCCCGTGCCGCAGGTGTCCGTGGCGCGTGGCGCGCACGCGGTCCCCATGCAGCAACCGGAGGGACAGGAGCTCACGTCGCACGTGCATGCCCCGCTCACGCAGCGCTGGCCCGAGGCGCACGGCGGGCCCGAGCCGCAGGAGCACACCCCGAGGGTGCAGCCGTCCGATCGAAGGTCGCACGCGACGCAGGCCGTGGCGCCCGTGCCGCACGCGCTCGCCGTCGGAGGTGTGCATGCCGCGCCGTTGCAGCACCCGCTCGCGCAGGTGGCCGCGTTGCAGCTGCTGCAGGTCCCGGCGCTGCACGTGTCGCCGGCGCTGCACGCCGTGCACGCGCTGCCGCCCGAGCCGCAGGCGCTCGCGCTGCTCCCCGACGTGCACTCGTCGCCGTTGCAGCACCCCGCGCACGAGGTCGCGTCGCACCTGCACGCGCCGCCGACGCAGCGCTGGCCGGCCGCGCAAGCGGGCCCGGCGCCGCAGCTGCAGGCGCCCGCGCCGTCGCAGCCATCGGCGGTGGTCGCGTCGCACGCGATGCACTGGGCGCCAGGCGCGCCGCACGCGCTCGTGCCCGTCGCCCGGCACGCCGTTCCCGCGCAGCACCCCGCGGCGCACGAGGTCGCGTCGCAGACGCACGCCCCGAGGAGGCAGCGCTGTCCCACCGCACAGGCGCCGCCGCCGCCGCAGCTGCACTCGCCGCTCGGCGTGCACCGATCGGCCAGCGTGACGTCGCACGCGGTGCAGATCAGGCCGGCGGCAGCGCAGGTCGCGGTCGTCAGCGGCCGGCACGTGTCGCCGTCGCAGCAGCCCGTCGGACACGAGGTCGCGTCGCACGTGCAGGCCCCCCCGGCGCAGTGCTGGCCGGGCGCGCACACCGCGCCCGCGCCGCACGCGCAGCCGGCGCCGGCGCATCCATCCGCGCGGACGGGGTCACACGCGAAGCACGCGGCCCCGCCGATCCCGCAGCTCCCCACGCTCGGCACGTTGCAGCTCGCGCCGGAGCAGCAGCCGCCCGGACAGCCCGCCGCGCACCCCGTACAGACGCCGGCCGCGCAGCTCCCCGTCCCGCAGGGCTCGCACGCGCCGCCGCCGCTTCCGCACATCGCGTCCGCGTCGCCGGCGCGGCACGTGGTGCCGTCGCAGCAGCCGGCGCACGAGGTCGCGTCGCACACGCAGGCGCCGCCCGCGCAATGCTGTCCCGGCGCGCACGCCGCCCCCGCGCCGCACCGGCAGAGGCCCGCCGCGCATCCGTCCGCGGTGGTGGGGTCACACGCCGCGCAGCTGCCGCCCGCCGGGCCGCAGCTCGCGAACGAGATCGGTGAGCACGTGTCCCCGTCGCAGCATCCCGACGCGCAGGACGCGGGGTCGCAGACGCAGCGCCCCGACGCGCAGCGCTGCCCGGGGCGGCACGCGGGACCGGTGCCGCAGCCGCACGTCCCGGTTCCCGAGCATGCGTCTGCGAGCGTCGGGTCGCACGCGATGCAGCTCGCGCCGCCCGATCCACACGTGCCGAGCGCGCGCAGCCGGCAGCTCGCGCCGTCGCAGCACCCGGCGGTGCACGACGACGCGTCGCAGATGCAGAGGCCCGTGACGCAGTGCTGTCCTCCGGCGCACGGGGGGCCGTCGCCGCACGCGCACGTCCCGTCGAGGGCGCACGCGTCCGCGCGCATCGAGTCGCAGACGCGGCACGTCGCGCCGGCCGCGCCGCACGCGGCTGCCGAGCTCAGCACGCAGCTCGAGCCCGAGCAGCAGCCGGACGCGCACGAGCTCGCGTCGCACCCCGAGCACGCTCCGCCCGAGCACGTCTCGCCCGCGGGGCAGGCGGTGCATGCCTGACCCGCGCTGCCGCAGGCCGTGGCCCCGTCGCCGGGCCGGCACGTGTCCCGGTCACAGCACCCCGTCGCGCACGACGTCGCGTCGCAGGCGCAGTGCCCCGCCACGCAGCGTTGGCCGGGCCCACACGCGGGGCCGCCGCCACAGCCGAAGGAGCACGTCGATGGCGAGCCGGGCGCGGCCTCGCACGTCCACCCGGCCTCGATCTCGCAGCTGCTGCTGCAGCCGTCGGCGGGGGCCGTGCCGCCGTCGTCGCAGGCCTCGATCAGGGCCCGCACCTCGCCGTCACCACACAGGGCCGGCGCGCCGAGGTGCACCGCCACGCCGACGATCTGCCCGCGGACGATCTCGATCGCCGCTGCGCCCGAGCCCACGAGCGCGCCAGCGGAGAGCCCGTCGACCCGGGCGGTGAAGCTCGCGCCGTCGGCCGACTCGGGCAGCAGCACCACGAGGCTCTCTCCCTCGGGCGAGAGGGCGCGCGCGCCCTCGGGTCGGAGCGTCGGCGGCAGCGCCTCCGTCGGCGCGCTCCCCGCCGTGGCGAGCTGGCCCGAGAAGCGCAGCTGGTCGACGGGGACCTCGTAGGTCACCTCGATCCGGACGCCGGTGAGGCCCGACTGCACGCGGGCCGCGCATCCAGGCGCCACGACGCCGACGAGCGAGCACGAGAGCACGAGACCGCACGTCAGGCGGCTCATGGGCGCGCGTCGATGGTGCCGAGGCTGCCCATCGGCAGCGTCGTGGTCCCGTCGCTCGCGACGACACCGAGGGTCACGCCCGCGCCGGCGAGGGCGACCCCGCCGACGATGACCCAGAACCACCACTGCTCGTAGACCTCGTCGTGCTCGGCGGGCGGGACGTCGTCGAAGGCAGACGTGGCGGCGAGCTCCGGCGCGACGCTCGGCTCGAGGGCCGGCTCCTCGGGAGCTGGCGCGGGACGCTCGGGGATCGCCAGGTCGACCTCGACGCGACCGGCGGGCTCGACGTCGACCGCCGCGCTCGCGACGATCTCCCCGTCACGACGCGCCTCGATCGCGTGGTGCCCGGGATCGCAGGGCGCCGCGATGCCGAGCAGCGATGTGTGGTCCGCCCCGTCGACGAGCACGACGAGCCCTTCGGTGGGCCCGCTCGCGTGGAGCGTCAGGCGGCCGATCACCTGCTCGAGCTCGTCGATCGATTGCGCGGCGTGGGCGCGCAGGGCCTCGCTCGCCGTCGCGTCGCGCAGCACGGCGCGGAAGGCCTCCGAGGCCTCCACCGCGCGCCCCAGGTGCGTCAGGGCGATCCCGTAGTTCGAGGCGATGACCGGGGAGGCACGCAGGGCGTGGGCCCGACCGAAGCGTTCCACCGCGCAGGCCCAGTCCTGCCCGTCCGCGCACTGCACCCCTTCCTGGAACAGGGCGCGAGCGGCCGCGGCGGCGCGGGCACCGTCCTGGGCGTGCGCCGAGGAGGCAGTCGCGAGCAGGAGCACCGTGAGGATCCGGGTGCGCACGGTCGCATGATCGTCGGTTCCAGTTGGATTGCAACCGCGGCTTCTCTACACTGCTCGTTCCCGGGCACCCCCGTTCAGGACGAGGTCTCACCATGAGGACCGCCGAGGTCGCACCCCGCGCCACACTGCACGCCGTCCGTGAGGGGAAGCGCGTTTCCGTCGGCACGGAGGGTCAGATCCTCGGGGGCAAGTACCGCCTCGAGCGCCGGATCGCCACGGGCGGCTCCGCGTCGGTCTGGAGGGCGATGCACGAGACCCTCAACCGGCCGGTCGCGGTGAAGTTCGTCGATGCGCGCAGCACGGCGGGCGACGAGGAGCGGGTGGGGCGCTTCCTGCGCGAGGCGAAGGTCGCGGCGTCCGTCCGCCACAAGAACGTGGTCGACATCCTCGACTTCGGCGTGTGCGAGCACGACGGAGTCGCCGAGCCGTACATGATCATGGAGCTCCTCGAGGGCGAGGCGCTCGACGAGATGCTCGGCCGCGGGCTCTTGCCGGTGCAGTCGGCCGCGAGCGTGGTGAGGCAGATTCTCAGTGGTCTCGAGGCCGTGCATGCGGCCGGGATCATCCATCGCGATCTGAAGCCGGGAAACGTGTTCGTCACGGAGGATGGAGACGGCCTCTTCGCGCGCCTGCTCGACTTCGGCATCTCCCAGAACTCGGACGACACCTCCGATCGCACGGTCGTCGGGACGCCCGAGTACATGTCGCCCGAGCAGGCGTTCGGAGACCCGCTCGACGCGCGCTCGGACATCTACTCGGTCGGCGTGATCCTCTACGAGATGCTCGCGGGCTATCCGCCGTTCGAGGACGAGGACCCCTCGCGCGTGCTCCGCCTCGTCGTCGAGACGCGTCCGCCCTCGCTCGCGGCGGCTCGTCCCGACGAGCCGGCGCTCTGTCAGGTGGCGGAGAAGGCGATGTCGCGCGAGCCGGCCCAGCGCTACTCGAGCGCCCGCACCATGCAGCGCGCGCTCGTCGACGCGATGGGCGGGCCGGACACCACGGGGCGCCACTCGGTGCCGGATCCGGCCTCGCGCCCCAGCGGGAAGTACCGGCGCGAGGCGCCCACGCTCGACGCCGTCGTCACGCCGCGGCCGACGCCACCGACGCGCCCGTCCGGTGGGCTCGTGGCGCCCCGACGTCCGCGGCCGGCGTCGCGCCGCGGGCGCACCATCGGCCTGACCCTCGCTGCCATGGCGATCGTGGCCGCCGTGGTTGGCCTCTGGCTCGCGCGGCACGGTGCGTCCGCCGCCCCCGGCCCCGGTACGTCGAGCGCGAGCCCGTCGCCCCCGGCTCACACCTCGGCGGCGACGACCCCGGCCGCCGCGCCGCCCTCGTCCGCCGCGGCGCCGGCCTCTTCGGCGCGCGTTCCCGATCCTTCGTCGGTCGCGGCGCAGGAGCCGGCCGACCCGAGCGCGCCGCCGCGCCCCGAGCCGCCGCGCAGCGCCCGCTCCCGCCGCGCCGCGTCCGGCTCGGCGCCCGCGCCAGCGCCCGCGCCTGGCGGCATCACTCGCGAGCTCGACTTCTGAGAGAGCAGCGCCGATCGACCCGGTCAGCGGGACGCGCGGATGGCGCGGCCGACCCGCACGACCCGCGGGAACATGGGGTAGCGGACGTGGCTGCGATCGCGGTGCGCGTGATCGCGCTGGCGAACGACGCGCGTGCGCAGCACCGTCCAGCCGGTCGCGCCCTCGTCGACCAGCCGGCGCGTGCCCGCGGCGAGGTGCCGGTCGCGCTCGACCCGCTCGCGCGGCTGCGTGGTCTGCTCGATCGTCGCGTCCCAGGCGACCTCGAGCGGTGCGGCGTCGGTCGTCAGCGTGACGAGCAGCTGGTCGCGCTCCGTGCGCGCGTGGATGGTGAGCACGTGGTCGAAAGGGTTCTCGACGACGAGGTCGAGGCGCCCGTTCGCGATCGCCGCGTCCATCCCGGGACGCGCGTAGTGCGGCAGGCGCGTGTGCGGGTGCACCTCGGAGACGGGCAGCCCCGCCGTCCAGGCGGCGACGAAGAGCGTGGTCGCGACCTGGCAGATGCCGCCGCCGATCCCGGGCGTGGGCACGCCGCCGAGCAGCGTCTCGGCATCGAGGAAGCCGCGGTCCTCGGTGCGGGGCCCCACCCGCGCATCGAACGAGAGCGTGCGTCGGGGTCGGATCGTCGCTCCGTCGAGGAACGACGCGGCCAGGCGCACGTTCGTCACGCGCGCGGTCTCCGAGAGATCGAGGCTGGTCGCGTGGCGCCCGACCATCCCGTCGGGGAGCTGGAGATCGGCGGTGCGCCCATGCGTTTCCAGCGCCTCGGGCGGAGGTGCCGACGCGGGAGGCTGCGCGACGAGCAGCGTCGGCGCGAGCAGCGCCGCGCCCAGCGCACACGCCGTCAGGCTCGTCAGGGCTCTCGTGGCGACTGGGCGCACCTTCGACTCCGCGCGGTGAGACGCCCAGGGTAGTCCAGGTGTTCCGGGCAGGCGAGGATCAGGCGTTGATGCTCGCCGTGATCCGCGACGGCAGCAGGAACGTGTAGGGCAGCGGTCGCGAGGCGTTTCGCGCCGCGGTCGCCGCCTCGATGGCCCCGAGGTCGGCCTGGAACGCCGCCACGAGCGGTGCGACCCGCGGATCGACGAAGTGCCCCGGGTCGTACTTCCCGAGCCAGTTGACGTGCAGGTTCGCGACCTGGAACGTCGCCGTGATCGTCTCCCAGCCGATCTCGGCGGGCGGGAGCAACGCGTACAGGTCGGCGTCGCTCGCCGTCGCGCGGTCCGGGAGCACGCTCGCCCCCGCAGTGGGCATGCTCGGGACGAACGCGGCCCAGTCGTAGTTCGAATTGTTGATCGTCGCGTGGTACGCGGTCGCGCGGAAGACGATGCGCGCGATCAGGTCGACCACGTCGGCGACGGTCGCGGGCGCCACGCCGCTGACCATCGTGGGCAGGCGCCCACCGTCCGCGGCGCCCACCTCGCGCACGAACGCCTCGAGCTCGGCGTCCCCGCTCACGTCGGCGTCGCTCGGGTAGTAGAGGCGCACGTAGCTCTCCACGAAGGTCCGTAGCGCCGACCAGATCGGAAGCGCGTCGTCCCGGAACGGGTACTCGAGGAGCACGCCAGCGTCGCCGACGCCCCGGCGCGCGTAGTCGATCGTCGGGTCGAGCGATGCGAGATCGAGCGTGGCCACGCTGCGGTCGAGGATGTCCGTCTGCGCCTCGATCGTCGGTGCGAGCAGGCGATCCTGCACGCCTCCGGGACTCACGACCGACTTCCTGGCGACCTGGTTGACCGCGAGCGTCGTCTCGAAGTGCGGCGCCAAGAGGACGAAGAGCGGATGGTCCTCCGAGAGCTGCCTGTGCGCCGCGAGGATGAAGCGCTCGATCACCATGTGGCACCACCCGAGGTGCACCAGCACGCCCTGCAGGTTCTCGTCGGCGACGTTCGCGGCGGTGCGCGCGAGCATCCAGTCGCGGTCGCCCGGGTAGTACAGCGTGGCGCGCCGGCCGGCGTGGCCCGCGACCTGGATCGCGAGCGGCCGCAGCTTCCCCGGGAACGACGCGTCGACGCAGAACAGGACGATGGGCGCCCAGAGGAACTTGGCGTGCCCATCGGTGACGCCGGTCGGGGCGCCGTCGAAGAGCGCGTAGTCGGTGACGAAGAGGCGGTGCGAGGCCAGCGCGTCCGCGATCGAGGCTCGCTCGGTGCCGAGCACGCGGCGCAGGTCGGCGTCCGTCACCGGCAGCGCCTCCGGCAGCGCGTCGAGGCGCCTGAGAGCGTTCGGCGTCGGTCCCGCGAGCCGCTGCCAGGCGAAGCACCAGTCTTCTCTCCAGTGTGCCATCGCGAGCGGTGCCGGCAGGAGCGGGAACATCTTCGCCCACGAGTCGATCGGGCGGCCGTCCTTCGCGACCCAGCTCTCGAGCTTGGCCGCCGCGCGGTTGGCCTGGAGCTTGATCGTCACCTCCGCGCCCTGGGCGAGGTAGCGCGGAGGGAACATCTCGCGCAGCGGCAGAGACCTCACGAAGCAGAGGTTCGCGTACGAGAAATCGTATGCGTAGTCGTCGCGGGCTCTCGCGAGCCGGTCGGCGCGCGCCGCGGCGTCGCTCGCGTGCTGGGGAAGCGTGGGCTGCGCGCTCATGGTGGGACCCTCGCGCGGCAGGGTACCTCGGCCCCGCGCTCGTCTTCCATCCACACACCGGCTCACGCCTCGCGCCGCGTGGCGACCGCCGGTCGTCGGGGGACGCGGAGGTCGATCAGATGTGAATGCTGGCCGTGAGGAGAGAGGGCCGCAGGTACGGGTAGGGCAGCAGCCGACGCGCGTCGCGCTCCGCGATGACCGCGTCGGCGTCCGCGAGCGTGGCCTGCAAGCGCGCGAGCAGCGGCGCGACGCGCGGGTCCGTGAAGTGCTCTCGCGGATACTGGCCGAGGCGGTCGTCGCGGATCTGCGACTGCTGCCACATGAAGGCGAGCTGCGCGGCGGCCAGACCATGCGCGGGGAGCACCGCCTGCCACGCCGCGCTCCGGTCCCCCCCGGGCGCCGCGGGCGGTGGGGCGAAGGCGGCCGTCGGCGCGTTCGGCGCCCAGCCGAAGAAGTCGGCCTGCGTGTAGTTCAGCGCGGCATGGTGCGCGCTCGTCGTGAAGATCACGAAGGTGATCAGCTCCGTCAGCGCGGCGAGTGTCTCGATCTTCTCGGGGACGCCCCTGAGCCGGCCGCCGTCCTGTGCGCGCAGCTCGCTCACGAACGCGCGCAGCTCGGCGTCGCCCGCGACCTCGGCGTCACCCTCGTAGACGAGCCCGAGGTAGTCGCGCACGAACGTGCCGAGGGCCAGGTCGATCAGCGCACCGTCGTCACGGAACGGGTGATCGGGCAGGGCGCTCCGGTCGTCGAGCCCGCGGATCGCGATGTCCCGAGCGAACCCGGCGCTCGCGAGGTCGAACGTCGCGAGCCCCGCGCGCACGAGCGTGAGCGAGCCCTCGAGCGAGGGCGCGAGCAGCTCGTCGAGCTGCCCGGCCGGGACCACGAGCTTGTCGCGCGCGGCGTCGTTGATCGCGAGCGTCCCGTGGAAGTGCGGGGAGAGCAGCACGAAGAGCGGGTGGCGCGTCGAGAGCTGGCGCTCGGCGGCGAGCGCGAACGCCTCGATCAGGAAGTGTGCGCGCCCGAGGTGCTGGAAGCTCTCCTCGTGGTTCGCGTCGGCGACCTGGACCGCGACGCGCGCCATCTCCCACGCAGCGCCGTCCTGGGGGGTGAAGATCGGCGTCGCGTGCGATGGCCGCTGTCCGCACTGGACGGCGACGGGCACGAGCCCACGGCCCTTCGCAACACGCACGAAGAGCGCGAGCGGCGCCGAGATCCAGCGCGGCACGCCCGTCGTCGTCTGGCCTGCCGGCAGGCCGTCGAGCACGGCGTAGTCGGCGAGGAACAGGCGGCCCTCGCCCGAGGCCGCCGCGAGGGAGTCGCCCTCCGTCGATCGCGTGAAGATCGCGTCGGTCACCGGGAAGTTCTCCGGCAGCCGATCGATCCGGCGCAGCACGAAGGGGTTGGCGCCCGCGAGGCGCTGCCACCCGAACGCGCGGTCGTCGAGATGGGTCGCGACCGGGGGTGGGGTCAGGAGCGCGTAGAGCGCGCTGCACGCGGCGATCGTGCTCGGGGCGTCGTCCGCGACGCCCCGCAGGCCTTCCTTCAGCCGGGCGGCGGCGCGGTTCGCCAGGAGCGCTGCCTGCGCTTGCGCGACCTGCGCGACGACTCCGAGGGGGAAGCCCAGCCGCCTCGGCAGAGAGCGCGCCATCGCGACGCCCACCGGGCGGTCCCAAGCGTACGCGAGCTCGTCGCGGGCCCTCGCCAGCCCGTCCGCCCGGCCGTCGGGGTCGGGGTCGTGCTGCGGAAGCGCCGGCGTCATCCGCGCACGGTACCATGCGACAGCCGTTGCGGGCCGCGACCCGCCGAGGGCACCCTCTTGCCGATGCTCGACCTCCTGGAATCCCTCCTCCCCCACCGTGAGACCTCCCCGGAGGAGCGCGCGACCCAGCTCGGAAGGGCTCGGGAGATCTACCGCTACAGCTACCAGTGGCCGCCCGAGGTGGCCGTGGCCGCCGAGGTGCCGCCGCAAGACAGCTACTCGGCGCTCTACGTGGCGGCGTTGCTCCCGAGCGCGTGGGAGATCTTCAAGAACACGATCGGCCTCGTCGACCTCGTGCACGAGAAGGACGGCCTCGCGAGGTTCTTCGCCGAAGAAGGGCACCGCGTCCCCAAGCTCGCGTCGTCGGCGATCGGCGACTGGTACCTGCGCGTCGCGAACGATCTCGCCCGCTACGTCGCGTCGACCACGCCGCCGACCGTCGCCGCGTACCACGATCTGTACCCGGGCATCGGGCTGCCGAGCGTGAGCGACAAGTGGCAGAGCGACGAGACGTTCGCCTGGCAACGAATCGCGGGCGTGAACCCGACGACGCTCACCCGCATCACGCGGATGAGAGACGACGTCCGCATCGGCGAGGCGGAGTACGCGCGCGTCCTGCCGGGCCGCGGCTCGCTCGCCGGCGCCCTCGCCGAGGGGCGCGTCTTCGCCTGCGACTACACGTTCCTCGACGGGGCGAAGACCGGGGAGTCCTTCGGGATGAAGAAGTGGCTGCCGGCGCCCTACGCGGTGTTCGTCGCGGACGGCGGCAAGCTGCGGCCCCTCGCGGTCCAACTGGGCAAGCAGGCGGGCCACCGCATCGTGACGCCGGTCGACGCCAGTCTCTGGACGATCGCGAAGCTCGCGGTGCAGATCGGCGACGCGAACCACCACGAGACGGTGGCGCACCTCGGGCGTACGCACCTCGTGATGGAGGCCGTCGCGCTCGCGCTGAAGCGGCAGCTCGCGGAGCGTCACCCGCTCCATCGCCTCCTCTGGCAGCACTGCGAGTACACGCTGCCGATCAACCACTCCGCGGCGACCAACCTCATCGCGACCGGTGGCGCGATCGACCTGACGTTCGCGGGCACCATCGAGACGAGCGCGTCCTTCGTCAAGATCGGGCTCGATTCGTTCGACCTGGGGCGATCGTCGTTGCCGATCGACCTGGCCACGCGCGGGCTCGACGACCGCAGCGTGCTCCCCGAGCTCCCGTATCGAGACGACGGGCTGCCCGTGCTCGGGGCGATCCGGCGCTTCGTCGATCGCTACGTGCGGCACGCGTATCCGGCCGATGCCGACGTCGCCGCGGACTCCGAGCTGGCGGCGTTCTGCGCGGAGCTCGGCGCGAGCGACGGGGGGCGCATCCGCGGCGTCGTCGCGCCGGCCACGATCGACGCGCTCGTCGAGCTCGTGACGACGATCGTGTGGATCGGCACCGCACAGCACGCGGCCGTCAACTTCCCGCAGTTCCCCTTCATGGGGTACGTCCCGAACATGGCGGGCGCGTTCTGGGGCGAGTGGCCGCCGAAGGATCTCGACGATCCGAACCTCTACGCGACGCTGCTGCCGCCCTACAACGTCGCGGTGCTGCAGCTGCACACGCTCTATCAGCTCTCTTCGCTGCGCATCAACCACCTCGGCCACTACGGCGTGACGACGTTCTTCCACCCCGCGGTGCTCGAGGCGATCGCTCAGTTCAAGTCGGAGCTCGCCGAGATCGAGAAGGCCACACGGGAGCGAGACGCGAGTCGCTACATGAGCTACCCGCACCTCTTGCCGAGCAACATCCCGCTGAGCATCCACATTTGACCCGGCCGCTCTCCTCCGCGACGCTCGACGAGCCGGTTCGACTCGGGCGCTACGACGTCACCGGGCTGATCCGTGCCGGCGGCATGGGCACCGTCTACGACGCGGTCGACCGCGAGCACGGGACGAGGGTCGCGCTCAAGACGCTGACCGAGCTCGACGCGGAGAGCCTGCGCCGCTTCAAGACGGAGTTCCGGGCCGTCGCCGATCTCGCCCATCCGAACCTCGTGCCGCTCTACGAGCTCAGCTCGGACGACGGGATCTGGTTTCTCACGATGGAGCGCATCGAGGGGGTCGACTTCCTCGAGGGGCTGCGCGGGCCCTCGGCGCGGGAAGCCCCGACGTTGGAGGAGCGGCAGCAGGCGGAGGCCACCACCCGCCCGCGCCCCGGCGACACCCCGCGCGCGATCCCTCCCGAGCTCACGCCCTCGCTCCCCGACTCGCTCCCTGGTCTTCGTGACGCGTTCGCGCAGCTCGCCCGCGGGGTTCGCGCGCTGCACGACGCGGGTCTGGTCCACCTGGACCTCAAGCCCAGCAACGTGATGATCGATCCGCGTGGGCGTGTCGTGGTGCTGGACTTCGGCCTCGTCCGGGGGATGGGCGAGGGGCCGACTCGGACGCTCGACGGCGAGGGCGAGGGCGGCGTGTCCGGCACGCCGGCGTGGATGGCTCCCGAGCAATTCGCCGGTGAACCGATCGGTCCGGCCGCGGACTGGTACGCGGTCGGGCTGATGCTCTACCGGGCGCTGACGGGTGTGCCGGCGTTCCCGCCCGCGAGCGTGGCGGTCACGTGGTTCGCGAAGACGCACCTGCCGCCGACGCCGCCGAACGAGCTGCTCTCGGGCGTGCCGGCCGACCTCTCGACGCTCGCCATGGAGCTGCTCCATCCCGATCCGGCCTCGCGCCCCGGTGGCGACACGATCGTCGAGGTCCTGACCGGGAGGGGGACCACACCCTCGTCGGCCGGCGCGATCCCCTCGCGCACCGACCTCGTGGGCCGCGCGGCCGAGCGCGACGCCACGCTCGCGGTGCTGCGCCGGGTCGGCGCGGGCGGGGCGGGTCTGGTGCATCTCCGCGGGCCCTCGGGGGTCGGCAAGTCCGCGCTCCTCGGCGATCTGCGCAGGGCAGCGCGCGCCAGCGGGGACGCGCTGGTCCTTCGTGGCCGGTGCTACGAGCGGGAGTCGGTCCCCTACAAGGCGTTCGACGGCATGTTCGACGAGCTCGCGCGCGAGCTCGGGCTCCTGACCGACGCCGACGTCGAGCGCGTGCTGCCGCGCTGGATCGCCGAGGTCGCGCGCGTGTTTCCCGTGCTCGGCACCGTGCGGATCATCCGCGAGCGGATGGAGCGTTCGAACGTCACGTCCGCGATCGTCTCCGCGATGGAGCTGCGGAGGCGCGCGCTCGTCGCCGCGCGCGAGCTGATCAGCAACCTCGCGTCGCAGCGCGTGGTGGTGCTGGAGATCGACGATCTGCAGTGGGCGGACGCGGACAGCATCGCGCTCCTCGATGCCCTGCTCGCAGCTCCGGCTCTCCGTCGCGTGCTCGTCGCGGCGTCGTTCCGCCCGCACGAGGCGAGCACGTCGACGGCGAGCGCCGCGTACCTGAGCGCGGTCCCCGAATTCGCGGCCCGGGACGATCTCGAGCTCGTGACCATCGACGTCGGTCCTCTGTCGGAGCCCGAGGCGCGCCGGCTCGCGGCCGCCACGCTCGGCACCCACGACGAGCGCTCGACCCGGCTGGCCGCCGCGATCGCGGGGGAGTCCGGGGGGGTGCCCTTCTTCGTCGAAGAGCTGGCGCGCTTCGCGAACCAGGAGCGGGAGGCCGGGCGCGAGATCTCGACGAGCGGCGTCACCCTCGAGGGTCTGCTGGTGCAGCGGATCGAGACGCTGCCCTCGGCCGAGCGTGCTCTCGTCGAGGTGCTCGCCATCGCGAACAACCCGATCCCCCTCTCCGTGGCCTTCGCCGTGGCGGGGATCGAGACGGGCGTGCTCCGCGCGCTCTGGGCGCTTCGGGGTGGTCACTTCGTCCGCGCGACGGGCGCGCGTGCGAGCGATCGCATCGAGCTGCATCACGATCGCATGCGCGAGTCGGTGGTCGCCTCGATGCCCGCCGCCCGGATCGAGTCGCACCGCCTCGCGCTCGGCCGCACGCTCGCCGCGCTGGGGCCGCAGAGCCCCTGGCTCTTCGACGCCGTGCGCCACCTGAACGGCGTGATGCATCGGATCGACGGCGAGGAGCGTGTCGCGGCGGCCCGTCTGAACCTCGCCGCGGGGCGCCAGGCGCGGCGGGGCGCTGCGTTCGCGCTGGCGTTCGAGTGCTACCGCGCCGCGAGCCGCTGGCTCGACGCGAACGCGTGGGAGACGAGCTACGATCTCGCCCTGGCGGTCCACGAGGGCGCCGCCGAGGCCGCGTACCTGAGCGGCTCGTGGGGCGAGCTCGACGGGTTCGTCGCCGCGGTCAAGGAGAACGGGCGGACGGTCCTCGACCGCCTCGCGGCGTCGGAGGTCGAGATCGACGCGCTCATCGCGCGCAATCGGTACGGCGAGGCGGTGGCCGTGGCCCTGCGCGCGCTCCGTTCGCTGAACGTCGAGCTGCCGGAGGATCCGGGCGAGGCCGAGGTGGGCGTGGAGGTCGGCGCGGCGATGAGCGCGCTGGGCGCCATCGGCCCCGAGGGCGTCGCAGGGCTCGGCGTCGCCACCGATCCCGCCGTGCTCGCGGAGATGCGGATCGAGAGCCGGATCTCGTCGGCCGCCTATTTCGCCAAGCCGATGCTCCTGCCGATCCTCGCCTGCCGTCTGGTCACGCTCTCGGTCGCGCGGGGCGCGAGTCCGGCGACCGCCTACGCGCTGGCCGTCTACGGCATCGTGCTCAACTCGATCGGCATGCTGCGCGAGGCGCACACCTGGGGAGGCGTCGCCGAGCGCCTCATCGAGCGCTTCGACGACCGCAGCTTCGAGGCACGTACGCGGCACGTCGTGCACGACCTCGTCTGCACGTGGATGGTCCCGCTGCGAGGCACGCTGGCCAGCCTCCGCGCCGTCGTCGACGTCGGCAAGAGCACGGGCGACCTCGAGTACGCCGCCTACGCGGCGCACGCGTACGTCCACAACGCGTTCTACGCGTCGGTCGACCTCGACGCGCTGCTCGACGAGGCGCTCGACCTCGGCGCGTTCATGCGCGGCCAGGGGCAGGTGAACGCGCTGCACGTCCACGAGCCCTTCGAGCAGCTGCTCCGGTGCTTCACGGGGCGCGCGCAGAGCCCGGCCACCCTCGACGGCCACGGCTTCCGCGAGGCCGACGCGCTCGCGCGCGCACGCGCCCAGGGATCGCGCAGCGCTCAGTGCCTCGTGCCCTTGCTGATGGGCATCGTCCGCTACCACTTCGGCTCTGCGGTCGAGGCCAGCGCCCAGCTCGAGGCCGCTCGGCCCTTCCTCGACGGGCTGGCCTCGACCTGGCACCAGCCGATGCTCCACCAGTACGCGGCGCTCGCGATCTGGGCGCTGCCCGACGGCGCCCGCGCGCCGCTCGAGGCGAGCGCGGACGCCAGCCTCGAGGCGCTGCGCAAGCTCGCCGAAGCGGCGCCGTTCAACTTCGCGCATCGCGTGCAGCTGGTCGAGGCCGTGCGCGCGGTGGCGCGGGGAGAGCCCGAGCTCGCGCGGGAGCGATTCCGGCAAGCCGCGAGCGCCGCCGAGGCCAGCGCGTTCTGGCTCGACCTCGGCGTGATCCACGAGCGCTGGGCCGAGCTCGACGAGCCGAGCGCGCACCGCGAGGCCGCGAACCTGGCGTACGCGCGGTGTCGCGCGCACGCCAAGTTCGGCCGCTCCGTGGCCCGCTGAGGCGCGGGCGCTCGTCCCGGCCCTTCAGCGTCCGTAGCTCGAGCTCGAGAACCACCACTCGACGCCGATGCCGAGGAAGTGCTCGATGGGCTGACGAGAGCGTGGGTCGAGGTCGTTGTACAGCGAGCGCGCTCCGTCGTCGCGCGCCGTCATGACGTAGATCAGACGGATCTGCGGTCGGGTGTAGGTGCCGCGGCCGAAGGGAGACAGGAACGGCATGATGCCGAGCTTGAAGATCCCGCCGCCCTCGGGCGCGCCGGTGCGCTCGTCGATCGCGGCCGTCTGCATCGCCTGGTAGGAGAGATCCAGCGCGACGCCGGCGACGTCACCGATCCAGACCATCGGGCGGGCGCTGACGGCTCCCTCGCTGATCGCCGAGCGGTTGAAGACGGCCGGGTCGGCGTCGCGGAAGAGCCGCCACCAGCCGCCGACCTGCACGCCGAACGCGACGTCCGCGCTCTCGCGCCACTCCCAGTTGCCGCTGATCGCGAGCCGGATCTCCTCGGCGCGGCCGGTCTGGATCACGGTGCCCGTCCTGAACGGGACGCCGAGCGGATCGTAGGCCCCGAGGCCCCGCGCGTAGCGGAAGAACGCGTTCAGAAACGCGTGCTGATCCCCGAGGTAGCCGCCCACCTGCGCGCCGACGACGTAGCCGGAGTCCTCGGGCAGGCGCTCGACCGTCGCGTCGTCGCGGCGGCGCTCGCCTGCGCCGAGGTAGTGCTGTTCCCCGTAGAGGCGGGCGAGCATCCCGGTGGTGGCGAAGCGGCCGAAGGGCCACCACGTCACGCGGCCGCTCGTGACGATGCGCGGCCGGTCGAGCACGAAGACCTGGTCGGGCAGGAATCCGATGCGCGCGGGCGCGAGCGTCTGTTGCTGCTGGTAGGGGTTGTTCGGCTCGGCCATACCCACCTGCAGCCGGAGCTCCAGATCGTCCTCGAAGTCGTAGCCGAGCCCGCCGCCGACCATGTTGAGGTTGTCGAGCGGCCAGAAGTTCATGAGGTACACGTCGTCGCCGCGCACCATCCGCGAGCCGCCCCAGAACGAGAGCCCGCGCGCGAGGATGTTGCGCGCCTCGACGAAGAGGTTGCGGACGGCGATCCGCGTCGTGAAGTCGCCCGTGTAGTGGAAGAGCGGGCCGCCGTACGCGACGGTGAACACCACGCGCGTGTCGACGCCGAAGAACTGGTCCTCGCGGCGCAGCTCGAGCTCCGCGTAGGTGTCGTCCTGATCGACACGCGGCGCGAACGCGACGATGCCCGACTGGCGTCCCGTCTGGCCTTGGAGATCCGAGGCGGCCGTCACGCGGCCGTACGAGCCGAAGTGGAAGCCGTTCATGAAGCGCGTCAGCTCGTCGATGTGCTCGTCCTGGCCACGCTCGTGGGCCGCGTCCGCGTCGCCCTCCGTCTCGAGCGAGTCCTCGGCCGCGGCGAGCTCCGCGTCGTGCGCCTCCGTCTCGGCCGTGGTCGTCGTCTCCGCGGTGGCTCGAGCCGCGGCAGCGGCGCGCGCCTGGTCCTCGCGCGCCATCCGCTGCGCGAGATCCTCCGGCACGTCGGTGTTGCCCGCCGTGTCCTGCGCGCGCGCGTGCCCGGCGCCGAGCGCCACGAGAGCTGCCGCGAGCCAGACCCTCCGCACGGCGCGACAGTACCTCAACCGATCCGGTCGCGGCCTGCTTGTTTCGCCGCCAGCAGGCGCTCGTCGGCGACGCGCATGAGGCCCGGCTCGTCCCGCGCGTCGGCGGGAAGGAGCGCGATCCCGGCCGAGATCGTCGTGCGCAGCTGCAGGTCACCGAAGCCGATGCAGAGCGCCCGCACCTCGCGGAGCACCTGCTCGACGAGCGACGTCGCGGCGGCGGAGTCCGTCCGAGCCATCGCGATCGCGAGCTCGTCCCCGCCGAGGCGTGCCGTCAGGCCGCGCGCGCCCACGATGCGGCCGAGGAGCCGGCCGATCTCCTTGATCGTCTGCGCGCCCGCGAGGTGGCCGTGCGCGTCGTTGATGGCCTTGATCCCGTCGATGTCGAGCATGACGATCGCGAGCGGCTCGCCCGAGAGGTTCGCCGCCTCGACCAGCGCGGCGAGGTCGGTCTCGAAGCGACGGCGCGAGAGCAGACCCGTGAGGTCGTCGCGCGCGATGCGCTCGATCACGGCGTGGTCGAAGGCCTGCTCGACGGGGTCGTGCATCTCGAGCCGCATGAGCGTGTCGCCGACGCCGAGCTGATCGCCGCGCACGAGGAACGCCTCCTTCCGGATCGGCGCGCCGTTCACCTCGGTGCCGTGCTTGCTGCCGAGGTCGCGCACGCGGATGCCTCCCAAGCGGCCGTCCTTGGCGCGGACGACCTCGACGATGGCGTGCTTCCACGAGACGGCGGGATCGCGGAGCACGAGGTGGTTCTCCGGGCCGCGGCCGATCGTGACCGCGCCGTCCACCAGGGTCCGCTCGCCCAGCTGCGGGCCGGCGAGCACGACGAGGACGGCCTTCTTCTCGTCGTCGGCCGGTGGACGGCTCGAGCCGGGCCGGATGGCGGTGAGGTCGGGCAGGGTGCGCGTCCCGTCCCGCACCGTCGTGTGCAGGTCATGGGGCGGTTTGCCGCTACGCGTCACGCAGGCAGCTTAGCAAGCCGCCACGAGGACCGAGAAATGCGTCGCAGGCGGAACCCACGGAACTTCCCGACACGGCCGGTGTCGGACCGGGCGCGGAGGTGTCCATGCGCCCCTTGATCCTCGCGATCCTGCTCTGTGCCCCGAGCCTCGCCCTGGCCCAGGATCCGGCGCCCACGGTGCTGCCGCCGGTCGTCGTCCACGGCACTCCGCCGGCGCCGATCACGGTGTTCATCCCGCGGGCGCGGATGCACTACGAGCGCACGGACCTCTCGCGCCACGCCGTCGATCGCATCGTCGAGAGCGTCCGGCACGCCCCGTTCTGAGGCCGCTCAAGACGGGCGGACGACGGTCAGACCCTCGGCGAGCGCCGCTGCCGAGAGCACGTGATCGGTACACCAGAACCGAACGGCGCCGCCCTTGCGTAGCTCGAGGGCCGAGGCGAGCTGCACGGCATCGTAGCCGCGCAGCGGGTGCCGACACACCAGGACGCGTGTGGCTGCGGTCACGCGCGGACGCAGCTCGACGATTCGCCAGCGTCGGACGTCTTCGTCGAGTCGATCGAGCGCCGCGTCACGCTGACCCTGGCCGAGCACACCGTCACGCGCCAGGCGGGCGAGCGTCGCAGCGACCTCGACGTGGGCGATCCGCGCGACCGCCACGGCGACGGATCGCGTGGCGCGCTCAACCGCCGCGGAGCCCGGCTCCGCTGCATAGCGCTTCACGAGCGCGCTCGAGTCGAGGAACTCGATCAACGACGATCCTCGAGAAGGTAGTCGGACGCGAGGACCGCGCGTCGCAGCTTGATCGGCTCGAACTTCCGCACGCGCCTCTTGTCCTCCCGCGTGATGACGCCGTCCGCCTCGAGCTGCGCGAGTGCGGCGTCCTCGTGTCGCGTCGCCACGACGGCGCGGATCTCCGCCACCACGGTTCCGCGATCCGTGATCTCGACGAGCTCGCCCGCGCGGACTCGCCGAACGTAGTGGCTGAGCCGGTTCTTCAGTTCCTTGGTTCCGACGCGCATGCCAAGATGGTAGCTACGGTAGCTACCGAGAGCCAGCGTCAGCTGGCCCACTCTCCGTGTTCCGGGAACTCACCCTTCCGGCGGCACCGCAGCAGCCACAGACTGACGCGGCGAAACACGTGGTCACCCCGGTCCCACTCGGCGCCTGCGAGTCGCTCGATCCGCTCTTCGTCGAGGTAGACGCGGGCTCTCCCGAGGAGGACGCCGACCTGCAGAAGCCGTGTCCGGCGCTCCGGATCCTGGCGCCAGTCCGGCTGTTCGTACTCGTACTCGGCGTACTCCAGCTCGAGTGCGACCCGGCGGAGCGGAATGTGGAATGCCACGCCGCCTACTTCACGAGCTCGTACACGCGCGCGACGGCCTCGGCGAGCTTGCTGGGATCGTTGCCACCCGCCTGCGCGAAGTCGGGGCGGCCGCCGCCGCCTCCGCCGACGATCGCGGCTGCGTCCTTGACGATGTCGCCGGCCTTGAAGCGCTCGCTCGCGTCCTTGCTCACGCTGCACGCGAGCAGCGCGCGGCCGTCCTTCGTCGCCGTTCCCACGAGGACGACGGCAGGGGCGAAGCGATCGCGAAGCCCGTCCGCAAGCTCGCGGAGCAACTTCGGGTCGCCGCAGTCCACCACCTCGCCGATCACGTTCAACCCGCCCACGGCCCGGACGCTCGGGCGTGTGTGGCTCTCGTGCGCCGTGCCCCCGAGCCGGGAGCCGCCCTGCATGAGCTTGCGCCGGAGCTCCTCGATCTCCTTGTCCTTCTCCTTCACGCGCCCGAGCAGGTGCTCGACCTTCTCGGCGGTCTGCGCCGGCGAGCCCTTCAGGAGCGCCGCGGTCTTGCCGAGCTCGCGCTCGATCGTCCGCACGTGCGCGAGCGCGCCGGTGCCGGTGACGGCCTCGACGCGCCGCACGCCCGCGGCCACCCCGGTCTCGCTCAGGATCTTGAACATGCCGATGTCGCCCGTGCGGCCCGCGTGCGTGCCGCCGCAGAGCTCGATCGAGTCGTCCGTCATGCGGAGCATCCGCACGACCTCGCCGTACTTCTCCTCGAAGATGCCGATCGCGCCTCGGGCCTTCGCGTCGGCCATCGGGAGCACCTCGGTCTCGACGGGCGCGTTCACGAGGATCTTCCCGTTGACGAGGTCCTCGATCTTCTGGAGCTCTCCCAGCTCGAGCGGGCGGTTGCCCGAGTAGTCGAAGCGCAGACGATCGGGCGAGACGAGCGAGCCCTTCTGCATCGCGGTCGGGCCGACGACGGTTCGCAGCGCCCAGTGGAGCAGGTGCGTCGCCGAGTGGTTGCGGCGCGTCGCGCCGCGGCGCGCGTGATCGACCTCGAGATCCACCCCCGCGCCGAGCTCGATCGACCCCCTCTTCATCACGCCGCGGTGGACGAAGAGGCCCTCGACGGGCTTCTGCGTGTCGTCGACCTCGAACACCGCGTCGCCCGTCTGGCCCGCGTGCGAGGCCCGGATGACGCCGTGGTCGCCGACCTGTCCGCCCGACTCGCCGTAGAAGGGCGTGATGCGCGTGACGATCTCGCCCCGCTCACCCTCGCGGAGCGCCGGAACACGAGCGCCGTCCCTCACCAGGGCCGCGACCGTCGAGCCGGCGCGCTCCTTGTCGTAGCCGACGAACGAGACCGCGCCGATCTCTCTCGCGATCTCGTGGTGGACGTTGCTCACGGCCTCCTCGCCGACCTTGCTGCCCTGGCTGCGCTCGCGCGCGCGCTCGAGCTCCTGCTCGTAGCCGGCGTGATCGATGGCGAAGCCCTGCTCGGCGGCGATCACGTCCTGCAGGTCGAGCGGAAAGCCGAACGTGTCGTGGAGGCGGAACGCGATGGCGCCCGGCAGGAGCCGGAGGCCGTCGGGCGTCACGCGCCACTCGGTGTTCTTCGCGAGCAGCTCGAGGCCCTTGTCGAGCGTGCGGCGGAAGCGCTCCTCTTCCTGCCGGGCGACGTCGGCGATCAGCGCCGCGCGCTCGCGCAGCTCCGGATAGATGTCGCCCATCATCTCGACGACCTTCATCGCGCACTCGTGCAGGAAGGGGCGCTCGATACCGAGGCGGTGGCCATGGCGGATGCCGCGGCGCATCACGCGGCGCAGCACGTAGCTGCGGCCATCCTTGTCGGGCGTCACGCCCTCGGCGATCAGGAACGCCGTCGTGCGCGCGTGGTCGGCGATGACGCGCATCGACACGTCGTCGGGCGCGAGCGTCGCGCCGTACGTCTTTCCGCTGATCGTCGCGGCGAGCTCCACGATCGGCCGCAGGAGGTCGGTGTCGTAGTTGCTCGTCACGCCCTGCGCCGCGGCGGTCAGCCGCTCGAGGCCGGCGCCCGTGTCGACGCTCTGCGCGGGGAGCGGCACCAGCGTCCCGTCGGCGAAGCGCTCGAACTGCATGAAGACCAGGTTCCAGAGCTCGACCCAGCCCGCGCCGTCCGGACCCGGCTCCTGATCGAAGCGCGCGAGGTCCGGCGCTCCCGTCCCCATCCAGTAGTGGATCTCGGTGCACGGGCCGCAGGGGCCCGTGTCGCCCATGGACCAGAAGTTGTCCTTCTTTCCCATGCGGATGATCCGCTCGGGCCCGAAGCCGGTGGTCTTCGCCCAGAGCTCACCGGCCTCCTCGTCGGCGGGCACGCCGTCTTCGCCGCCGAAGATCGTGACGACGAGGCGCTCCTGCGAGAGCCCGAGGCCCGACGCGTCGGTGATGAAGGCCCACGCGAGCTCGATCGCGTCCTTCTTGAAGTAGTCGCCGAACGAGAAATTCCCCATCATCTCGAAGAAGGTGTGGTGTCGCGCCGTGACGCCCACGTTCTCGAGATCGTTGTGCTTACCGCTGATCCGGATGCACTTCTGGGCCGTGGTCGCGCGCCTGTACGGGCGTGGGTCCTTGCCCGTGAAGACGTCCTTGAACTGCACCATCCCGGCGTTGGCGAACATGAGCGTCGGGTCGTTGCTCGGGACGAGCGGACCGGAAGCGACGCGCTGGTGCGCGTGCGCGGCGAAGTGGGAAAGGAAGGCCTCCCGGATCTCTCTCGACGTCTTCATGGCGGACGCGGAACGTGAAGCGCCCGCGCTGCCAGGGCAAGGCCATCGGCCGGGCTCGTGTTCGGGTCACGTCGATCGCGTGCACCTCGGCGTGTGGGCGCGCGCGCGAGGCGCACGCGCGAGCGCTGAGCGGCCGTGGGCACGGCGTTCGCTTCGGGAAGATCTCCATGCGCGCGTGGCTCACATCGACACTGCTCCTCTGTGCGTTCGTGGCCGGCTGTCTCGCGCACGAGCGGCCAGGCGAGCTGACCGACGCAGGTGGGACGCTGCCGGACACGTCGACCGAGGCCCGGGACGTGGGGCCTCCGCCGCCGATGCTCGACGCTGCCCTGGTGCTCGACGCCGGTCCCGCGCCCGCGTGCACGCTCGACGAGACGTCCGTGGGCGTCCGCATCGAGCCGGTCACGGCCGAGGTCGCTCGCTGCGCGTTCACGCACGCCGACGGCGCGACCCTCATGGGGATCGACGGGGCACCGGCCGACGACGGCATCCGCGTCCACCTCGATCTCTGTCCGCTCGCCGACGCCGACTGTCGCTGCGACGTGGTCGTGAGCCACGTGGGCACGGACGTCGCGAGCGACCTCGGGCCCGTCGACGGCGTCGTGATCGATCTGGCGCAGGGCGAGGGCTTCTTCCCGGGCGCCTACCTCTCCATCACGAAGGTGCCGACCTGCGAGTGCAACGGCTGCGGCTGCAGCGAGCCGCTCTACCTCTATGCGGCGAGCGCGCCGCCCGACTTCGCGCAGCACGTCCCGGCGCCGATGACCTTCTCGAACGGGCCGACCGTCTGTCCGATGGCCGACTGCACGTTCGGCGGCAGCTCGATGTTGCACGCGGTCGGCGACGCGGGTGAGGCCGACATCCCCGGCGGGGAGCAGCGCGACATCGGTCCGGTGCACGTGCGCACCGTCCGTGACGTGGAGGTCTTCGCGCCGTGCGCGGCGTGCGCGGGCTGCGGCACGCCGACCGGCGCGTGGATCGCCTGGATCTCCAGCGCCCTCACCCCGTAGCGCCTGGACCGGGCACTCTCGCTGATCAGCAATTGCGTCGGCTCGCCGCTCCGGCCCCTCCCGTCCGCGGGCTGCGCCCGCTTCCGTCCGGGACCTCCGTGGCGAGCTCTCCCGTGGTGATCAGCGTAGCCAGTAGTCGCCGAAGAGGCGCGCGCCCGCCCAGCCGACCTCGGGACAGCTGACGTTCCCGTTGTGGTCGAGATCCTCGGCGTCTCCGACGCGATGCGCGTGGAACGTGGAGCCGGGTCGCACCATCACCTGCAGGCTCGTCGCGATCGAGAGGCAGGGGTCGCTGTAGCCGAGCACCTGCTGATCGACGCCCGGCTCGGCGCTGCCCTCGAACACGTCGAGGTCGGTCACCGTGCCGCTCAAGAGGACCGACGCGCGGAACGCGGCGTACGCTTGCTGCGGGCCGCTGCACACGACCGCGGTCGCGTCGATGGTCACGCCGGGGTTGCCGTCCATGTCCTCGTCCACGGCCAGGGCCGGCTCCATCATCGTGGGCAGCGGATCCGTCTCCGGCATCGCCAGGGTCGCGCCGATGACGACCGTCGCGCGAGGCGGAGAGAAGACCGCGCCGATCGGGCTCGCGTCGGAGAGGTAGTCGCCCTGGAAGTCGAGGATGTGCGTTCGGATGGCCTGCTCGGCTGCTGGGGCGAAGGTGAGCGAGGCGACGCCGTTGATGGTCGTCAGATCGATCACGCACGCCTGGATGCGCGCGCGCACGTTCGTTCCGTTCTGCAGGATGCGCACGCGGTAGAGCTGGCGCGTCTCGATGTCGACGACGACGTTCGCGAGGACCACGACCTCCAGGGCGAAGATGCCGGTGAGCGGGCCCGCGCCCGTCGTGTCCCAGTCCTCGAGCGGCTCGGGCGGTACGTCGGGGGGCCCCGAGTCCACGTGCACGCCGGTGTCGTGCGGCCGGTTCGCGTCGCGGCTCCCCGCGTCACAGCAGTGATCCTCGTGAAGGATCGCGTAGCCGTCGCGGCTCGGACCGCAGGAGAGCGCCAGCAGCGCGGCGACCGCGATCGTCTGGCTCGACGCCTTGGCGCGGGCGCTCACCACCGCGCCTCCGCCGAGATCTGCACCGACGGGACGAATCCGCCGTAGGAATAGCCTGCGCCGCCGAGGTAGCCCGCGTTTCGCATCCACGTCGCATCGTCGCGGAAGCGGCGGAAGTCCTTCTCTTCGTGCGCCTCCTCCAGGATGGAGAGGCGGAAGCTCGCGCGCAGCGTGAAGGTCAGGGATCGATCGCCCGTGAGCTCGTCGAGGCGGGCCGCGGCGCCGAGCGAGGCGTGGTGCGTGTCGTTGATCAGGATGTTGGAGGGGCCGCCGAAGTTCTGGAAGGGCGCGCGCACGTACGTGTAGCCGAGCATCAGATCGAGGCCGGGCGTCGCCGTGATGCGGACTCCTCCCGCGGGGACGAGCGTGTCGCCGAAGCGCCCGGGCGCAGGATCGTGGTAGCCGGTCATCGCCTCCGACCAATGTTGCCACGTCAGGTCGGCGCTGAGCTCGAGCCAAGAAACCGGCCTTCCGGAGACGCCGAACGCGAGCTCGTGGGGGCGCACCCAGTGCGCGAAGCGATGCACGTAGCCGATGTCGGCGAAGCCGGGCACACCCTGGATGCGGCTCCAGCCCCAGTCGTCGATGTAGCTGGCCGCGCGGTAGGTGACGCCGAAGCGAAGCTCGTCGATCGGCATGATCGCGACGCTCGCGATCGGCGAGACGCGCGCGGAGACCTGGCCCTGCGCGCCGATGCGAGTGCCGACGTCGATGACGCCGGGCGTGGTCGTGGAGTCGACGTTCGTCTCCGCGGCGGTCGTGTACAGCGAGACGGCCAGGCCGAGGCGTGCCGAGAGGCCGAGGGAGAGCCAGTCCACCGGGCGGTACGCGATGCCGGCCTCGAGCGAGAGGTGACGCGAGCCGTCGGTGAGCGTCATCCACTGGATGTCGTCGTCCGGACGCACCGTGTACGCGAAGAGGCTGGTGACCGGCGTGGAGATCGAGAGGCCTGCCACGAGCCCCTCGACGCCCAGCGAGTGCCCGAGGTCGAAGCGGCCCCCGATCACGACCGAGCTGGTCTCGGCGAGGGCCGGCGTGCATGCGCCGCCCATTCCGCTCGGACAGATCCCCAGGGTCACCCCGCCGGACGTCACGTGGACGAGGGGCTGGCCGTAGACGAAGCCGATGGTGAGCTCCGCGAGGCCGGGCCGCATGCCGCGCGGCGCGAGCAGGGCGGGCGCGTAGTGGACCGATGCGAAGCCCACGGGCACGGCGGTGACGGCGTTGCCGAGAGCGGCGACCTCGGGGCCGACGCCCATCTCGTCCTCGAGGTCGGCGCGGGCGAGCGAAGGCGAGAGCGAGACCGCTAGCGAGAGCGCGAGGCCGAGCGTGAGCGGACGGCTCATCGCGACACCGTCGAGGGAGCGCCGAGGGCGAGCGTCATCGAGAGCCCGGCCTGCAGGTACAGGATGCTCGCGCTCATGCCCGGATACCCGAACGCGTCGATCTGCTGCCCCGGTACGGTCGGGAGCGCGTCGGGGAGCTGTGTCGGGTCCTTGGTGAACGAGATCCCGCCCATCGCGTGCGCGCGCAGGTAGAGGTCGAGGTGGAGCGGCGTGTGCGTGAGCGGCTCGAGGTCGAGGCCGAAGCCGCCGCTGAGCACGTGTCGATCGGTGTCGAGGAAGCTCGAGAGCGCGACCTGCGCGGGAACGGGCGTCGGCTCGTACGCATAGCCGAGCCGAAACGCCGCCCAGCGATCGACGACGTACTCACCGCCGATCCGGAGCGAGACCGTGTCGTGGAACCCGGGCGTCGGAGCCTGGTTGCGCAGCGTGCGGAACGACGACCAGTTCGCCCACGTCATGTCGGCGGAGATCGACGCCTCCGGGGAGAGCTGGAACGAGAGGCCGAGCGCGACCTCGTCCACGGAGAAGTGGTCGACGAAGTCGAGCGGGTCGTCGGCGAGGATGCTGCCCGCCCGGATCTCGATCGGGCCGGCCGCGCGCAGCGCGACGCCCTGCCGGTAGGCCGCCCCGATCGCGAACTGCGGCACCGGCGCCCAGCGCGCGCCGACGAGGAGCGAGCCTCCGAAGCGCACGTCGCGATCGAGGCGCACGATGACGCCTTGGTCGACGGTCGTGCCGCGCCGGGCGTCGTAGCTCACGTAGGTCGGCCCGAGCAGCGAGGGCGCGACGGTCACGCCGATGCCGAGATCGACGTTGCCCGGCAGCGCGATGCCCATCGCGAACGTGGCCGCCGTCCGCTCGAGGCGGGCCTCGTAGAGGAACGCGCTCGGCAGGTCGTCCCGGGTCGGAGCCTCGATCGTGATGATCCCCGACGACGGGACGTGGATCGCAGCGCCGAGGTGCACGCGCCGGAGCCACTCGGGGCCGGGCAGGGGCACGACGAGCGAGATGCCGTAGCCCCCGATACCGCGGTCGGTCGTCCGCGCGGGCTCGCCGGTGCGGGCCTGATCGAGCCGGTAGTAGCCGGCGTGCCCGAGCAGCGTGATCGTCGTGCGATCGAGATCGGCGATGCCGGCGGGGTTGAACGAGATCGCGCTCGTGTCGCCCGGGCGTGCGACGACGGCGTCGCCGAGCGCCGCGGCCCGCGCCGACTCGCCGTCGGCGGCCCCCGAGTCGGCCAGGGCGAGCGAGGGCGGGAGCCAGAGCGAGAGCGAGAGCGAGAGCACGAGCGAGGGCGAGAGCGAGGTCATGAGGGCCTCGGCACGCACCCCATCTGCGCCGTGTCGCAGACGAAGCAAGGGGCGCACATCGCGTCGGTCGAGCAGCGGACGTTCGGCACGCAGGCGCTCGTGCTCGCGTCGCACGCGCCGCCCGGGCAGGCCGCGTCGCTCGAGCAGCGGCGCGGCCACGTCTCGGGCAGGGTGATGGGCAGGGTGCGCAGTGACGTCGCCGTGCCCCCTGCGAGGTTCGTGGTCGTGAGCGAGACGTGGAGCGGACGCTCGCCCGCGGCCGTCACCGTGAGCGTGCTCGTCGTCAGCGAGCCCGCCGTGACCGTGTGGGCGTCTCCGTCGAGGCGCCACGCGAAGGCGAGCGGCACCACCGTCGCCCCATCGGGGTACGCGGTGTCCTCCGGCGGAAGCGGTACGAGCGAGAGGTGCCGCGACGACATGCGCCCGTCGAGCGTGATGGGCGTGCGGTGCGCGTCGCCCTGGCAGAGCGTCTCGGGCGAGAAGAGGATGACCGCAGACGGCGTGTCCGCCGGCGGACCGCCGCACGCGAGGCCGAGCAGCGACACCAGCACGACCGGCCCCCGACGGAACATCGAGCCTGCATGCTACACCGGCCCGCGATGTGGCGGCGGACCATAGCGATGCTCGCGCTCGCGGCCTTGCCCGGCTGTCCCCCGACCCTCTCGTCCGAGCGCGGCGACCGCTACCTCGACGCCATGGCGGCGGCGGATCGCGATCACGTGGCGGGTCGCGACGAGGCCGCGATCGAGGACTGGAGGCAGGCCGCGGACGCAGCGGAGCGGCGCGTCGATCGCGACGAGGCCGAGCACCGCGCGGCCCTCTCGCTCCGCCGCGAGGGGCGCCTCGACGAGGCGCTGGCGCTCTTCTCGGCGATCGCGGCGCGGCGGCCCATCTCCCGGCGCACGGTTCGCGCGATGTGGGAGGTGACCCGCATCCAGATGGAGCAGGGCCACCGCGACGAGGCCCTCGCGGGCCTGCGAACGATCGTCTTCGAGCACGCGGGCGACGGCCAGGCCTCGCGCTCGCTCCGCACGCTCGTGGCCGAGCTGCGGGCGCACGAGGGCGACGAAGCGGCGATCGCGCTCCTCGTCGAGCTCGACGCTCGGGTGCGCACGACGGATCTCGGCGACGACGTGCTCACCGACCTCGCGCAGATCTACCGCGACCACGATCGTCGGCAGGAGGCGCGGGCCCTCTACGAGCGCATCGTCGCCGAGCACGGCTACCCGCGCGGGCAGCGCTGGGACGACACGTTCATGCGCCTGGCCGACATGGCCCAGGAGGACGGCGACCACGAGGCGGCCGTGCGGTACCTCGAGCGGATGATCGACCCCCACGCGCTCGGCCTGCCGCCCGGGAGCTACACGCTGCCGCACATGCCCGACGCGGCGATGCGCATCGCGCACATCCTGCGCGACGAGATCCACGACGTCGACCGCGCTGCGGCGGCCTTCCGTCGCATGCACGATGCGTTTCCCACCTCGCTGCTCCGGGACGACGCGCTGGTGGAGATGGGCGAGATGCTCCTCGACGCCGGGAGGCACGACGAGGGCTGCCACGCGCTGGAGCAGGCGATCGCGGAGACCGCCGTGAGCTCCGCCGTGACCCGCGCTCGCGAGCGGCACCGCGCGGGGTGCCAGTAGTCCAAGGTCGCCGTTCGCGGCACACTCCAAGGGTGATGCGATCGCCCGCGCTCCCGCTCTTCTCTCTCGCGCTCGTCGCGCTCGTCGCGCTCGTCGCGCTGCCAGCGATGCCGGCGTTCGCCGATCGCCTCGCGCCGCCGGACCCAGGTCCGGTCCCGAGCGGCGTCGGCCGCCGCGCCTCGACGAGCTCGGCGGAGGTCGAGGCGCTCATCGTGCCGCCGGGCGGTGGTGCGGGTGCGCGGGCGCGCCGAATCGAGCCGCCCGGGCCGGTCCCGGGGCTCGACGTCGCGACGCTCCGCGCCGCGCTCCAGGCCACGCGCGCCGATCTCGAGCAGTGCCTCGCCACCTCGGGCATCACGGGGACGATGCGGGTCACCGCCCGCGTGGCGGTGTCGCACGCGCTCGCGCTCGACATCGTGGCGCCGCGCCGCGACGCGGCCGCCGAGCAGTGCGCCGAGCTCGTCTTGCGCCGCGCGCTGACACACCTCGCCGCGGGTCCGGTCGGGCGCGCGGTGCGCGCCAGCCTCACGGTGCGCCGTCGCACGCCGCGCGTCCCGCGCCCGGCGCCCCCCGCGACGGGAGACCTCGCCGCGTTCGAGGCGCCCGTTCACGAGGCGATCGAGCGCGACCGCGCGGCCATGCTCTCGTGCCTCTCGTCCGCGGCCCCCGGTGTCGTCGGCGAGGCCTCGCTGCGCGTGCGGCTCGCCCCCGACGGCTCGCTCACGCTCGCGAGCGCGAGCCTGCCGCCGGGCGTACCGGCCGGTCCGGCGCTCCCCTGTCTCTCGGCGCGGATCGCGAACCTCCGCTTCTCGCCCGCGCCGCGCCGCGCCGTGACCATCGTGCACACGCTCCCGCTCGGCTTGTGATCGGGGACCGGCTCCTCCGGTCCCTCAGAGCCTGAACGCGACGACCGTCCGGCGCTGTCCGAGCTCGAGCACGACGTCGTAGGTCCCGATCACGCGTCCTGCCACCGAGACGGCGACCCGCGCCGACGTCGGACCCGCGACGCCGCAGTCGCCCCAGTAGTGCAGCTCGACGCGGTAGCTGCCCGACGGCGGCCGCTCCGCCGCCCAGTACACGTTCTCGATCGTCTCGCCGCCGGGTATGCACGCGCCGCGTGCGTCGTGATCCAGCGTCCCACCGCCGGGTGACGTCCGGTCGAGGTAGCTGATCGTGAAGCCGGATGGCTCGGTGACGTAGAGATCCAGATCTGCGCCGCCGTCCCAGGCGAGCGTGATCTGCACGGGGCCGGTCTCCCACCCGCAGCCTTCGTCGATCCGGCCGTCGCAGTCGTCGTCGCGCCCGTTGCAGGAGTCGGAGGACGCCGGCGTGCACAGCGTCGGCTCCGCGGTGACGCCCGGCGGCAGTGCTTCGAGTGTGGCGGAGAGGGCGAGCGGCGCTGCCTGCTGCACGGTCGTGTGCGCTTGCACCGCGGCGGCCGGCTGCGGCGGCCCCCCGCAGGCGAGCAGGCAGACGAGCGGTCCCGAGATCGGGATGGCACTTCTCGGCCAGCGATACGGAAGGCGAGGCTCCATCGGTCTCACTCCCGACGGAGGGGGCCGCGCACCGTCCCCGGCAGACCGAGAGGAACGGCGCATGCCGGCCGGTGTCTGACGTGTCGTGGTGTTCGCACCTGATCCCGCTCCCCTCTCGCGTGTAGCAGCGTCGGTGGGCTCCAGGCGAGAAACAACGCTACGCTCGGAGAGACCATGAAGGCCGCCCCCGCCGTGGCTCCTCGGGTGGACCGCACGGCGCTGCGGCTCCTGCCGGGTGAGGGCGTGATCTGGTCGGGCCGGCCGGAGCAGGGCGTCGCGCGGGACGGGTTCTGGGTGGTCACTCCGGCGATCGCGTGCGCGGTCTTCGTCATCGCGACCCTCTTCACCGCGCTGCTCGCCGTGGCCGATCTGCCCGGCTGGCAGGAGAGCGCCCTGGTCGTCTGCTACTCGGTCGTCCTCGGCGCCGGATCGCTGCTCGCGCCGCGCTACGTGCTCGATCCCTGCGAGTTCGTGATCACGGACCGTCGCGTGATCTGGCGGCGCGGCCGCTCGACGCGCTGGGTGGACCGCGACGCCATCTCGTTCGCGCGAATCCACTGGCACCGGAGCGTCCCGGGCGTGGGCCACCTCGAGGTGGTCCGCGCCGTGCCGTTCGGCCCGCTCGCCCGCAGCCAGCGCGTCCTCTTCCACGACGTGCGCTCGCCGGACGTGGTGCTGGCGATCGCGCGTGACGGTGAGCTCGGCGAGCGCCCCGGCGACTCGGACATCCCCCTCGCCGAGCGGCTCGACGTCGGGGAGCACGTCCTCTGGGGCGCGGGGCCGGAGGGGCCATTGCTCGGCGCGCGCGATCTGGCGACGGCCGGGCTGGGCGTCGTGATCGTGGGGATCGCGATGGTGTACGCCGCCGCCGCGGGGCGCGTGCTCATGGGGCTCGAGGCGATCGGGCTGCCCCCCGCCTCGCTGGTGTGGACGCTGCTCTTCTGCGCCCTGGCCGCGACGTTCCTCTTGCTCACCCTCGTCGGTGGAGTGCTGGTGTGGTGGGGGATCGTGCGAGCGCGCGCCGAGGGGCGTGACACCGAGTACCTCGTCACCGATCGACGCGTCCTGATCCGTCGCGGCCGGACCGAGCTCTCGCTGGATCGCGGCCGGGTGTTCGACGTCGCGGCGCGGCCCGGGCTCTTCGGCCTCACGCACGCGTTCTTCATCCTCGACGGCAAGGAGGCGCGCGCGCTCGGCGACTCGGGCGCGCTCACGGGTCTCTTGCCGGCCCGCGACGGGGTGCCGCCGGTGTTCTACGAGCTACGCGACGTCGAGGCGCTGCGCGCGCTGCTCGTCGAGCGCACCTCCCGCCCTTCGTTTCCCGACGCGGCCTGACGTCGACGTTCGCCGGCGTGCGCGCGCGGCGGGCGCCAACGCGGTTGTCGACGCTCCCGCGCACCCGTGCGCGATTCGAGCACTGGCGCGCGCGCTGCACGGACGTCTCGGGAACCGAGGAGACCGCCATGCACGCGCGCACCACGTTCGTCATCGTCACCGCGATCGCGGCCACGCTCGCGCTCGCCGGGTGCTTCGAGCGCCCGCTGGGCGCGCTCACGCCCTGCACGCGCGCTCGCGTCGCGGACGACATCGACGTCGACTTCGTCGAGGACGTCGATCTGCTCTTCGTCATCGACGACTCCGGCTCGATGGCAGAGGAGCAGGGCGCGCTGATCGCGCAGATCCCGCGCCTCGTGGAGATCCTCGCCTCGGGCGACCGCGGGCTCGACGGCACGGTCGAGTTCCGACCCGCGCGCTCGATCCACGTGGGGATCGTGAGCACCGACATGGGCGTCGCCGCGTCGGCGAACATCGGTAGCTGCACGAGCGGGAGCGGCGACGATGGCCTCTTGCGCGTGGCCCCGGCGAGCTGCGGCCGGGCGCAGCGCGGGCCCGTGTTCGACTTCGAGCGCGGCGGCGACCCGATGACGTTCGCGGCCGACGTCGAGTGCGCGGCGAACCTCGGCACCGGCGGCTGCGGGCTCGAGCAGCCGCTCGAGGCGATGCTCAAGGCGCTCTCGCCGAGCGCCCCCGAGGTGTGGACGGTGCCGGGGTACGCGCCGCCCACGTTCCTCGCAGGCGGCGGTCACGGCGGCCACTCGGACGCGAACGCGGGCCTCGTTCGCGAGGGCTCGGTGCTCGCGATCATCCTCGTCTCGGACGAGAACGACTCCTCGCAGCTCGACCCGAGCCTCTTCGCCGAGAGCGGCCCCTACGTGTCGTCCGATCTCAACGCGCGAGGGCGCGACTTCCCGGACGCGCTCCAGCCGGTGTCGCGCTACGTGCGAGGCCTGCTCGCGCTGCGGCAGCTGCCGAGCCGGGTGGTCTTCGGGGCCATCGTCGGGGTTCCCACGGAGGCGATCGACGCGCACCTGTCCTACGACGACATCCTCGCGCTGCCGCAGATGCAGGAGGTCACCGATCCTGCGCGCGCCGACCGGTTCCTTCCCGCCTGCCGCGGGCCCTTCCAGACCGACGGGGCCTACCCTGCCCGACGCGCCGTCGAGCTCGCGCGCGATCTCGAGTCTGCCGGTGCGGGCGTGGCGCTCGCGTCGATCTGCGGGACGAGCTTCGAGGCCGCGCTCGACGAGATCATCGGCCGCGTCGGCGAGGCCTTCCGCGGCACGTGCCTGCCGCGCGCGCTCGGTGCCGACGCAGAGGGTCGTGTCCCCTGCGAGGTCCACGAGGTGCTCCTGCCCGTCGGGAGCGCCGGCGACGAGCGCACGCACTGCGCGTCGCTCGCGGACGCGAGCGCGTACGGCCTGGCCTCCATGGAGACGACGGCGGTGAACGGCGTGCTCGCCACGCGCGAGGTCTGTCGCATCCGGCAGCTCTCGCGGGACGAGGTCGCCGCGGGCATGCACGGCTGGTACTACGACGACGGGCCCGAGGCGCGCGCGGCGTGCCCGACGAGCGAGCGCGGTGCCCAGCGGGTGGCGCTCTCGAGCCTGACGCTCGTGAGCGGTGCCCAGCTGCGCTTCGTCTGCGACGAGCACGTCGAGGGCGACGGTGCTTCCGTCACGATCGGGACCTTCTGCAACCCCGGCGTGGCCGTCGACACGTGCGCCGCCGGGCTCGCGCCCGACCACCGCACGCCGCTCGCGTGTGACCTCTTCACGCGCTCGTGCGCCGTCCGTGCGCGAGCGACGCGGCGCGCACCGCCGCGGGGCTCGGCGGGCAGACGTGCGACACGCGCATGGCCGGCGAGGTGTTCGGCGCGGCGATCCCCGTGGGTCTCGATCCGCTCGCGACGCACGACGCGTGCGTGAACGCGATCTGTCAGTGAGCGGCGAGCGCCCGGGACGGGTCAGGGCTCGACGCACACGTTCGCACTGCACACGAGCGGCACGGGGCAGGGCGTGGAGGCGCAGCTCGGACGCGCGCAGCGGCCGCTCGTGCCGCAGACGTGGGGCGCGGGGCAGGGCGCGCTCGGCGAGCAGCTGCGGATCGCGCAGCCCGCCGTCGCGCAGTACATCCCGGCGTTGCAGTCGGCGTCGCTCGTGCAGTCGCGCAGGCACGCGCCGAACGCGGAGCACGCGGTGCCGCTCGGGCAGCTGCCCCCACAGTCGCAGATCCCGCCTGGCGCGTCGCGCGCGCAGGTCCCGCCCCCGCAGTCGGCGCTGGTGCGGCACTGCACGGGGCCGAGCGAGAGCGTGCCGGCGTCCGCGCCGGCGTCGGCGAGCGTGGCCGCGTCCGATCCCGCGTCGAGCGCGGCGAAGGCATCGACGGGCGTGAAGGCGTCGGTGGCGAATGCATCCGCAGCGGAGGCGGCGTCGGTGCCTGCGTCGGGGACAGAGCTCGCGTCGTCCGCGGCCCGGGCGTCGACCCCCGCATCGCTCCCCGTGGACGCCGGTGCGCCACACCCGATCACGAGCCCGACGAGCGCGACTGCGATTCTGCCGTTCATGGCGGCCGCTTGTACGAGCGAGAGCGGGAGCGCGCAACCGAGCGAGAACGAGAGCGTCGGGGTCGGATCGGGGTGCGGGGCGGAGCCCCGCCGGAGGACGCGTCGCAGACGCCTTGGATCAGCGGAGCCCGCGACCACGAACCGAGGCAGCGGCGGGCGGGTGTGAGGCTTCGACCGCGATGAGCGGAGCGCCGTCGTTCGCGCGGAGCGACCGCGGGCGAAGGGTCACACCCGCCCGCCGCGGTCCGGCGATCACGAGACGGACAGCCCTCACCCGTCGTCGCGGGCGTAGCCCTCGTACTCGTCGTCGAGCAGGTTCTCGAACCTCGTGAACTCGTGGAAGAACTTGCAGCGCACGATCCCGGTCGGGCCGCTGCGCTGCTTTCCCACGATGATCTCCGCGAGCCCGCGCAGCTGCTGTCGCTCCTCGTCGTTCGCGTACACCTCCGGCCGGTACACGAACATGATCACGTCCGCGTCCTGCTCGATCGCGCCCGACTCGCGCAGGTCCGCGAGCTGAGGGCGCTTGTCCTTGCCGGGGCGCGTCTCGACGCCGCGGTTCAGCTGCGAGAGCGCGATGACGGGGACGTCGAGCTCCTTGCTCAGGGCCTTGAGCGAGCGGCTGATCTCCGAGATCTCCTGCTCGCGCGAGTCGTTCTTGCTGCCGGAGCGCATGAGCTGGAGGTAGTCCACGACCACCAGCCCGAGACCGTGCTCGGAGCGCAGGCGCCGCGCCTTTCCGCGCAGCTCCATCACGCTGAGCGCCGCCGTGTCGTCGATGAACACGGGCAGCTCGCTCAGCGGTCCCGCCGCGTGGATCAGCTTCGTCCAGTCGCTCGTCGAGAGCTGGCCCGTCCGGAGGTTCGCGCCGTCCACGCGCGCCTCGCCCGTCAGCATGCGGCTGACCAGCTCCTCTTTCCGCATCTCGAGCGAGAACACCGCGACCGAGACCTGTCGCTTCTGCGCCGCGTGCAGCGCGACGTTCAGCGCGAAGGCCGTCTTTCCCATGCCGGGTCGGCCCGCGATGATGATCAGCTCGCCGCCCTTGAGGCCGGCGGTCATCTCGTCGAGCTTGTCGAGCCCGGTCGGCAGGCCCGTGAGCCGCTCGCCCTTCTCGATGGCCGCCGCGAGCCGCCCGATGGCTCGGTCGATGACGACCTTCACGTGCTCGTAGGGAGAGGAGGTGCGCTCCTTGCCGACCTCGAAGACCCGCTTCTCGGCGGTGTCGAGGTACTCCGCCGCCTCGCCGTAGTCACCGTAGCCCGTGGCGGCGATCTCGTGGCACGCGGTGATCAGCCGCCTGATGATCGCCTTCTCGCGCACGATGTTCGCGTGCTGCTCGATGTTCGCGACCGTCGGCACGGTGTTGGTCAGCGAGAGCAGGTGCTCGTCACCACCCGCCTTCTGCAGGCTGCCGCGGTCGACGAGCCACGCGCGGAGCGTGACCGTGTCCACGGGCTGGCCGCGGCGGAACAGCTCGGCCATCGCGTCGTACACCAGCGCGTTGCCGCGGCTGTAGAAGTCGTCCGCCGTCAGCATCTGCGAGACCGTGTTCAGCGCGTTGTTCTCGAGGAGGATGCCCCCGAGGACCGCGCGCTCCGCGTCCAGCGAGTGAGGCGGGACGCGGCCGGTGGGCGCCGCGCGCGGGCTGTCGGTGTCGCCATACATCGTCGGGCCGCGCAGCATACACTCCGCGCATGAACGCGAAAGAGGCCTACCTCACGAAGGACGGTGTCCGCTTCCTCGCCGAGCTCCGGGCCCACAACGAGAAGGCGTGGTTCGAGAAGAACAAGGCGCGCTACGAGGCGGGCGTCCGCGCGCCGGCGCTGCGGCTCGTCGCGGACCTCGCACCCGTGCTCGCGAAGGTCAGCAAGCGCTTCGTCGTCGACCCGCGCCCGAACGGTGGCTCGCTCTCGCGCATCCACCGCGACACGCGCTTCTCCAAGGACAAGAGCCCGTACAAGACGCACCTCTTCGTGCACTTTCGTCACGAGAGCGGCGACGACGACGCCTCGCCCGGGTTCTTCCTGCGGCTCGGACCGGGAGCGTCGAGCGTCGGCGGCGGCGTGTGGCACCCCGCCCCCGCGAAGCTCGCCGAGATCCGCCGCGCGATCGCGACGCGCTCCCGCGACTGGAAGAAGGCCAAGCAGAAGAGCGACGTCGGCGCGGGGTGCATGATCACTGGCGAGTCGCTCAAGAACGTCCCGAAGGGCTTCGACCCCGCGCACGAGCACGCCGAGGATCTCAGGCGCAAGGACTTCGGCGCCTCGGTCCCGCTCCCGGACGCGTCCCTCACGAGCGCCGGGCTGGTCGCGGACGTCGCTGCCCGATTCCGCTCCGTCGCGCCCGTCGTCGCGTTCGTCTGCGACGCGATCGCGCTGCCGTTCTGATCGCGGGCGGGCCGATCCGGCTCGCCCGACCCTGGCCTCCCACGAGAGAAGGATGGACCGATGAGCGTGTTCCTCGATGCGTGTGCGAAGAAGCCCACGCCCCACACCCCGATCTGGCTCATGCGTCAGGCGGGCCGCTACCAGCCTTCGTACCGCGCGATCCGCGAGAAGGTGTCGTTCATGGAGCTCTGCCGCTCGCCCTCGCTCTGCTCCGAGGTGGCGCTGCGCGCGGTCGACGACCTCGGCGTGGACGCCGCGATCGTGTTCTCGGACATCCTCGTCGTCCTCGAGCCGCTCGGCATCGGCTTCGAGTTCACCAAGGACGACGGACCGAAGATCGCGCGCCCGGTGCGCGAGGCGAAGGACGTCGACCGCGTGAGGACCGAGATCGACGCCGCCGGCTCGCTCGCCTACGTGATGGATGCCATCCGGACGACGAAGCGCGACCTCGCGGGCAAGGTCCCGCTGATCGGCTTCTCGGGCGCGCCGTTCACGCTCGGCTCGTACGTGATCGAGGGCGGCGGCTCGCGCGAGCACCTGTTCGTGAAGAAGCTCATGTACTCGGACGAGGGCGCCTTCTCTTCGCTGATGGGCCGGCTCGCCGACGCCGTCGGGCGATACCTCTCCGCCCAGATCGACGCGGGCGCGCAGGCGGTGCAGCTCTTCGACAGCTGGGTCGGCACGCTCTCCGTCGAGGACTACCGGAGGTACGTGCTGCCGCACACCAAGCGCGCGATCGACGCCGTCGGGGGCCGCGTTCCGGTGATCCACTTCGGGACGGGAAATCCTTCGCTCTATCCCGCCATGCGCGAGGCGGGCGGCGACGTGATCGGGATCGACGCACGCGCGGATCTCGCCGCCACGTGGGACGCGCTCGGCGACGTCGCGCTGATGGGGAACCTCGAGTCGGCGGCGCTGCTGGGCGCGCGCGAGACGCTCTTGCGCAAGACCGATGCGATCCTCGCCGCCGCCCGCGGCCGGCGAGGCCACGTCTTCAACCTCGGGCACGGCATCCTGCCCTCGGCCGACGTCGCGACCGCGCGCGCTCTCGTCGAACACGTGCACGAGAAGAGCGCCGCACGCTGACGATGGCCGCGCGGGTCATCGTCGTCGGTGCGGGGCTGAGCGGTCTGGTGGCCGCGCGGCGGCTGCGGCTCGCGGGGCACGAGGTGCGCGTGCTCGAGGCCGCGGACGCGCCCGGCGGCTGGCTGCGCACCGCGCGCGTGCAGGTCGACGCCCGGGAGCTGGTGGTCGAGCTCGGACCGGACTCGATCCTCGGCGAGAAGCCCTCGGGTCGGGCGCTCGTCGCGGAGCTGGGGCTCGAAGGCCGGGTGATCGAGACGCGCACCGATCGGCACGGCGCCTACGTGGTGGCGCGTGGGCGACTCGAGCGGATCCCCGAGGGCTGGTCGCTCGTCGCGCCCGGTCGCGCGACGCCGGTGCTCCAGTCGCCGGTGCTCGGCCCGCCCGGGCGCGTGCGCGCGGCCCTCGAGCGCTGGGCGCCGAGCGAGCCGAAGGACGACGAGACCCTCGCGGAGTTCGCGCGCCGACGCGTCGGCTGGGAAGGGTTCGAGCGCCTCGCGCAGCCCCTGGCGTCCGGGATCTACGGCGCCGACGCGGAGCTGCTCGGCCTCGCGGCGACCCTGCCGCGCTTTCTGGCGATGGAGCGCGAGAGGGGGAGCGTCGGAGGCGCGCTCGCCTCCGCCCCGCCTCGCCAGCAGGGCAGCGGCGCGCGCTACGGGATGTTCTTCGCGTTCGACGGCGGGATGCAGGTGCTCGTCGACGCCCTCGCGGGCGCCCTGCCTGGTGCGATCGAGACGGGCGCCCGTGTCGAGCGCATCGAGCGGCAGGGCGCGGAGCTCGTGCTCTCGGCCGCCAGCGAGCGGTGGCGCGCCGACGCCGTCGTGGTCGCGCTCCCGGGGCCGAGGGCGGCGCCGCTGCTCGCGAGCGTGGCGCCCGAGGCCTCGCGTGCGCTCGCCGGGATCGAGCACGGCAGCGTCGCGACCGTCACGTTCGTGTTCCGCCGCGCCGACGTCACGCACCCGCTCGATGCCTACGGCTACGTCACGCCCGTCGTGGAGCGCCGGCGCGTGATGGCCGCCACCTTCGCCAGCGAGAAGTGGCCCGGCCGCGTTCCAGACGACCTCGTCCTGCTCCGGGCGTTCGTCGGCGCGATCGACGAGCACGCCGTCGAGGAGCGCAGTGACGAGGCCCTGGCCCGCGCGGCGCGCCGCGACTTCACGCAGCTGCTCGGGGTCCGCGGCGAGGCGCTCTTCACACGGGTGATTCGATATCCGCACGCGATGCCGCGCTACGCGCTCGGCCACCTCGAGCGCGCGCGGGCGATCGCGGCGCATCTCGAGAGGGCGCCGGGCGTGGCGCTCGCCGGCAACGCGCTCTTCGGAGTCGGGATTCCGGACGCGATCACCAGCGGCGAGCGCGCCGCGAGCGCGCTCGACCTCGGCTGACGAGGGTCATCAGCGCGCGGCCGCGGCGATCGCGCAGCCCGAGCCGGGAGTGTAGTCGCTGCGGAGCGGGCCGAGGAGCGAGATGGAGATCTCGCCTTGCCGTACGGTGGCCTCCGCGCAGCCGATGAGCCTCGGGAGCTCGCCCGCGGTCAAGGTCGCCCACGTCTCGACGCGACACGACGCGCTCGGCAAGATGTTGGCGCCCACGAAGTTGCCGCTGGCGCCGGTGAGGCCCGTGCGCGTCGGGGCCGTGCCCTCGAGGCCCGTGATCGTGGGCGCCGAGCGGTCTCCGATGGGTCCCGTGACCACCTCGGTGCCGTCGACGAAGACGCGCACACGGACGTTGGCGAGCGGGTGGTTCGAGCAGTCGATCGCGCGTCCGGACATCGAGCCGAAGCGCGACGGGTCGTAGGTGCGGCCGATCAGGTTGCCCACGATCGTGATCGTGGTCGGGGCGAAGACGGGGATGACGGCGAGCGTCTCGCTCGAGCTGGCGATCCAGGGCTGGTTGAACGCCGACACCTGCGCCGTCTGACCGCTCTCGGCGACGCGGAACGCGAACCACGAGCCGGCGGCGAGCGTCAGCGTGATGAAGCCGCTCCCGTCGGTGTTGTAGACGGTGCACCCGGGCGCGTCGCAGGTCGCGGCGAGGCGGTTGTCCGAGAACACCTCGACCCGGTTGCCCGTCAGGTTCGCGTGCGAGATGAACTCCTGGAACTGAGCCGGCCCGGACAAGGGCGCACCGCCCACCGGCACGGTGGCCGATCCGACGCAGCCGAGGTCGGCGGGGATCGTGGTGCCGGTCGAGGGGTCGGTCGCGACGACCATCGCCTGCGCGACCGGTCCAGCGTCCTCGCGGGGCCCGGTGTCCGGGACGGCCGTGGCGGGGGGCGTGTTGCACCCCGCCGCCGCCGTCACGAGCAGCGCAAGAGCCCCCCGAAGCACACCGCCGTTGCAGGCCATTCTCTCCCTCTCTTGCGGGTCGTGCGCCGGCATCACCGCGAAGCGCCGAGGATGACACACAAAGAGAAACGGGCCCCCGCGGATTTCGCGGGAGCCCGTTTCGACTGCCGTTTCGGGGCTCGACGATCCGGCCGCGCCGGACGCTCGATCAGTGCCCGGCGGCGGTCGCGGCCATGTCGCA
This sequence comes from Sandaracinaceae bacterium, assembly GCA_044220955.1. Taxonomy (GTDB): domain Bacteria; phylum Myxococcota_A; class Polyangia; order Polyangiales; family Sandaracinaceae; genus JBBSAT01. The sequence continues at coordinate 40,865 of JBGAQA010000053.1, forward strand.
GGGCGAGCCGGCCGCGTAGTCGCTGCGGAGCGGGCCGGTCACGAGGACCGTGATGGCGCCCGCGACGACGCGGCCCTCCTCGCAGCCGATCAGCTCGGGCGTGCCGCCTGCCGTGCGCGTGCCCCAGATCTCGACGTGGTAGTCGTCGCCGACCGGGACGTTCGCTCCGACGAACGTTCCGCCGTCGCCCGTGAGGGTGCTGCGCGTCGGGTTCGTCCCCTGCAGGCCGTTGATTCGCGGCGAGGTGCGGTCGCTCGCGGGGCCGGTCACCACCTGCGTCGCGCCGTGGAACACGCGGGCCTCGGCGTTCGCGATGTGCGTCCCGGTGCAGTCGTTGACCTGGCCCGAGATCGCGCCAGCGGTCGCCGTCTGGAACGTGCGGCCGAGGAGGGAGGACACCAGGCTGATGGAGGACGCCGAGAAGGCGGCCGTCTCGAACGTCGTGCCCGCGGCCATCGGCCAGTCCTGGTTGTACGCGATCACTTCGGCCGTACCGGCCGACGGAAGGATGTGCACGCCGACCCAGGCGCCAGCGGGCGCGCTGAGGTCGACGTGACCCATGGAGTCGGTCATGCCCATGACGCAGCTCGGCGAGGCGCAGGTGCCGGTGGGCATGTCGTTCGTGTACAGCTCGATCGTCGTGTCCGCGACGGCCGCCATCGAGACGTACTCGCTGACCTCGATGGTGGCCGTGGTGGCCGCGCCGCCAGCCGGGATCGTCGCGGTGCCGAGGCAGCTGAGGTCGACGGTGCAGGGCGTCATGTCGGAGTGCAGGCAGCCGAGGACCGCCGGGGCCGCGGGGCCGGTGTCCACCATCGGTCCGGGGCCGGTGTCCACCATCGGTCCGGTGTCGTTGCCGGGCGTCACGCCCGAGTCCGTCGCCGGCGTGCTACCGCTGCAGCCCACCGCGATCGCCATCAAGCAGGTCAAGACCAGGCGCTTCTCCATAGGATCCTCCCTAGACACACGTTGGAATTCGCCGGCCGGTTCCGGGACTGCCGCCGGCGCGAGCGCGCGAGCATGACACGGCCGCGGGAACGGACAACCGAAACGCCCTCCCTTGACCGTCCGGAAACGCCCTCCCATACTCGCGCCTCTTTTTTCGAACCCAACGAACAGAGCAGCAGACACTCATGACGGTCACCGCCGAGCGCAAGACCTCCCTGATCAAGTCCTTCGCCACGCACGAGGGAGACACGGGCTCGCCCGAGGTGCAGATCGCGATCCTCACGGAGCGCATCTCGCACCTGACGGAGCACTTCAAGACGCACGTGAAGGACCACCACTCGCGCCGGGGGCTCCTGCACCTCGTCAGCCAGCGTCGGCGCCTGCTCGACTACCTCCGCGGCAAGAACGTCGAGCGCTACCGCAAGGTCATCGGCGCGCTCGGCATCCGCAAGTGAACTGAGACGAACCCGCGAGCGTGAGAGCCACTTCTCACGCTCGCTTCGTTTTGGCTCGCGCGCATCCGGACGAATCGGACTTCGTTTCGAGCGCTCGATGGTCTGCTCCGGTGGACGTCGAGCGCTCGAACCGAGGACCGAGCACCGGGGCGGGCGGGCACCGAACCGATCCGCAACCCCGAACCCCGAGAGTGTGCTCATGGCTCAGATCATCAGAGAGAACGTCAAGATCGGCGACCGCGTGGTCACCCTCGAGACCGGTCGCATCGCCAAGCAGGCGCATGGCAGCTGTCTCGTCACGAGCGGCGAGTCGATCGTGCTGGTCACCGTCTGCGGTACGCAGGAGGCTCGCCCCGGTATCGACTTCCTCCCGCTCTCGGTCGAGTACGTCGAGAAGACCTTCGCGGCCGGCAAGATCCCCGGCGGCTTCTTCAAGCGCGAGGGCAAGCTCCGCGACGCCGAGGTGCTCGTCTCCCGGCTGATCGATCGTCCGTGCCGGCCGCTCTTCCCGGAAGGCTACCGCAACGAGATCCAGATCATCGCGACGGTCCTCTCGTTCGACCAGGAGAACCCGACGGACGTGCTCGCGGCCCTGGGCGCCTCGGCCGCGCTCGCGATGTCGCCGATCCCGTGGGCCGGCCCCATCGGCTCGCTGCGCGTCGGGCGGGTCGGCGGCCGTTTCGTCGCGAACCCGACCTTCCAGCAGATCGAAGAGGGCGACCTCGAGCTGGTCATCGCGGCGAGCAAGGACGCCATCGTGATGGTCGAAGGGGAGGGCAACGAGGTCAACGAGGGCGACCTCGTCGACGCGCTGTTCTTCGGCAAGGACGCGATCAAGCCGGCCATCGAGCTCATCGAGGAGATGGCCAAGGCCGCCGGCCAGAAGAAGTGGGCGTTCAGCCCGCCGGCCAAGACGCCGGGCCTGTCGGAGCGCGTGGAGGCGGTCGCGGGACCGGGCGCGAAGGCTGCGTGCAGCGTGGTCGTCAAGCACGAGCGCGCGGCGGCCTTCAAGGCTGCGCGAAAGAAGATGCTCGAGGTGCTCCTCCCGGAGCTCGGCGCCGACAAGGAGAAGGAGCTCAAGGAGGCCTACGAGGATCTCAAGTACACGACGATGCGCGAGCAGGTCCTGACGGACAAGCGCCGCGTCGACGGTCGCGACTTCGTCACGGTGCGTCCGATCACGATCGAGCAGGGGATCCTGCCGCGCGTCCACGGCAGCTCGCTCTTCACGCGCGGCGAGACGCAGGGCATCGTCACGACGACGCTCGGCACCACCAGCGACGAGCAGCGCATCGACTCGCTCGAGGGCAACCACTTCAAGCGCTTCCTGCTCCACTACAACTTCCCGGCCTACAGCGTCGGTGAGGTCAAGCCGATGCGCGGCCCCGGCCGGCGCGAGATCGGCCACGGCAACCTCGCCGAGCGCTCGCTCGCCAAGATGGTGCCGAGCAAGGAAGAGTTCCCGTACACGATCCGCATCGTCTCCGAGATCACCGAGTCGAACGGCTCGAGCTCGATGGCGAGCGTCTGTGGCGGCGCGCTCTCGATGATGGACGCGGGCGTCCCGCTCAAGGCGGCGGTCGCGGGCGTCGCGATGGGCCTCATCAAGGAGGGCGAGCGCTACGCCGTCCTCACGGACATCCTCGGCGACGAGGACGCGCTCGGCGACATGGACTTCAAGGTGTGCGGCACCAAGAAGGGCATCACCGGCATCCAGATGGACATCAAGATCCAGGGTCTCTCGCGCGAGATCATGGAGAAGGCGCTCGCGCAGGCCAAGGACGGCCGCATGCACATCCTCGGCAAGATGCTCGAGGCGCAACCGACGCCGCGCGCGGAGCTCAGCAAGTACGCGCCGCGCATCACGACGCTCAAGGTCAAGCCCGACCAGATCCGCGTCATCATCGGGCCCGGCGGCAAGACCATCAAGGGCATCGTCGAGCAGACCGGAGCGCAGATCGACGTGGAGGACGACGGCACCGTGCACGTCGCGTCGAGCGATCCGATCAAGGCCCAGAAGGCGATCGACATCATCCGCGGTCTCACGACCGAGCCCGAGGTCGGCAAGACCTACAAGGGCATCGTCAAGCGCGTGGAGGCCTACGGCGCGTTCCTCGAGATCATGCCGGGCACCGACGGCCTCTGTCACATCAGCGACTTCGCGTGGGAGCGCATCAACCGCGTCGAGGACATCATGAACCTCGGCGACGAGGTCGAGGTTCAGGTCACGAACATCGACGGCGAGGGCCGCGTGCGTCTCTCGCGCAAGGCGCTGCTCGAGAAGCCGGAAGGCTACGTCGAGCCGCCGCCGCGCGAGGATCGTGGCCCGCGGGATCGCGACCGTGGCGGTCCGCGCCGGGATCGCGACCGCGGCGATCGCCGTGACCGCCGCTGAGCTGCGCGTCCTGCGGCTCCGTCCGAGCGCACGCCTCCCCGCGCGCGCCTCGGAGGGAGCGGCGGGGCTCGATCTCTGCGCGGACCTCGACGCGCCCGTGAGCCTCGCTCCGGGCGCGTTCGCGCTGGTGCCGACCGGGATCGCGATCGCGCTCCCGCCGGGGCACGAGGGGCAGGTGCGGCCGCGCAGCGGGCTCGCCGCCAAGCACGGCGTCACCGTCCTCAACGCTCCGGGCACGATCGACGAGGACTACCGCGGCGAGGTGAAGGTGATCCTCGTGAACCACGGGCGGGAGCCCTTCGTCGTCGCGAGCGGCGAGCGCATCGCGCAGCTCGTCGTCGCGAAGGTCGAGCGGCCGCGCGTGGTCGAGGTCGACTCGCTCGACGCGACGGCGCGCGGCGAGGGCGGCTTCGGCAGCACCGGGCGCTGAGCGTCAGGGCGCGCGCTCGACGCAGAGGCCCGTGGCCGCGTCGCAGTCGAGGATCGGCACGCGCGTCGACCCGCCGGCGTCGATCGGCTCGGCCGGATCGCAGTCTCCGGGTCCTCGGCAGGGGTCGCCCGCTCGCCGCGGGAGGTTCTCGATGCACAGCGACGAGGGATCTCCTCCCCGTCCCACGCCGGTCCAGGGCCGGCAGCCGAGCGCGCACTGGCAGTACGTCGGTGAGCAGGGGCACTGCGGTATCGCGGCGCCGCAGACGGGGGGCTGCGGTGCGAAGGGGACCTCGCAGAGCACGCCGTCGCGACACTCGAAGCCGCCGAAGCAATCGAGGTGGCCGCCCGGTCCGCTGTCGCAGGGAGGGACGGGCGGTCCGGCGTCGAAGCCGGGCCTCGCGTCGGGGAGGAAGCAGCGGGACGCGTCGACCGAGCTCGCGCCGGTGGCCACGCAGCCAGGGGTCGCGAGCGCGAGCCCCAGTGCGACGGTGGCTCCCACGCGACAGGTGCGCGACATGCAGGCAGCGTACGCGCGGCGCGGAGGGGTGGCGAGCGAGGTCGAGAGCGAGAGCGAGAGCGAGAGCGAGAGCGAGGGCGAGGGCGAGGGCGAGGTCGAGGGCGAGGGCGAGGGCGAGGGC
>JBGAQA010000054.1:0-45129 GCA_044220955.1 Sandaracinaceae bacterium
GGCCAGTTCGGCGCGCCGCCGGGCCCTCCGCCAGGCGGCGGGTACGGCGCTCCGCCGATCGGCGGCGGCGGCGGCGGGCTCATGAGCGGCAACGGCAAGTGGATCGCGCTCGGCTGCAGCGCGCTGCTCGCGCTCTGCTGCATCACGGGCATCGTCTCCCAGCTGGTCTGCGGCGGCCTGCAGCAGTACCAGGCGCAGGTCTCGTCGGTGCCCGACGTGCCCGTCGCGCCCGTCCCCGCCGCGGGCTCGACGCTGCCCTTCCCCATCTCCGCGACGGCGCCGGTCGGCTACCCCGTCGGGTTCCCCTGGCTCGCCGGCGGCGCGCCCGATCCCACCACGACGTCGGGGACCATCATCGTCCTCTACGAAGATCCTCCCGCCGCGATCTTCGAGCGCTTCGTGTCCGCGTTCCCGCAGAACGGCTGGGAGATGGCCATGGGAACCGACATGACGCCCGAGGGCGGCTACCGCTTCGCCGCGACGAGCGGCGGCCGGCTCGTCCGCCTGATGGCGATGCCCGAGGGCACGGGCACCATGCTCGGCGTGCACGAAGACTTCTGAGGGCCCTGACCCGACCGCCCGCGAGCGGGGAGCGGGCTTTCGAGCTCGACGGTCACGGCGCCGCGGGATCGACGCGCGTGTCCGCGAGCGCGAACCAGCGCGACGACCCATCGGCCAGGCGCACCTCGACCGCGTGCTGCACGCGCCGCACGACGGTCCCGGCGAGGGTGGCGTCGGCCGCGCGGTCGCGGACCTGCACCGCGCTCTCCGGGCCGAGGGTGTCGGGGAACACGCGGTCCGCGCTCGTCTCCTCGCCGCTGCCGTCCGCGTAGAGCACGCGCGGCGCGCCGCTCGGCGCGGGATCGATCACGACCGCCGAGTAGAGGAACCCGTCCTCGTAGCGCGCGAGCACCTGGGCGCCCGGCGCGCTCGTGCCCGCGACGGGCGGCTCCGGCGTCCAGGGGCTCAGCGTCGGCGGCGCGCCCTCGGAGTCGACGCGCACCAGGCCCACGCTCGTCCACATCTCGTGTCCGTCCTCGTAGCGGACACGGACCGCGTAGCCGATGCGCGCGACCAGCGTGGCGTGGGCGAACTCGGTCTCGCTGATCTGGTGCGCGTCGATCGCGGCTCCCGGCCCGAGACGATCCGGGACCACGGATGCGGCGGGCACGACCTCGCTGGTTCCGTCGGCGTACATCACGCGCAGGTCGGCGCCCTCGCTGCCGACGACGACGCCGGCGAACCAGAAGCGGCCGGCGTGCCACGCGGCCAGGACGGGCGCGCCGACGTCGAGCACCGCCGCCGAGGGAGGCGGCGCGGTCGGCGGCGCCACGGGGGGCGCCACGGGCACGGCCGACGCCGCCGGCGCACCGCCACCGCCGAGGCAGCACCCGCCCAGCGTCATCGCCGCCGACAAGATCGCGCTCGCGCGCGCGCGAGCGTTCCTCATCGCCTCCTCGCTCCGCGCCGCCGCATCCACGCCACGGCTCCGACGAGCGCGAGCCCGAGCGCGCCCTCAGGCGGACGCTGCCCGCCGGCGCGACAGCCGCACGCACCCGTGTGCGAGATCGGACGCCCACGACCCGCGTCGGGCATCACGTTCGCGTCCATCGGGGTCATCGTGGTCCCGGCGTCGTCCATCGTGATCGGTCCGGTGTCCGGCAGCACGATGCCGGTGTCCGGCCGGACGACCGCCGCGTCCGGCAGCTCCGTCTGGAGACAGGCCCCCATCGAGCACGCCTGCCCCGGTGGGCACGTGACGCCCGTGCACGCGTCGACGCACGCGCCCGCCATGCAGTACGTGCCGACGGCGCAGCTCACGTCGGCGCACGCGGTCTCGACGCAGACGCCGCGCGAGTCACACGTCTGCCCGGCCGCGCAGCTGGTCGGCGTGCAGCGCGTGATGCAAGCGCCGCCGACGCACGCCGTGCACTCGTCGCAGCCGATGCCCGTGCAGGGATCGACGCAGCGGCCGCCGGTGCACATCTGGCCCGGCGGACACGTGACGCCCGCGCACGGGTCGACGCACGAGCCGAGCGAGCAGCGCTGACCGGGCGGGCACGTGACGCCGACGCACATCGCGTCGACGCAGTGCCCCGCGTCGCACGTGTAGCCGCTCGGGCACGAGCCCTCGAAGCAGCCGTCGACGCAGCTCCCGGCCTGACAGACCTGCAGGGCGCCGCAGAGGTTGCCCATGTCCGTGTCGTCGACGACGCCGTCGCAGTCGTTGTCCTGGTTGTCGCAGCGCTCGGCGTCCGGCATGACCTGCTGCACGCACGTCGCGGTGCTGCTCCCGGTCGCGCAGCTGAGGCGCCCGCTCGCGCAGACGCCCATCTGGCCCGGCACCGTGCACGGCATGCCCGCGTTCGGGCACGTCATGACGACGCCGTTCCGCACCTGGAACTGCCACACGCCCGGCTGCGGCGGGACCGTGTTCGACCCCGTGCAGAGCGAGGACGCGATGCCGGACGCGCGCGAGCCGGGGATGGCGTAGAAGTGGCCGGTGGGGCCGATGCCCTCGTCGAACCCGGCCTGCGCGGGGATGCCGCCGAATCCGCCCGACCCCATGGAGGCGTCACCCGTCTCCCACTCGCACCGGTTGTAGCGGAACTCGACGTCGAAGTCGGTCCCCGCGACCGTGCTGCCGCACGCCGGCGTGACCGCGGTGAGGATCAGCTGGAAGCTCATGCGCTGACCGGCGGCGTGGTGGCAGCGGTAGTACCCGACGCTGTCCCAGGTCACCGCCATCAGGCCCGGCTCCAGGTACCACCAGACACCGTTGTTGCCGAGCGGGGGGTTGTCGCACGCCGGGCCCATGACGGCGACGCCGTCGCCCGGGCCGTTGCACGTGCCGAAGAGGCCGCCGCCGCCCGTGCGCGTGTCCACGTCGGCCCAGAACGGGGCGATCATGGGCTGGTTGGCGACCGGGAAGGCGTTCGGCGTGAACGTCGGCAGAGGGCCGGCGAACGTGATGTTGCCGTTGGTGTTGATGTACGTGCTCGTCTGGGTGATCGAGAAGAAGCGCAGCCCGCTCGGGAACGCGGTGGCGAGCGAGACGACGTTGGAGGATCCGTCGTCGTTCATGCCCAGGCAGGACGGGCCCCAGCCCCGTCCGCCGGGGAAGGGCCGCAGCGTGGCCTGGGCGCCCGCGACGGAGGGAGCGGTCATGCCGAGCACCACCAGGAACACGGAGGCGAAACGACGCGCCATGGAACACCTCTTCGACGGCAAAGAGCCGACGGCGACCCTCTCACGGTACCCGGTTTCGCCCCGCCCGTCTCGAAGCCGATCGCGTTCCAGGTCTCAGGGCGAGGCCGCCCGCGCGGCGAGGCATGCCTCGACCAGGCGGCGCGCGTCCTCGGGGTCGCCTCGCACGACGAGGTCCGGCGCGGTCGGCCGCTCGTACGCGGCGCCGCGGCCGGGCATCGCGGACGCCTCGCCGCGCGCGGCGGCGGCGTAGAGGCCCTTGGCGTCGCGCGCGGCGCAGACCTCGGGCGGGACGTCGACGAAGACCTCGAGGTAGCGCGGCGCGAGCGCGCGCGCCTCGGCGCGAAACGCCGCGCGGTTCGCCGTCGCGGGGACGAGCACGACCAGACCCTGGCGAGAGAGCAGCGCGGCGAGGCGGGCGAGCGTGGCGTAGAACGCGGCGCGCGCGGGCTCGTCGTAGCCGGGAGTCGGCACGAGCGACGCGCGCACGTCGTCTCCGTCGAGCACGGCCACCGCGGTGCCGACGACGCGCAGCTGCTCCGCCGCAGCCCACGCGAGCGTGCTCTTGCCGCTCGAGGGCAGGCCGGTGAGCCACGCGACGAGCCCGCCCGCGCTCACCTCATCGCCTCCGGGCCCCATGCGCGCTCGAAGCGCGGCGCCGCGAGGACGCGCTCGACGAAGGTCAGGATGCGATCGCGATCGGCCGCGCGCGTCGCCGGGTACCAGAGCGGGCACGCGATCACGAGCCCGCGCCACGCGAAGAACGGCGCGATGGTCTCGTCCACGCGGACCTCCGCGCGGGACTCGTAGGTCGTCCAGAAGCGATCCCAGAGGCGACCGAGCCCGGAGGACCAGCCCTGCCGGTGAGCCAGGCCGAAGAACAGGTAGTTGACGCTCAGCGCGGCGACGTCGTCCGCCGGCTCGCCCTCCGAGCCACGGCTCGTGTCGAGCAGGGTGGGCACGGCGCTCCCCTCCGGGAACACGACGTTGAACGGATGGAAGTCGCCGTGGGTGCGCCGCAGACGCGAGACGCGGCGCTTGAGCGCGTGGCGCCACGCGAGCGCCGCGCGCTCGATGGCCTCGAGGCGCTCGCGCGGGGCGAACGGCGTGTCGTCGGGATAAGCATCGACGATCCCGGCGATGCCCTCGCCGTGCCCGACGAGGTCGCGGATCGCCCGCACGTACGCGCCGTCGTGAGAGCCCCGCGCGCGGTGCATGCTCGCGAGCGCCCCGGCGAGCGCCTCGGCGCGGCGGAGATCGAGCTCGGTCGCGAGCCCGGTCTCGGCGACGCGCCGCAGGTCGTCGGCGTAGAGCGCGCCGTCGGCCCACTCGGTGACGAGGTAGAGCTCTCCCGTGTCCCCGAGCGGCAGGAGCGTCCCGTCGCTCCGGATCGCGCCCACGTCGACGGCGCGCACGTGACCGGGGACGAGCGGGAAGCAGTCGTACGCGAGCAGCATCGCGTCCGCGCGATCGGCGCGGCGGTCGTGGCCGAAGTCGTTCGCGCGCGCCGTGTGCACCACGAGGGAGCGAGGCCCGGCGGGCGTGTGGAGATCGACTCGGATCGGCCGCCCGTACCCGAGCTCCTTCTTCGCCTCGGACGCCGACGCGCCGCCCTCGTCGTCGCCGAGCGCTCGGGCCGCGACGATGCGGCCGCCGGGCACGAGCTCGCGCAGGCGCGCCTCGAGACCAGCCGGCAGCGCCGCGCTCATGGCTCGCGGCGCAGCGTGAGCACCGGACGCCCGAGCGTCCGCACGGCCCGCTCGGTGATCGAGCCGAGCATGAAGTGCGCGATGCCGGCGCGCCCGGCCGTCGCCATGACGATGAGGTCGGGATCGCGCTCGGCGCAGACCGCCGCGAGCACCTCGCTCGGCTCGCCTCGTCGCACGATGCTCTCGACGGACGGCTCCTCCTCGTCGAAGACCTCGTCCATCCACTCCTCGACGTGCTCCGGCACGCGCTTCTCGGTCGCCTTGATGGCCTCGCCGCCTTCGAAGAAGTAGGGGGGCACGTCCCAGACGTGGAGCGTGGCGACGCGCGCGCCGGCCGCGAGCTGGATGGCGAAGCGGAGCGCCTCCCCGCTGCCCGGCGTCAGATCGGTCGGCACGAGGATCTGCTTCGGAGAGAAGGTCGCGGTCTCGCTCACGCTCACGTTCGCCGGTACGACGAGCACGGGGACCGAGGAGGTCCGCAGGACCCGCTCGGCCACGCTGCCCAGAAGCGCGTGCGCCAGACCGCTCGATGCGTGCGTGCCCACGACGAGGACGTCGGCGCCGCGGTTCGTCGCGTACGCGGGGATCGCCTCCTCGGGCACGCCCTCGATCAGCGCAGCGCTGGCCTTCACGCCGTGCACGGCGAGACCGCGCGCGACGTCGTCGAGCCTGGCGCGGCACGCGTCGCGCGAGCCGGCGATGACCGCCTGGCGCATCGACGCCCGATCGTCGGCGGGGAGCTCCGAGACGAAGTCCCACGCATGGATCAGGTCGAGCGACGCGCGCGTGGCACGGGCGAGCGAGGCTGCGTAGCGCACCGCCACCGCCGAGGGCTCGGTGAAATCGGTCGCACAGATGATCTTCTCGAGCATGGGGGCCTCCCGGGCTTGCACGGGGGTAGCTACGCCCCCCGCCGCGGCGCGCAATACGGAGCGCGCGGAGCCGTCAGGGCGGCACGCGCGTCACCTCGAGCACGCCGCCGAAGTCGTTGGGGCTGAGCGGCGACGGGAACTGGGCGCCGAGCGAGAGCTGGAAGCCGTCCGGGAGGAAGACGACGACGCCCGCGACGCCGACCGACGCGTGGTTGGTGCCGAAGAGGAAGTCCGCGGCGAGCGCGAGCCGGTCGCGCACGATCGGCAGCTCGAAGCCGCCCATCACACCGAGCTGCGTGCCAGTGCCGAGGTAGTCGTGGGTGCCCGCGTAGGTCCCCACGATCCAGTCGCCGAAGTCGCCGCCGCGCAGGCGCAGGCTCGCCCAGCCCAGCGCGGCGCCGGTGGCCTCCGAGGGGAGCGGCACGCGCGCACCGACCTGCGCTCCGATTTGCACGCGGATCCAGCGCGCTGCGTCCACCGTCCAGGCGCCGTTGAGCAGCAACATGGGGCTCTGCTCGAGCGGCCCCCGCACGTCGTAGAGGCCGACCGCGAAGACGTTGAGCCCGAGCTCGACGCCCTCCGGAAGGCCGTAGTCGATCGTCAGGTTCGACTCGCCGCGCTCGCCGAGGTTGAGCTGCTCCTGGACGAACACCTCGCCCGACGCGGTGCCCGTCGTCGCCGGCACGTTGAAGATGCTCTGCTGGGCCGACGCGAGCGACGCAGCGCCGAGCTGCGCGAGGAGCGCGAGCGCGAGCGCAGGTCCGAGTGCTCGCGCCGCTTCGGACGTCGAAGGCACGCGCGGGCACTATAGCGCCTCGGCTCGGCCTGGACAGCGGAAGGCGGCGCGACCCGAGCGCGTCGGCCCGGCGATCGGGGGGCGAGGCGGGCGAGGTGGGCGCGCGCCGGCCGGAGTACCATCGCCCCCGATGGACGAAGCAAGCCTCGCGGCCGCCGGGTTCCGCCACCTCTCGCGCGCGGCCTTCCGGCTACGTCGTGCCCTCGCGCGCGGAGAGGGGACGCGACCCACCTCGTCGCCCGCGCGCACGGGCGCGCCGCCCCGCCGCCGCAACGTCCTCTTCGTCACCAGCGATCAGCAGCGCTTCGACTCGCTCGGCGCGACGGGCAACCCCTTCGCCAGGACGCCGGTGATCGACGCGCTCGCCCGCGACGGCATCCTCTACCGGCGCGCGCACGTGCAGAGCGTCGTGTGCATGCCCTCGCGCACGACGATGCTCACCGGGCAACACCCGCTCACGCACGGCGTCGTCGCGAACGGGATCTCCACGCCCGAGGGCGCGCCGGACGTGGCGGCGATCCTGCGCGCCGCGGGCTACCGGACGGCGCTCCTCGGCAAGGCCCACTTCGACCCGCACTTCGATCCGCTGCTGCGCTTCCCCGAGAACCGCCTCGCGGCCGCAGGCTCCACAGGGCCCTGGCGCGGCTTCGAGCACGTCGAGCTCGCCACGCACGGGCCGCTCGGCGGTCACCACTACGCGGACTGGATCTGGACCCACCACCCGGACGAGGTCCGCGGCTTCGGGACCGTGCTCACCGGGCGCGGCGGCGGCGAGACCGGCGCGCCCGAGGTGACGCACAACCCGATCCCGCGCGAGCACTACCACACGGACTGGATCGCGGACCGCGCCGTCTCCTGGCTGCGCTCGCTGGACACGAGCGAGCCCTTCTTCTGCTGGGTGAGCTTCCCCGATCCCCACCATCCCTTCGATCCGCCGCTCGCCGAGGTGAAGAAGCGCGCGCCCGACTTCCGCGATCGCCCGCTGCCACCCGGGCACCCGGGCAGCGTCGAGCGCGTGCGGCGCGCGCTCGCCAAGAAGCCCCGTCACTGGCTCGACTGGTTCGAGGGCCGCTTCCACAACCCCGAGGGCGGCCCGATCTCGTTCCACCCGGAGCGGCTCACGCACGACCAGGTGCGCGAGATCGACGCGACCATCCAGGTCGAGAACGAGCTGATCGACGAGGCGGTGGGCCGCATCCTCGCGGTGGTGCGCGAGAGGGGGCTGGACGAGACCACCGACGTGATCTTCACCTCCGATCACGGCGAGCTCCAGGGAGATCACGGCCTGCTCTTCAAGGGCCCCTATCACGTCGACTCCTTGCTCCGCGTGCCGCTCGTCTGGCGCCCCGCGCCGAGCGCCGGGATCGAGGCGACGAGCATCGACGACCCCGTCGGCCTGGTGGACCTGGCCCCGACCTTCCTCTCCATCGCGGGATTGCACGTGCCCGGCGCCATGCAGGGCGCGCCACTGCCGCTCGTGAGGGGCGCGGCCGGTCGCGAGCGCGTCCTGACGACGTTCGACAGTCAGTTCGCACGCGTCGGCATGCACCTGCGCACGATCTATCGCGACGGCCTGCTCTGCACCGTGTACGAGCCGAGCACGCGCGATCGCGGCGGGCAGTTCCCGCTCTACTCCTCGGTCTGGCTCCGCGGCTCGCGCTTGCCGCGCTACGACGGGACCGAGGGCGAGCTCTACGACCTGCGCGAGGATCCGCATCAGTGGGAGAACCTCTGGAGCGACCCTTCGCGGCGCCGACTGCGCGACGATCTGGTCGCCGACCTGCGCGCGCACCTGCCGCCCGAGCGCGCGCGACCGCTGCCCGTCGCCGCGCCGACCTGAGCGCGATGACCGGGTCGCGAGCGACGTCGGGGCCGGGATCGCTGCGCTACGGCGCGCTCTTGGAGGCGCTCGCCTCGCTGCGCGGTCCGGCGTTCTTCGAGGAGCCGCGCCCGGCCGAGCGCGGCGTGCTCTACCGCCGGCGGCACGGTCGCGGGATCCGCCCGCTCTACGACGTGTACCTCCCGGCCCGCGAGGCGACCGGACACGGCGCCGTCCTCGTGCACGGCGGGGGGTTCACCCTCGGCAGCCGCGACATGCGTCCGATGCGCTACCTCGCCTCGCGCCTCACCGCGGCCGGGATCGCGGTGTGCAGCGTCGACTACCGGATGATCTTCCGCGGTGGACGCCTCGACGAGGCGCAGGGCGACGTGCGCGCCGCGCTCGAGCACTGGCGCGGCCGGGCCGAGCGCGCGCACGGCGTCGAGCCCCGCCGCATCTCGCTCGTGGGCCTCTCGGCAGGCGCGACGCTCGCGATGCTCGTCGCCGGGCGCTCGACCGAAGAAGAGGTGCACCGCCTCGCCTGCGGGTTCGGGCTCTACGAGCTCGATCACCTCGAGGGCACGCTCGCGAGCGTCGTCCCGCGGCTGCTCTTCCGTACGTCCGACCGACGCACGTGGCGCGAGCGCTCGCCGCGGGGCTCGCCCCAGCCGCGCGCGCCGACGCTGCTCTTGCACGGCGGCGCCGACGGCCTCGTCCCCGTCGGCCAGGCGCAGAGGCTCGCCGCGCACCGCGAGGCGCTCGGCCTGCCCACGCGCCTGGTCGTGTACCCGGAAGCGCCGCACGGCTTCTTCCAGTTCCCCGGCGACGCCGCCGAGAACGGCGCCGACGAGATCATCGCGCACCTGCGGCGCTGACCGAGCGTCGGCTCGCGCCCCGTGACGGCCTCCGTTCCGGCCCTGGTGCCCGGACCCGTCTGCGAGCATGCTCGATCCGTGGCGTCGCGAGAGCGGGGGCAACGGGCGCGGGCGCGGCGTAGGCTCTGGCTCGCATCCGCGCTCCTGGCCGGCGCGTGTGCGCCGTCGCTCTCGAGCGACGCGGGTCCCTACGACGCGGCCGGGGAGCGCTGCGACCCGCGCACCGAGGTGCGGCGCGACTGCGTCGGCACCTTCTGCGGGGGGCCGAGTCGGTGCGACTCCTGGTGCCGGCCCGAGGGAGTGTGGAGCGTCTGCATGTGCCCCGTCGGTGCCGCCTGCGACGCGGGCGTCGTCGTCGCGCGCGATGGCGCGAGCGACTGAGGGCCGGGTCGGGCCGCGCACCGAGCGCGACGGAGACCGCGTCGACACGCGCTTGCTCTCCCGGCGAGGCAGAGCGGCGCCGCGCGCGGGGGTCGCGAGCACCCGCTCGGGCGTGCATAGTGCGCGCGTGCGCCGCCTCGGGATCGGATCGGCCCTGGGCCTGCTCTTCTTGGGACACGCCCTGCTCTGGGCGAGCGTGCACCTCTTCATCGCCATCGCGATCGCGGCGCGGCAGCTCGACTACGCGGACGCCGCCCGCGCCGTGACCTCGGACCCCCTGCCGCTCGGGGCCGCGCAGCTCGCGGCGCTGGGCGCGGTGATCGCGCTCGGGGTGTGGCTCTCCACGCCCGGCGAGGCGCCGGCGAGCGCGCTCGGGATCGCGCCCGCGCGCACGCGCTCCGTCGTGCTCGCCGCGGTGGCGGGCATCGCCTTGCAGCTCCCGATGGTGGAGCTGACGACCCTGATCGTCCGCCTCGTCCCGACGATGGCGCACGCGCCCGAGGTCGATGCCGCGGCGACCGCGCTCGCGCGCATCAGCTCGCCGGTGCGCGCGTTCACCGTCCCGTTCACGTTCGTCGTGATCGCCCCCGTCACCGAGGAGCTGCTCTTCCGCGGCCTCATCCAGCGCGCGCTGCGGGCGCGCTACGGCCCACGCGTCGCGATCGGGACGAGCGCCCTGCTCTTCGGCGCCTTTCACCTGGATGCACAGGCGCTCTTCTTCGCGACGATCGTCGGCGTCGTCCTCGGCGTGGTCGCGCAGCGCGCCGGCTCGACCCTGCCCGCCATCGCGCTGCACGCGGGCTTCAACGCCGTGCCCGTGCTCGTGCCGCCGGAGCTGGTCGCGATCCCGGGGTTCAACGACGGAACGAACGCCGACGTCCCGTGGCCGCTCGCGGTCGCGAGCGCGCTGCTCGCGGCGCTGGCCCTCGGGCTGCTGGCCCGGACGCTCCGCCCGCCCCGCGACCCGCGCGATCGGCCCGACTGAGCGCGGCCGTCCAGCGTGCCGCGACCTCGAAGGCTGTCCCAAGATCGACGACGGCCTCGGGCACGATCCGGCGGCCGCGCGCGACGAGCGGTGTGCCTCGCGAGGAGCGAAGCGACGAGTCGGAGCGAGGGGTGAGACGCATCCGGCTCCGCCGGTGCGTCGAGGGGCCCGCTCAGGGCCCCTGCAAACTCAGACCTCGTGGAAGAGCGGCGGCCGCCGCGCGAGGAAGCGCTCGATCGCCTGCCGATCCCGGTCGGTGAGCGTCGTGAAGCGCACGCCCATCCCGGGCGAGTCCTCTCCCTCGCCCGCCCGCTGCGGATCCTTCAGCCAGGCGACGCGCCCCGGCGCCGTCACCTGGTGGCCGCCGGGCAGCACGAACGAGACGGTGACCTCGGTCCCGAGCGGCAGCGGCGCCCACGTCGCGACGAAGAGCCCGCCGCGCGAGACGTCACCGCTCAGCCCCGTGAAGAACTGCGTCGCGCTGTGCAGGCCGATGTCGGCCTGGAGCGAGACGCGCTCGGTGTGCCGGCGATCCCCGTCGTTCACCGGCGAGCCGCTCGAGCGCTCGACGAGCCCCTCGTCCGCGTCGGGCATCAGCTCGAGCGCCTTCCTGCGCTTGCGCTTGAGCGGCACCGCGCTCTCGGGCGGCTCCGACGGACGCGCGGACGTCCCCGGAGGCGGCGTCGATCCGGCCCGGCCCACGAAGGTCGTCGCCTCGCCCGGCGTCGCCTCGCGAAGGAGCGCGGACGGCGGACGCGAGACGCGCGTCGCCCCGCGGGAGTGATCCGGCTCGTCCGTCGTGGTAGCGGCCTCGTCGGTCCCGCGGATCATCGTCTTGGCCGACACCCGCTGCGGCTGCGGGTGCTCGCGCGTCGCGGGGATCGCCCGACCCGGCCGGCCACCGGTGGGCTCCGGCTGCCGTTCCGGATCGCGGCCTCGGTCCGCCTCGGGCCTCGCGAGCTGCGCGACGGGGATCATCGGGCTCGACGGCGGCGCGACGCCCGGCGAGGTGATCTTCTTCTCGCGCGGCCTCGGCGCTTGCTTGGGCGCGTCCTCCATCTCCGCGTCGCGCGCCGGCAGGGCGACCACCGGCGCCGCGAGGTCTGCCTCGGCGCTCGCCTCGCTCGAGATCGAGGCCTCGATCTCTCGCTCGAGACCGGCCCGCGCCGGGTAGAGCACCGCCAGGCACTTGGCGATCGAGGCCCCCGCGTCGTCGAGCGCCCGAGGAACGCCCGGCTCGGAGAGCCGCGCCAGCACTCCCGACAGGACCCCGCTCGCCTCCCGCAGCCGATCGCGCACGCCCTCCGGCTCGCCGACCTCCGCGCCGTAGAGCGACCCGACGGCGAACGCGAGCCGCCCTGCGAGCTGCCGTCCTTCCTCGCCGCTCTGGCTCTGCTCGAGCACGGCGATCGTGTTGGCGAGATCGACGCGCGCCTGCCGCGCCGCCAGGACGCCCGCATGCTTCAGCTCTCGGCGTCGCGCGCGATCCACTCCGCCTCCCCCCCGGTCCGGGGTCACCCCGCCCGGTGTCACTCGTCGTAGAACATCGGCGCGCGCTTGCGGATGAAGCGCAGGATCAGCTCGCGCGCCTCGGGATCGAGCCCCTCGAACTGGATGCCCATGCCCGGCTCGCTCTCGGCCGTCAGGTCCATCGGGTCACGCACGAAGCGCACGAACCCGTTCACGTGCTTCTCGAAGTTGCCGGGCAGCGTGACGAGCACGCGCATGAGCGTCCCGCGGGGCTGGATCGCGTAGGTCGCGCAGAAGACGCCACCCTCGGAGATCTCGCCCGAGAAGCCGACGTAGAAGTTCGAGTCGGTGGTCGCGCCGATGTTCACCTCGACGGGGATGCGCTCCTTCGATCCGTCGCGGTACGCGCCCGCCTGCGGCTGCGGCGGCTTGGGCTGCGCCGGCGCGGTGAAGGGCGGCTGCTGTGCGGCCGGGAGCGGCGCCGCGTAGGGGTTGGGCGCGAGCGCCTGCGGCTGCGCGGGCGCCTGCCACGCCTGCTGCTGCGGAGGCGGCTGGTACGCCTGCTGCTGATGGGCCTGCTGGGGCGGTGGCTGCCACTGCTGCTGCTGCGCCTGCTGCCACGCCTGCTGCGGAGGCGCGGCCGGCGCGTGGGGTTGCTGCGGCGCGTGCGGCTGTGTCATGGCGAACGCCGCCACCGGAGCGACGCCCGGCGCGTACTGCTGTTGCGGCTGAGGCGGCGGGCCGAAGCCGGGTGCGGGCTGTCCCATCATCGGCGCGCCGCCCATGCCCTGCGGGGGCTGCTGCGGCTGGGGTGGCCGCAGGGAGGGCTGCGTCGTGAGCGGATAGAGCGCCGACATCGTCTGCGCGATCGACGCGGTGGCGACCTGGATCCCGGGGTGCTGGGCCCGCACGTCCTGCAGGAGCGCGAGCGTCTGCCCCACGACCCCGAGCGCTCGCTTCACCGCGGCCTTGCCCTCGGGCTCGCCCGGGGCGCGCTCGGCCTCGAAGAGCGCCGCCATGGCCTGGGCGACGTTCTGCACGATGGCCATCACGTCGGGAGGGATGTTCGGGTCCGCCTGGAGCGCGGCGAGCGCCTTGCCCAGGTTCTCGCGTGAGGTCTTGGCGGTCTGTGCGCCCGAGTAGCTCATCGGTCCGGATCCTCTCCCCTTCATGCCGGGCTGCCGGCGGCGGCCGACGATACCGCGTTCGGGTGGGAGGATCGAGCGGATCAGCCGGGCGCGGCCACCTCACGCGGGCAAGCCCAGCTCCTTCGTGAACACGATGCGCGCGCGTCCCCTCCCCGCGTAGTCCGGGTCCTCCACGACGTCGAAGCCGAGGGCGCGATGGAACTCGATCGAGCCCTCGTTTCCGACGTTGGTGATCGCCTTCAGGCGCAGGGCGCCGGCCGCTCGCGCGCGGTCCATGAAGTGCTCGTAGAGCTCCTTTCCGACGCCGCGCCGCCGGTGATCGGGGTGGATGCCGACCATGTGGATGTACGCGGTGAGCCGCGTGTCGGCGTCGTCGTGCGGGCGCGCGTGGAAGCCGAGCAGGAACCCCGCGACCTCTCCGTCGAGGTCCGCGATCAGCGCCTCGGAGCCGAGCTCGTAGTAGAACATCGGGTGGGCGAGCTCGCGCGAGGGCCCACCCCACCAGCGGTCGAGCACCGACACGATGAAGGAGTAGTCGGCCCTCGTGATCCCGCGGATCCGCATCGATCGACCCTACCACGCTATCATCGTGCGATGGCCGACGAGACGACGACGGGTGAGACGACGCGCGAGCGCGTGGAGGCGGGGGCGAGCGTGGCCCTGCGCAAGAGCAAGAAGGCGCTCGACGGCGCCGTGACGGGTGTGCGCGGCGGCCTGCGAGACGCCGAGCGACGCATGGACGACGAGGCGAAGGCCTGGAACGCGCGGGCGGACGAGGCAGCGCTCCCCGACGTCGGGGGCAGCACGCCGATGGTGGACCTCGCGATCCGCATCGACCGCGAGTCGGACTACTGGCGCACGTTCGCCGTGCGCAACCTCCGGCCCGGCGCGGCGCGCAACCTCGCGATCGCGGGCGCGGCCATGGCGCTCGCCTCTGGGCTCGCGCTCGGCACGCTCGCGACGCTCGCGGCGATCTTCGGGAGCGAGGGCCCGGCCGAGGCGTCGCTCTCCACGGCGGCGGGGGTCGCGCTCTGCGCGATCGTGACCAGCATCCTCGGCTCGATGTCCGAGCGCGGGCGCGTGATGGCGGCGCGCGAGGCGCTCGCGCGGGCCGATCACGCGGAGCGCAGGCTCGAGCGCGTCGCGGCGATCCTGGCGCTGAAGCCTGCGAGCGAGGCGAAGTACGTCGAGGCGCTCACGAGGCTCGAGCGCGAGCGCTGAGCTCTCAAGGCCGCTGAGACTCGGGCCGGAACACGAGCGAGAGCGAGAGGCGGTACTCGCGGAAGACCTGCGGCGTCCCGACGACGTGCGGCATCGCGACGGACGCCTCCGGGTCCACGCGCAGCTCCCACTCGCGATCGAGCTCGAAGCCGGCGCCGACGAGCGTCGCCGCGACGAGCGGTCCGACGTCGCCGGCGCTCGCGCCGTACTCGTCGAAGAGCAGGACCGAGATCCCCGCCGCGATGCGCGTGCCGATGCGCACCAGCCCAGGCACGCGGGCCCAGTCCCACTCCAGGCTCGCGAACGCGTCGAAGACGCCGGGCGCGCCGCGCACGGCGGCGAGGGAGAACCAGGGGCTCCACTCCACGTCGAGGCCGACGCGCCACTCGTCCGAGGGGAACCAGCGGCCGCCGAGGGACACGACCGCGGACGGGGACTCGATGGCGCCGCCGATCGTGAGGCTCGCGGCGAAAGGGGAGAGCGGGCGCGGCGCGGGGGGTGGGGCGTCCTGGGCGAGGGCGGGGGCGGGAGCGAGGGCGAGGGCGAGGGCGAGGGCGAGAGGGCGAGGACGAGGACGAGGACGAGGGCGAGCGCGGCGGCGGGCGAGGACGACGAGGGCGAGCGCGAGCGCGGCGAGCGGAGCGCGACTCGAGGATCGACGCGCGGCGATCGAGCACCCGCCCTCGCTCGTCACGGCGTCGGGCGAGCCGCACCACGCGTTCGACGCGTCGCAGCCCGGCGTGAGCGTGAGCCAGCGATCGAGCACGAGCGAGGTGCGGGCGAGGCGCCCTGCCCTGCCGCCGCTCGGATCGGCGATCGCCGCCAGCAGCTCCGCGCTCGCGTCCTCGGCGTGCGTCGCGCGCGCGATCGACGCGGCGTCGCCCGTGCAGTGATCCCGATCGCTCTGGTGGCGCACTCCGTCGCGCGCCGGGTCGTAGTGGCCGGTCACCCAGTCCACCCAGTTGTGGACCGTCAGCACCTGCGTGCCGCTCGCGTCCCGGTACGTGTGCGAGAATGAGTCCTGCAGCGCGTGCAGCGCGAGCCCCACGCGGTGCGGGAAGCGCGCGAGCGGGACCGTGCGCGTGCCCTCGAACGCGAGCGAGACGCCGACGTCCTCCGTGCCGGCGTCGATCTCGTCGGCCGGACCGAGCGCGCGAGCGACCTGATCCTCGATGTAGGCGCGGCACGCCGCGAGCGCGCGAGCGTCGCCAGCCACGCCGTCGTCCGCCGGGCTGCGCAGGCAGTCCGAGGGCTGCGTGGCCGGATCGCCGTGCACGGTGGCGAGCCGGTCGAGGTCCGTCGCGGCGAGGGCGCCGACGTCCGCCTCGCGCACTCCGATCAGGAGCGCGACGACCCGCGGATCGCTCGCCGCCGCGGCGGGCACCGTGAAGGGCAAAGCCGACGCGAGGCGGCGCTGCGCGTCGTCCGCGGGGACCGTCGGCACGTCGGGGGCGAAGGGCGCCCGCGCGAGGGCGGCGAGCGTGATGTGCTCGTGGCAGGCCCCGAAGACGGGGCTCTCGATGGTGAACGCGCGCGCGGGCGCGCCGTCGGAGATCGACGCGAGCAGGATCGCCAGCGCCAGGCCCGCGATCGCCGGACGCTCAGGTCGCATGGGCGGGGCCCTCCCCGCGGGCACGCGGATCATCCTTGCGGAACACGAGGCTGAGCGCGACGAACACGGCCCAGAGGCTGGCGAAGAGCACGAGCATCCCGCTGCCTCCGTGCGCGTGGAAGACGCGGCCCGTCAGGAAGGGCCCGACGACGAGCCCGCTCGCGAAGAACACGTTGAAGATGGAGTTCGTGCGCGTGTACTCGTCCGGCTGCGCGATCACGCCCTGGAGCGCGAGCGAGAGGGGCGGCATCGAGGTGATCGCGCCGCCCGCGATCAGGATGACGACGCACATCGCCGCGAACGAGTCGAGCGCGAAGAACGCGAGCATGCCGAGCAGGCCCGCGAGCGCGAGCAGGCGCATCACGGCGAGGTGTCCGATGCGGTCCCCGAGCCGCCCGGCGGGCGAGGCGAAGAGCAGCATCCCGAGCCCGACGAGACCGACGACGACGCTCGCGTGCTCCTCCGGGACGTGCCGCTCGTCGACGAGGAAGCGCGGGATGAAGAGCGCCCCCGACGACTGGAAGAAGCCGCTCGCGAAGGTCGCCGCGCAGCTCGTCTTGATCCGCCAGGCGAGCGCGAGCGTCCCCGTGCGCGTCGTCGGACCGGCGCCCGCGCCGGAGCCCTGCTCCACCTCGTGCGGAGGCAGCACCGGATCCGGGTCGAGCCCCGTCGCCGCCACCACCGCCGCCGCGCACGCGATCGCACCCGCGAGCACGAAGCGATGCTCGGGCGAGAGCCACCCCGAGATCCCGAGCGAGATCGCCGCGCCGATCGGGTACCCGCTCATCGTGAAGCTCGCCGAGAGCGAGGTCGCCAGCGCCTTGTCTGCCCTCGGCGCGCGCCAGAGCACGAGCGTCTCGCCGCTCATCCACGCGCCCATCGAGAAGAGGCCGTCCACGAACCGATCGACCGCGAGCGAAGTGTACGACCCGAGCAGCGGGATGATGCCGATCATCACGCCGTACCCGACGATCGCGACGGCCAGCGTCCAGCGCGCCGAGAAGCGGCGGATCACCGCGCCCGAGGGGGCCGCGAAGAGCACGAGCCCGAGCGCGAAGAACGACGCGAGCTCGCCCACCACGTCGGGCCCGAGGTGCCGGTGCTCGAGCACCATGGGCATCACCGCGAGCGCGATCCCGTACGCTGTCGAGAGGACGATCATCGTCCGGTAGACGACCCAGAGGTTGCGGTCGGGCAGGCGCGCGCGGAGCGAGGCGAGCGGGCTCATCGGCGCGCTCTTCTACTCCAGGCTGGGCAGCCACGCCGCAGCGCGACAGGCGACGCCCACGGCCGCGTGCCCGGGGGAACGAGCCCCTGGCGAAGCGCTGCTGCGCGCGTAGAACGGCTACATGCTGAGGCGAATCGTCTGCGCGACGGATCTGTCCCCCTCTGCGCTCGTGGCGACCCGCTATGCCGCGTCGATCGCGCGCGCCTTCGACGGCACCGTCGAGCTGGTCACGGCCTGGAGCTGGTACGACGACATCGACGAGTACGCGCTGGTCCGGCCCGAGGCGCTCGAGGAGTGGAAGCAGAAGCACGAGGCGAAGCTGGCGCTCGCCGTCGAGGCGCTCGCCAAGCAGGGGGTGAGCGCGAGCGGCAAGCTCGTCGAGGGCGAGCCGCCGCGCGCCATCGTCGAGCACGCCGCGGCGACCAAGGCAGACCTGCTCGTGGTGGGCACCGAGGGGCGCCGCGGGATCGCGCACGCGCTGCTGGGCAGCGTGGCGGAGCGAATCCTGCGCACGTCCGAGGTGCCGGTGCTCGCCGTCCCCAAGACGTGGGCCGTCGCCGACGACGCGCGCTTCGCGCCGAAGAGCATCCTGGTCCCGGTCGACCTCGAGCCGCTGAGCGCCGAGCTGGTGCGCGTCGCGACCGACCTCGCGCGGCGGGCCCACGCGAGGGTGGCCGTGGTGCACGCGTGGGACTCGGCGGTGATGGCGTCCGAGGGTCCGACGGCGGAGGCGGACGAGTCGCGCATGACCGCGCGCTTCACGCGCTGGATGGAGGCGAACGCGCCCAAGACGACGCCGCACGTCGACTCGGTCGTGCGGCGCGGCGTGCCCTTCGACGTGATCGAAGACGTGGTCGAGGAGCGCGGCGTCGATCTCGTCGTCATGGCGACGGCCGGCCGCACCGGGATCGAGCACTTCATGCTGGGCTCCCTCACGGAGCGCGTGCTGCGCAGCGTCGGGCGACCCGTGCTCGCGTACCGCAGGCCCCGGACCGAGCGCTCGTAGCGCTCCCGGCGCAGGCCTAGCCCAGGAAGGGCAGGGCCCACTCGCGCGAGCGCCGGTCGAGCTCGTCCTGCAGCGCCACGTCGTGCGCGAAGCGCGAGGGCTCCTTCGGCCGCTCCGCGTCGTAGTAGAGGCCCGTCTCGCGCGCGAGGGCCGGATCCGTCGCGCAGCGGACCTGCGTGCGAGCGCCCTCCTCGTTCGTGACGAGGAAGGGCTTGATCAGCAGCGCGAGGAGCCTCGAGCGGCGCTGCCAGATGTCGCTCGCCACCCCGCCCGGGTGCAGGGAGTAGGTCGTCACCTTCGTGCCCGCGAGCCGGCGCGCCAGCTGCTTGGCGTGCAGGACGTTGCAGAGCTTGCTGACGAAGTACTCCGGGAGTCCCGTCACCGTGGGCGTCGGCCGGCGCAGGGCGTCCCAGTCGATCACCTGCCCCGGCGCGTGCGCCCGGTGGCGGTAGTGGCCCTCGCTCGACACGTTCACGATCCGGCCCTGCTTGGCGCGCTTCACCAGCGGCAGCACCTTCTCGGTGAACAGGTACGGCCCGAGGTGGTTCGTGCCGAACGTGATCTCGAAGCCATCCTTGGTGAGGCCCTGGAGGCCGGCGATGCCGGCGTTGTTGATCAGCGCGTCGAGGGTCCAGTCCCGCGCGAGCACCTCGTCGCCGGCGCGCTTCACCGACGCGAGGTCACCGAGGTCCATCGCGACGAACGCCGTCTCGACACCCCGCGCGCGCAGCGCCGCGAGCACGGGCTCGGTCTTCTCCTTGCTGCGCGCCGCGATCAGGATCCGCGAGGCGCCGCGCGCTCCGAGCGCCTCGACCGTGGCCCTGCCGATGCCGGTGTTCGCGCCCGTGACGAGGAAGGTCTTGCCCGCGAGGTCTTTCGTCGTGTCCGCCATGGCCGCGCACTCTGCGTCGCCGCCGCGCGCGGACTACTCACATTCACGTTTCTTCACCGGCGGGCTCGGCGTCCTTCGCGGCGCGCCGCTCGGCGCGGCGGCGCGCGCGCTCCACCACGGCGTCGGCGATCGCGGGCGCGACCTTCAGCCGGACGGCCTCGGGCTTCACGGCGAGCGCAGGGACGAAGCGCTTCGGGAGCTGCAGCACCAGCGCGACCACGATCGCGATGGCGAACGCCAGCCCACCGACGGCCATGAGCACGGTGGACGCCAGCGCGTAGCCCGCGGCGAGCGCGACGAACGACCCACCGAGACCCCAGAGGATGCCGGTTCGCTGCCGCTCGCCCTCGGTCCACGCCGCGTCGCACGAGGCGCAGAGCGGGAGCGCGAGCTCGACCTTGGTGGCGCTCCGCTGCATCACCCACGCCACCGCCGAGGCGGTCGCGATCAGCACCGTGAAGACCAGCACGGCGACCACCCGATCGACGCCCCGCATCGTCTGGGCGAAGACGACCCCGATCACGCCCCCGACGCCCGCGCTCGCCCGCCCGGCGGTACCGACCGTGTACGGAGCCTTCCGCCGCACGATGTCGTGGCGGCCGCCGCACTTGAGGCAGACCTTCGGGAGCGTCACGCCCGTGGGCACGACGAGGAGCTCACCTTCGCGGGCAGGGAGCACGTCCATCGCGCGCCGGTCTAGCACGGCGCGCGGCGCGTCAGGCGCGCCAGGTCAGACGGAACTGCACGCCGCTGGCCGTGCGCGTCGCCTGCACCGCCGGGCTCTCTCGCCCGGAGAGCCGCAGGAACGTCCCGATCGCGAGCGCGATCGGCGCGATGTCTCGCTCGGGCAAGCTCGCCCAGTCGGTCACGTCGACGATGGCGGCGCCGAGGCCGGTCATGCGGGCCGACATCGTGCCGCGGCTGCGCGAGCGCGCGTACATCGACGCCAGGCGCGCGAGGAGGGCCTCGTCCGTCGTCGTCCGCAGGAGCGGCCGCCAGACGGTGGTCAGCGAGCGCTCGGCCGAGAGCGGCACGACCTCGGCGAGCAGCTCGTCGACCGGCCGGCCCGCCTCGCGCGCGTAGGCGTCGTGCACCAGCCGGATCGCCGAGTAGGGCACCCAGGTCAGCGCGCTCGTGCTCTCGTAGACGCCGCGCGCCGATGACTTCACCGTCTCGAGCGCCCGGCGCATCGCGTCCGCGCCGATCACCTGCTCGAAGGCCCAGCGCGTGTCGAGCACGCTCTGGCCGGAGAGCTTCGGCTCGGCGTCGTCGAGCGCGTCCATCTCCATGCTGTTCAGCGCCTCGGGCCGCACGCGCAGGCCCGAGCCGACGCTCGTGTCGCCCCAGCGGGCCCGGCCTGCCCTCGCTGCTTCCCGTGCCATGAACGAGGCTACGAGCCAGCACCTCGAACGGATCGACGGTGGCCCATCGCGCCGACCTCGGTCGGCGCCACGGAAGAAGCGCCCTACTCCCCGAGGACGCGGTCGAGGATCTCGTTCACCACGCCCGGGTTCGCCTGGCCCTTGGTGGCCCTCATCACCTGGCCGACGAAGAAGCCCTTCAGCGCGACCTTGCCGGCCTTGAAGCTCGCCAGCTCCTTCGGGTGCGCGAGGGCGACGTCGCGGATGGCCTTCTCGATCGCGGAGGTGTCCGTGACCTGCGCGAGGCCCCTCTCGTCCACGATCTTCTTCGCGCCCTTGCCGGTCGCGATCATGATCGCGAGCACTTCCTTGGCGATCTTGCCGTTGATGGTCGCGTCCTCGACCAGCGCGAGCAGCTCCGCGAGGGCGTCGCTCGACACGGGGAAGCTCGCCTCGAGGCCGCTCGTCGTCACGGATCCGAGCAGCTCCGCCTGGATGAAGTTCGCGACCTTCTTGCCGAGATCGCGGTTCAGGCGCGCCGACGTGCAGACCGCCTCGAAGTAGTCC
Organism: Sandaracinaceae bacterium; assembly: GCA_044220955.1. GTDB lineage: Bacteria > Myxococcota_A > Polyangia > Polyangiales > Sandaracinaceae > JBBSAT01. Next base: position 21,150 of record JBGAQA010000054.1, read on the forward strand.
GCGATGCGCGGGTGCCCGGTGAGCACTCCGGCGTCGTACGCCGTGAGCCCCCAGTCCTTCTGCCAGCGCGCGCGGCGCGCCTCCAGCGACTCCGGCAGATCCGCCTTCGCGCGCGCGAGCCACGCGTCGTCGACCGTGAGCGGCGGCAGGTCCGGGTCGTCGAAGTAGCGGTAGTCGTGCGCCTCTTCCTTGCTGCGCATCGAGAACGTCTCGCCGCGGGCATCGCTGTAGCCGCGCGTCTCCTGCACGACCTTGCCCCCCGCCGAGAGCACGGCCTCCTGCCGCGCGATCTCGAATTCGATCGCCTTCTTCACGAACTTGAACGAGTTGATGTTCTTCAGCTCGGCGCGCGTGCCGAGCTTCTCGTGGCCGACGGGCTTGATCGACACGTTGGCGTCGCAGCGGAAGGAGCCCTCCTCGAGGTTCCCGTCGTTGACGCCCGCGAACATGAAGACGTCGCGCAGCGCCTCGAGGTAGGCGACCGCCTCGTCCGCGCTCCGCATGTCGGGCGCGCTCACCGTCTCGATGAGCGGAGCGCCCGCGCGGTTGAAGTCCACGAGCGTGCCATCCCCCGCGCCCACGCCGTGCAGGTTCTTGGCCGCGTCCTCCTCGACGTGGATCCGGATGATGCCGATGGTCTTCTTCTGGCCGCCGACGTCGATCGTGAGCGACCCCGTCTCGTTGAGCGGCAGGTCGAACTGCGAGATCTGATAGCCCTTGCTGAGATCGGGATAGAAGTAGTTCTTGCGCGAGAAGCGGCTCGTCCCGCGCACGGTGCAGCCGAGCGAGAGCCCGGCGCGCACCGCGAGCTCGATGGCGCGGCGGTTCGGCACGGGCAGCGCGCCCGGCATGCCCAGGCAGACGGGACACACGTTCGTGTTCGGCGGGGCGCCGAACGAGGTCGAGCACCCGCAGAACATCTTCGTTCGCGTCGCGAGCTGCGCGTGGACCTCGAGACCGATGACCGCCTCGTATTGCGTGGTCGCCATGCTCGTCCTCAGCCGAACACCGGCGGGCGCCGGTCCTTCCAGGAGCACGCCTCTTCGTAGGCGTGCGCGAGCGCGAGCACACCCTGCTCGTCGAAGGCCTTGCCGGTGAGCTGCAGGCCGACCGGCAGGCCGCCGTCGAAGCCGCACGGCACGCTGATCGCCGGCAGCCCCGCGAGGCTCGGCGGCAGCGTGTAGACGTCCGCGAGGTACATCGCGAGGGGGTCCTTCGTGCGCGAGCCGAGCGGGAACGCGGCGCTCGGCGACGTCGGCGAGAGGACGAGATCGCACGTCTCGAACGCCTTGGCGTAGTCGCGCGCGATCAACGTGCGCGCCTTCTGCGCCTTCGCGTAGTACGCGTCGTAGTACCCCGCGGAGAGCACGTAGGTGCCCAGCATGATCCGGCGCTTCACCTCGGGCCCGAAGCCCTCCGCACGCGTGCGCCCGTACACCTCGGCCAGCTCGCTCCCGGCGGCGCGCGGCCCGTAGCGCATGCCGTCGAAGCGCGCGAGGTTCGAGCTGCACTCCGCGGGCGCCACGATGTAGTAGGCGCTCACCGCGTGCTCGGCGGTCGGCAGCTCCACGTCCACGATCGCGCAGCCGAGACCGCGCAGCGTCTCGATCGCGGCGAGCAGCGCGTCCCGCACGGCCGGCTCGCAGCCCTCGCCCAGCGCCGAGCGGACGACGCCGACTCGAACGCCCTTCGGCGAGCGTCCGAGCGCCGCCTCGTAGTCGGGCACGGGCACGTCCGCGCTCGTCGCGTCGCGCAGGTCGCGCCCGGCGATCACCCCGGTGACGCGCGCCGCATCGCGGACGGTCCGGGAGAAGGGCCCGATCTGGTCGAGCGAGCTCGCGAAAGCGATCAGGCCGTAGCGCGAGACGCGGCCGTAGGTCGGCTTGAACGCGACGGTGCCCGTGAACGAGCCGGGCTGCCGGACCGAGCCGCCCGTGTCGCTGCCGAGCGCGATCGCCGCGACGCCGCTCGCGACCGCCGCCGCCGATCCGCCGCTGCTCCCGCCGGGCGCGCGCGAGAGATCCCAGGGGTTGTGCACGCTCCCGTACGCGGAGTTCTCGTTGGACGAGCCCATCGCGAACTCGTCCATGTTCGCCTTGCCGACGAGCGTCGCGCCGGCCGCGCGCAGGCGCGTGACGACGTCCGCGTCGTAGGGCGCGACCCAGCCGGCGAGGATCTTCGACGCGCACGTCGTCGGTGTCCCGCGCGCGCACAGGTTGTCCTTCAGCGCGACGGGCACGCCCGCGAGCGGGCCGAGCGTCTCGCCCGCGGCGCGGGCCCGGTCGACGGCGGCAGCAGAGGCGAGCGCGCCCTCGGCATCGACGTAGAGGAAGGCATGGAGCGACGGATCGTGCTTGCCGATCGCGGCGAGCGACGCACGCGCGACCTCGACCGCGCTCACGTCGCCCCGCGCCACGTGGGCCGCGATCTCGGTCGCGGACTTGCAGAGGACGTCACTCGCCATCGAGCACCTTCGGAACGGCGAACGCCCCGGCCTCGCTCTTGGCGGCGGCCGCGAGCACCTCGCTACGCGCGAGGGACGCCGTGGCCCGATCCTCGCGCAGGGGCGTGCTCATGGCGATCGAGTGCGTGGTGGGCGGTACCCCGTTCGTGTCGAGCTTCTCGAGCGTCGCCATGAACGCGAGGATCCCCTCGAGCTCGCCCTGCATCTTCTTCACGTCGTCGGCCGAGAGCGAGAGCCGCGCCAGCCGCGCGACGTGCTCGACCTCTTTCTCCGAGATCCGGATCGTCATGAGGGGGCGGAAGCTAGCACGCACGACGCGAGCCGCGCCCGTGGCACGTCTCGCGCCCGCCCTCGCCCTCGCCCTCGCGCTCGGCCTCGCTCTCGCACTATGGTCGCGCCGATGACCACCACCGTCGCCGTCCTCGGCCTGGGCCTGCTCGGAAAGGGCTTCGCGGAGAACCTCCTCGCCAAGGGCCACGCCGTGCGCGTGTGGAACCGGACGCCGGCGCGCGCCCAGCCGCTGGCGGCGAAGGGCGCGACCGCGTGCGCGAGCCCGGCCGAGGCCGTGCGCGGCGCCTCGCGCGTTCACCTGATCCTCGCCGAGGACGCGGCGGTCGACGCGGTCACCGAGGCGCTCCGGCCCGACCTCGCCGCGGGCGCCTACGTGATCGACCACAGCACGAACCTCCCGGCCGGCGTCGCGGCACGCTTCGCCCGGCTCCGCGCGGCCGCCGTCCGCTACGTCCACGCGCCCGTGTTCATGGGCCCGGCGAACTCGCGCGACGCGACCGGGCTCATGCTGCTCTCGGGCCCCGCGGAGGACGAAGCGGCGCTCCGCCCTCTGCTCGAGACGATGACCGGACGCGTCCTCTACCTCGGCGCCGAGCCCGACAAGGCCGCCAAGCTCAAGCTCGCGGGCAACGGTCTCTTGATCATGCTCACCGCCGCGATGGGCGACCTCTTTCGCATGGGCCAGGCCTCGGGCGTGAGCCCCGAGGAGATCCTCGCGCTCTTCGACGTGTTCTCGCCGACGGGCGCAGGCATGGGACGCCGCGCGCTCGCCGTCGGCAAGCAGCCCGCCGGCTTCGAGCTGACGATGGCCCGCAAGGACGTGCGCTTGATGCTCGAGACCGCGCGAGCCGCGAGGCTGACGGTGCTGCCCGCCGTGGCGGCCGCGATGGACGACGCGATCGCGGACGGTCGGGGGACGCACGACTTCGCGACGATCGCGGCGCCGAGGAGCTGAGGGCCGGCCTCGCTCTCGCTCTTCGGCCGCCCCGATCAGGGCCGCGAGCGCGACGGCAAAGCCCTCACTCCTCGGGGCCGGACCCCGCGTGGATCACCAGCTCCTCGTCCAGGTCGACGCGTCGGACCACCGACGACGGCGGCGGCGGGCTCGACGTCGGAGGCGACGCCGCGGACGCCGGCACCGGCGGCGTCGCGGGCAAGAGGACCTCCATCACGAAGAACGCGAACGCGAGGCCCGCGATCACCGCGAGCAAGGTCAACCCCAGCGCCCGCGCGTTGCTGCGGGGCGCCGGGCTCGTCCGTCGCGGGAGCGGCGGCGGGACGCTCACCGCCGGGACGTCGTCGCCCGCGCCGCCGGCGTCCGCCGCGTGATCGATCAGCTGGACGTCGGTCAGCGCGTCGATCTGGATGGTGGGATTCCCAGCCGCGCCCGGTCCCTTGCGCTCGTCGTCACCCACACCGCGACCGTACCAGAAGACGGTCCTCGCGACCCGTGGGTCAGTCGCTCGCGCGGGCGGGGTCCTGCCCGTACGTCGCGACGAGCAGCGCGTAGAGGCGCGGCTGCTTCTCCTTCATCCTGCACGGCTGCTCGAAGAACATCTCCGTCGCGACCGCGAAGAACTCCGCCTCGTTGGTCGCCGCGTACGCGCGCAGGATCGAGCGATGCGCTCGCACACGCCGGGTCTCCGCGTGCATCAGCGATACCCAGGGGGTCACCGCGCGCCAGGGCATGAAGGCCGGCACCCCGTCGGCCTGCCCCGCGTCGAAGTCGAGCACGTGCGCGAACTCGTGCAGGCCGACGTTGCTCGCGTCGCGCGGGTTGCGGAATCCCTCGCGGAGCGCGCGGGCCGAGAAGAGGATCGGGCCCGAACCGTGCACCATCCCGAGCACGTTCGCGTCCTTGCCCCCGACGGCGTAGTGCTCGTCGAACGTGCCCTCGTAGATCACGACGTCGCGCGTCCGCGGGTAGCGGAAGCCCGGCCGCCCGAACGCGACGATCGTCGCCGATGCCGCGACGAGCACGCGCAGCTCGTCGTCGACCGGCTCGCCTCGGGGCCCGGTGACGTTCTGCTCGGCCAGGAAGATCGCCACGTCTCGCTCAAAGCGGGCGCGCTCGGGTGCCGCGAGCCGTCGGTAGGCCTCCACGTCACGCTCGAGGATGCGGCGCCACGACGACGGAAACGGCCGCCGTGCGACGCGCTCGCGGCGCCACGCCGGCGCGAGCGAGACCGCGACGCCGGCCCCGACCACCAGGGCGAGCACGGACGCGCCCGCCGCCGCGCCGAAACGCAGCGCCGGAAGGACCGCGGCCGCGAGCGCGAGCAGGGCGATCGATCCGGTGCGCAGCGCGCGATCGCTCATGCGCGAGCATCGTCCGTGAGAACCCGCGAAAAGCAAGCCCAGTCGTCGCCCCGACGCCGCTCTGCGTTGTATGGTACGCGCGTGCAGCCGGTTCACCGCTTCCTCGCCCTCGTCGCGCGCGAGCTCGACGCAGAGGACGCGCGCGTCGAGCTCGGCGGGAGGCCGGATCCGGACGCGATCTGGGCGCCGCTCGAGGGGGACTTCCGAGTCGTTGCGCTCTTAGCCGCGCCGCCCGCCGACCCCGAGGGAAAGCGCAGCGCGCTCGCCGCGCTCGCCGCGTCCTTCTCGGGCCTGGTCGCGGGGGTGTCGCTCCCGCAGGGCAAGGACGAGCGCGAGCCCATCGCCCGGACGCTCGAGGACACGCTCGATCTGCTGGTCCACCGTGCGCGCGCCGAGAGCGCCTGGGTGATCGACGAGAGCTCGCCCGAGATCTGGGGCAGCTCCGAGCCGGGACGGCCGTCGCTCGACGTGGACGACGCGCTCGTGCTCGCGAAGCTCGGGCGGACGCTCGCCGGGCTCGGCATCGCCCTCGACGGTCCCGACGCGATCGACGCAGGCCAGGTGCGCGCACGGGCGGCCGAGGCGTCGCTTCCGGCGGCCGACGTGACCGCGACGCTTCGCGACGTCGAGCGGCTCGAGTCGTTCCCCGCCGGGGCGCGCGAGCCGAGGACGATGCGCGCGATGCGCGCGATCGCGGCGGCGCGGGAAGGTGGCGCCGGCCAGGGCGCGCTGGTCCGCACCTTCGCGACGATCTACCGGCTCGTGCTGGTGTTCCCCGGCGAGATGAGCGAGCTGCACGCGGAGTCCGCGCTGATCCGCGCGCTGCCGGTCATCGAGCGCCTCGTGACGTCGCTGCCGCCGCGCAAGCCGACAGGGTCGGGACCCGAGACCGCGGGCGCGAAGGTCGCCGTGCTGCGGCGCCTCCGCTCGGTATGAGGCAGGCTTGGCTCGCGCTGGCGCTCGCCGCGTGCGGCGGAGCCGCGAGCGCGGCCCCGACGGCGAGCCGCGTCGACGCGGACCGCGGGCCGAGCGGGGAGATCGTGGGCGTCACCACCCGAGCCGAGATCGAGAGCGAGCTGCCGGCGTGGCGGGAGGCGATCGCGATCGCGACCATCGACACCGACGCCGCCGAACGTCTGGCGCACGTGGCCGCTGGCGCCGAGGTGGACGTGTTCCTCGGGACGTGGTGTGGCGACAGCCGGCGCGAGGTCGCGCGCCTGTTCCGTGCGCTCGAGCGGCCCGACGGGAGCCCGCCCTTGCCGTTCGAGGTCCGCTTCATCGGTGTCGACCGCGCCAAGGCCGCGCCCGGCCTCACCGAGGGGGCGGACCTGCGCTACGTCCCGACCATCATCGTGCGCCGGGAGGGCGTCGAGATCGGGCGGATCATCGAGAGCGTGCCCGACGGCGTCGGCGTCGAGCGGGCGCTCCTCGGGCTCCTCGACGGCTCGCGGACCGGCGTGATCAGCGGCCGCCCCGGGCTCTGATCACGACGGCAGCGCTCGCCCCGGAGGTCCGTCCGGAAGAGGCCGCGGCCCGCGGACGGGAGCGGCCAGAGCGGCGCCCCGACACGACTGCGGATCCCGCGCCTCATCCGACCCCCGCGCCTCAGCCGATCACCTCGTACTCGAGCAGGATGCGCGCACGGCCACGGGTGACCACCAGCGTGAAGTGATCTCGGGTGCGCGCGGCGTCGTACGCGAGCGCGGCCCCGTCGGGCGCGTCGAGCCAGTGCTCGTCGACGGCGCGGACCACGTCGCCCGAGCGCAGCCCGAGGGCCTCGAGCGCGCTCCCGCGCGCGACGCCGAGCACGCGCAGGCCCGTCACGGTGCCGCCCTCCACGATCGGGGCGACCGGCGCGTCGCCCGTCTGCTCGAGCAAGCGCGCGACGAGCGAGCGGGCGACCGCGAAGCGGCGAGGCGCCAGGCGCGCCACGTCGAGGCGCGAGCGCGGCAGGTCCGACGCGCGGAGCGGCTGCGCGAGGGCGACCGGCGCGCCGCGCTCGATCGCGATCGGTGGCCGGGTCGCGAGCACGAGGAGCGCGTCGAACGCGGTCAGCCCGAGCGCGAGCACCGCCGTCCAGGCCAGCGCGCGCGGCACCCACGTCCAGGGACCGGGCGTCGGTGGCGCGGGCGGCGGCGGCGGCAGGGTGCGTAGCGCCTCGTCGACCGACGCGAGCTCGACCGCGAGCGCGTGCCTCCGCGCTCGAAGCGTGTCGCGCGCGTCGCGGTACGGGCCCTCGCTGCCGCTGACAGAACGTCGCGGTCCCGGCCCGGGCCCGGACGCGGTGTCGTCGTTCCAGGTCCCTCGGGGGGCGAATTCGCAGTCGGTTCGTCGCATGCGCAGTCCGCGTGCAGCACCCGTGCCGCCTCAAGGCAGCCGGACGCGGACGACGCGCGGCCAGTACGCACCCGGATCGCGGACGCGGCGCTCGTCCTGGTCCGGCGAGGTCGAGCCGATGGAGTAGCTGACGACGAGCATCGCGGGCTCGAGCGGATCGAGCAGCTCGCGGTGGACCTGCGGGCCCGCGCAGTACGCGCCCGGATCGTCGGCGGGCAGCTCGCACCGCGTCAGCAGCACCGAGCTCGTCCACGGCCCCTCGGGGCGGGCCGCCGTGTGGAGTCGGAGCTCGGTCCCGAAGCCCGCGGCGTACACGTGGAGCAGACCGGCGCCGCGGGGATCGCGCACGACCGCCGATCGATGGGGGCCCGAGCCGAAGACGGGGACGGGGTCCCCCGCGCCCCAGCCGCCCGCCCCGAGCACGCGCCACGCCGCGGGGTCGTCGAGGGAGTCGACCGGCGCGCGCCCGACGGCCATGTCCGCCTCGAGCCCGCTCACGTCCGGCGGGTGCCCGTACGCGTACACGAAGCCACCCTCCACGATCGCCGCGTCGCCGAGATCCGTCCCGCCTGCGAAGAGGAACGGACCGTCGAACGCGAGCCGGTCGCCCGCGACGCGCCCGATGCGCACGCCGAGCGCGCGCACCCCGAACGGCGAGCTCGCGTCGAACGCCCACGCGCGCGAGAGCACGCGCGTGCCGCCGGGCGTCGCGATCGCGCCCTGCACGTTCACGTACTCGCCGGCGTCGTGGGGGCCGTCGATGGGGGCCGTCGGCGCGCCGAGCGCGGCGCAGCTCGGCGCGCTCGCGACGCCCAGGAGCTGCACGCCTGCGCCGTCGCTGAACGGGAAGACCCACACGCAGCGCTCGCCGATCGGGATGGGCACGGGCGACTCGTGCACGCCGTCCGCGAAGAGCGGCTGATCGCGCAGCGGCAAGCAGCGATCGTCGGTCCACGGCACCGCGTAGACGGACGCCCCCGCCGGGCAGTGCCACGCCACGCCGGCGCACTCGGCGTCGACGAGCACGAGCGGATCGCAGGGCGACGCACGGTGCGTGCAGAGCGGCCGCTCGGCGGGATCGCACGTGGCGGCGTCGGGCAGTCGTCCCGCGTCGACGTCGGCCGGCGGGCGCACGTGCGACGCGTAGCAGCCCGCGAGCGCGAGCGCGGGCAGGACGAGGACGGTGGCGCGGAGCCGTGCAGGCATGGCCGCACAGCGAGCATGCGCCGTGCCTCACGGTTTTCCATCGGTTTCGCGGGCGCGAGTGAAGCGGAGTCACGACGCCGCGGGCCGAGGAGTCACGCTCTCGCTCTCACCGATACGGAATCACCGGCTCCGGATCTCGATGACACGCGTTGCAGTCCCCGTCCGGCAGCCCGCTCGGTCCCGCATCGGGGACGCCCGTGTCGGGCTGCACGTATCCCGCGCCGAGCGGCGGGTGCTCGCCCCGCCAGATCAGCTGCGTCGCGCCGTGCTCGTCGACGAAGAGACCGAAGAACTCCCAGCCCGTGGCCAGACCCACGTTGAAGTCGCCCCCGCGCCTCGCCATGCCGTGCAGCAGCCACGCCGAGGGCGGACCGCTCTCCTCCGCGCGCACGAACGCCGCCCCGAGCGCCCACGGCGCGCCCCGGTCGGCGAGCGGGCTCGAGTAGATCGCGTGTGGATACACGTCCGTCGTCACGATCGGCGTGCGCGTCCACGTCTGGAACCCGGCGAAGTCGTCCAGCGTCGGCACGCGCTCGGGCGGCGGCTCGTGGCACGAGCCCAGCAGCGACGCGAGCAAGAGGCCGGCGACCGCTCGCACCGGGGTCAGCATCCGCTCAGTCCGAATGCCGCGGGCGCGTCCGGGCCGGTCGGGAAGCTCGGCTGGCAGAAGTCGAAGTACTCGAGCATCGCGCTCGAGTTCGCGTCGCGCGCGGACAGGGCGGGTAGCCCGAAGCGCAGCTCCACGAAGCGCACGATGGAGGTGTGCGAGTTCGTCGTGTGCCCGACGAAGCCGGGGCGCGCCCACGGGCTGATGACGTAGAGGGGCACGCGCACGCCGTAGCGGTCGAACTCGGTCAGCGTCGGATCGGGCAGGCATGCGGCGGGGGGCGGCACGTGGTCGAAGAGCCCGCCGCTCTCGTCGTACGTGACGAACACCGCGAGCGAGCCCCAGAGCGGGCTCGCGATCGCAGCCTGGTAGATCCGCCGCACCCACTGCTCGCCGCCACCGATGTCGTTGACGGGGTGCTCGTCCTCCGCGCCCGCAGGATCGACGTACGACACGGCGGGGAGCGACCCGTCCGCGAGCTGCGCCAGGAACGTGTTGAAGCTGTGCACGCCCGCGTGCGAGGTCGTCCAGCCGAGGACGTCCTGGCGGATGCCGGAGCTCGAGTACACGCCCCAGCTCACGCCCGCGTCGTCGAGCGCGTCGTAGATCGTGCGCGCCGTCGGGATCGTCATCTCCCCCGTCGAGTGCACGCCGTGCGAGCTGCCCGTGTAGAGGAACGCGCGGTTGGACCACGTACCTCCGAGCGCGTCGCCGAAGTGGTGATCCGAGAAGGCGAACGTGCGCGCGAGCCACCAGTAGAAAGGAAGGTCCGTGCCGTCGTAGTAGCCGACCGCGAAGTGACCGTCCGTGCTCGCGGTGTCGGCGCTCGCGACCCAGCCGTCCATCGCGCCGTCGTTCCAGCCCGCGTGCATCGCCGTCCACTGGTGCGAGGGGTCGGCCTCGAGGCAGTGCGACGTCAGGTGGTGCGGCGCGACCGAGTGGCCGGCATCGTCGAGGTTCCGGTAGCTCGCGGGGAGCGGATCGCTGACGTCGTGATCGAACGTGGCGAAGTAGTGGTCGAACGAGCGGTTCTCTTGCGTGACGATGACCACGTGGTCGACGGGGATCATCGCGGCGAGCGCGGCGCTGATGCCGAGCGTCGCCTGCGCGCCCGCGCCCTCGTCGAACGTGCAGCCCGCGCGCTCCGCCGCGTGCGTGTCCGCCGGGAGCTGCAGCTGGCACGCGCCACCGTCGCGCGGGACGATCGCCGCATCGCGCCCGGCGGCGGCGTCCGCGGAGTCTCCGGCGTCGCCGGCGGCGCTCCCCGCGTCGGCGCGGCTCGCCGCGTCCACGTCGGATCGAGCCGTCGGAGAGTCACAGCCGGTGCTCAGCGCGGGCGCGGAAACGAGAGCGACCAGGACCGCGAGGTGACGAGCGTGCTGGACCACGAGGCGATGGTAGCGCGATCGGCGACGAACGCCGACGCATCCCAGCGCGCGAGCGCGTCGGCGAGGCGATCTCGCGCGGCCGCGTCCGTGGGCGGCTCCGGGACGCGCAGCTCGACGCGATCGGAGCCCACCGCAACGAGCTCGACGTGCGCCAGATCCTCGAGGCGGCGCACGACGGCGACGTGCACGGCGGGCTCGGGGCAGCCGCGCCAGTTGCCGAACGCGAGCCACGCGATCGCGTCGGCGCCGCGCTCGACCGGCAAGAGCGCGACGGCGACGTCGAGCACCGGCAAGCCGAGCACCGGATCGAGGACCGACTCGAAGCGCTCCTCGTGCGGCGCGACCGGGATCGCCTCGCCGGGCGCCGGGGTGGGCTGCGCGGCGAGCCACGCGTCCAGATCCAGCGCCCCAGCGCGACGAAGCGTGGCCTCGACGGAGATCGAGGTGTGCGTGGCAGCGTCGGCGTGCGCCGCGAGCGCGAAGCCGTCGCCGAGGATCACCGGCCAGAGGTGCGTCTCGGACGCCACCGCTCGAAGCGCCGTCCACACCTCGAGCGCGTCGCTGGCCGCGACGCCGACGCCGATCACGTCCGTGTGGTCGCGCCGCAAGAGCACGCGGAGCGGCGCATCCCCGAGGCCCGCGCGCCGGAACGCATCGGCAGCGGCCCTGCCTCGCGGATCGGCCGCGTGCAGATCGGTGCCGAGCGGTGGAGGTTGCCGCATCGTCACCGCGTAGCGCCTGCGGTCCTCCTCGGCGCCGGCGTCGCGGTCCGTCATGGCCCACACCGTCAGCCCGCCGAAGAGCAGCGCCACCGCGAGGCCGAGGACGATCCGATCGCGCACGCGCCGAGACTTGCGGAGGAAGGCGGCGCGCGCAATGCGCGGCGTCGTGTCATCTTCCCGGCGTGGAAGACCTGATCGTGAACGAGCGCGTGGCGATCTCCGCGCGGCATCTCTCGTGGAGCGCGGCCCGCAGCGGTGGGCCCGGCGGGCAGAACGTCAACAAGGTCTCGTCCAAGGTCGACCTGCGCTTCGACGTGGACGGCTCCGAGCTCTCGCCCGTCGTGAAGATGCGCCTGCGGACGCTCGCGCGGAACCGCCTCGACGGGGACGGCTTCGTGCTCGTCACGAGCCAGCTCACCCGCGATCAGAAGCGGAACCTCGAGGACGCCCGCGAGAAGCTCGCGGGCCTGATCCGCGAGGCGCTCTTCGTGCCGAAGGCGCGCCGGCCCACCAAGCCCTCGCGCGGCTCGGTACGCCGGCGCCTCGAGGACAAGCGGCAGACGTCGGCGAAGAAGAAGGCCCGCACGAGCCGCGGCGAGGAGTGACGGCGAGCGTCTCGAGATGCGGCGGTTCGCCGGCGAGGCTCGACGCGGCGATCGGCGCGGCTACGGCGTGAACGTCGCGGCGACCGTGAGCCGGTAGTCGACCGGCCTCGCGGGCGTGCTCGCGCCGATCGATCGGATTCGCGCGTAGTACGTGCCCGCCGGCAGCGCGCCGAGCGCGGAGGCGGGACCGCCCACCATCGGGCAGCCACCGGCGGCGCCCAGGGTCGTCGTGGCCAAGACGGTGCTGCCGTCGACCCCGAGGACGGCCAGCGTGACGGGCACCGAAGCGTCCGCCGGACAGCCGCCGGTGCTGAGGCCGAACGAGACCGCGACCTCCCCCGTCTCGCCGACGGGCACGTCGAACGCGAACACGTCGCTCTCGCAGGCCGAGGCGATCCGGCCCAGCACGCTCGTCGTGCCGCTCGCCGCGAGGACGAGGTGGTTCGCCGAGTACGGATCGTCGTTCGCCTCGGCCTCGTTCGCGCCGCTCGCGAGCTCGGTGCGGCACGCGGCGTCGCACCCGTCCCCGCCGGTGGTGCCGCCGTCGTCGCATCCCTCGCTGTGCTCCCGCGTCCGGTTGCCGCATACCGGGTGGATCACGTCGAGCTCGCCGGCGAAGCCGCCCGCCGCCTGCGAGTCGACGCCGATGAAGTAGGTCGCCGTCGAGGGTGCGACGAAGGAGAAGTGCTCGTCCGACGAGGCGCCGCAGAGATCCTGCCCCGCGCTGCCGGAGCACGTCCGCTCGTCGCAGGTCGAGTCGAGGATGTAGAGCGCCGCGTTGGTCCCGGCGGTGGGCCTTCGCAGGTGGAAGTGCCAGCGCTCGCCCGCGAGCATCATCACGGAGGCGAAGCCGTCGCGCCCCGGCTGCAGCGCGCCCGTGCACGCGGCGACGTCCGAGACGTCGTCGCTCAGCGAGCTCGTGTCGACGAGGTAGGCCGTCGACACCGCGTCGGTCGCGACCGCCGGTCGCGGGATGATCGGGACGCTGGCCGGGGTCGTGCAGAAGTCGGCGAGGCCGAGCGTCGGGATCGCGGCGTCGTTGCCGGCGTCCGTCGGTCCCGCGTCGATGCCCGCGTCCGTGCCCGCGTCGCTGCCGCCGTCCGCGCCCGCATCGATCCCGGCGTCTCGCGCCCCCGCATCGCTGCCGCCGTCCCCGGCGACGAAGGCGTCGATGCCCGCCTCCGCCTCGCGCGCCTGGTAGAGGCGCGGGTCGAAGTTGTCGACGCAGCCCGGGGCGAGCGCGAGGGCGAGCACGATCGCGGCGAGAGGTCGGGGCATCGTCGGTCAGTGCGTGAGGTACGGGTTGGTCTCGATGGTCATCGAGCCCGTCGGCGTCGGCGTCGGCGTCGGCGGTGGCGTCGGCGGTGGCGGCGCCGCCCCACCGGTCGCCGACGTCGCCGCCGGAGTCTCGCGCGGGGCGTGCGCACGGTGGCCATGGCTCGGCGTCGCGGGCTCGGCGCTGGGCGGTGGCGGCAGGCCGACCGTGGAGGGCGCAGGCGCGAGCGTCGGAGCCGGGGCGGACGCGGCCGGGGCTGGGGCGGTCACGACATCGCCAGCCGCACCCCGCGCATCCGGCGCGGGGGCGCCCGAGGCGAGCGGCGCTGGCGCCGACGCGCGGAGGCCGGTCATCCACACTCCGAGCGCCGCGACCAGCAAGAGGATCCCGAGCGCACCGAGGACGATCCCCGAGCGTCCCAGTCCACCTCCGGGCGCCGCCGGCGGGCGCGGCGCAGGCGTGGTCGCCTCGACGACGACCTTCGGCGACGAGGATGGCGCGGGCGTGGCGATCGTCGGCGCGATCGCGAGCGGCACGTCGAGCTCGCCGCTGCGGGCCCGGACGCCCGAGGATGCCTCGACGCTCCGGCCGCTCGCGCGGGTGGCCAGCTCGGCGCGCTTGGGCACCAGCCTCTTGGGCAAGAGGCGCGGGATGAGCGCGAGCTGGCCCTTCTGCAGCGGCTCCGCCGCGAGCGTGGACGAGTCGAGGTGCCGCCGCACGGCCTCGGCCTTGAGCGCGATCTCGTCGCCGAAGACGCGCGCGATCGTGTCCTGCACCTCCGCGGTCGACGCGACCGAGGCCGCGCCCACGCGCTCGATCGCCGCGGCGAGCTCGCGCGCGCTCGCGTAGCGATCGTCGGGCCGCTTCGCGAGGGCCTTCATCGCGACGTCCGCGAGCGCCGCCGGCGCGCGCGGGTTCCGCTCGCGCGGATCCGGCACGATGCAGTCCATCACCTGCACCAGGATCGCGACGTCCATCTCGCCGTAGAAGAGGCGCTCGAGCGTCAGCGTCTCCCAGAGCACCACGCCGAGCGCGAACACGTCGGTGCGCGCGTCGCAGGGCTCGCCGCGGGCCTGCTCCGGGGCCATGTACTGGGGCTTGCCCTTGAGCGTGCCAGGCCGCGACGCGAGCACGCGCGAGGCGGCCAGCGCGATGCCGAAGTCCACGATGCGCCCCATGCCGTCGGTCCCGACGAGCACGTTCTGCGGGGACACGTCGCGGTGCACGATCCCGAGCTTCTCGCCCTTGGGGCTCTTGGCGGTGTGCGCCGCGTGCAGACCGTTCGCCGCGTCGACGATCAGGCGCGTGCAGATCCGGATGCGGTCCGTCTCCCCGAGCGAGGGCTCGGTCACGATCTGGGCGAGGTTGAACCCGTCCACGTACCCCATCACGAGGTAGTGGCCGACGGTGCTCTCCGCGACGTCGTCGATGCCGATCGCGTTCGGGTGGTGGATGTGTGCGGCCGTGCGCGCCTCGTCGAGGAGCATCGTGACGAAGGTGTCGTCCTCCGCGAGGTGCTCGTGCAGCACCTTGATCGCGGAGAGCCGCTCGAACCCCCCCGCCCCCTCGCGCCGCGCGAGGTAGACCGTGCCCATGCCGCCCTTGGCGATCTGAGCGATCACCTCGTAGCGGTCGAGCATCCGCCGGGGGTGCGGCTCGGCGGGCGGGAGCTCGTCGATCGCGATCGATGCCTGCTCGGGGTCGCTGCCGGTCTCCGCGGGAAGGCTCATGGTGCGTAACGTCCGGCGATCATCGCACCGCCGCCCTCGGGCGTCGCATAGAAAGAAGGTACGAGCGTCAGCGACTCGTCCGGACCGGGGGCGACGTCGTCCCAGTCGGTGAGGAACACGGTCACCAGCGCGGCGACGGCCACGGCGGCGGTGACGCTCGTGAGGACGTTCGTCCGGAGCTCCCGCCCGATTCCGTCGTCGTACCGGGCGCGCGTCGGATCCGCGCGGTAGTCGGCCGCGCCGTTGAGCGTGTCGATCCCGGACCCGATCGTCACGCCGAGGCCGACGACCGCGAGGCCCGCGAGCGTGCCGAAGATCGCCGGGTGCAGGCCGGTCGAGGGCGGCGGCGGGGCGAGCGGCTGCGCAGGCGCCACGGGCTCGGTGCGGGCAGGCTCCTCCGAGGGCGCAGGCGCGCTCAGCTCGAGGCTGGTCTGCTCGCCGGCGCGCGCCTCGATCTCGCGGCGCTCGCTCCCGAGACCGTGAAAGGAGGCGCTCAGCTCGTGCAGACCCGGCTCGACGAAGACCTCGATGGTCTCGGCCGCGTGCTCGAGGAGGGCCCGACCGTCGAGGGTCACGGAGCACGCGGTCGCGCAGCGCACGTTCACGCGACCGAGCGTCGGCGCGAGCGCCGCCAGGGTCTCGGCGGCGAGCGCGCTCGTCTCCGCGTCGTCGTGGTAGCGCGCCTGCGCCTCGGCCGCGAGCGTCGCGGCGCGCGCTGGCTGGCTCGCGGCGCGGTGGTTGCGGATCGCCGAGCGCAGCGCCGCGGGGCTCGGCGCAGAGCGGTCGGCGATCTCGAAGAGGTCCGCAGCCTGCGCGAAGTCGCCGCGCAGCTGCGCGCGCTGTCCCTCCTCGAAGGCCGCCGCGGCCGCGTGCACGTCCGCCGGTTGCGCCCGCGCGGACGCGGCCGACCCCAGGAACAAGAGTACGACGCAGATACGTAACGTCATCACGCGGGACAGAGTGCCCCCGAGGGGCGCAGGGCCGCGCGCCGGGGCGCGGTCAACGAGGAGAGCCCAGAGAGGATGCCCCGGAAGTGGTCGCGGGGGGAGCGGGAACGACGCGCTCTCCGCCGGACGTCGGCTCGTCGGGGAATTCCGTGCTCGCGGGCGTGCTCGAGAGCACCGCATCCACGCGCGCCGCCGGCGGGACGGGCGTCGGGGGGAACGGCTCGGCGACGCCGCACTCCATCGCCACGAGGCTGCCGTCCGGCCCCGTGAGCAGGCGCTGGCAGCTGGCCTGGCAGGCGCCGTTCGCGATGAGCTCGTACTGCACCAGGTACGCCGCTCCCGCGAGCGGCGTCTGGGGCAGCACGGTGCGGCACCCGCCGTCCGGCACGTGCACCGTCACCGGCACCGTGCGCGTGGTCGGCACCGAGCGAGAGCAGTACTGCGGGCCGTAGCGGCTGGACCCGCACAGGTAGCTCTGCGACTGCCAGTAGGTCTGCGTCTGCCACGTCGTGACCGAGTGATAGAACTCGGTCTCGAAGCTCCACACCGTCGGCTCCGGCCGCACGCGCATCGTCGTCTGCTGCACGCCGGGCGAGAGCGGCGCGACGCGCACGGCCCACTCGGCGATGCGCACGCGCTCGTCGTACTCCGGGCCGAGCTCCTGGTGGTGCACCACGCGCACCTGAACGTCCGCGTGCGGCTCGTCGATCGAGGGCTGCGGGTAGGCGCGCACGCACCCCGATCCGGCGAGCGCGACGAAGAGGCAGGCGATCGAGCGCGTCACGAGGTGAAACTAGCACGCGAGATCGACCGGAGCGTTCGGCGGACTCGTCGGATCGATCGTCACGGCGGCGGGGGCGGGACGTGGATCTCGAACGTGTCGCGCTCCATCCCCATCTCGTCGACCACGCGCGCCTGGATCACGTCGCCGCCCGGGACGGCCGTGTCGGGGACGATCTCGAGGAGCAGCGCCTCGAAGTACGCGCCGGCGGCCACGCGGCGCGCCGCGTCCTCGGGGAACGTGGTGACGAGATCGTCGAGCGTGCTCTCGGGGTCGACGAAGCCGCCCGAGCCGGTCGTGACGTGCGTGACGTCGTCGATCTGGAAGCGCTCGTAGTTGTGCATGTGCCCCGCGAGCACGAGCGGGACCCGGTGCGTGGTGATCACCGCCTCGATCGCCGCGCGGTTCGCGAGGTTCGGGCTGTAGGACGCGACGCCGTAGATGGGCCGGTGGAAGTAGACGATCGTGAAGCGATAGCCGGGCTCGGCCTCGATGCGGTCCATCGTGCGCGAGAACCACATCCACTGCTGGCCCGCCATCGAGACGTCGCGCTCGGTCGAGAGCGAGATGAAGTGCACTCCCCCCGTCTCGTAGTGGAACCACCACGTCTCGTCGGTGACGTCGCCCGGGTGGTCGAAGAGGCGTGCGTAGATGTCGTCGAGCTCGTGATCGATCTCCGACTCGTGGTTGCCCTCGCAGGGCATGAACGCGTTGGCGCGCAGGAGCGGCTGCATCAGCTCGAACCAGAGCTGCTGGCTCTCGACGACGGTCGAGTAGTACTGCAGGTCGCCGACGTGGATCGTGAAGTCCTGCAGCGCCGGATCCGTGTGAGAGAGGATGCGCAGCGTGTTCTGCAGGGCGGGGCTGGTGTCGCCGATCGCGTAGATGCGGATCGGAGTGGTGTGATCCGTCGGCTCGTGCATCGTGCAGAAGCGCCCCGCGTCGAGCGGATAGCCCGCGACCGAGTACGTGTAGCAAGTCGCGGGCGTGAGCCCCGTGATGCGCACCTCGCTGACGTAGTAGTCGCCCGGCAGGTCGGGGTGCATGCGCGCGCCGCGATAGTCGAGGAGCACGTGCGTCAGGCGCGCCGCGCCCGTCGCCGTCTGCATCGTGCCTCCGGCCTCCGGCTGGTAGTCGACCTCGACGTGCGCAGGCTCGAGCACCGACTCCCAGCGCACGACGACCGAGGTCGTCGTCGGCTGCATCACGAAGGGACCCTTGTAGGGCGCGTCGGTCTGCGGCGGCGTCACCGCCGCGTCGGCGCGCGGTCCGGCGTCGGTGGGCGACGCGCCGGCGTCCTCCGTCGTGCCCGTGTCGCTCGCGGGCGGCGCAGGCGGGTTCGAGCAGGCGGCGAGCAAGGCGAGGCAAGCGAGACGAGCGCGCATGGCGCGATCGTACCAGAGCCCCGGGCGCCGAGCGCCTGGCTCGCACCCCTCACCCACCCTCCCCCCGCGATCCCATCTCTCGCGCTCCGGGCTCCCTCTCCCGCGACGCGGGGAGAGGGAGCCGAGCCGAGAACGTCGTCAGTACCAGAAGACGCCCACGAGCGACTCGCCTCGCGCGCTGGCGACCTCGAGCCAGTCGAGCATCTCGGCGAGCAGGCTGTCGGCGTCGTCGTCGCTCGGGTGCCCCGGGCGCGCGCTCGCCCACTCGGCGTACGCACGTCGAACGCGCCCCGCGTCGATCGTGCCGAAGCGCATCTCGCCCGAGATGGGCATGCCGGGGATGGGCACGACGTCGGTCGCGACCAGATCGCGAACGCTGGCCTCGAGCCGCAGCGGCGCGACCACCGCCTCCGCGGCGCGCAACGATTCGGGCCCGAGCACGTCGGCGGTGTTCGCGTCGATCTGGCGGCCGATCGCGCGACACAGACGCAGCACCACGCGCGCGGACGCGAGCGGCGCGCCGCCGGCGACGCGACCCCCACGGTCGAGGATGGCGCTCGTCGCCGCTCGCACCTCGGGTGGGTCGTCCGGGCGCGCCACGGCGGCGATCAGGCCCCGGTCCCCCGACCCTACGGCGCGCGCGAGCGCGGCGAGGTCGATCGTGAACACCTCGAAGCTCGGACCGCTCACGGCGCACCTCCCTCGACCAGCCAGGCCGGCGTGTACGAGCACTCGATCTCCCAGGCGAGCCCGCGGTCGACGGCGAGCGCGGCGAGCGCGGTCACCTCGAGCGCGAAGGTGCCCGCGAGCTCGCTGCGCTGGCGTCCGCGCCCGGCGAGCGCTCGATGCGCGTCCAGCGCCTCCCACGCCGCAGCGCTGAACCCCCGCTGGTCCATCGCGCCGATGGCGCGCATCATCGCGACCTGGGCGCGCGCGTAGCGAGCGCGCCGTGGCCCGCCGATCGTCGCGACCGCGGGAGCGGCGAGCGCCTCCGCCTCGTCGAGGTGCGAGCCGGCCACGCTGGGCTCGCCCGCGAGGAGCGTCCGCATCGCCAGCGCGAGCTCGCCCTTGTACGCGTCCCCGACGGCGTTCGAGGCAGACCCGAGCAGCTCGTGCGGGAACGCGAGGGCCGACCGGATCGCGTCCGCGCGCCGCAGCACGAGCGCGCGATGCACCGACGCCATCCAGTACGAGAGCGTGCAGCTGTAGTGCGGCGGGCCGCCCTCGGCGCTCAGCGCCTGCCCATCGAACGTGAACGTCACCGCTCCGCGACGGCCGGTCGCCGCCCACACCGCGTTCGCGGCATCGACGAGCGCCGAGAGCATGCGGCGCGCGAGCACGCGATCGCCTTGGAGCAACACGGCCGGCAGATCCATCTCCAGCGACCCCGCGTGCGACGCGCCCGCGGCCGGGCTCTCGACGAGCTTGCGCGGGATCACGCGCTCGAGGCGCTCGAGGATGGGCGCGGCGGGACGTGGGGGTCGGACCGGAGGCGTGTGAGCCGGGAAAGGGGTCTGGGTCATGCTCGTCTTGTCGGCAGGTCGACGCGTCCGTTGCGCGTCAGCGCTCGCGCCCGCCCGCCCGGCTCACCGTACCGTCCGTCCGCACGGATTGCCGGTAGGAGTACGTGTGGATCGGACCGAGCGACCCGTCGGAGCGGATGGACTGGTGGACGCCGAGGTACGCCACGTCGCTCCCGCCGTCGAGGATCGCCTGACCGGCGTCGCGCAGCGCGCGGTCGCCGCGCCGCTCGCCGTCGGCCACCATCTGCCGCGCGACGTCGTCGCGGTACTCGGGCGTCCCCTGCTGCGCGCGCTCGCCGTTCGCGAGCAGGCGCGAGGACGACTCGCCCGCGCCGCCGCCCTTGCTCTCGACGACGATGTAGCTCGGAGGCGGGGAATGATTGCGCCAGACGCCGTCGAACGTCCCGGGGCCCTCTCCCTGGTGCATCGGCTCCGCGTCCGGGTAGCGACGTCGCATCTCCGCCTCGCTCGCGAGGACGCCGAGTTGCTCGCTCTCACGACGCGCGCGCGCGCGCGCTTGCTCGGCCTCGTGCGTCCGGCCCCCTCGCTCCGCACGCTCCGCCGCCGCGAGCTCCCGCGACCGCGCCGCGAGGTGCTCTCGCGCCGCGCGGCTGCCGGCGATGCTCGCCTGACGCTCGTCGCTGATCTCGACGCGCGTCCGGTGGAGCGTCGGCCGCCGCGGTCCTCGGGCGCGCGGATCGTTCACGAACGCGCCGGTGACGGCGTCGTAGAGGCGGCCGAGCACGTTCCGCAGCGTCCCCGGCGGGTCCGGACGCAGCGGACGCCCCTCGGCCGACTCGTCGACCCCGTGCGTGCGCCGCCCCGGGCACGCGAGCCCCTCTAGGTCGACGTCGAGCAGCGGGTTCGGGGCGTAGGCGTAGAGGCCGTGCGGGCTGCCCGCGTGGCCGATCGGATCGGGCTGCAGGTAGCGCGCGAGACGAGGGTCGTACGCGCGGAAGCGGTTGTGGTGCAGGCCCAGCGCGGGATCGAAGACGTGACCGGGCCAGCGGAGCGCGTAGTCGACCTCGGCGCCCTCGTGGAGCGTGATCGTGCCGTAGGGGTCGACGCGATCGGCCCACCAGACCGTGCGGCCGGAGGCGTCCTCGATCTGCGTGGGCATCCCCGACGCGTCGTGAAAGACGAAGAACGAGCGCCCGCTCTCGGGCTCGGCGTCGGCGCTCGCGTAGTCGACGAACGCGAAGGGCACGAGCGCGCGCGCGTCGAGGTAGACGTGCACGCGCAGCGCACCGTCGTGGCGCTCCTCGGCGGCGATCCGGGCGCCGTCCCAGTGCAGGGTGGTCTCGCGCCCCGCGACGCCGAAGCGGCGCAGCCGCCCGAGCCCGTCGTAGCCGCCGCGCCAGACCGACCCGTCGGGGAGCTCGGCGCGGACGAGCTGATCGAGGCTGTCGTGGTGGTAGCGGGTCCTCCGGCCGAGCGCGTCGGTCCGAAGGCACACGCGGCCGCGCGCGTCGTGCTCGAAGCGCTCGTCCGCGGTCGAGCGGAGCAGCCCTTCGGTCGTGAGCTCGGCGCCTCGCGCGACGACGTCGTCCCCGGCGTCGTGGGTGAAGGCGTGACGCGCGCCGCGCTCGTCGGCCTCGGCCTCGAGCCGGTGAGCGGCGTCGACCTCGAAGCGACGCTCCCCGCGCGCCGTGTCCCAGACGCCGAGGAGGTCGCCCTCCCCGCTCCGCTCGTAGCGCACGGCCCAGCTCGCCAGCGCGCCGTCGCTCGCGCGGCGATGCGCGAGCCGCCCCTCGAGGTTTCCCGCGGGGTCGAAGGCCAGGATCTCGCGGGTGCCGTTGCCCAGGTGGCGCACGACGCGCCCCCGCGCGGAGAGGTCGAACGAGCTGAGTCGGCCCGTCGGATCGCGGACGAAGATCAGCTCGCCCGTGCGCTCGATGCGCGTCTCGAAGCGATCGAGCAGGGTGATCGTCTCGATCCCGCCGACGCTGCGCCGACGCAGGCCCCTCTCGCCGCAGCGGTCCTCGAGGACGCCGCCCTGCGCGTCGCGCACGAGGTGCGCGTCGTGATCGCCCTGCCGGGCGCGCGCGACCCGGCCGCATGCGTCGTGCTCGAGCTCGACCGCGTCGCCCTCCGCGAGCTCGATCCGCGCCGGCAGAGCGTCGTCGCCGTGCGTCACCCGCAGGACGAGCGCGCCGAGGGCGTCGCGCTTCTCGAGAAGCCGATCGCCCGCGTCGTACGCGTAGGTCTCGACGAGGCGGCCGCCTCGCGTGATCGAGGTGAGGCGGTCGGCGCCGTCGCGCCCGTACTCGGTCAGCACGCCGCGCGCATCGCGGTACGAGCGCACCTCCTCGGTCGGCGTGTACGTGACGTCGATGCGACGACCGAGCGGATCCACGCAGCTGCCGGCGAGGTTCCAGCCGGTCACGAGCACGCGCGTCTCGCGGCCGTCGCGGTCGACGACGGACACGACGTTGCCGGCGCCGTCGCGCCGCAGCGAGACGGCCCGTCCGCGCGGATCGACGGCCCGGACCACGCGCCCGAGCCCATCGCGCTCGGCCGACCATGCGTCGCGCCCATCCGGCGGCGGGAGCGCCCAGGACGCGAGCGCCTCGAGCTCGGCCGGGACCGCCGGGGCGGGCCCCGCTGCGGTGGAGTCGACGCCGAGCTGCGCGGCCAGCGCGGCGGGCGGCTCGGGCAGCACGAGCGGGCCCGGGGTGTCGCGGGTCACCTCGTGCTCGGGCACGAGCGCGTTCCCGAAGCGGTCGCGTCGACCGACGTGCGCGCCGATCTCGTCGTAGAGCCACTCCACGACGCGACCGGCCGCGTCGCGCTCGCGGACGACGCGGCCCGTCTCGTCCTGCTCGAGCAGGCGGAACGCGCCGTCCGAGCGCGTGATACGCAGCACCGTCCCGTACGCGTCGAAGTGCAGCGTCTCGACCAGGCCGCTCGCGTGCGTGACCGCCGTCGCGTTCCTGGCGTACGCGAGGTCGCACGACCACTGACCGTCCTCGCCGCTCGCGTGGACGCAGCGCCCGTCGGCGTCGTAGCGCCACGTGAACCGGTAGCCGCGCGCGTCGCGCCACTCGGTGAGGCGATGCGCCGCGTCGTACGCGAGCCGCTGCTCGTGGGCCTCGGCGTCGCGCGTCGCGACGAGACAGCCGTCCTCGTACGCGAGCGCGGCCCGCTCGACGCCGCGCTCGTCGTGGATCGCGACGATCAGACTCGCCGCGTCACGACGCACGACCAGCTCCCGATCGCCGAGGCGCAGCGCGCGCAGACGGCCCCCGCCGTCGCGCTCGATCGTGATGGTGCCGCGCTCGGTCCGGATCGCGTCGAGCCGCGCCGCGCGCACGCCGGGCGTCGCGGCGAACACCATGGTCTCGCCGGCGTGACTGACCTCGTAGCGCCCCGCGTCCTGGCGAACGACGACGTACCCGTCGACGGCGAGCCGATCGCGCCCCCGGAACGGGGGAAACTCGACGCTCACGCCCTCGTGGTCGACGTAGCGCACGCGGTGCAGCCACACGTCGAGCTCTCGCTCGTAGCCGTGCCGCATCCCGCGGCCGCACTCGCCGACGCGGTCGCGCGCGCGGCTGTCGTAGCGACGCGAGAAGCGCAGGCCGTCACCGAGATCGACGTCGAGGTGATCGGCGAAGACGTGGCCCGTGACGGCGTCGACCGGCTCCCCGAAGACCGCGCACCGCCAGCTCCGGCCCTGCGCGCGTCGCCGCCGCGCTCGGATGGCGAGCGCCCGGAGGTTGCGGACCCAGCGGGCCACGTAGCCGTTGGTGATCGTGCCGAGCTCCGGCATCGGCAGGCCGCCGACCATCACGAGCGAGGGGGCACCGACCGGGATGGCGACGCCCGCCCCGCAGCTGCCGAGCGGCGGCGGCAGCCCGATCACGTTGTGCAGCGCCGAGAGCGTCGTGTCGGCGACGGCCTGGACCGCCCCGAGGGAGGCCTGCACGACCTCGCCTACGGCGGCCTCCCTCGCGACCTCGACGGGGACCGCGTCGTCCGCGAGGTCGTGGACCGCGGCCGCGCCGTGCGCGATCGCGCCCGTCGCGATGCCGGCGAGCGTCATGTGATCCATCGCGGCGCTGAAGGCGCGCGCCGCGGCGGCCGGAGCGCCGGTGCCCGCGAGCGGCGAGCGCACCAGCGGGCAGTGCTCGGTGATGTCGAGGAGGCGCGCCGCGCGCTTGCCTCCGACGTACACGCTCGCCGAGCCAGTGAAGATGCGGAAGACGGGCGCCGGGCACGTCGGCGCGAACCCGACGTCGCCCGTGCGCAGCATCGGCAGCCCGCCCATCCGCGCCACCGCGTTGTCCAGCACGCTGTTCGCCGGCCGCGGCGCGGGGCGCGGCGGCTGGAGCTCGGCGGTCGTGATCGGACGGATCCGCTCGGGGTCCTGACCGGCCGCGGCGGTGATCTCGCGCAC
>JBGAQA010000055.1:0-9321 GCA_044220955.1 Sandaracinaceae bacterium
GAGAGCGAGAGCGAGGTCGAGAGCGAGAGCGAGAGCGAGAGCGAGAGCGAGAGCGAGAGCGAGCCTCAGTTGACCTGCCGGGTGCGCCCCTCCCAGTAGGGTGCGCGCAGCAGGAACTTCTGCAGCTTCCCCGTCGCCGTCCGCGCGAGCTCGCTCCGCAGCTCGACGCTCGTCGGACACTTGTAGTGGGCGAGCTGGCCGCGACAGTGCGCGATCAGGTCCGCCTCGCTCGCGCTCGCTCCCGCGCGCAGCACGACGAGCGCCTTCACCGTCTCGCCCCACTTCTCGTGCGGCACGCCGATCACCGCGACCTCGGCGACCTCCGCGTGCGACGCGAGGCAGTCCTCGACCTCGATGGAGCTGACGTTCTCGCCGCCGGTGATGATCACGTCCTTCTTCCGGTCGGAGATCGACACGTAGCCCTCGGCGTCGACCGTGCCGCCGTCGCCCGTGTGGAGCCAGCCCTCGCGGATCGCGGTCGCGGTCGCCGCGGGGTCGTCCCAGTAGCCGTCCATCACGACGTTGCCGCGCGCGAGGATCTCGCCCTGCGCGTCGGCGCGCACCTCGTTCCCGACCGCCGGCGCGCCCGCGCGCCCGAGTCGGACGGCGCGCTCGGCGGGCGTGAGCGCGTCGTACTCCGCGCGCCCGCGGTTGATCGTGAGGAAGGGCGAGGTCTCCGTCAGGCCGTAGATCTGGATGAACTCCCAGCCGAGCTCGGTCTCGACGCGCTCGATGGTGCGCGTCGGCGGCGGCGCGCCGGCCACGACGATCCGCGTCCGCCCGCGCCCGGGGCTCGGGCCGGTGCACTTCGCCGCTGCCTCGAGGATCGCCGACACGACCGCGGGCGCGCCGCAGAGCAGCGTCACGCCGTGGCGCTCCACGCGCCGCAAGATCTCGGCGCCGTCCACCTTGCGCAGGATGATCTGCCCGGCGCCCATCGCCGAGAGGGCGAAGGGCATCCCCCAGCCGTTCGCGTGGAACGTGGGCACGACGTGCATGAACACGTCGCGGTCGCCGACGCCGGCGTGCCAGCCGAACGTCGTCGCGTTGAGCCAGAGGTTCCTGTGCGTCAGGCGCACCCCCTTCGGGCGCGCGGTGGTGCCGCTCGTGTAGTTCAGCGTCGCGCAGTCGGTCTCGGCGAGCGTCACGTCGCGCGGCGTGCCGGGGTGGAGGAAGAGCGCGCGGTCGGACGCCTCGTCGAGGGTGAAGCGGTGCTCGGTCTTCACGCCGGCGAGCGACGCGTCGAGCTCCGGGTCGACGAGCAGCACGCGCGCCCCCGAGTGGCTGGCGATGTACTCGACCTCGTGCGCGTGCAGGCGGAAGTTGATCGGCACCAGGATGCGCCCCGCGTCGCAGACGCCGTGGAGCGCCGCCACGAACCGGGCTGCGTTGTGCGACACGATGGCGACACGCTCGCCGGCGCCGACACCGAGCGCGTCGAGCCCGGCGCCGACGGCGCGCGCGCGCGCGCCGAGGTCGCGGTAGGTGAGCGCGCCCCACGATCCGGGTCGATCCGGCTCGTCGACGATGCCGATCCTGTCCCCGTAGACGAGCGCGGCGCGCCTCAGGAAGTCGCGTGTCGTGAGCGGGACGTGCATCGCGCCAGCATCGCACGGCGCGCGTTTCACGTTGACGATCGCCCAAAAGCTGCGACAGGAGGGCGCAGAAAGTCCCAGAAAGAGAAGTACCCGTCTTGAAGTTCAGCGATCTCGGTCTCGATCCCTCCCTGCTCTCCGCCGTCGTGAAGGCTGGCTACGAAGAGCCCACCCCCATCCAGGAGCAGGCCATCCCGCCGGTGCTCGCCGGGCGCGACGTGCTCGGCTGCGCGCAGACCGGCACGGGCAAGACGGCGGCGTTCTCGCTGCCGATGCTCCAGCGCC
Organism: Sandaracinaceae bacterium; assembly: GCA_044220955.1. Taxonomy (GTDB): domain Bacteria; phylum Myxococcota_A; class Polyangia; order Polyangiales; family Sandaracinaceae; genus JBBSAT01. Next base: position 1,881 of record JBGAQA010000055.1, read on the forward strand.
TCGACGCCATGGCGACGAACGAGCCCAAGCTCCGCGCGCTCGTCCTCACCCCGACGCGCGAGCTCGCCGCCCAGATCGGCGAGAGCCTCGCGACCTACGGCGCGGACCTCGACCTCTATCACACGGTGATCTTCGGCGGCGTCAGCGAGAAGCCGCAGATCGCGGAGATGCGGCGCGGCGTCGACGCGCTCGTCGCGACGCCGGGGCGCCTGCTCGACCTGATGAACCAGGGCCACGTGCGGCTCGACGACATCGCGTTCTTCGTCCTCGACGAGGCGGACCGCATGCTCGACATGGGGTTCCTGCCGGACGTGAAGCGGGTCATCGCGAAGCTGCCGAAGAAGCGCCAGACGCTCTTCTTCTCGGCGACGATGCCGCCCGACATCCGCTCGCTCGCGGACTCGCTGCTCACCGACCCCGTGAGCGTCGCCGTCGCGCCGGTGTCGTCCACGGCCGAGCGCATCGACCAGCACGTCTTCTTCGTCGACAAGGCGAACAAGCCCCGCCTGCTCGTCGACATCCTCAAGCGCGACCCGCGCATCCAGCACACGCTGGTGTTCACGCGGACCAAGCACGGCGCGAACCGCCTCGTCGAGCAGCTCGGTAAGTCCGGCCTCACGGCCGCGGCGATCCACGGCAACAAGTCCCAGGGCGCGCGCGAGCGGGCGCTGGGCGCGTTCAAGAAGGGCGAGCTGCGCCTGCTCGTCGCGACCGACATCGCCGCGCGCGGCATCGACGTCGACGGCATCTCGCACGTCATCAACTACGACCTGCCGAACGTCCCCGAGACGTACGTGCACCGGATCGGCCGCACCGCGCGCGCTGGCGCCGAGGGCATCGCGCTCTCGTTCTGCGACGGAGAGGAGCGCGAGTTCCTCGTCGACATCGAGCGCCTGATCGGCAAGCACGTGCCGCGCGTGCTCGATCACGCCTTCCCGGCGAGCGCCTCGCCGCCGCCGCTGACCGACCTCTCGCCGCGCCGCGGGGCAGGCGGCCCGCGGACCGTCCCGCCCCAGGGCCAGCACGGCCAGCAGGGCCAGCCGCGCCACCACCACGGACCGCCGCGTCACGGACGCCGGCAGCACGGCGGCGGCGGGTACGGCGGGAGCGCGCGTCCGCGCTGAGGGAGGTCCACGCCCGCGCTCAGCGCCGAGCCGCGATCGCGTCGCGCGCCGGCCCCGGGGGCAAGAGCGCGAGCGCGCGGTCGAACACCGCGAGGCGCGCCTCGCCGCGCTCGGCACGGTCGGCGAGCTCGATCGCGGCCCGGAGCACGGCGGCGTCCCCGGCGCGAGCGAAGACCTCGACCAGCACGCGCGCGGCTTCGGCGTGGCGGCCCTGGGCGCGCAGCGTGTCCGCGCGCGCGCGCAGGGTCGCGGCGTCCCCGATCGTGAGGGCGCGCGCCTCGAGCTCCATGATCCGGGCCGCGTGCGTCGCCGACTCCGCGGCGCCGATCTCGCCGAGCAGGCGCTCGAGGGCGCGGAGCGCGTGGCTCGCGAGATCCGCCTCGCCCGCCTCGAGCGCGCGCGTGAGCGCCTCGCGCAGCGCGTCCGCCGACTCGGCCGCCCAGAGCGCGCCGAGCGCGTCGGCGATGCGCGGCAGCGCTCGGTCGGCCTCGAGCGCCTCCGCGTGACGTCCCCGCGCCACGAGCGCGCGCGCGAGGTCCCGGTGCGCGGAGAGCAGGAGCGCGCTCGGGGTCGCGTCGCCGCTCTGCGCCACCTGCGTGAGGCGGGCGATGCCGCCGTCCGCGTGACCGGCGGCGAGCGCGGCGCGAGCCGCTCGGAGGCGGGCCTCGGCCACGCCCCCCGGCTCGAGCTGGGCCACGCGGTCCCACGCGCTGATGGCCTCGTCGTGGCGCCCGAGCGCGTCGAGGCAGCGCGCGAGACCGCGCTGGGCGAGCGCGTCGTCCGGGCGGGCACGGACCACGCTCGCGAACGTCGACAGCGCGTCGGCGGAGCGCCCGGCGCTCTCCAGCGCGAGCGCGCGCGCCCTCATCACCGTCGGGCCGCCTCCCTCGAGCACCCGCGAGAGGGGCTCCCAGGGCAGCGTGCGTGCACCGGCGTGAGCCCCCGCCGTGCCGAGCTCGATCGCCCGGGCCAGAGCGGCCGGGCTCCCGAGGCCGTCGCGCTCGATCGCGGCGATCGCCAGGTGCGCCGCGCGCGCGGCGTCGGCCTCCGATCGCTCTGCCGCGCGCAGGAGCGCGCGCGACGTTAGAGGCGCGTGTCGCTCGCGTGCTGCGTAGGCCTGCGCCGCCTCCGCGAGCCGCCCGAGCGCAGGGGGCTCCGCGGCGAGCTCGCGGGCGAGCGCACGCGCGGCACCGACCAGCGCCGAGGTCTGCTCCGGCTCGAGGGCGCCGCCGTCCACGCACGCCGCGATCGCGGCCGCGCTCGCGCGCGCGCGCTCGAGCGCCTCGCGCGACGGCTCGGCGGCGCCGCCCGCCGATCGATCCACCGCGAGCACGACACGCTCGCCTTCGATGCACGCGCGGGCGCCGAGCCCCGCGGTGGCAGGCAGGCGCAGCCCCGCAGGCAAGAGCGCGCTCGCGAGGACGCGGCGGAGCACCCGCGGAAACCGAAGCGCGCCGCGCTCCCGATCGAACACGCCCCCGAGCGTCGCGCCGAGGTCGTGCGCGAGCGCGAGCGGCGCGCGCGGGCCGAGCGGCAGCGAGCGCGCGCCCGCCACCACGACCAGCAGATCCTCGCCGTCCCAGCCCCACTCGAGCTCGGCCGCCAGCGCCAGCGCTTCGCCCGCCACCGCCAGCGAGAGCGACGCCGAACCGAGCGCGATCGCCTCCGCCTCGAGCCCGAGCTCCCTTCCGAGCAGCGCCGCCAGCTCTCGCAGGCCGATCGACGCGCGCGCCTCGACGAGCGTCGAGCGGCGGTGGCGGAACGCGCGCCAGCCCTCGGAGAGCGAGAGGCGGCCGCCGAGCGGCGCGAGCTCCGTGCGCATCGCGTCGAGGCGCACGCCGCCCGGCAGCGTGAGCGGCGCGTCGAGCACGAGCTCCGCGCGGCCAGCGTCGAAGCGCAGCCCCAACCTCGGCGCGTCGGTGGCGCCGACACGCGCGCGCTCGGTGGTCGTGGCTCGCGTTCCCATCATCCGTGCACGAAGGCCGCGAAGCGCTTCCAGGGCTCGCCCAGCGCGCTCGTCATCGCGCCTCGCAGCTCGCTCAGTCCCGCCTCGTCCGCGCCCACGCCGATCGCCCGCTCGATCGTGAGCAGCGCGGCGAGCCGGCGCTCGCGCCCGGCGTAGGCCGCAGCGAGCAGGGGCAGGATCTCCTTCTCGTCGCCGCCGAGCGCGATCGCGCGTCGCAGCATGCCGATCGCCTCGCCATGCCGCTCCTGCACGAGGTGCGTCGCGCCGAGGCGCCGGAACAGGTCGGCCGTGACGGTGCCGTCCTGGCCCCACTGGATCGCGAGCCGCAAGATCTCGTGCGCCCAGTCGCCGCGGTCCAGGCCCGCGTAGGCGGAGCCGAGCAGGCCGAGCCCCTCGGCGATCGTCGCGCGGACCTCCTTGCTGAGGTTCTGGCCCTCCATCGTGCGCAGCAGCATCGAGAGCGGTCCGGGCCAGGTGCCGAGGAGCGACACCACGCGCTCGTGCTGGCCCGCCGCGCTCGCGGCCTTGGCGGCGCGCACGGCCTCGAGGTCGATCGAGAAGGGCGAGCGGGCCTGCGTCGCGCGCGCGGCCTCGTCGCGGATCCCTTGCCGTACCAGCTCGCGCAGCTCGGCGATGGTGACGTCCTTGACGCCCGAGGCGCGCGAGATGGTCAGGATCGCGTCGCCCTTGGCGGGGATGCGGATCGTGTCGAGCCGGATGCCGAAGATCGGCGCGAGCAGCACGTACCGGAAGCCGATCGCGCCCTGGATCGCGTCGGGCGCGGCGGTCGGCGTCAGGGGGGGCGCTGCCTCGTCCTCGCCGAGCAGGGCGGTCGCGAGGCGCTTCTTGAACTCGCCGAGCGCCATGCGCTGCGAGGGCCCGCCCTCGGTGCCGAACTCGATCGTCGAGGCCTCGGGGTTGCGCTGGTCGACGGCCAGCGCCGTGATGCGCAGGCCTGCGACGACGGCGAACGCGACGAAGCGAGCGCCCACGATCCCGTTCAGCTGGGCGAACGCCGCGGAGCCCTCGCCGAGGCGCTCGAACCAGCCGTCGGCGCGGACGTCGTCGAGAGCAATGGCGCGCGGAACGGGGCTCACAGGACCCGCCATGATCGCGTCCGCGAGCCGTGGACGTCAACCACTGCGATGGAGACCGCCGATCCGGTCGGAGGTGAGACCTCGTTCTGCGCCATCATCCTGCGCCATCATCCAGGGGGTCATCGATGCTGTCGACACCCGTCGGGGCGCGCCATTCGCGCTGGCAGGTCCGCGACGAGCGGCACACACTCGGCCGCGTGAGGGGGCTCGTCGCGGTCGTGGTGCTGTGGACGGCAGCGGGCGCCGCCGCGCAGAGCGGGGGACCGGCCGTGCCGACGGCGCCGCGCGCCGATGTGGTCGCGGACACGCCGTCGACCGCGGATGTGGGCATCGAGCCTGCCGATGGCAGCCTTCGCGCTCGCTCCACGCATCGGGTCGCCATCTCGCTCGGGTTCTCCCACTGGTTCAGCCCGCGGCTCGGCTCGCCCGCCGGGATCACGACACCGTCGCTGATGGTGGGGGTCCGACCCGGCATCGAGATCGTGGAGCTACGCCTCCGCTACACCATCGGTGTGGCTCCCATCGCCGTCCCGCGCGGCGCGTCCGAGAATGTCGGCTTCGCGACGCTCGAGCTCGTGCTCACCCACGGAGCGCGCTGGAGCGGTCAGTCGATCGACTTCCACGCCGGGGTGCACGGCGGGATCGTGCACGCGGGCGCCGTCACGGGCTGCTTCGGCGTCGTCCTCGGCCTCGCATGGACCCTCGACGTCTCGAGCGACGTCGCGCTCGGGCCCTACTTCGAGACGCGACTCGTCAGCTACCCGCTCCGGGGCGATGGCTTCTCGTTCCCCGAGCACCTCGAGGGGGACGCTCAGATCGACCTCGGCGTCGCGCTGACCGTGTCTTGACGAGGGGCCTCGGGGCTTGCCGGGAGCGCCCCGCTCAGCGCGGCGCGCGCAGCCACGTGACGATCTCGCGCGCCTCGTCCTGGGTCAGCGGCGGCAGGCTTCCCGGCGGCGGCATGGGGTGGTTGTTCCTCGCGCCGACGAGCAGATCGTATCCGTCGGCGCGCTGCGCGAGGATCGACGCGAGGCTCATGGGCGTGCGGCCCACCGAGTACGCGGCTCCCAGCTGCAGCAGGTCCGCCTCGGTCTCGAGGTACACGCCGCGCTCGACCGCCTCGAGGTCGATCGATCCCTCGCGCCGGTGGCAGGGCGTGCAAGAGCGCGCGATCAGCGACAAGGCGCGGTCCCGCGCGGCGTCGCCGCCGTCGATGCCGGTGTCGACTCCGGCGTCCACGCCCCCGGCGGCGGTGCCCGACCCCGAGGTATCGTCCGAGTCCGTGGAGGAGCTCTCGTAGTGGGTTCCGCCACCGCAGCCCGCGAGGAGCGAGAGCGAGAGCGAGAGCGAGAGCGAGAGCGAGAGCGAGCGCATGGCGGTCCTCACGTCCTGGCCGCCGCGGCGAGCCCGCGCTCGAGATCGGCGCGCAGATCCTCCTCCGCCTCGAGGCCTACGCTGAGCCGGACGAAGCCGTCGGCGATGCCGAGCGCTTCGCGCGCCGCCCTCGGCACGGAGCCGTGCGTCATCACCGCCGGCAGCTCGATCAGCGACTCGACCCCGCCGAGGCTCTCCGCGCAGACGAACACCTCGACGGTCCTCAGCAGCGCACGCGCCGCCGGCTCGCCTCCCTTCACGACGAGCGAGATCATCCCGCCCGGGCCCCTCATCTGCTTCTCGGCCAGCGCGTGCCCCGGGTGAGAAGGCAGGCCCGGGAAGATCACCTTCTCGACGCCCGGCTGCTGCTCGAGCCACGCGGCGATCCCGCGCGCGCTCTTGACGTGCCGCTCCATGCGCACCGGCAGCGTCTTGATGCCGCGCAGCACCAGGTAGCTGTCGAACGCCGACTGCACGGCGCCGATCGCGTTCTGCAGGAAGCGCAGCTTCTCGGCGAGCGCGTCGTCGCTCGTGACGATGGCGCCGCCGACGACGTCGCTGTGCCCGTTGAGGTACTTCGTCGTCGAGTGCACGACGAGGTGCGCGCCGAGCGCGAGCGGCTGCTGGAGCATCGGCGTCGCGAACGTGTTGTCGACGGCGAGCATCACGCCGCGCGCCCGGCAGACCTCGGCGATCCGCGCGAGGTCCACGATCTTGAGCGTGGGGTTGGTCGGGGTCTCGACCCAGACGACCTTCGTCGTCGGCCGGATCGCCCCTTCGAGCTTGGCGGCGTCCGCGAGATCGACCTGCGTCGTCTCGATCCCCATGGGGGACATCACCTTGTCGAGGATGCGGAAACTGCCGCCGTAGAGGTCGTCTCCGGCGACGACGTGGTCGCCGGGGCGCAGCGTGTGCAAGAACGTCGTCATCGCCGCGCAGCCCGACGAGAAGCAGAGGCCGTGCGTGCCTCCCTCCATGGCCGCCAGGCAGCGCTCGAGGGTGTTTCGCGTGGGGTTGCCGGTGCGCGCGTACTCGAAGCCCTTGTGCGCGCCGGGACCGTCCTGCGCGAAGGTCGAGGCCAGGACGATGGGCGTCATCACGGCGCCCGAGGTCGGGTCGGGCTCCTGGCCGGCGTGGATGGCGAGCGTGTCGAGGTGGGCGGGGCGCTGCATGCGGCCGGGTCTACCGCGCGGACACGTTCCTTGCGAGGGCCGGAGTGCGCGGGGTACCTTTCCCCTCATGCGCCTCTCTCCCTTCGCTCTCGGCTCCTCGGCTTTCTTGCTGCTCCTCTCGGCCAGCTGCAGCTCGCCGGCCCAGCCGGCCTACGCCGACATCAGCTACCAGACACGCTGCATCCACCGTGACGGCACGCAGATCGCGGGCTGCAGCCCGTCACCGCAGCGGGACATCTACGGGTTCAGCGGCGACATGGGCCAGCGCTTCAGCTGCACCATCGTCGAGCACGCGGGCATGCGCACGATCAATTTCACCGTGACGGCGTCGCAGGCCGACGGGACCGGCGTCGGGGTGACGCTGAGCAACGCCGTCGTGCCGACCGCCGGCGGTCCGGTCCAGGACGGCTGCCAGTTCACGTGGACGGATGGAAACCGCTACGGCGGCGCGTGCGGCGCGAACACGCCCTCGATGACGCAGCCCTGTCAGGTGTCCAACGTCGCGTTCACGACCGACACGGCCACGGGCCTGCCGCTCATGGACGTCAACGTCCTCTGCTACGACGCTCCGAGCATGCCGGTCGCCACGCCGGCGATCACGCGCAGCGTCAGCCGCGGCGGGCCGGATCCCGGCTTCGACATGATGCCCTTCACGATCCACTTCTACAGCTGCCCCGTGGTCGTGCGCTGAGCTGGTTTCCCCGGGGC
>JBGAQA010000055.1:9331-44936 GCA_044220955.1 Sandaracinaceae bacterium
GATGCCCGCCCCGCCCCGTGCCGAGTGAATCGGTCGACCACACGGCCTGTAGCCAATTGGCCATAGGCCTCGTCGGTAGGGTCCCCACCCTCACTCCGACTCGGCTCGCTACCGCTCGCCTCGCGAGGCACACCGCTCCTCTCGCGCGGCCGCCGGATCGTGCCCGAGGCCGTCGTCGATTTGGGGACAGACCCCGAGCTGATTCCTGGACGGCCGGTACCGGCCCTCCCCCCGACCTCAGCAGTCGTCGTCGCTCGGGGCGCCGAGCTCGACGGAGGTGTTGCGGAACACCGCGCTCCCGAGCACGCGCTCGCGGGCGCGCGCGAGCTGACGCAGGAGCGTCCCGTTCGTCATCGCGCGCTCGACGGCGGGGCCCGGCGAGTACGTCGTCACGATGCTCGCGTCCGCGCTCGCCGCGAGCCGGTGCAGCGCGCCCTTCGGCAGGTGGCTCGAGTCGCCCGTGCGCAGGTGTCGCACCTCGAAGTGCCAGCCCTCGTCGCCCGCGGTCCATCGCTCCTCGACGAGCGCGCCGGAGACCACGTGCAGCCACGCGTCGGTCGCGCCGTGCGAGACGACCTCGGACTGCGCGCCGCGGCGCAGCCAGCGCGCCACGATCTGGTGATCGGGATAGCGGGCGACCGACGCCCGCGTCTGTCCGCCCTCGGTCACCGCCGTCTGGTTGGCTCGCAGGTTGGCCCAGCCGAGCCCGAAGAAAGCACGCGGTCGAGCGCCGAGGTCGTCCATGCGGGCACGAGATCACGTTCCGGATCCGCGCGCCAGAAAGCGGTGCGATAGTGCCGCGCATGACCGAGATCCCGCGCTACCCGACGCTCCACGTGGACGTGCCGCCCGACGACGTGGACGAGGCCTCGGCGGCCCTCTTCGAGCTGGGGGCGAGCGGCGTCGAGGAGCGCGATCGGTCGACGCTCGAGAAGTCCCCGGGCGACGCCGTGCTGCTCGTGGCGCACTTCGCGAGCGACGACGAGGCACGCATCGCGGGCGCCACGCTCAGGTGGCCCTGCCGGCTCGAGCACGTGATCGGCGACGACTGGAAGCACCGCTGGCGCGAGTTCTTCAAGCCCTCGCGCCTCGGCGAGCACATCGTCGTGCGTCCTCCCTGGGAAGAGGTGGAGACGAAGAAGGGCGACGTGGTGATCACCATCGACCCCGGCCAGGCGTTCGGCACGGGCACGCACGAGACCACGCGCCTCGTGCTCGCGGAGCTCGACCGGGTCGTGAAGGGCGGTGAGCGCGTGCTCGACGTCGGGTGCGGCAGCGGGATCCTCTCGATCGGCGCGGTGCTCCTGGGCGCCTCGCGCGCGGACGGCATCGACGTGGAGGCGGAGTCGGTCGCGGCGACCCACGAGAACGCCGAGCGCAACGCCGTGAAGGGGAGGGTGAGGGCGAGCCTCACGCCGCTCGCGCGCGTGAAGGGCCAGTTCCCGCTGGTGCTCGCGAACGTGGAGAGCCGTGTGCTCGTGCCCTTCGCGAGGGAGATCGCGGCGAGGGTCGCTCCGGGCGGCACGCTGATCCTGTCGGGCCTGCTCGCGGACGAGGAGGCGAGCCTGATCGCGGCGTACGCGCCGATGTCGTGCGTGCGTGTGACGCGCGAGCGCGACTGGATCGCGATCACGCTGACGCGCGCTGGCTCGAAGCCGAAGCCGAAGCCGAAGTCGAAGCCGAAGTCGAAGTCGAAGCCGAAGCCGAAGTCGAGGTCGAAGTCGAGGTCGCCACGAAAACGATGAGCGCCCCTCGCCTTCACTCGCCGTCCCCGCTCGTCCGAGCAGGCGGCCGCCTCGAGCTGGGGCAGAGCGCTGCGCGTCATGCGCACGTCCTCCGTCTCGCTGCCGGTGACCCGCTCGTCGTCTTCGACGCCGAGGGCCGGCAAGCGCACGCGCGCGTCGTCTCGCTCGAGCCGACCTCTCTATCCGTCGAGCTCGGCGCCATCACGCAGCACGCGCCCGACGCGTACGGCCCCGTGCTCGTCCAGTGCGTCCCGAAGGGCAGCAAGCTCGACGACGTCGTGCGCGCCGCGACGGAGGCCGGCGCCTCGGCCATCCACCTCGCGCTCGCGTCTCGCTCGATCGCCCGCGCCGAGGGCCGCCTCGATCGGCTCGCGCGCATCGCCGAGGAGGCCGCGCGTCAGTCGGAGGCGCCGCGCGTCCCGGCGATCCACGCGCCCGCGTCGCTGAGGGAGGTCGCCTCCCGTGCGCCACGCACGAGCGCACGGGTGCTGCTCTCGCCGCGCGCCGGAGCACGCCTTCGCGAGGTCATCCGGGCGGACGCGGCGACCCCGCCCTGGCTCGTCGTCGGCCCCGAGGGCGGGCTCGACGACGCCGAGACGGATTCGCTGCTCGCCTCGGGGTACGTGCTCGGTCGTCTCGACACCTACGTCCTGCGCACCGAGCACGCCGGCCCCATCGCCGTCGCTCTCGCGCGCGAGCTCGCCGGCTAGGCACGCCGCTCTGTGCCACGGCCGATGGGTCAGTGACCTCCGGGACACACTCGGGGGCTCCGTGATCGGCGCGAGATCGCGCGTTCGCGCGTGGCACGCGCGCTGCTCCAGCGAGGGCATGCGCTTCGCCGTCGCCCTCACGCTCCTCGCCGCGCTCCTCCCGCCAGGCTCGATCGCATCGGCGCAGACCGCACCGATCGTCGTCATCGGCCCCGCGCCGGCGGTGTCGGGTCCGCCGCCGCAGGTCGCCCCGACGATCCCGCCCGGCTACGAGATCGAGGGCGACCTCGGTGGTCTGCACTTCCGGGCCCGCGTGACGGCGCCGCCGAGCGCCGCGCCGGCCCCCGCGCCCGCCCCGGTGATGGTCCCGGCTCCCGCGCCGGCCCCCGCACCCTCGCAGATCGTCGTCCCGCCGCCGGTCATGGTGGTGCAAGCGGCGGCGCCGCCCGCGCAGCCGACGTACGCGCCCGCGTACCCGCCCCTCGACCCCACGCGGCGGCCGGTCGATCACCGCCCGCGTCTCGACGAGGGCATGGACTTCGGTGGCCGCCTCGGCCTCGAGCTCCTGGGGGCCGGCGTCGGGTTCGGCCTCGCGACGGGACTGGCCTACCTCATCGACTCGGACCGCCGGCACGACGACGGGGTCTTCACCGCGACCGCGCTGATGGCGAGCGCGGGCCTGGTCCCGACGGGCGTCTCGATCTTCGGTGGCGCGATCGCGGGCGGCCGCGGCCGGTTCGGCGGCGCGATGCTCGGCCAGGTGATCGGCGGCGGTCTCTCGGCGATGATCGTGCTGGCGGCCGACGTGCAGTTCCACGAGCCCTGGGAGCTGATCGGTGCCATCGCCGGCCCCGCGATCCTCGGGGCGATCCTCGGCTTCGAGGCTCAGCACGGCCTGCGCACCGCCCGGCTCGAGCGGCAGGCCGAGCGCGAGGGCGCGCAGCTCAGCGGCGTCTCGATCGCTCCGACCGCCCAGGGATCGGGCGCGCTCGCGGGGCTCAGCGGGACCTTCTGATCGCGTCAGTGCGCCGGGGTCAGTGCGCCGCGTATCACTGCTTCGCGTAGCACTGCGCCGCGTATCACTGCGCCGCGTATCACTGCGCCGGGATCATGGGGCACTGCGCCGTCCACGATCCGTTCGGCCGCGCGTCGGTGGTGCCGGTGCCCGCGTACACGTAGCGCGTGCCGGGCTGGCCCGCGCCGGGGATCACGAACTCCCAGCCGCTCGAGGTGACCCACGTGTAGTAGTGCGTGCCATCCGCACCGCTCCACTGGTTGTCGATGATCGCACCCGAGCCGTCGGCGGACTGCTCGAACAGCTCCGTGCCGTTGGCGCCCTGCAGCAGGAAATACCGAATGCCGGAGGGCGGCGAGAAGGGGCGGCCATCCACGCCCGTGCACGCGGGCACGTCCCACGCGGCGAGCGCGCCGGTCGTCGGAGTATCGCGCCCGGCCAGGCGGGCGCCGTGGAGGAACGCGGAAGCGCAGCCGGAAGCGGCCAGGCAGAGCAGCGCGAAGGTGAGGACGAGCGAGACACGCATCATGGAGAACCCCCGTTCGAGCGCGCGACACTACCATGGGCGTGCGGTGCCGCGATTGGCTGTCGTCACCTTCCGATGGCGAGGGCCGGGCGGGTGCCGCATCCTCTCGATCGATGCGCCTCGCCGTCCGCGCCCTGCCCGCCCTGCTCGCGCTCCTCGCGTTCCCGTCGATCGCCTTCGCGACCCAGGTCGAGGCGCTCTCCATGCGCGAGCTCGTCGAGGGCGCCGACCACATCGTGGTCGGCACCGTGGTCGCGCAGCAGGCGCACTACGACGACCTCGACCGCATCGTGACCGACTCGACGATCCGCGTGGAGGAGACGCTGCACGGCGCGCGGAGCGAGACCCTCGTCGTGCGGCACATCGGGGGCGTCGTCGGCGAGCTGGGCCTGAGCGTCGCCGGGGAGGGGCGCTACGCGGACGGCGCGCGCATGCTGCTGTTCCTGCGGAGCTTCGACTCGGGCGACGCCGGCGTCGTGATGCGGCCCGTCGGGATGTCGCAAGGCGAGATGCCGATCGTCGACGGCGCGACGGGCGAGGTGGTCCTGCCCGGCGCGGCGGGCGTGTCCGTCGTCACGCGCATGCCCGACGGCCAGCTCGTTCCCGCGCCCGCCGCGATCACCGCTCCGGCTCCGCGCGACGAGCTGCTCGCGCGCGTGCGCGACCTCGTGGCCGAGGTCCACCCGTGAGCCTTCCACGGGCGGCCACGCGGCTCCTCGGTTGCGCTGCCGCCGTCGCGGCGACGCTGCTCGCTCCGCGCCCGGCGGCCGCGTACTGCCGCATGGTCACGGGCGACGGCCGTCAGCCGAGCGACTACTCGTCGTGCGCCCCGCTCGCGACCGAGAACGACCACTACCTCTTCTGGACGCACCGCTGCACGCAGCTCTCGATCTCGTCGGCTGCCCCGCCGCACTCGCTCACGATCGCCGAGGTGCAGGACGTCTTCCGCGCGGCGGCTGCGACGTGGGGCGCCATCGACTGCGGCAGCGGCGTCGACCTCTCGCCGCGCTTCTCCATCGACGTCCTGATGGAGACCAACGCGTGCACGCGCTCGGGCCACAACGGCCGCGGCCACAACGTCAGCTCCGTGATGTTCGTGCAGGACGTGCGCGAGTGGACGCAGACGCGCGGCTGGTCGCCGGTCGCGTTCGCCGTGACGCTCGCCTGGCACCTCGAGTCCACGGGCGAGATCGTCGACGTCGACATGGAGATCAACGAGAGTCGCGGGAGCTGGACGGTCTGCGCGCCGAGCGGCTGCGTGGACGGCGCCTCGACGTGCCCGCCGACCGGCTGCGGCCGCGACGGCGGGCCGGTCGACCTGCAGAACGTCGTGACGCACGAGCTCGGCCACTACCTCGGGCTCGGGCACACGACGCGCGACCACCCCGACGCGACGATGTACGCGAGCGCGCAGTTCGGCGAGCTCACCATGCGCGACCTCGACGTCGACGACATCGCGGGCATCTGCGACTCGTACCCGCCGGGCGCGCTCGCAGCCAGCTGCGATCCCACGCCGGCGGGCGGGCTCTCGCTCGACTGTCAGTCGCACGACTGCGGCTGCGGCGTTCCGGGCGCCGGACCCGGTGACGGGCGCAGCGGCTGGCTCGCGCTCGCCGCGCTCGGGGTCGTCATCGTCGCGCGCCGCCGCCGGGCTCGCTGAGGCCCGCACGTGCGTCCCGGAGATCGCGCCGAGCCGACGTTCGACTTCGATCGCTTCTTCGCCTCGCGACCCGTGATCCTCGCGCCGATGGAGGAGGTCTCGGACGCAGCGTTCCGAGCCGTCTGCCGGGCGCGCGGAGCCGACCTGTGCGTGACGGAGTTCGCGCTCGCCGATGCGCTCGTCGCCGCGCAGCCCGACGTCCTCTCTAAGATCCACCTCGGGCCGGCGGACCGGCCGACGGCGATCCAGATCTACGGCGCGGACGAGGAGGCGCTCGCCACGGCCGCGTCGATCGCGGAGCGCTCCGAGCCCGCGTACGTGGACGTCAACTGCGGGTGCTGGGTGCCCAAGGTCGCGCGCGCGGGCGCGGGCGCCGGATGGCTCCGTGACCCGCACGCGATGGTCCGGATGGCCGCGAACGTCGTCTCGCGCGTCGCGCTCCCCGTCACCGTCAAGACGCGCATCGGCTTCGGCGACGAGGCGACGATGCCGATCGTGGACCTCGCTCGCCGCCTCGAGGACGTGGGCGTACGCGCGCTCACGATCCACTGTCGCACCGCCCGCATGGGTCACGCCGGCTCGGCCGACTGGAGCTGGGCGCGCCGGGTGCGCGAGGTCGTCTCGATCCCGGTGATCGTCAACGGCGACGTGCGCAGCGGAGACGACGCGAGGAGCGCGCTCGCGGAGACGGGCTGCGCAGGCGTGATGATCGGTCGCCGCGCGATGGAGCACCCGTGGATCTTCCGCGAGGTGCGCGCGCGGCTCGCGGGGGCGCGGAGGCCCCCCGCGCCCTCGGACGCGGAGCGTCTCGCGCTCTGCCGCGAGCACCTCGCGCGCCTCGCGCAGGAGCACTCGCCCGGGCGGGCCGTCCGCACGATGCGTCGCTACTACCCCGGCTACCTGGCGCGTCTGCCCGACGCTCGCCTGCTGATCAAGCGGCTCGGAGCCGCCGGCACCATGGCGGCGACGCTCGCGGTGCTCGACGACGCCGAGAGCGTCGACGACGCGCGGGGCCACGAGGGCGCGAGCGACCCCTATTCGATCGACGCGGCGAGCCAGCCGGCCGTCCGCGCGACCTCCGCGATGAGCTCGACGACTTGATCGAAGTCGAGCGGCTTGCGCGCGAAGCGCCGCACGCCGAGCGCCGCGAAGCGCAGGACCGCCTCCTCGTCCACGCCGGCGGTCAGCACCACCACGCGCACGGTCCCGCCCTCGGGCAAGCTCCGGACGCGCGTGAGAAGCTCGACGCCGTCGGTGTCCGGTAGGCGATAGTCGAGCAGCAGGAGCTGGGGCAGGCGCCGCGTGCATCTCTCCACGGCGCGCGCGCCCGAGGTCGCCTCCGAGACGGACACGGGGATGTCGGCGAATGCCGCCCGGACGCAGCGCGTGGCGAGCTGCGTGAACAAGGGGTCGTCGTCGATCACGAGCACGCGCAGTGCGCCGTCGTCGGTGTCGAACGTGGCGCTCGGCTCGCCTCGTCCCGGCTCGGGCGGCCTGCGCGCCGCGGCGTCGCGGAGCGCGGTCGCGAAGGACGCCACCGTCGGAAAGCGCGCGGCGGCCTGTGCCGAGAGCGCGCGCAGGATCACCGGATCGAGCGGCGCGGCGTGCTGCGCGTGCCTCGAGGGGGGAGCGGGCGCGGGGCGCGAAGGTCGCACGAGCTCGTGGGGCGTCCCCTCGAACGGCAGCCTCCCGGTGAGCATCTCGTACGCGATCACGGCGAGCGCGAACTGGTCCGACGCGGGGCTCGGGAGCGCACCCGCGAGCAGCTCGGGCGCCATGTACTCGAGGGTCCCGTACAGACGATCGGGTCGCTGGGTCGAGAGGGTGTCGCGCGCGACGCCGAAGTCGACCAGCACGACGCGGCCGGTGTCGTGCTCCACGATCACGTTCTCGGGCTTCACGTCGCGGTGCACGATCCCGAGCGCGTGCGCCTCCGAGAGCGCGCTCGCGAGGTCGCGAACGATCGCCACGCTCCTGCCGAGCGGGAGCGTGGCGCGCCGCAGCGCGTGCCGCTGGACGATCTCGTGGAGCGTCGTGCCGTCCACGTGCTCCATCGCGAAGAACGGCGCGCCGAACGCCATGCCGAAGCAATGGATCGCCGCGACGTTCGGGCTCCGCATGCGGGCCAGACGGGCCGCCTCGGTCACGAACGTCGCGCTCGAGCGCGGCACGTGAGCGTGCGGCCGCTTGATCGCGACGGAGCGCTCGAGGTGCACGTCGTGTGCATGGTAGACCTCGCCCATCGACCCGGCGCCCAGGTTGCGCAGGATCCGGTAGCGCCCGTCGATCAGCGTGCCGATCACGAGCGGGGCTCCGCTCCGGTCGAGCTCCAGCTCGCAGAGCGCGCAGTGCCGTCCGTCGTCCAGGCGGCTGGAACCGGTCGGTGCCACGGCAGGACGATAGAGGAAGAACGCGCCCCGGTCGGGCGAATTCGTGGACGCGCTCTTCCGCCGTGTACTCTGCGAACGTGGCGTCTTCCCCGCCGACCGAGCTGCAGGCCGACCTCGACGACGCGACCGTCCGCAACTACGCGATCGCGACCGCCGTCGGGTGGCTGGCGGTCGGTGCGCTGCACGCCGCGGCCGGGCGCTGGCTCACCGCGCTGGTCCACCTCGGTGCGGCCCTCGGCTCGGCCAGCGCGCGCCTGCTCGTCCGGGGCGAGCGCGGGCGCTTCGCCGGCATCGTCGTGCTGGCCGCCGGCTCGCTCGCCGGTCTCGCGGGCGTCGCGGTGCTCTCGGGCGACTCGCGCGGCCCCGCGGTCACGCTGATCGCGCTCGTTCCGCTCCTCTCCGGGGTCATCCGGACCCAGGTGCTCCGGCGCAGCATCCTCGCGCTCTCGATCGCGACCGCGATCGGCGTCCCCGTCGTCGCCAGCCGCGTGACCGTCGTCGAGCCGATGCGCCTCGGCGTGCTCGAGAGCGTGCTCCTGAGCGCGGCCCTCGGCGTCCTCGTGTACCGGTTCGGGTCGGAGTGGCGCCTGCGCAGCGACGCGCACGTCGGGCGCCTCAAGGCGCAGCAGGCCGAGCTCGAGGCGCAGCGCGTCCGCCTCGAGACGAGCGCGAGCGAGCTGGAGAAGGTACGCGACGAGGCCCTGCGTGCGTCCGCGGCCAAGAGCCAGTTCGTCGCCATGACCAGCCACGAGATCCGCGGTCCGCTCAACGGCCTGGTCGGTCTCAGCCATGCGCTGGCGGACACCGAGCTCTCGGCTCACCAGCGAGGCATCGTCCAGGCCCTGCGCGGCTCGTCGGACGCCCTCACCAAGGTCGTCGGGGAGCTGCTCGATCTCGCGCGTGTCGAGGCGGGCCGGATCGAGCTGGCCGTCTCGTCGGTCGACGTCCGCGAGCTGGTGGAGGACGTGGTCGACACCTTCTCCGCGGGCACGATGGAGAAGGAGCTCGAGATCGCGGCGGTCACCGACGCGAGCGTTCCGGAAGGTGTTCTCGTCGACGGCTCCCGCCTTCGCCAGATCGTGGCGAACCTCGTGGGCAACGCGGCGAAGTTCACCGATCGCGGCCACGTCCTGGTGCGGGCGCGCTTCGTCTCGGGGATGCTCGTCGTCGTCGTGTCGGACACCGGGCGCGGCATCTCGTCCGAGGATCGCGCGCGCCTCTTCGCGCCCTTCGAGCAGGTCTCCGATCGGCTGCTCGACCGCCAAGCGGGCACGGGGCTCGGGCTCTGGCTGGCGCGGAGCTTCGTCGAGGCGATGGGAGGCGTGCTCGAGGTCCGCTCCGAGCTCGGTGCCGGGACGACGTTCGAGCTGCGCGTTCCGTGCCGGCGCGTGACCGTCCCCGAGCTGGATCGCCCGTCGCGCCTGCCCACCTCGAACGTGCTGGCGCTGGTGTCGTCGCCGATCGCGGCCGACTCCTTCTCGTGCGCGGCGACGCGCGTCGGCCTCGCGCCGACGGTGGTGGCCTCCGGTGAGCCGCTCCCCGCCTCGGGCGTGTTCGAGCACGTCTTCGTGGACGTCGACGATCCGGTGCTGATCGCACGGATCGACGAGGCGGCGCGGCTCTGCGGGCCCGGCGGACGCACGTACCTCGCGGCGTCACCACGCCGCGTGGCGCGCGCCGAGGAGCTGATGCGCCGGCACGATCTCGCCGGCGTGCTGCTCAAGCCCTTCCGGGCCGCGCGCCTCGCGGCGCTCGCGGACCTCGGCGGCGACCCGCACGCTCGTGGACGGGTCGGGTCCGCGAGCGGGCAGATCCTGCCCGGGGATCTCCTCGTGGTCGACGACGAGCCGATCAACCGGACGGTGGCGCGGCACCTCGCGGAGGGCATGGGGCTCAGCGTCTGGGAGGCGGCGAGCGGTCCGGAGGCGCTCGCGTGGCTCGAGCGCAACCCCTGCGACGTGGTCTTGCTGGACCTCCACATGGAGGGGACCGACGGCGCCGAGACCGCCAGGCGCATCCGCGCCGTCCACGGCGGGGTTCCGATCCTCATCGGATACTCGGGTCTCGTGCGCGACGAGGAGCGAGCCCGCTTTCTCGCCGCGGGCGTCACCGAGGTGCTGGGCAAGCCGCTGGAACGCAGCTCCTTCGAGAGCGCGCTCCGGACGGGGATCCATCGCGCGCGCCGCCGTCGGACCCTCACCAAGGAGCGCCCCGGCGCCGCCGGAGCGAGCCCGAGCGCGAAGGTGACCGTTCCGGCCGCTGCGGCGGACGGCCCGCCTCCGGCCTCGGGCGCCACGACGCCGCCGACGTCGGGCACGACGCTCGATCGGGCACGCCTGCGCGATCTCGAGCGGTTCGTCGGCGTCGTCGAGGCACGCAAGCTCGCCTCGGAATTCCTCGCGTCCTTCGAGGCGCGCATCAGGAACGTGACCGAGAGCGCGAGCGCGGCCCACGTCGCGGCCGAGGCCCACAAGCTCGCGTCCGTCGCGGGCACCTTCGGGATGAGCGACGTCGCCGCAGCCTGCCTCGCGCTCGAGGCCGCCGCTCCGAGGTCCGACGCCGCGGAGCTCGAGACGCTCGTCGCGCGCCTCCGTGCCGCCGCCCCGCGAGCCCGCTCCGCGCTCGCCGGCGCACTCGACGAGTCGCCTGCGGCGTAGCGCTCCGATCCGGCTGGCGGATCCTCAGCAGTCGCGGGCGCCTGGCGCGGGCACCGTGACCGGCGGCGTCGCGAACGCGGGCGAGGTGAAGTCGAAGAGATCGAGCAGCGCGTCCGAGTTCGCATCGCGCCCCGTGATGGCCGGCAGGTCGTGGACGACCTCGATGAAGCGCAGGATGCTGGTGTGGCTGTGCACGCGGTGCGAGACGTGCCCCGCGCGCGCGTAGGGCGAGATCACCACGAGCGGCACGCGCGCGCCCAGCGTGTCGAAGGCCGCCTCCGACGGGGAAGCGAGGCACGCGGCCGGCGGACGCACGTGATCGAAGTAGCCGCCTCCCTCGTCGTACGTGAAGAAGATCGCGAGGTGAGGCCAGAGCGGGCTCGCGAACGCCGCCTGCAGCAGGGGATGCATCGCGAACTCACCGTCGTGCACGCTCCCCGGCGGATGTTCGTCGTTCGGCTCGAGGTCCACGAAGCTCACCGCCGGCATCGACCCGTCGGCGAGCGAGGGAAGGAACTCCGTGTACGGCCGGATGTTGCGGAAGGTCGTCGGGAGCGTCCCCGAGAAGGCCTCGATCGGGCTCGCGTTGAACTCGGCCCAGGCGACACCGGCCGCCTCGAGCTCGTCGAAGACGAAGGGCCCGCTCGGATAGCCTGCGTACGACTCGCGGATTCCGTTGCTCGTGCCGCCGTAGAGGTACGCGCGGTTCGGGTGGGTCGGGCCGAGCACGCTCGCGAAGTACGCGTCGCTCGTCGCGAACGTCGTCGCCATCCACGTGTAGAAGGGGTGGTCGTCGTCGGTGAGGTAGCCCATCGCGTTGCGGCCGCCCGAGCGCGCCCAGCCGTCCATGAAACCTTCGTCCCAGCCGGTGTGCATGGCTGCCCAGCCGTGCGGGACGTCCGGTCCACACGTCGGCGACTCGTGCCAGGCCGCGATCGGGTTGCCGCGGGCGTCCGGCAGCGCGTAGCCGCTCGGGAAGCCCTCCGTGCCGTGCCCGAGCGTGCCGAACATGTGATCGAAGGAGCGGTTCTCCTGCATCACGACGATGACGTGCGTGATCGCCGCGCGGGCCGCGCTGACGTCCGGCAGCGTGTCGGCGACCCGCGCGCCCGCCGTGAACATGCAGCGGGCACGGTCGATCGCGCGTGGATCGTCGTCGGGCGCGGGGCCGGCATCGGGTGGCGGGCCGGCATCGCGTCGTGGTGCGGCGTCCCGCGGTGGCCCGGCGTCGCGGACGACGAGCGCGTCCGAGCCCGCGTCCTGCGGGCCGGCGTCGGCTCCGGCGTCCGTCGGGCTGGGCGGCGACGAGCACGCGCCCAGCAGTGCGGCGAGCACGAGACGACGATCCAGAGCGTTCATCCCGGGATCTTACGCGCGCGGCGCTTGACGCGCCGCGACGAAGCTCGTCTCTCGACGCCCGCCCCGTTGACGCCCCGCGGACTTCCACGGAGCATCGCCCGAGAGCGAGCCGCACGGATTCATGTCGCCACCTCCACCCACGCACGCGCCGCGACCGTCGATGCCCGGGACGCACGGGCTCGCGTCGCGCCTTCGCGCCGATACCGCCGAGGCGCACCGGAGCGCAGAGCGAAGTCCGCTGATGAGGAGGATTCTCCGCGCCGAGGTCGGGCCCGTCGCGTACTGCCGGCTGCTCCGGTCGCTCTGGGATCTCTACGACGCGCTCGAGCGCGGCATCGATCGCCACGCCACCGACGACGTCGTCTCGGTCGTGAGCTCGGCGGCGCTCCGGCGCTCGCCGGCCCTCGCGGCGGATCTGAGGAGCCTCCACGGCCCAGGTTGGGCCACCGATCTCGTCACGGGGCAGGCCACGCGCCGGTACGTGGAGCGCCTCGATCGACTGGCGCGCGTCGAGCCGGCGCTCCTCGTGGCGCACGCCTACGTTCGATACATGGGCGATCTGTCCGGGGGGCAGCTGCTCGAGCCCCGCGTCGCGGCCGCCCTCGGGCTCGAAGGCGAGGCCGGCCTGGCCTTCTACCGATTTCCCGCGATCCCCGATCCGGCAGCGTTCAAGGCCGGCATGCGTGCCGCGCTCGACGCGCTGCCGGTCGATCCACCTCGAGCCGACCGCATCGTGGGCGAAGCGCAGTGGGCGTTCGCCGGTAACCTCGCCATCTTCGACGAGGTCGAGGCGGACACGGCGGTTCGCGCGTGAGCGCACCCCGGTCGCGGAGTCTGCGATGGAGCTTCGAGCGATGACGCCCACGGAGCGGGCCGCGATCGTGCAGGACGCGCTCGCGCGGGTCTCGATCGAGGCGATCGGCAGGCCCGGGGTCACGCCGGAGGCGCGCCTGGCCGCCTGCAGACGCGACCTCGACTCGCACCTCGAGGCGCTCTCGACCTCGCTCGCGCGCGGCGGCGCTGCCGAGTTCGCCGAGTATGCCGCGTGGATCGCGGTGTTCCTGGAGCCGCTCGGCGTCCCGCCCCTGGTGCTCGATCAGTCGTTCGCGGCGCTCGCCGACGCGTGCGCCAGCCTCGGCGGGGCCGCGGCCGGCAGCGAGGCGGTGGCGGCTGCGTTCGCCGCGGCGCGCGAGCGTCTCGCCTCGAGCCCGCTCGTGACGCCGGCGGAGGTCGCCGACGTCGCGCCGCTCCCGGGGGCGACCGGGCCCGCCGCGGATCTCGACGCGGTGAGCGACGCCGCCGCGAAGATGTCGGTCGCCCTGGCCTATGCGCGGCGGCCGCACGACGCGCTCTCGCACGGGGCCAAGCGCTCGCGCTGCCTCGAAGACGCGCGCTTCCACCTCGCGCAGCTGCGCGAGGCCGCGCGGCTCGACGCGCCGGCCGTCTTCGCCGAGTACGCGGCTTGGGTCCGGAGCGTCCTCGTGCGGCACGGCGTCGCCGCCGAGGAGCTCGTCGGCTACCTCGGGGCGCTGCGCGACGTCGTGGTCGTTCTGCTCGGCGTCGAGCGCGCGGTGTCGCCGCTGCGCTGCATCGACGCGGCGCTCGAGAGGCTCGCAGGCACCGACCTCGAGATCCCGTCGTTCTTGCGCGAAGACAACCCACGGCTCGAGCTCGCGCGCGCCTACGTGGAGGCTCTCCTGGCCGGCGATCGGCGTCGGGCGAGCGCCCTCGTCGTCGACGCGGCCGAGGGCGGCGCGCCCATCCGCGATCTCTACGTGCACGTGTTCCAGGCTGCGCAGTACGAGGTGGGACGCCTCTGGCAGCAGAACGCGATCAGCGTCGCGCAGGAGCACTTCTGCAGCGCCAGCACGCAGATGGTCATGAGCCAGCTCTACTCGCGGGTGTTCGGCGCGAGCCGCCGCGGCCTCCGGCTCGTCGCCACGTGCGTCCAGGGGAACCTGCACGAGATCGGCGCGCGCTTCGTCGCCGACTTCTTCGAGATGGACGGATGGGACTCGTATTACCTCGGCGCCAACATGCCCACGGAGTACGTCCTCAGAGACGTCGCCGAGCGCAGGGCCGACCTCGTCGCGATCTCGGCCACGTTGTTCGACCACGTCGAGGGCGTCCGGCAGCTCGTCGCCGCGCTGCGCGCCGACCCTGCGACCCGCGGCACGGCGATCCTGGTCGGCGGACACCCGTTCCGGATGGTGCCGACCCTCTGGCGGGACGTGGGCGCGGACGGCTTCTCCGCCGACGCGGCCGGGGCGGTCGAGATCGGCAACCGGCTCGTGGCCCGCCGACCCTGAAGGCCCCTGGCGTGGTTGAACACCATGCCCTTCGCGTGCGATGTTCGCCTCCATGCAGGGTCAGGGCGGCCCCGTCTCGGTCGTGCAGGTCGTGGCGCCGCCGCGCAACACGCTGGCCTACGTCAGCCTCGGCGCGGGGCTGCTCTCGTTCTGCTCGATCCTCTGCTGCTGCATCCCCGTCCTGAACTGGGGCGCCTTCCTCGCGATGTTCCTCTTCGGCCTGATCGCCATCGTCACGGGCGCGATCGGGCTCGCCGCGTCCGGCCGCCTCGGGGTCGGGCGAACGGAGTCGATCGCGGGCATCGTGCTCGGCTCGTTCTGGGTGCTCGCAGCGATCGGCAGCGCCGTCACCTTCTTCATGGGGTGCGCGAGCCTCGGTGCGCTCGGCGCGGCTGGCGCCGCCGTCGACGAGGGCACCGGCTCGCCTCCGCTCCTCGCGCCCGGCGAACCGCGCGAGCCCACTCCGAGCGCGCCGGGCCCGAGCGCGCCCGACCCGAGCGGCGCGCCGCCCGTCGGCGCTCCGGCCTCGACGGCCACGCTCGATCTCGGCGCTCCGACGGAGGAGTGGCTGGACGCCCCCTGCGCGCCGGTCTCGGTGGCGGCGTCGCACGCGCTCTCGACCGGTCACCACGGCGAGGACTACCCGGCGACGAACGCCTTCGACGACGACACGGACACGGCGTGGGCGGTGCGTGACGCCGTCGAAGGCGAGGAGTGGATCGAGGCGACGCTTCCGCCCGGCACGCGCGTCAGCCGGGTCTGGCTCACGACGGGCTACGAGAAGATGGGCCGCGTGGGCGACCTCTTCACGCTCAACGCGCACCTCTCGCGCTTCACGCTCGAGACCGATGCCGGCCGCCGCACCGTCGACGTCGGACCCGGCCAGCGTGAGGCGGACGTGCGCCTGAACGTGGAGACGACCCGTGTCCGCTTGATCGCCGAGGGGATCTATCCAGGTGAGCGCTGGCAGGATCTATCGATCTCCGAGATCCGCGTGTACTGCGCCCGCTGACCAGCGCGGGACGCTCGACGTCCGTCACGCGCGCGCCGGCCGGCTCCGAGCTCCGTGCGGCCAGCGCGCTGCTGACAGGCGCGGCCCCTAAATAGCCGGTCGCGATTCGGAGAATCGCGAAGGCAGGACGTCCCCGTCCTCCCTCGGCTGTCCTCTTTAATCGGCCTGCCTCACCCACCTGTCCGTCGCGACGTCCGTCGCGACGCTAACTGCCCGTCGACGATTCTGTCCCAGAATCGTGATCGGTCATTTAGGTCGCGGGCGCCGGCTCGAGCGACGAGAGCGACGCCGCCGATCTCGCGCGTCGGCCTCTCGTGACGTCGACCGCGATTCATGCGGTGAGTCTCGAGGGAGCGGTCGGGAACAGGGCCTCGAAGAGGATGCGCTCCGCGAGCAGGTCGCCGAACATGCGCGCGAGCGCGGCGGCCTCTCGGCGGTTGCGGCGCTCGGCCTCCCGGCAGCCCTCGTTGCGCGCGGACGCGCTGCGCGCCCTCGCGTCGGCGGCGCTCGTGCGCGCTCGAGTCTCGGGATCGAGCGCGGGAAGGCACGCGATGCCTCGCGCGAGCGCGATCGCCGCGTCGAGCCCCGCCTGCTCGCAGCCCGGCGGTGCGCCGGCGATCAGGGCGAGCGACGAGAAGCTGTGCACGGCGAAGTCGGGCAGCTTGCGAAGGACGAGCCCGCTCGCGCGCTCGCGCAGCGCCCGCAGCAGCGGCGCCGCGTGCTCTGCGTGGAACGCATCGTCGAGCGGCGAGAGGTCGAGCGCGATCAGCGAGAGCCGGCCGCCCAGCGCGACCAGATCGATGCCCACGATGGGCCGCAGCCGCCCGCGCTCCGGCAGGCCGCACGCCGTCACGGAGCGGAGCGCGCCGCGCGCATCGACGAGCGCGCCGAGGGTGAACGACTCCCAGCCCGCGCCGCGAGCCGACGCGAGGTGCAGGGTGACGGGCTCGGCGCCTAGCTTTCCCGAGCAGCGCTCGAGCTCCGGGCCGAGCGGGCGAGCCTGCAGCTCCCAGCCCGCGATCGTCCTGCCGAGCTCCGAGAGCAACGCCCTCAGGCCCGCGTCGATCGGATCGGCCGCCGCCGTGACCGGGGTCGGGAGGTCGAGCCGCGCAGACGCATCCGAGTCCGACGAGGAAGGCACGCGCGCACGCTATCACCGCGCGTGATCTCTCACGAAGCCGGTGCCGCGCCCGCGCGAAAAAGCTAGAGTCCCTGGAACCGCCGAGCGACGTGGACCACTCCTTCCCCCCGATGCGCCAGAACGCGGCCGAGAGCCCGCCGCCGGCCGACGCGTCACCCCACTGGCCGGGTGAGATGGGCGCGGTGGTCGACGCCTTCCTGCTCGACGCGGCCTCCGTGGCGTGCGGGCGCTTCGCCCTCGACGGGACCGTCCGCGCGGCCAACCGGGGCATGCGCTGGATCCTGCAGGACGAGACGGCGCTGAGAGCACCGACCGTCGGCGCGCACCCGGGCGGCGCCTCGGCTCGCCACTTCATGTCGCCGAGCTTCCCCGAGCTGGTCCGGACGCTCCGCGAGTCGTCCGGACGCTACACCGGCATGCTCACGTGCGGGGACTGCGCCACCGTCTATCGATCCGTGCGCGCCACGGCGCGCCTGATCGGAGACGAGGTGCTGATCCTCGCGGACTTCGACGTCGCGGAGCTCGAGAAGGTCAACCACGAGGTCGCCGCCTTGAATTCCGAGGTGGTGAACCTGCAGCGCTCGCTCGTGTCCGAGAAGCACGCCCTCACGCGCGCCCTCGCCGAGCTGAAGCAGGCCCAGGCGATGCTCGTGCAGTCCGAGAAGATGAACGCGCTCGGGCGGCTCGTCGCGGGCGTCGCGCACGAGATCAACAACCCGATCGCGTTCGTCGACGGCAACCTGCACACCCTCGGCAGATCGCTCGGCGAGCTGCTCGACGCGTACGAGCAGCTGCAGGCCGAAGCGCTCGCCCCCGACGCCGAGGGACGCCGCGAGCGCGTGGCCGCAATCCGGAAGGCCGCCGACCTCGACTTCGTCGCCGAGGATCTCGAGGCGCTGCTCGGGGCGACGCGCGAGGGGATCGCGCGCGTGAAGCGCATCGTGGAGGATCTGCGGACGTTCTCTCGCCTGGACGAGGCGCTCGTGCAGGAGGCCGACCTCGCGTCGTCCCTGCGCAGCACGCTCGCGCTCGTCCGTCCCACGCTCGAGGACGCCGACGTGACGGTCGTCTACGATGAGCGGCCCCTTCCGCGCCTGCGCTGCAAGCCGGTCGAGCTGAGCCAGGTCTTCCTCAACGTGGTCGTCAACGCCACGCAGGCCGTCGCGACCCACCGGCCGGGGCAGGGTCGGATCGAGGTGCGTGCGCGGGACGAGGGCGGCGCCCAGGTGTTCGAGTTCGAGGACAACGGCGGCGGCATTCCCGCGGCGATCCGCCCGCGCATCTTCGATCCCTTCTTCACCACCCGGCCCGTCGGCCAGGGCATCGGCCTCGGGCTGAGCCTCGCGCACCGCATCGTCGTCGAGGGCCACGGCGGCTCGATCGACGTCGACTCCGTCGAGGGCCGGGGGACCACCATCCGCGTCCGCATCCCCAGGCTGCCCCCATGATCGCCCGTGCGCCGAGCGTCGCGCCGAGGTCCCTGCTCGTCGTCGACGACGAGAAGGAGATCGTGGCCGCCCTCCGGCGGCAGTTCCGGCGCGACTACGACGTGCTCGTCGCCTACAGCGCGGAAGAGGGCTACGCGCAGATGCGCGAGCGCGAGGTGCAGGTGATCCTCAGCGATCAGTGCATGCCCGGGATGAGCGGCTCGGAGTTCTTCGCGAAGGTCGAGGGCGAGTTCCCCGACGCGGTCCGCCTGATGCTGACGGGCTACGCCGACATCGGCGCGGTGATCGCGGCGATCAACGAGGGCCGCGTCTTCCGGTACATCACCAAGCCCTGGAACCCGGCCGAGCTGGCCGCGATCGTCGCGAGCGCCTTCGAGCGCTACGAGAGGGTCCGCGCCGACCGAGCGCTCGCGGGCGAGCTCCGCGCCCTCGTCGCGTCGCTCGAGGCGCGGCTCGAGGAGGGCAGCGCCGCGCTGGCCGCGTCCAGCGAGCGCGTGCGGGAGCTGGAGCGAGCCCAGGACGAGCTGCTCGGGGTCGTCGCGCACGACGTGCGTGACGCGATCGGCCTGGTGCTCGACCACGTGCGGCGCTTGTCGGCCATGCCCGACCCGCCGGCCGAGACGCTCCGGACGACGCTCGGTCGCGTCGAGCGCACCTCGAGCCTCGTGCTCGAGGCGATCGACGGCCGGCTCGACGACGCGAGCGTCCGGGGCGGGCGGCTCGCGCTGCGCCGGCGCCGCGTGCCGGTCGCGGAGGTGCTCGGCGAGGTCGTGCAGCGCCACGCGCAGCGCGGGCGCCCGAGGTCGATCGACGTCGTCTGGGACGGCTCGCGCTGTCCGACCGAGTGGACGATGGATCCGGATCGTGTCCGGCAGCTCCTCGAGCACCTGATCGGCGACGCGATCGAGGTCTCGCCCCCGGGCTCGACGGTGCGCGTCGAGGTCGCGCGCGACGGGCACGACCTCTCGATCACGGTCAGCGATCAGGGCCGCGGCGTCGCGGCCGAGGGGCTCGGCCCATCGATCTGCAAGAGCCTCGTCGAGCGTCACGGAGGCCGCATCCGGGCCGAGCGCGAGGCCGGCGTCGGCACGCGCGTGGTCGTCACGCTCCCGCCCGCGGGCTGAGGAGCAGGCCGCCCGTCAGCGGCACGTCGCCGGCACCGGCGCCGCGACGGCGTCGCACGGGTGCCAGAGCCGGCCGAGCTGGTTCATGGGCAGGAGTCCGAAAGTCGAGGTCGGCGTGAAGTCGCCGCAGCGATCGAGCGCGTCGTAGCCGGCCGAGCCGCAGCCGCCGGGGCCGCCCGCGTAGGTGAGCGAGTCGATGGTCGTGCCGCCGGTCGGGCTCACGTACGCGCCCGTGGCGATGCGGAAGCGGCCGCCGCCCATGTTCGCGAACCAGCCGCTCGCGAGGCCCGTGCCCTGCATGGCGAGGGTTGACACGTGCAGGCCGAAGAGGCCGGGATCGTCGGGTCCGAAGAACGGGTAGCTGCACATCGCCATCGCGTCGGCTTGGTCGCGGATCGCGACGTACACGCCGCGCGGCGGGACGACGTCGCCCGCGCCGAAGTCCATCCAGCGGTAGCTGCCCGGCGCGCAATCGCTGCCGTTGCAGTAGAAGAAATGGTCCCCGGCGAGCGTGATGGGGCAGTTCGTGAGGTTGGTGATCTCGAACGCCTCGCCCGCCTCGCACGTCGCGCCCGGGCACGCGCCACTTCCGTCGATCACGTACTCGCTGAACACGACGTCGAGGGCGCCCGGCGCCCGCGGCGTGGTGCAGGCCTCGATCAGGTTGACCGAGAGGCTCGTCGTCGCCGAGCAGCACGCCGGCTCGCTCGCCATGCACGCGCGCACCGTGATGGTCGCGCGCGCTCCGGGCGGCGGCCCCCCTGCCGCGATCGCCGCCGGCGGCCGGAAGTAGTTCTGCCCCGTCGTGGTGACGGTGCCGTACGGCGTGCCCGCCCCGTCGAGGAAGAGCTCGTACGTCTGGCCGGCCGGCAGCGCGCCCAGCTCCACGATCGGGCGACGATCCCAGCTCGTCCCGCACGTGGTCGCGCTCGGCACCGGAGGGGCGGTGCACGTGGCGGTCGCCGTCACGTTCGTCGTGCAGCAGGTCGTCACCGCCTCGTCGTCGGTCACGCAGAGGCGCAGGGTGTAGCTGCCCACGGCGTCGGGCGTGAAGGACGTGCTCGCGCTCGCGGGCGTGCCCGGCATCGCCGACGAGCCGCCGGGCCGCACGACGACCGTCCACGCGTAGCTCACCGCCCCGCCGTCGGGGTCCGACCCCACGCCGACGAGCGAGGCCGCCGTGCCCACCGGCGTCGTGCGGGGCGCCGGGCACATCGCGAGCGGCGGCGAGCGCGGGCAGACGTCGTCCTCGTCCGCCAGCCCGTCGCAGTCGTCGTCGCGACCGTTGCAGACCTCCGCGCTCGGTCCGACCGCCCCGCTGCACGTCGCCCACGTGCCATCCGTCGCGCACGTCTCGGTGCCTGCGACGCACTCGCCTTCGTCCGTCCCGCAGCTGCGCAAGGCGCCCGTCACGCAAGCGCAGCCGTCGTCGACCGTGCCGTCGCAGTCGTCGTCGACGGTCCCGTCGCAGCGCTCCGGGGCGGGATCGATCGCGCCCGCGCACGCGCTCCAGCTGCCCGTCACGCTGCAGGTCTGGGTGCCCGCCATGCACGCGCCCACGTCGGTGCCGCACGCGCGCGTCGCGCCGCTCGTGCAGCCGCAGCCCTCGTCCACGGTGCCGTCGCAGCTCTCGTCGAGCACGCCGTCGCAGAGCTCGGGGCCTGGCGCGGCCTCTCCGCTGCACGAGATCGCCCACGCGCCCGCGCTGCACGCCTGCGTCCCGGCCGTGCACGCGCCCACGTCGGTGCCGCACGCGCGCACCAGGCCCTCGTCGACGCTGCCGTCGCAGTCGTCGTCGAGCCCGTTGCAGCGCTCGGCGATCGCTCGGACCCCGCCCTCGCACGTCGCGTACGCGCCGCTCACGCAGCGCTGCACGCCGGTCGCGCAGGCGCCCGTGTCGGTGCCGCACACGCGGTCCGTGCCCTCGTCGGTCGAGCCGTCGCAGTCCTCGTCGGTCCCGTCGCACGTCTCGGTGCCGGCGGAGACCTCGCCCGCGCAGACGCCCCACCTGCCGTCGCTGCACGCGGCGATGCCCGTGCGGCAGCGTCCGACGCTCGAGCCGCAGGTGCGGGTCAGGCCCTCGTCGATCGCCCCGTCGCAGTCCTCGTCGGTTCCGTCGCAGGTCTCCGCGCCGGGCGCCGTCGCGCCCTCGCACGCCGTCAGCATCCCGGCATCGCAGCGCTGCGTCCCCGCGACGCAGGCCCCCACGTCGGAGCCGCAGGGGAGCGGCGGGTCTGCCGGGTCGCACTCGCAGCCCTCGTTCGCGGTGCCGTCGCAGTCCTCGTCGAGGCCGGCGGGGTCGCACACCTCCGACGTCTCGAGCACGTCGCCCGCGCACGCGCCCCACATCCCGACCTCGAGGCCCGTACAGACGATCGTCCCGTCGATGCAGAGCCCATGGCCGCGGCGCGAGGGCGCGCCCCGGAAGCAGGGCATCGTGTCGCCCGGGACGCACGCGCATCCGTCGTCGACGGCGCCGTTGCAGTCGTCGTCGAGGCCGTTGGAGCAGACCTCGGCCGTACACGGGCGGTCGGGTCCGCCGTCCGGCAGGGACGCGTCGCGCCCGGGCGCGGCATCGCTGGCGTCACCGGCGCTCGCCCCGTCGCCGGCGTCGACGCGCGACCCGGCGTCGTCCGTCGAGGCCTCGAGCGAGATCCTCGCGTCGAGCCGGCCCGTGTCGTCGCCGGCGCGGGAGCCCACCGTGCACCCCATCGCGCTCGAGAGGATTGCAAGGAGCGCGTGCGCAGCGACTCGACCCATGGGTCAACCATAGGCGATCTCGGCCAGGGGCGCGTGGGCCGCCGCCGTGCGGTGTACTCTCGCCGCCATGGGCGAGGACGGCAGGGCGCTCGTTCGCGGGCTCGACGAGGGGCGAGTCGGTGCGGACGCGGCGCTCGCCGCGCTGACCCGGGCCGCGCACGAGGCGCCGACCTGGGCGCTTCGCCTCGATGCGTGCAGGGGGCTCGGGGCGATCGCCGGGCGCGCGTTCGGCGCCTCGTGGGAGCTGGCCGAGCGTGCGGCCTTCGTGCTGCTCGAGGTCGCCCGCGAGACCGACGCTTCGAACGAGCGCGCGCAGCTGCTCGGCGCGATGGGGAGGGCCTACCGGAACCTGTGGCTGATGCCCTACGTGCATGCCCGGCTCGGGGACGAGAGCCCGGCGATCGTGGCTGCGGCCATCGGAGCGGCGGGCGGGCTGGCGTTCCCGGCGCTCGAGGAGGTGGTCGCGTCGGGGTTCCTCCGGGACGACACCGAGCCGGGCCTTCGCCTGGCGGCGATCGCGGCGCTCGGCCGCATGGGCGCGGCGAGCGCCGCCTCGCGCATCGCCCGCTACGTCGAGAGCACCTCGGACGAGGCGATCGCGGCGCTCGACGCGCTGACCGAGATCCGCTCGACCGCAGGCGCGAGCGCGGCGATCGCGGTGCTCGACCGCGAGCCTCCGCCCGACGTGCTCGCGGCGGCAGTCCGATACCTGGCCGAGATCGGGCAGGAGCGCGTGCTCCGCGCGCTGCGCCGCCTCGCGCGCGACGACGAGCCGGGGCAGCGCATCGCCGCGAGCCTCGCGTCGCGCGCGTACCACACGGAGCGCGCGGGCGACGCGGCGGAGCGCATCCTGGCGGCTCTCACCGAGCGCGATCGGGCGGTCCGCGGCGCGCTCGCCCGACGCCTGCGGACGCTGCCCGTCGCCGCCGTGCTCGAGCAGGCGGGGCTGCTGCTCTCCGACGACCCCGAGGGCGTGGTTCAGATCGTCTCGGAGGTCCGCGCTCCGGAGGTCACGCGGATGCTGCTCGCGATCGCCGCCGACCCGGCGCGCGCCGTCTCGGTGCGCGCGCGCGCGGCGGGCGCGATCGAGGCCAACGAGCCCTGGGAGCAGGAGGCGCTCGCCCTGCTCATCGGGTCCTGCCGCGACGTGGCGGTGCGCGTCGCGGCCGCGCAGACGCTCGGCGCGTTCGCGCCGCCATCGCTCATCCTCGAGGAGCTCGCGTCGCTCGCGACGGATCCCTCGCCCGAGGTCCGCGGCGCGTGGCTCTGGGCCCTGCAGCTCGCCGCGCGGCCTGGCTCGCTCCTCGGCGCGGAGCGCGCGCGCGCGGAGCAGCTCGTCGCGCGTGCCCTCGAGGATGACGATCCCGGGGTGCGTCGGCGCGCGGCGTACGTCGCGGGGAACATCGACGCGAGCGCGCTCGTCCCCGCGCTGGTCGAGCTCGCGCGCGGCGAAGGCGAGCGGGCCGATCTGCGCGTCGCGGCGTTCGTGGGCCTGGGCGAGATCGGCAGCGCCGAGCGCGTCCAGGATCTCGTGTACCTCTTCCAGCGCGAGGACGACCCCTCCGCGCTGAGCGCGCTCGCGCGGGCGATCGAGCGGGCGTGTGAACGAGGAGGCGAAGGCGCGAGCGCGGTGCTGCGCGCCAAGGACCGCCTGCCGAAGCTCGTGGCGCACGCGGACCCGCGCGTCCGGGCGGCGGCTGCGCGCGTGCTCGGGCTCGCGCCCGATGCGCTGCCCATCGAGAAGGTCGCGGCGATGGCCGACGACACCTCGCCGCGCGTCCGAGAGCAGGCGGTGTCCGCGCTCGGTCGCCTCGGCCGTGACGAGACGAAGAGCAGCGCCGCCGAGCGCGCGCTCGTCCACGCGCTCTCGGACGTCGACGCCGTGATCCAGGAGCGCGCGGCCGAGGGGCTCCTCGCCCTCGGCGGTCCCACGGCCGTCGGCGCCGTGCTCGAGCTCGTCGGGCGTACGGCCGACGAGCCCGCTGCGGCGCGCCTGGCCGAGAAGCTGACGCTGCCGCCCGGAGATCCCGCTCCGTTCGTGGAGGCGCTCGGCGCGGCCCTCGCGCGCGTCGGTGAGGGCCACGCCGCGTACGAGCCACTGCTCGAGCTCAAGGTTCGCGCGCTCGACGTCCTGCGCCCCTCGCGCGGCGCCTCGTCGCGGCCCGACGTCGATCTCGAGATCGCCGCGCTCTTCCCCGCGTGGCCGCGCCTCTCGGTGGTGCGCGGGTTCCTCCCGCTCGCCAAGAGCCTGCGCACGGCCGAGCTGCTCTACGAGAGCACGGCTGCCGAGGACGGCGATCAGTCGGCCTCGATCGTCCTCTGGACCAAGTCGCTCGAGGGCTACCTCCACGCGTGGCTCTCGCCGCGCCTCGCGAGCCTGCAGCGCCAGCCCGGCACGCTCTTCGAGCTGACCGACCGCGTGAGCGCGTCGTGGCCGACCTACCAGCGCTGGCTCGCGGCGCGCTGGGCCGATCCGGTGAGCGTCGGAGCGATGCAGGTCGACGTGCCCCTGCGCTCGACGGTCAACGTGCTCCGCGATCTGTCCGAGCGGCGGACCAAGGCGCTCGACTCGCCGCTCTCGGTCACCGAGTGGGCACGGCTGATGATGTTCCTCGCGATCGATCACCCGTCGGGGCCCAGGAACGTGCTCCAGGTGAGCTGCGGCGACGCAGACCACGCCGCGCGCCTCGCGCACCGGCTGCAGGTGATCGCCCTCGTCCGCAACACGGTCACCCATCGCTCGGTGGCGGCCACGTCCACCCTCGATGCGTTCCGCGCCATGTACTACGAGGCGTTCGAGGACGTCACCCGGATGGCGTGATGGATCGCTCGACCGCTCCCGGGGATCCGTCGCACACTGGCGGCATGGCTTTCCGGTCCTCGGTCCTCGCGGCTCTCGCCGCCTGCCTCGTCGCGGCCCCAGGCTGCTCGCTCCCACGCGCGGTGCTGGCCGGGGGCGGCCCGGGGATCGACGGAGGAACGGCCGACGTCGGTGGCGGCGGTCGCGACACGGGCCCCGGTCTCGACGCGGGCCCCGGGACGGACACGGGGCCCCGCCCCGACGGCGGCCCCGACGGCGGCAGCACTTGCCCGACGTCCTGCGACGACGGCGAGCCGTGCACCGCCGATGGCTGCGACGCGGCCGGCAACTGCACGCACACGAACAGCGCGGCGGCCTGCGACGACGGCGTCCTCTGCAACGGAGCGGACAGCTGCGGGGGTGGCACCTGCTCGGTGCACGACGGCGTCGACCCCTGTCCCGGGATGTCGCACTGCGACGCCGCCATGGACGCCTGCACCGGCTGCCGGTCCACCGCCGACTGCCCGGTGGCGGTGCCGGGAGCCTGGGGCGCCTGCGACTTCGGCAGTGATCTCTGCGCGACCACCGGCGGCACGCAGACGCGGAGCGTCACCGGGTTCGCGTGCAGCCACGGGACCTGCGAGGGCCAGGTGACGATGGAGATGCAGGCGTGCACCCGGCCGTCGACCGACGGGAACATGTGCGCCGCCGGGACCTTCGGCGACTGGTCCGCGTGTGACTTCGGCACGGACCCCTGCACCCAGGCCGGCACGCAGACGCGCATCGCCACGACCTCGCACTGCCTCGGTGGCGCCTGCACCGCCATGGACATGGCCGAGTCGCAGGCGTGCATGCGCGCGACGGATGGGATGCCCTGCGGCATGCCCATGACCTCGGACTGGTCGGCCTGCATGGTCGGCGCGACGTGCGCGCTGATGGGGACGCAGACGCGGACCACCACCACGCCCACCTGTACCGGCGGCGCGTGCGTCGTCGCGTCGAGCAGCGAGAGCCAGGCCTGCACGTCCGGAACGGTGGTCGGATCGACCTGCGGGGCGACGACGTGTACCGCGTGGGGCGCGTGCACGCAGACGATGCCGAACACGTGCGATCGCACCGGCGTCCAGCAGCGGACGTGCACGACGCCGACCTGCTCGGGCTCGGGCGGCTCGGCGGGTTGCACGGGCTCGACGACGACGACCGAGTCGCAGCCGTGCAGCGCGAGCGTGGGGGGCGTCTCGTGTACGACGACGTCGTGTGGCTCGTGTCGCGAGCCGGGCCGGCTCGACTGTCGCTCGGGGCACATGGGCCAGCAGCGCTGCACGAGGACCAACGGCACCTGCATGGACTGGGGCCTCGGGCCCTTCTGCGCCGGGCTCGGCGGCATGACGTTCAATCGCAGCTGCAGCTGCTGATCGCGCGATGGCGGTCGCCCTCTCTTCCGAGCAGGAGCGCGAGGTCGGGGGGCTCTTGCTCTCGTGCGCGCAGGTGGCGAGCCCCATGCACGCCTTGCGCGCGGCCGAGTGGCGCAACCGGCTCGCGCGCGTCGGCCTGCCTGTCCCGTTCTGGGTGGTCCACGACCTCGGTCTGCTCTTCGTGGCGCCCCCCGACCTGCTCGCCGCGCGGCCGGGGCTCGCGCAGGCGGGCCTCCCGCCCGGTGTGCTCAAGGCACACGCCGCGTGGCTCGGGCTGCTCGAGGAGGTCGCGACGACCGAGATGATCGAGCGCGCGCGCGCGTGGAAGCTGCGCGACGATCTGGTCGCGGTGGTGCTCCTGCGCGTCCTGGCGCCCGTCTACGAGCGCTTCCTCGGGCCAGGGCGCAGGCCGATCGGCGTCTCGTTGCCCCTCGACCCCGAGGTCTACACCGACCTCGGCCAGCGCCTGCCGAGGCTCTTCGCTTCCTTCGACCGGCAGGCCGACGCGCAGTTCCTCGCGCACCTCGTCGCCGAGCGCCTGCGCCTGGTCACGGCGCTCGAGCAGATCGATCTCGACACCCTGCGCCTGCTCGGCATGTTCGGCGCCGAGGCCTCCGCCGCCGGTGCGTTCGGGATGCTCGATCTGCTCGACGTGCTCGCGAGCCCGGACGCGAACGACGTCGTGAACTTCTCGCTCGACCTCCTGCCGAGCGTGCTCGAGACGAAGCGCGCGACGGGCATGCAGGCGTTCAACGTCGACGGCTACGCGGGCCTCGCCCGGCGCGGCACCCTCGACTCGCTCGTGCTGAGCGAGCTCGCCCAGGACGACGACCTCTTCGATCAGCGATTCAGCGAGAACGAGGTCTTCTACTACGCCCACGAGAAGAGCCACGACGACGACCGGCGGCTGCACTACCTCGCGGTCGACGCGACGGCGTCGATGCGCGGGCAGCGCTCGGTGTTCGCGAGGGGCTTGGCCCTGACGCTCGCCAAGAAGCTGCTCCTGCGCGGGGACGACGTCTTCCTGCGCTTCTTCGACTCGCGCCTCTACGAGGTGCAGCAGGCGAGGGCCAGGCGCCGCGGCAAGACGGAGCTCGACGTGCCCTACGTGCTCTCGTTCAAGGGCGAGCACGGCCGCAACTACGCCAAGGTGTTCGCCATGCTCGCCGCGGAGCTCGGGCGGACGCGGCGGCGGGAGAAGAAGTCGATCGTGCTCTACCTGCTGACGCATGCCGAGTGCCACGTGCCGATCGAGACCATCGAGCGCCTGCGCGAGGAGGCCACTCTCTACGGCGTGTTCATGCTCCCGAGCTCGGGCGAGCTCGACCTCGAGTACCTGCCGCGCCTGCACACGGTGCAGATCGTGAGCGAGAGCGCGCTCGGGCAGCGCGACGCGCGGGCGGCGCGGGCGCTCGACATCGTGGACGACGCCGCGAAGGAGGGCCGCGCCAGCATCCCGCCGCGAGCAGGACGCGCGAGCGAAGAGGCGCTGCGCAAGGCGGATCTCGACGCCGCGACGCGCGAGGTGGACGAGCTCGCGCCCGGAGGAGGCTGATGCTCGAGGACCCGCGGAGGGACCGGATCGGAGCGCGCGCGGTGCGCCGACGGAGTCGGCCGGAGAAGCGAGCCGAGACCGTTCGGGGGAGGCTCTGAGCCGTGGCGGCGATCGACGTCCGGGATCTCGAGCGGCGCGCGCAGCGCGCGATCCAGGCGCGTAGCTACGACGAGGCGCTCACGACGCTCTGGGTGCTCGTCGATCGGCCTCAGCTCGAGAGCGAGTCGTTCCGCCACCACGTTCGGATGCTCGCGGCGTGCTTCAAGGAGACGGGGCGCACGCGCGCCTTGGTCGCGGCCCAGCTCTTCCTCGGCGACGTGGGGCTCGCGCGGAGCACCGCGCCGGTACCGCTCGACCGCGCACGCATCGCCGCGCACGAGGGACAGCACGCGGCGGCCGCGCGTCACTTCGAGGAGGCCGGCTGGCTCGGGCACGCGGCGATCGCGCTCGAGGAGGCCAAGAACGACACGGGCGCGCGCATCCTCTGGGAGCGCCTCGGTGCCGACCCGCGCCTCTCGAGCGACCCCTACACGCGCGGGCTCGTTCGCTTCAACCACGGTCGCGTGTGCTTGCGGCTCGGCGATCGGGGCGCCGGGCGCAAGTCCGTGGTCGAGGCGATGCACCTGCTCACGGCGGCGGCGGACGGCTTCGAGGCGCGCGGGCTGCGCGAGCGCGCGTTCGACTGCTACGGCGTGCTCCTGACGATCGGCCGCGAGGGCAGCTTCGAGAACCTCGCCGAGGGCTACCTCAACTGCATCCGCATCCTGCGTGAGGACGGCCTGAAGAACTACGTCGTGCAGTACTACGACGACTTCGGCGAGCTCGCGGTGCAGCGCAAGGAGCTCCACGCTGCGGCGACGCTCTTCCGCGAGGCTGCGGACTACGCGCGCCGCCAGTCGCTGCCTTACGTCCGCCACTACCGCAAGCGCAGCGCCGAGGCGCACATCTCGGCGGGGGAGCAGGGCCTCTCGGCAGGTGGGCCGCCCGAGATGGCGGAGAACGCGTTCGCCGCGGCGATCGACGCGTACAACGAGCTCGGCCTCTACTCGAAGGTGCAGGCGACCTACGCACGCATGGCCGCGCTCGACCTCGGCGACAAGCGACGCGAGCGGTACACGCGCCTCTGCGCGCGGCTGCGCGGGCTCCGAGACGACGATGCGGCCTCGCCGGGCTTCCCCGACTACCTGAGGGCCGACGTGCCGTACCCGGAGATCTGGCGGCTCGACGTGCTCGAGTGGGAGCAGGGCGGCGACCCTGCCGAGACGATGGCGGACCTCGTGACGGACGCGCGCGTGCCGGACTCGGTGCGACGGCGCGCGCTCGTGGTGCGGCTCTTCCAGCTCGGGACGCCCGAGGGGCACCTCTGGCCGCCGCGCCTCTCGGCGTCGCACTGGGTGGCCCTCGCGGCGCAGCTGGCGCGAGTGGAGACGTACGCCGTGCTCGCGCCGCTCGAGAGGCTCCTCGAGCACGACCAGCCTGCGGTGCGCGCGGCGGTGCTCAACGCGGTGCGCACGCTCTTCTTCAAGCGCTCGTTCGTCGCCATCCGGCGGGGCCTCGCCGATCCCGCGCCGGAGGTGCGCGCGGCCGCGATCGCCGCGGTGCAGGCTCTGCACTTCGGTCACGTCTTCGATCCGCTCCAGCGCATCTACCGCGAGGCCGAGGACGCCGACGTGCGCCGGGCGGCGCTCCACTCGCTCGGTCAGATCGCCAGCGTCGAAGCGATCGAGGTGCTGATCGACGTGCTGCGCACCGGCGTGCCGGCGGAGCGCACCATCGCGCGCGAGTGCCTGGTGCGGGCCGAGCACGCCGAAGCCAGCGGAATCCTGCGGCGTGCCGCCGCGGACGAGACCGGCCAGGCCCGCGAGGAGCTCGAGCGCATCGTCCGAGCCCGCGGGGCTTGAGCCCTCACGCTGACCCTCTCCCACTGCGTGGGCGAGGGAACATCGAGACGTACGTTGGATCTCCCTCGCCCCGGAACGGGGAGGGGGTTGGGGTGAGGGGCATCACTCCAGCGGCCGTGGCGCGAACCGGAACGCGCTCGTGGGCAGCGGGGCGCCGTAGGTGCGGAGCTGGTGCGCGCGCGTGATCGCGGCGGCGCCCTCGAGCAGGTTCTTCGCGATCTGGACGACCGTGCGCGCCTCGGGCGCCTCGAGGAAGCTGCCCTTCACCCAGTCGTTGAACGCGCCCATCGCCGGGCCGCACCACACCTGGTAGTCGAGCTTGCGCGCCGGGTCGCCCACGATCGCCCAGCGCGACGAGAGGCCGAGGTACCAGCGGAAGCAGAGCGCCATCCTGTGCTTCGGCGAGGCCGACGCCTTCTCGAGCTCGTGCGGGTCGCGCTTGCTCCAGAAGCTCTGCGTCTCGGCCCACACGCTCTCGACGCTCTGGCCGAGCACCTCTTTCTCGAGGCGCGCGCGCACGTCCGCCGGGATCGACTCGAGCCCCTCGTGCGCGACGTACACGTCGTAGAGGCGCTGCGCGCGCGGCGCGAACATCGTGCCGCGCTTGAGCACCTGCACCTTCACGCCCAGCTCGAACATGTCGGCGGCAGGGGCCATCACCACGTCGGCCATCCCCGCCGTCGCGAGCATCTTCTTGCCTTCGGCGCTGAGCCCCGACTCGATCGCCGACTGGTTCACCGACCCGGTCAGCACGTAGCTCGCCCCGAGCGCGAATGCGCCCGCGACCGACGCCGGCGCGCCGAGCCCGCCGCCAGCGCCCACGCGGATCGGGACGGCGTACCCGTGCTTGGCGCCCAGCTCGTCGCGCAGCCCGAGCAGGATCGGCAGCACCACGCCGAGCGGCCGGTTGTCGGTGTGGCCGCCCGAGTCGGCCTCCATCGTGACGTCCTCGGCGATCGGCACGTGCGCCGCGAGCCGCGCCTCGTCGGCAGTGACCAGCCCCTGCCGCACGAGCTGCTCGAGCATCGCCGCGGGCGCCGGCGACATGAAGTGCCGCGCCACCTCCGGCCGGCTCACCTTCGCCATCACGTGCCGCTCGCGCACGATCGAGCCGTCGCTCGCCTGCGTCAGACCGGCGACCGCGTAGCGCACGATCGAGGGCGTGAGCCCCATGAACGCCGAGGCCTCGACGCGCCGCACGCCACGCCGGATCAGCATGTCGGCGACCGCCGCCTCGAGCGCCGGCTCGTTGGGCGAGTGGATCAGGTTCACGCCCCAGGTGCGCTCCGGCCCGAGCTCGCGCATCAGCTCGTCCACGGCCGCCTCGACGCGCTCGCGCCCGAGCCCCGCCGCGCCGAAGAAGCCGAGCATCTCCGCTCGCGCCATCTCGATCACGATCCGGGTCGTGGCGATCCCGTTGGCCATGGCCCCGGTCGCGTAGGGGAAGCGCACGCGGTGCGTCTCCGCGAACGTCCGGTCGCCCAGCCACTCGGGGTAGAGCGGCGGCAGGGTCGCCAGCACCTCCGTGCCGCCCGGGTCGCCGATCGCCGCCCCGACCACGCCCGTCGCGGGATCGCGCACCACGTGGGTGGTCTCGCGGAAGCGCTCGACCACCCGCGCCAGACCGTCCGGGGAAAACGCTACTTCTCCGCTCATGGGGGCGCGAGCGTGGCACTTTTCAAATCGGGCGGCGAGCCGGTATTCTCCCCGCGACATGAAGCGTTCATTCGGCGTTCTTGCTGCCTTCCTGCTGGGCGCCCTCGCGCTCGTGCCCGTCCGCGCTGCGGCGCAGGGACGGCCGCTGCAGCAGGTGCTCGACCTGAACCGTCAGGCGATGGACGCCTACAACAACCTCGAGATCGAGCAGGCGCAGGGCCTCTTGCAGCAGGCGCTCGACGCTGCCACGCGCGGCCACGTGACGGGCTCGCCCCTCGCGCGCACCTACGTGAACCTGGGCATCGTCGCCATCGCCGGCCTCGGCGACAACGGCGCAGGCCTCAACTACTTCGTGCAGGCCCTCCAGGCCGACGGAAGCGCTGCGCTCGACCCGCTGCTCTCCACGCCGGACATCGAGCTGATCTGGACGCAGGCCCACGCCCGCGTCGGTTCGGGCGGCACGGGCCCGGTGCAGATCGAGCCGCCGCCGGACACGAGCGGCGGCGCCGTCGGCGACCTCACCCACGTGCCGGTCCCCGAGCAGCTCCGGCAGACGCCGGTGCCGGTCTACGTCGAGGTCCCCGGGCGCCCCGCGCACGTGTACCTCTACTACCGGGGCCACGGCATGCGCGACTTCGAGCGCGCCGAGATGGAGCACGTCGGGCGCGGCTTCGGCTACGAGATCCCCTGCGGCGACGTGTTCGAGCCGGAGGTGAACTACTACATCGCGGTCTTCGACAGCTCGGGCAGCCCGATCAGCTTCGCGGGCTCGCAGACCTCGCCGATCGCCGTCCCGATCGTCGCGACGCGCTCGACGAGCGCTCCGGCGCTACCGGGCCGCGCGCCGCCGACGCAGTGCACCTCGATGGAGGAAGAGTGCCCGCCCGGCATGAGCGGCTGCCACCAGGCGGCGGGCACGCGCGGCCTCGGCGACTCGTGCAGCTCCGACGCGGAGTGCTCCAGCGGCAACTGCGAGGACGACCTCTGCGCGCTCGGTGACGGCGGCGGCGGCGGGGGCGGCGGCGGTGGGGGCGGCGGCGGCGGCGGCGAGGACAACGGCGCGCCGCGGTTCTTCGCGCGCGTGAGCGCGGGCCTCGGCGCCAGCTACGTGAACAGCGGCATGCCCACCGATCGCAACGTCTGCAACGAGGACGCCCCGGAGGGAGCGATCGGTGACTGCGCGCTCGTCGACAACCCGCAGCCGGTGCCCGGCGCGGAATTCGCGAACTTCACCACCTTCGACCAGGCGGGCATGCCGGGCGTCTCGCGGCTCTATGGCTACGACGACACGGGCATCCTCGCGGACACCGGCGCGCTCAGCGCGGATCAAGCGCAGACGTGCCCGTTCACGGACAGGCACTGCTTCTACGTCGAGGCACCCGGCTTCGTCGCCAACTTCGGTCTGCGCCTGGACATCGGCTACTACATCGTGCCGCGCTGGTTCGCGGTCGCCGCGATGTTCCGCTTCCAGCCCCTCTCGGGCACCGGGACGCTCTCGTTCATGCAGATCGGCCTCCGCGTCGAGACCGAGCTGACCGAGCCGCAGCCGACCGGCTTCCACGTGCACCTGCACCTCGGCTTCGTCGCGTACGGTCAGATCCAGGTCTACCTCCCGCGCGCGGCCGACCGGAACCCGTACGCACCCTGGGGCGCGAGCGGCTACCAGGGGATCGACTTCGGCTCGACCATCGGCTACCGGTTCATGCCGAACTTCGGCATCCACCTGCAGCCGGTGCTCGTGTTCAACTTCCCGACGTTCCTCTTCACGCTCGACGTGATGGCCGGCTTCGAGGTCGGGTTCTAGTCTTCCGGGGGCCGAAACGCGGCCCCCTCCATCCGGCGGAGCCGGATGGAGCCTCCCCCTCGTTCCGCTTCCTCGCTGCGCTCGCTACGTCCGCTACGTCGCTGCGCTCCTCCGCTTCCTCCGCTCCCTCCACTCGGCGCGAGCGATGACGCATCTCGCATGCAGCTCCCGGATCGTCGCCGGCCCTCTTCTTCCCGCCCCAGCGCCGCGCGCGGGGCCTCCGTCGGCGCCTCGTGAGTGCGCGCGTCCGCCCGCTCTCGGTGCGGCCGGGCGCCCGCTACGCCTGCGCGGGCGACGGGCTCTGCTGCACCGACGTGCACCTGCTCGGCCCGGTCGCGAGGGCCGAGCGCGCGCCGATCGAGGCAGTGCGTCCGGGGTCGATCGTGCGTGGCCGTCACCTCGCGGTGCTCGCGCCGCGGGCGGACGGCGGGTGCACCTTCCTCTCGCGCGAGGGGCGCTGCGAGATCCACGACGCGCGGCTCCAGCCACGCAGCTGCGCGCGCTACCCGTTCCTGCTCGCGGCGACGCCTTCGGGTGGGCGCATCGGGACGGACCACCGCTGCCCGTGCCGTACGATGGGCGAGCGCCCGCTGCTCCGGGTCGAGGACGCGCTGCCCTCCTTGCTGGACCGGCGCGGCAGGCTCTCGGCGGACCGGCGCATCGAGGGGCGCATCGCGCTCGCGCGCGGCCGCCGCGTGTCGTTCGCGCGCTACGAGGCGATCGAGGCCGAGCGTCTCGGGTGGATCGGGGAGGGCGCGGGGCTGCGGGCGCGACGATGGCGCGCGCTCGTGACGCGCATGGACGCGATCGCGGAGGCACCGACGCGCTGGGGCGCGATGCACGCCGCCTTCGCGCGCGGGCTCGAGGCGGCGGCGACGAAGGGCGCGGTGCGAAGCTTCGCGCGCCCGTGGGCGGAGAGCTTCGCGCGTGCCGAGCGGCGAGCGAGCGTCGTGCAGGACCCGGAGGCCATGCTCGCCGACTGGGCGGCCGACGTGATCTGGGCGCTCGAGTGGACCTTCGCCCTCACCCTCGAGCAGGCCGAGCGCGAGCTCGCGTGGCGCGCGCGCATCGCACGGACGCTCGCGGGCTCGATCGACGCGCGCGCCGACGCGGCGATGGCCGAGGCGATCGCGATCGTCGAGGTCGCGGGGCTCTCGGAGGAGTGGGTGACGTTCGCTGCGGAGTGAGCCCTCGCCCTCGCTCTCGCTCTCGCTCTCGCCCTCGCCCTCGCTCTCGCTCTCGCTCTCGCCCTCGCTCTCGCTCTCGCCCTCGCTCTCGCTCTCGCTCTCGCCCTCGCTCTCGCTCTCGCCCTCGCTCTCGCCCTCGCTCTCGCTCTCGCCCTCGCCCTCGGCTATGGTCCGCGCCGTGTTTCCGGAGCGGCCGCGTCCTTCGCCCGTGCTCGCGATCGGGCTGCTCGGGGCGGTCATGGCCTTCGCGGCGATCCTGCCCGGCCTGCACGCGAACACCTGGCTCTTCCGCGACGGGCGCTTCTACACGAACGTCGCCGTCACGCTGACCGAGCGGCTCTCGCTCGAGCAGAGCGAGTTCTGCGCGAGCTGGTACGACGGCACGCTCGGCTGGAACCGCGACCTCGATCCGGGGTGGAGCAACGTCGCGCTCGGGCGCAACGACGAGCACTGGCCGAAGCACAACTGGCTGCTGCCCCTCGCGGCGAGCCCGCTGGTGTTCGCGTTCGGCCTCGCCGGTACGCTCGTGTTCAACCTGCTCGGGCTGGGCGTCGTGACGGCGGGCCTCTTCCGGTTCGCGCGCGCGTTCACCTCGCCACCGGCGGCCGCGTGCGCGGCGATCGCGTTCGTGTTCGGCTCCGCGATCGTCGGCCAGAACGCGTACGACTTCTCCACCGACGTCTTCTTGCTCGCGTGCTTCTCGCAGGGCCTGGCTGCCGTCACCGAGAAGCGCGGTGTGCGCGCGGGCGTGCTCTTCGGGATGGCCGTCGTCGTCCGTCCGACGACGCTCGCGTTCCTCCTGCCGCTCGGCCTGCTCGCCTGGACGCACGCCGGGAAGAAGCCGCTCGGTCACGCCGTCGGCGGCGGCGCCGTGGTGCTCGCGCTCGCCGGCGCCGTGAACACGTACCTCTTCGGCGCGCCCTGGATCACCGGCTACCAGCGCACGCTCGTCGTGGTCGGGGGCCACCCGCAGGCCTCGTCGCACGTCGACCTCTTCTCCGTCCCCTTCGAGCAGGGTCTGCACAACCTCTGGGAGGGCGAGTACGGCCTGCGGCAGGCGTTCACGATCCTCGCGCTTGCCCTCCCGGGCGTCTTCGCGCTCGCGCGGCGCGCGAAGGTGCTCACGCTCGCCTCGCTCGTCGCGCTCACCCTCTCGATCGAGATCTTCGCGCGCTACGCGTACGAGGGACACCGCTTCCACTGGGCGGCGCTCTCGTTCTTCGTGCCCGCCCTCGCGGCTTCCGTCGACCTCCTCTTCCGGCTCGCGCGACGCGTCCTGCGTGCGCGGGGCGGGCTCGATCGTCGCGCGCGGAGCGCCTCGCTGGTGGCCGCCATCGCGGCCATCGCGGTCTGGTGCGCCGAGCTGCCCTTCGGCTTCCCGGAGTCGCGGCTGGGCCCAGGCCCGATCGCTGGCTGGCTGCGCGACACGCT
>JBGAQA010000056.1:0-43494 GCA_044220955.1 Sandaracinaceae bacterium
CCTGCCCCGGTGGGCGACGTCCGCGTCGTGCTCTCCGGGGCGGACGCGGCGTCGGGCGCGCACCTGTCCTTCCACGTCGCCGTCCGCGCGTCGCGCCCCGTTCGCGCCTGGGTGCGTCCCGATCGGCTCCGATTCCGCGTGCGCACGCCCTCGGGCGAGACGCACCTCTGCGCGATGGACCGCGCGGAGGGGGCGCCCATCCCCGATCTCTTCGCGCGCGTCGGCACCCGCTCGGGGCCGGCGTACTCGCTCGACGCGCGCGCGTACTGCGGTGTCGACGTCTTCGCGCACGCAGGGATCTACGAGGTCACGCCGCTGCTCGACCTCGACGTCGACGGATCGGACTACCGCATGGACACACCCCTCGGCACGTTCGAAGGCGCTGCCGCGCTGGTTCGCGTGCGTGCGGAGGCTGCGCCGTGAACGATCGCCTCGCGCGGGTGCTCGCGGCCGTCGCCAT
Organism: Sandaracinaceae bacterium; assembly: GCA_044220955.1. Lineage (GTDB taxonomy): Bacteria > Myxococcota_A > Polyangia > Polyangiales > Sandaracinaceae > JBBSAT01. The sequence continues at coordinate 461 of JBGAQA010000056.1, forward strand.
CGGGCTCGGCGCCGTGGCCGTCGTGGTGTCGATGTACGCGCTCTCCGTCGTGCAAGAGCGTAGCGATCAGCTGGAGGCGATCACCGAGGGCGTGCAGCGCGCGCTCGCGGCGCAGCGCTCGACGGAGGTGCCGCTGCATGGTCCTCCGCCGGCCCTCGATCCCGGCGACTGACGCTCGTACTATCCGAACAAAGAGGCCGAGAGCTTCCCGGGGGGGCCGTGGCGAAGATCCTCATCGTCGATGATCAGAAGAACATGCGGACCACGCTCGCGCTGATGCTGCGCGGCGCAGGTCACGACGTGGCGGAGGCGGCCGACGGCGACGAGGCCTGCCAGAAGGTGCTCGATCGCTACGACCTGGTGATCACGGACCTCAAGATGGGCGCCAAGGACGGCATCGACGTCCTCAGGCACACGAAGGAGGTGGCGCCGCTCACCGAGGTGGTCGTGATGACGGCGTACGGCACGATCGAGAGCGCGGTCGAGGCGATGCGCGTCGGTGCCTACGACTACATCCAGAAGCCGTTCGCCGAGGAGGAGCTGCTCGTGAAGGTCGACCGCGCCGTCGAGAAGCGCGCGCTGGCCGGCACCGTCACGGCCATGGCTGCCGACTTCCGCGAGCGCTACGGCTTCGGCAACATCATCGGGCGCTCGGAGTCGATTCGAGAGGTGCTCGGCCGCATCGTGCGCATCGCGCCCACCGATACGACCGTCCTGATCACCGGGGAGAGCGGCACGGGCAAGGAGCTCGTCGCGCGCGCGATCCACGTGAACTCGCTCCGCCACGACAAGCCCTTCGTCACGGTGAACTGCGCGGCGATCAGCGAGACGCTCCTCGAGAGCGAGCTCTTCGGGCACGCACGCGGTGCGTTCACCGGGGCCGTCGCGGCCCGCCGGGGCCTGCTCGAGGAGGCGAGCGGCGGCACGTTCTTCTTCGACGAGATCGCGGAGACCGCGCCCGCGTTCCAGGCGAAGCTGCTGCGCGCCATCCAGGAAGGCGAGATCCGACGTCTCGGGGAGAACAAGGCGATCAAGGTCGACGTGCGGATCATCGCCGCGACGAACCAGGATCTCGCCGAGGCCATCGCCGACAAGCGCTTCCGCCAGGATCTCTACTACCGCCTCAACGTCGCGCGCTTCATCCTGCCGCCCCTGCGCGAGCGCCGCGAGGACATCGCGCTGCTCGCGCAGCACTTCGCCGAGAAATACGCGCGCAAGATGCGCCGCAACGTCCAGCTCGAGGCGGGCGTCATCGAGTACCTCGGCCGCTACGACTTCCCGGGCAACGTGCGCGAGCTCGAGAACATGGTCGAACAGGGCGTCGCCCTCGCGATGGACGGGCGCGTCCGCCTCGACGACATCGTGCCGATCGAGCTTCACCAACGCGTCGCGCCCCAGAGTCCGCCGGCCGGGCGCCTGCAGGACCACGTCGACCGCGCCGAGAAGGAGGCGATCCTCGCCGTCCTGCGCGAGGTGGACGGGAACCGCGAGAAGGCCGCCGAGCTCCTGGGCCTCTCGGGCACGACCCTCTGGCGCAAGATGAAGCGCCTCAACGTCAGCTGAAGACCCATCGTCGGGCGCGTTGCAGGCGTGAAATTCCGCTTGCAGGCTTGGGCCCTGGATGGGAGATGGTCGACGATTTCGCAGGCTTTTCTCGCGGCACGCCGGATGCTCCGTGCCACCCGGGAGCGCCGCGTGGCCGTAAGCCCCCCCCAGCGGCGCGCGGCGCTCCTCTATTCTTCCGGAGGGCTCGAGGTGATGGCGTGCATCCTGATCGTCGATGACGAGGAGAATCAGCGTCGAGCGCTCGCGATCGGGCTGCGGCTCGAGGGCTTCGACGTCCGCGAGGCCCACGACGGCGAGTCGGCGCTCGCCCGCCTCGGTGAGGGTCGCGCGGACATCGCGCTCATCGACCTGATGATGCCCGGCGTCAACGGTCTCGAGCTGGCGCGGCGCCTTCGCTTCTCGTACCCCGAGGTGCGCATCGTGCTCACCAGCGCGTATCACCTCACGGAGCGGCAGCTGGAGCGGGCGGGCCTGGGGCCCATCGCGTTCGTCCCGAAGCCGTATGCCATGGACGACCTCGTCGGCTTCCTGCGCGCGAAGACGGCCAACGATCCGATCTCGGCCTGACGTCACCGGCGGCGCACCGAGCGCGCAGCCGAGCGTGCGCGCTCATCCACGCAGGCGCTTGAGGCCGCGCGCGAGCAGCGAGGACGGCCGCACTCGTTGCTCGGCAGCGTCGAGCCCGAGGCGCAGCGCGTCCTCGAACGTGCTCGCCAGCGTGAGCGCGGGCGCGTGCGCCGCCAGGGCGTGCAGCGCGACCGGCGTCCCCGAGAAGATCGCGCGCGCCCCGATCATCCGTGCGGACGCGTCGAACGCGGCGATCTCGAGGGCGACGTCGCGCTCGGGCTCACGCGCGAACGACGCGTGCACGAGGCAGGCCTTGGCGTCGGCGTCGAGGGCTGCCCGTCCGAGCCGCGCGAGGGCTTGCGCGATCGCCTCGGCGTCGTCGCAGCCCGCGACGACGAGCAAGACCACCTTCGGCGAGGCGATCACGGGGACGAGCGACTGCCCCGCGCGCTCGACCATCTCGGTGCGCGCCCGCTCGTCGACCGCGGCCATGAACCCCTCCATCGCCGCGGCGCGCATGGACGTCGCGAGCGGGGCTGGGACCGCCACGCCGGCCAGCGCGGTGGCCTCCACGATCGCGTCGAGGCTCGAGAGCGCCGTGGTCGGAGACTGTGCGAGCGTGGCCACGCGCCGCCCGAACAGCGTCGCGAGCGCGTGGGCCTCGTGCTCCTCGCTCGCGGTCCCCTCCGAGACGGCTCCGAGCAGCGTCTCGAGGACCGGGGCCGACTCCGCCTCGAGCTCGCGGCGCAGCGCGCCCGCGCTCGGCAGCGCCACGCGCCCCTGCAAGAGGGCCGCGAGGGCGACGCGGGCCCTCTCGAGCCGTTCCGGGTCGCGGAGCGAGTCCACGCCGGGATCGTAGCTGGCGCGAGGGTCGGACGCAGGAAACTCGGCGCGCTTCTCGTCGCGTGTTATCCGGTGCCCGATGGGCGTGGTCGTTCAGAAGTACGGTGGGAGCTCGGTCGCCGACGTCGAGAAGCTCGGGCGGGTCGCCGACAAGGTCGTCGCTGCACGACGGGCCGGTGACCAGGTCGTGGTCGTCGTGTCGGCGATGGGCAAGACCACCGACCAGCTGCTCGCGCTCGCCAAGCAGATCGACGAGACGCCACCGCGGCGCGAGCTCGACATGTTGCTGACGACCGGCGAGCGGGTGTCGATGGCGCTGCTCTCGATGGCCATCCAGAAGCGTGGCGAGGCGGCCATCTCGTTCACCGGATCGCAGAGCGGCATCATCACCAACGACCGCCACTTCGACGCACGCATCATCGAGGTGCGGCCCCACCGCATCGAGGACGAGCTGAGCCGCGGGAAGATCGTGATCATCGCCGGCTATCAGGGCATGTCCTACAAGCGCGAGATCACCACGCTCGGCCGCGGCGGCTCGGACACGACCGCGATCGCGCTCGCTGCGGCCCTGGGCGCCGATCGCGCGGAGATCTACAGCGACGTGGACGGTGTCTACACGGCGGACCCGCGCGTGGTCCCGAGCGCACATCACCTGCCCGAGCTCGGCTACGAGCAGATGCAGGAGATGGCGGACGTGGGCGCGAAGGTGCTGAACGCGACGGCCGTGGAGCTCGCGAAGAAGGCCAAGATCTGGATCCACGCGCGTGCGAGCTTCGCGCCGGGCAAGGAGACCGTGGTGCGTGACGGAGGCGGCAAGGGCGCCGTGTCGGTCGTCGGGCAGCGCGGGATCGTGCGCGCGCGCGTGGCGAGCGAGGTCGAGCTCAAGCGGGCGCTCGGCGTGCTCGCGGAAGTCGCGCTTCCCGCCCGTGACGTCGAGCTGGCCGCGGCAGGCGCGAGCTTCCTCGTTCCCACGGCGCTGACACCCGATTGGATCGTCATCGAGTCACGCCTGCGGGCAGAGGTGGCCACGATCACGCTCGAGACGGGTCTCGGCGCGGCGTCCGTCGTCGGTGACCTCCCGGAGCGTGCGACGGTGGAGGCGCTGGACTGCGCTCCTGGGCTTCGCGGCGCGAGCGCGAGCGGGGGGCGTGTGTCGCTGCTGGTGCCGGAGGACTCGCTCGACGCCACCGTTCGCGCCCTCCACGCGAGGTTCGTGGGGTAACCTCCGCGCCCGATGCCGGTCCGCCTCTTCCTCGCGAGCCAGATCGTGCGCTTCCAGATGCGGCGCCGCTTCGCGAAGGCGGGCGATATCTGGCCGCTGCGCCCGATGATGCGGAAGCTGGCCGGACAGGTGCCGGCGGTGCCGGGGCACGTGCGGCTCGAGCCCTGCGTTCTCGACGGCGTCCCGGGTGAGTGCCTCGCGCCCGCGCTCGCCGAGCCTCGCGCCGCGATCCTCTACGTCCACGGCGGCGCGTTCATCGCCAAAGCGGCGTTCCGGTCTACGCGATCGACTACCGCCTCGCGCCCGAGCACCCGTTCCCCGCGGCGCTCGAGGACGTGGTGAGCGCTTATCGCGCGCTCGTCGAGCGCGGCGCGACGCGCATCGCCATCGCCGGCGACTCGGCGGGTGGCAACCTCACGCTCGCCGCAGCGCTCGAGCTCGGCAAGCTCGATCTCGAGCGGCCGGTCGCGCTCGCGTGCCTCTCGCCGGTCGTCACGCTGGGCGAGGAGCTGCCCTCGTCCGAGTCGAACCGCGACCGCGACGCGATGTTCCCGCCGGGGATGATGCCCGGGGTGCGCGCGCGATATGCCCCGGACGCGGAGCCGACGGATCCGCGGATCTCGCCGCTCTACGCGACCGACCTGAGCGCGCTGCCGGCCACGATCTTCCAGGTCGGTGAGACCGAGACCCTGCGGGATCACTCGATCCGAATGGACGCGCGCCTGCGCGAGGCGGGTGTCACGACGCAGCTCGAGGTCACGCCGCGCGTCTTCCACGTCTGGCAGCTCGCCGCCGACCACGTGCCCGAGGCGCGCGCGGCGATCGATCGACTGGTGGCGTTCCTCCGGCCGAGGTTGCGCCCGTGAGGGCGCATCCGGCGTCGCTGGCGCTCCTGGGGCTGCTCTCGTGCGCCGTCGCTCTGGCGCAGCCGTCGCGGCCGGGGATGCGGCTCCGCGTCACGCGCGTCGCGCCGCGCGGCGGCTTCACCGCGGACGGGCTCCTCGTCGTGCACGCGAGCACCGTGGTCCGGGCGCCGGCGTCCGACTGTGGGCCGGGCGCGACCCGGATCGACGCGGCGGGCCAGGACGCGCGCGGGCGGATCCGGCGGGCGCACGTCGAGGTGGTCGCGGTGGCGGGCGGGCGAAGCGCGGGGATCGGTCCCGGCTCGTGCGACGCGCACGTCGAGCTGACGCTCGACGACGGGCAGATCCTGACGCTGACGCGCGGGAGCGTGCGCGCCAGCCTGGTCGCCGGCAGCGGGCTGGACGCCGCGGTCGAGGGCTCCGTGATCGACGACGCCGGCGTCCCCACGACGGTCACGGGCCACATCGTGCTATCCCCGGCCAGCTGAGGGGCTCCCATGGCCGACACGATCCTGGTCGTCGACGACGAGAAGAACATCCGCCGCACCCTCCGCATGGTGCTCGAGGGCGAGGGCTTCGAGGTGCTCGAGGCCGGGAGCGCGGAGGAGGCGCTCCCGATGATCGAGGAGTCGGCGCCCGACCTCGTCGTGCTCGACGTGCGCTTGCCGGGCATGAGCGGCGTCGAGGCGCTCGAGCGCATCCGGAAGGAGCGCTCTGCCGACGCTCTGCCCATCGTGGTCGTCTCGGGGCACGCCTCGCTCTCGGAGGCCGTGCAGGCCGTCCAGCGCGGCGCCAACGACTTCCTCGAGAAGCCGCTCGACCGCGACCGCATGCTCGTCTCGCTGAAGAACGCGCTCGCGATGAAGCGGCTCGCGCGCGAGCTCGCGGCGCTCAAGCGCGACGCGGGACGTCGCTACGAGATGATCGGCGAGAGCCCGGCGATGAAGCGCCTCTACTCCGAGATCGAGAAGGTCGCACCGACGCGCGGTCGCGTGCTGATCACGGGCGAGAGCGGGACCGGCAAGGAGCTCGTCGCGCGCGCGATCCACAAGCTCTCGCCGCGCGCGGCGGCCGCATTCGTGAAGGTGAACTGCGCCGCCATCCCGGCCGAGCTCATCGAGAGCGAGCTCTTCGGTCACGAGCGCGGCGCGTTCACCGGCGCCCAGGGTCGCAAGCGCGGCCTGTTCGAGGTCGCGCACCAGGGCACGCTCTTCCTCGACGAGATCGGCGACATGAGCCTGGCTGCGCAGGCCAAGGTGCTCAGGGCGCTCCAGAACGGCGAGATCACCCGCGTCGGCGGCGACGCGACCGTGGCCGTCGACGTTCGGGTCATCGCCGCGACCAACAAAGATCTCGAGGTCGCCGTCGGCAAGGGGGAGTTCCGCGAGGATCTCTACTTCCGCCTCAACGTCGTGCCGATCAAGAGCCCCTCGCTGCGCGACCGACTCGAGGACGTCCCCCAGCTCGCGCGGGCGTTCCTCGAGGAGTTCTGCGCCGAGAACGGGATGCGGACCAAGCCGGTCGAGGCCGAGGTGACGGAGGCGCTCGTCGAGCACCACTGGCCCGGGAACGTGCGCGAGCTGCGCAACGTGGTGGAGCGCATGGCCATCTTGAGCGGCGACGCGATCACGCTCGAGGATCTGCCCGACTTCCCCGAGCGGCTGCTGCCGAGCGAGAGCACCCACGCCGACGCTTCTGCGCCGCCCGGCGCGCCGTCGACCGACTCGGGCGAGCCGCGCGAGACGCTCCGCGCGTTCCGCGATCGGAAGGAGCGCGAGTACATCAAGGAGACGCTCGATCGGTGCGACTGGAACATCTCGCGCGCCGCGACGCTGCTCGGTGTCGAGCGGACGAACCTGCACAAGAAGATGCGCTCGCTCGGGCTCAAGCGCGAGCGCTGATCGGCTGGAGTGCCGGCGGAGCCGGGGCCGCGTGCCGCGTCCGCAGCGCGCGCGCCTTCGGCGGCTCAGTAGGCCGACGCCGTGTCGGGCGGCGCCGCCGTCGCTCGCTCGCTCGTGCTGCTCGGCGCGGCGCTCGGGCTGCTGGCCCGATCGACGGCGCGCTGCTCGACCGCGATCCGGGTGCGCGCGCGCCGCGCGTCGGCGCTGACGGACGGGAACGCCTCCGCGCGTGCCAGCCAGCGATCGGCCTCGTCCAGGCGCCCGAGCCGGCGGTCGCACTCGGCGAGCTCCATCATCGCGACGGGCGCGTCGGCGTAGTCCGGGTGCTCCGCGAGCAGCGTGCGGTAGCGCGGCACGGCCTGATCGCAGTGTCCACCGCTCGCGAGCGAGCGAGCTTGACGGTGGATCGCCGCGGGCAGCATGCCCACCGGGCTCGCGCTGGGTGGCTCGACCTCGTCGGAGGACGGCGCGGTGCGCGGGGTCGTCGGCGCGCGATGCGTCGACCCGAGCCCGGCCGAGGGCGCCGGTGCGCCGGGCGTCGGCGGCGCGAGCACGACCGCGGTCTGCTCGGTCCCCGCCGCGAGCTCGGGGAGGGGCCCGTCCTCGACGCGCCCGATCCCATCGCTCGGAGCCACGTCGGTGACGGCCAGTGCCTCCGGCGCGGTCGTGTCCTGCGCCACCTCGCTCGCGGGCGTCTCGGCGCGAGCCGGCGCGTGAGCGAGGGCGCTCGGCGGTGGCGCGGCCGGGGAGTCGGGCGGCGCGGCGATGGTCGTGGTCGGACGGACGTCGCGCGAGGGATCTTCGTCCTCGACGTGCTCGCCCGTGCCGAGCGCCACGCGCTGCGTGCGCGGGTCGACGTCGAGCTGCAGGGGCGCTGCCGGATCGAGCGCCGAGGGACCGAGCTCGGCCCGCACGTCCGGCTCGACGAGCGCACCGTCGGTGCTGGCGCCGTCGCGCGCCCGGAACTGCGGGAGGTTGAAGACCCCGATCCCGATCATCAACACGAGCAGGGCCGCCATCGCGACCTGCGGCCTCGTCGCCCAGCTGCCGAGCCAGCGGACCACCGAGTCGAGCCAGGGGGTCTCCGGCGCCCGCGCGGGGCCTCCGAGGGCCGGCGCTTCCCGGCCAGGATCGCCGTCGGTCGCCGCTGCAGCGCGCACCTCGGCGGCGTGCGCGCGGGCGGCGGCCATCACCGCATCGAGCCGCGGCGGCTCGGCGCGGACGAGCTCTCGCGCCGCACGCCGCCCACCCTCGAGCCGGACGAGCGCGCGGCCGCACGACTCGCAGCCGTCCGCGTGCGCGCGGACCTCCGCCGCGCGCGCCTCGTCGAGCTCGCGCTCCACGAGATCGATCAGCAGCGAGTCGCAGGTCTCGCAGTCGAGGGGGCTCATGATCGACCAGCCTCCGGGCAGCTCATCAGCGCATCTCCCGAGCGTAGTCCTCGTACTCGGCGAGGGCTCGTTGAAGGCGCTCGAGCGCGTAGCGCATGCGCGACTTCACCGTGTTCTCCGGCACGCCGACGATCTCGGCGATGTCCTTGAACGCGAGATCCTGCAGCTCGCGCATCAGGAACACCTCGCGCTGCTCCTCCGGGAGCTCCTCCACCGCCCGCGCGATGCGCTCCTTGAGGTCGCCACCGATCACCTCGCGATCGGCCAGCGGCGTCGCCGCGACCACGCGGTCCATCATCGTCGGGCCCTCCGGGTCGTCGCCCGTGGGCGCATCGAGCGAGCGATGCCGCCGGAAGACCATCTTGCGGCTGGTGTCGATGCACAGGTTGCGGGCGATGGTGTAGATCCACGTGCTGACCTTCGAGCCCCCCTGGAACTCGCTGGCGCGCTGGATCACGCGCAGGAAGACCTCCTGCAAGAGCTCCTGCGACCGGTCCGCGTCGCGAACGGACCGCAGGATGAAGTTGAAGAGCGGGCGCTCGAAGCGACGGACCAGCGCCTCGAAGGCCTCCGCGTCGCCCTCGGTGAACCGACGCAGCAGCGCCTCGTCGGAGGCCGCCTCTCGCGGATCCATCACCACGGTAAGCACCCACGCGGATCGGGGTGGCGCTGCGTCGGGTTCGCCTCACACCCGATCCGACGCGCGAGTCGCCCGCACGGTCTCGTGGGGGCAGCGGGCATCGCGGCGCTCGGTCGCACGGGCACGGGGCGGATTGTAGCCATCCCCACGTCCTTCTACCGATTTCCGGCGATCGGTGCCCCCGGGACGCGTTGACCCCCCGGGAGGCCATTGGTATAAGGCCTTCGTCTTGGTGTCTTCCGGACGAAGGGGATTGGCATGCGCAGGGTGATGGCGCTGTGGGCTTCGGTGGTTCTCGTGACCTTCCTGTCGGGGATCGCCATCGCCCAGGAGACCGGCACCACGGGGACCGGGACGACGGATGGGACCGGCGACGGCCTGGCCACGAGCACTCCTCCTTCTACGGGTGCGACCGGCGCGACGGCGGACGACGCGGACATGGACGCCGGCACCTACGCCGTTCGTCTTCGTGACCTCGAGCAGCGGATCAACGCGCTCAAGGAGCAGATCTTCGCCAGCAAGGCGCGTCTGTCACTGCTCGCCGAGACCGTGCTGCAGGGGGTCGTCGCCGGCGCCCAGGCCGTGATCGTGCACGAGAACCGGATGTCGTCCTCTTATCGCCTCGTGAAGGCCGTCTACGCGCTGGACGGCGCCCGGATCTTCTCGAAGGCGGACGAAGAAGGCTCGCTCGGCGATCAGCAGCAGTTCGAGGTCTACAACGGGAGCATCGTGCCCGGTGAGCACAACGTGACCGTGAACCTCGAGTATCGAGGCAACGGCTACGGCATCTTCTCCTACCTCAAGGGCTACCGATTCCGCGTCCGATCGAGCCACTCTTTCTCGGTGCCCGAGGGTCGTACGATCACGATCCACGCCGTCGGCTACGAGAAGGGCGGCCCGACGGCGCCGCTCGAAGAGCGCCCTGCGGTGCAGTACTCGGAGACGGTGGAGGGTGCGACCACCGGCGGCGGCGACGATGCCGAAGCGCCGGCGGACACGTCTGACACCAGCGGCGGGTCAGGAGGCACGTGATGCGTCCTGCGCAGCCCGGAGGGAGGCTGCAAGCGGGACGCAGGGCCGAGCGCGCGCGTGCGCGGCCCGGGCTCGTTCCGCTGTGCCGGACCTTGCTCGCCGCGTTCGCGGCGTGCGCGGTGCCGAGCTCCGTCGGCGCGCAGGACCTCGAGTCGATCACGCGCGACGTGACGACGATCGAAGGCCAGGCGGACGCCCTGGTGCACGAGCCCCTGGCCGAGACCGCCCGGCAGAGCGCGACGCACGTCGAGGAGCGCCTGACCAATGGCGAGCTGTTCTACCGGCTCCAGGACTACGTCCGCGCGTCGATCATCTTCACCGACATCGTCGAGAACTACGCGTCGACGTCGTCCTTTCCCGATGCTCTCTTCCTCCTCGCCGACTCGCTCTTTCGCGCCGGGGACTACCTCGGGGCGCGCACCCGATTCCGGGAGATCATCTCCCACTCGGGGGAGGGTGGCTTCAGGGCGTACACGGAGCGTGCGCTCGGGCGGCTGATCGAGATCGCGATCCACACGAACGACTTCGATGGCGTCGACGACGTCTTCGCCCAGCTCAGTCGCCTGCCTCCTTCGGACATCGGCGCATCGACCGCGTACTTCCGCGCGAAGGCGCTCTACTCGCAGGCCGTGCCGACCGAGGACATCGTCGCGGCGATGGCCCCGCGTGGCGGCGAGACGCCCGACGCCTCCGCGGTCCTGGCCCGGATCGACACGGCGCGCCTCGAGCAAGCGAGGGCAGGGTTCGAGTCGGTCGCCGAGGGCAGCCCGTATTACGGGCAGGCGCGCTACTTCATCGGCGTCATCTTCACGCTGCGCGAGCAGTACCCCCAGGCGATCGAAGCGTTCGCGCGCGTGCTGCGCAGCGAGGCGACGACGACGGAGGCGCAGGAGGTCGCGGAGCTGGCGCACCTCGCGCTCGGGCGCCTGTACTACGAGACCGATCAGCTCGACCAGGCGATCGAGGCCTATCAGGCCGTGCCGCGCACGAGCTCCAACTTCGACGTCGCGCTCTACGAGATCGCGTGGGTCTACATCCGGCTCGGAGACTCCACGCGCGCGGAGCGTGCGCTCGAGGTGCTGGAGCTGGCGGCTCCCGACTCGCGCTTCATCCCCGATGCGCTCCTGCTCCGCGGCAACCTGCTGCTGCGCAACGGCCGCTACGCGGACGCACAGACCGTCTTCCAGCAGGTCCACTCGCAGTTCGGTCCGGTGCACGAGGAGCTCGACCGGATGGCGAGCGACCACGACGCCGATCCGCGTGGCTACTTCCGTCAGCTGGTGCGGGACAACTTCACGGCGTTCGACGCGAACGCTTTCCTGCCCCCGCTGGCGCAGCGCTACGCGAGCCTCGAGGGCGACTGGGACCGCGCCATCGGCGTGCTCTCGGACCTCGCCCAGGCGCGGCAGATGGTCGAGGAGACCACGCAGCTCGTGCAGCGGCTCAGCCAGGCCGTCGATGCCCCGAACCACGTGGCGATCTTCGCGGATCTGCGGCGTCAGGCCGAGCGGGCGACCGAGCTGCGGAACCGCGTCACGCGCTTGCGCCAGCAGCTCGTGCAGCTCGAGGAGCGTCGATCCGGAGGTGGCAGCCCGCAGCTGCAGGACGTGCGCGCGCGGCGACGGGAGATCGAGCGCTTCCTTTCGGAGATGCCGACGAGCGACGAGGACATCAGCCACCTCGATGACGACATCCTCAGCCGCTATTCGGCCATGTCTCGCGACCTGGCTCGCCTCGAGGTGGAGCTCTACGGCATGGAGGCGCGGGCCACGGCGATCGCGACGTACCTCGATCAGCTGCGGCAGCACGACCCGAGCCGGGATCCCGCGGCCGAGGCCGGCATGCGCCAGGAGCTCGCGAACCACCGGGCGTCGATCGAGGTGTATCGCCAGCAGATCCAGGCCTTCCGGATCGAGATCGAGACGCAGCGCCTCCAGGTCGGGGTCGGCGACGATCGCTACACCCGACAGGCGCGCCTGCGCGCGCAGTACGAGGAGCTCGTTCGTCAGGAGCACGAGCTCGGCGGTGCGGACGATCCGGCGGTCGACCGCCTCTACCAGCGGATGAGCGCGCTCGAGACGACGCTGGACTCGCGCGAGAGCGCGGTGCGCGCCGCCGCCGATCAGCGGGCCGACGGGATCCGCTCCCAGCTCGTGACCGAGTCGTCGCGCATCGAGGGCTACCAGCAGGCGCTCACGCAGCTCGAGACCGAGGCCGAGGACGTCGTGGGGGCCGTGACGTACCAGAACTTCCTCGCCGTGCAGCGGCGCTTCTACGACCTCGTGCTCCGGTCCGACGTCGGCGACATCGACGTCGCCTGGGCCGTTCGCGAGGAGCACCGACGTCGCGTCGAGATGCTGACGCTCGATCGCACGCACGAGCTCCAGGCGCTCGACGACGAGTTCCGGGAGATCACGGACGAGTCGCCCTCGACCCCGGCGGCGCCGGCGGAAGGCGACGGATCCGGAGAGACCGGAGGTCTCGAATGAGTGCGACCACCATGCTCCGCCTGACCTCCGCGATCACGCTCGCCGGGCTCGCCCTCGCGGCGTCGATGGCGCGCGCACAGGACGCGGGCGTCGGTCCTGCGGATGCGGGCGGGGTGCCCGGCCCGTCCGGTACGGATGCGGGGACCATCGCGCCGCCCTGGGCTCAGGCGACCGACGTCCCCTTGCCCGCGTTCCTCGACACCACCGACCGGCGCATTCGCGACGATCGACCGCCGCCGACGCCCGAGCAGATCGCCGCCCTGCGCGAGATGGAGGCCGAGGCGGGCCGCTTCACGAAGGCGGGGGCCTCGTACCGCGGCGCGATCGACTCGATCCTGCGCCGCGAGTACCAGCGCCAGCGGCGCGAGCGCGAGCAGGGCTACGCGCGGCAGATCAGCGAGGAGGAGCGCCTGCAGACCGAGGCGCGCAACGACGCCATCGCGCGCTTCGAGCGCTTCGTGCGCGCCTATCCGAACGATCCCACCTACACGCCGGACGCGATGTTTCGCCTGGGCGAGCTGTACTACGAGCGCGACGCCATCGCGTTCCAGGACGCGCAAGAGGACGCCGCCGCGGCGCTGGGTCATCCGGACTTCTCGGCGACGATCGGGATGTACCGGGATCTGGTCACCCGCTTTCCCGGCTACCGGCGTGCCGACGGTGTCTATTACCTGATCGGGTACTGCCTCAGCGAGATGGGCGAGATCGACGAGGCGGTCTCGGCCTGGCTCAACCTCGTCTGCGCCAACCACTTCCACTACACGGGCCCGCCGGCGCCGCCGACGGACACCGAAGAACCGGCGGAGGACACCTCGCTCGCGGCGGCCCATCCTTCCGGGACCCTGGACGTCGGGCCCGAGGCGGCACCCCCGCCGGACGTGTACGTCGATCCGTACCTCGACTGCACGCCGGTCCAGCCGGACGCCGAGTTCGTGAGCGAGACCTGGCTCCGCATCGGCGAGTACCACTTCGACTACGACCCGCAGCCGCACTTCCTCGACCGGGCGATCAGCGCCTACAACCACGTCCTGTCGGACCCGACCGACCACAACTACAACCTCGCGCTCTACAAGGTCGCGTGGGCGTACTACCGTGCGAGCCACTACCCCGAGGCCATCCACTACTTCTCCATGCTGGTGGACTGGTCGGACAACGAGCGTGAGCGCACCGGGCGCGCGGGCTCGGAGCTCCGCGCCGAGGCCATCCAGTACCTCGGCATCACCTTCGCGTACGACGACTGGGACGAGGACGGCATGCCGGACCCGATCACCGGGATCCAGCGCATCCAGGACGCGAGCCTGATGCCCCAGGACCGGCCGTGGACGCCGGAGGTGTACTTCCAGCTCGGCCAGACGTACTTCGACGAGGCGCACTACGACCTCGCGATCCAGGTCTGGCAGCTCGCGCTCTCGCGGTGGCCGATGAACTTCCGCGCCGGCGAGATCCGGATGCAGGTCTCGCGCGCCTATGGCCGCCTCAACGACATCGCCCACCAGACCCAGACCGAGGACGAGATCGCGTCCATGGGGCAGGGCTCCGACTGGTGGAACGCGAACATGGATCACGCGCGGGAGCAAGAGGCCGTCGAGGAGCGCGCGCAGACCGCGCTCATCAACCAGGCCCTCCGGCTGCACCAGCGCGCGACCCACGACCGCCAGGAAGCGGTGCGCGAGCACGACGCGGCGCTGCTCCAGCAGGCCATCGCCGAGTACAACGAGGCGGCGGAGGCGTACCGGACGTTCATCCAGCGCTACCCCAACAGCCCGGACTCCTACACGCTCGAGTACAACCTCGCCGACGCCCTGTTCTGGTCGGAGCAGTACGAGGACGCGGCGCAGGCGTACGCGGCCGTCCGCGACTCGAACCTCGACGACCAGTACCTCTCGGAGTCCGCCCGTCGCGTGGTCGAGTCGCTCAAGCGCTTGCTCGACGCGGCCGCCGCGCGTCACGAGGTCGAGGTGCGCACCGAGCCGCCCGAGCCCGTCGACGGCGTCGTGACGCCGATCGAGATGCCCGAGCTGGTGCAGCGCGTCGCCCAGGCCCGCGAGGTGTACCTGGCGCGCGTGGACGAGGCGCACGACAGCGAGCACGTCCGTGGCGACTACCAGTACAACAACACGCTGCTCCTCTACTACTACGGCTACTGGGACCAGGCGCGCGACCGCTTCCGCGACCTCTACCTGACGCACTGCAGCGGCCCGCAGGGCTCCGAGGTCGGTCAGGTCGCCTGGCAGAACCTCTACAACATGGCGGTGTCGGCCAACGACTCGGCGGAGGTCCAGCGCCTCTCGCACGACGTGCTCGACCGCGGCTGCACGTTCACGGCGGACGGGTCCGCTCCGCAAGCCGTCTCGGACGCCGACTGCGCCTGTGGCACCGACAACCTCCCGCCGCGCTGCATCGCGCACTGCGGCATCACGGACGTCGAGTTCTCCGCGGCGAACGACCGCTACATGCAGTGCCGCGGCAGCACGCCGGACACCGACCTCTGCCCGCGCGACATCACCCCGACGCAGGTCACCTGCTACGAAGAAGCGGCGACGATGTTCGTGACGGCGGTCAACGCCCACCCCAACCACGACCACGCGCCGCAGGCGCTCAACCAGGCGGCCATCGCGCTCGAGTGCACGAGCCGCTACGAGTCGGCCTCGCACCTCTACTCGCGTGTCATCGACGAGGTCGGGCCTCGCCAGGCGTCGGACGCGGTACCGCAGCAGGAGCTCGACTCGATCCTCGCGACGGCCTACTTCCGCCTCGCCTACACGGCCAACAGGTTCTTCGACTACGATCGTGCGGTCCAGAACTACCGGACGCTCGCGGACTCGGCACGCTTCCAGCGGTCGACCGACCCGCAGATGCCGGGGCGACGGACCGACGCCCTCATCAACGCGGCCCGCATCCTCGAGTTCCAGCAGAACTACACCGAGGCCACGACGTACTACCGCCGCGTGACGGAGGCGCTCGCGAGCGCCTCCGATGCCGACAGCGTGTCGACGCGGCGAACGGCGTTCTATCGCATCGCCGAGATGTCGTACTCGCGCCACGACTGGAACGCGACGATTCGCGACATGCAGGCGTTCATCGATCGCTATCGGGGTGACTCGGGCGCAGGCGAGCTCGTGGTCCAGGCCACGTGGCGCATCGCCCAGGCCCGCGAGCAGCAGCACGCGACCCAGTCGACGCTGACCGGCGCCCGCCAGGGGGTGGTCGACGCTTTCGCGCGGAGCGGGCAGGCGCCGGGCTCGATCGCCGCGGAGTACGCGGCGAACTCGAAGTTCCTGCTCGTCGATCCGGACGGTCAGGCCTTCGAGACGTTCACCATCAACACGACCCGCGGCGCGACCACCGAGGCCTACATCCACGGCATCGTCGCGCAGATCCAGTCGGGATCGTCGCGCGCGCAGACGGTGGCCCAGGAGTACGAGCCGATCATGGCGTACAACCGCCCGACCTGGACGGTGGCGGCGCTCGTCCGCCAAGGTCGGATCTACGAAGTGCTCGCGCACGCGATCGTCGCCGCTCAGCACCCGCTGCCCGCTGACATCCAGCGACAGATCTCCCACGCGTCGGAGGACGTCCGGCTCGAGCTGCAGACCCAGTTCGACGACCGGATTCGGCAGGCGATGGAGCCGCAGATCGCCCCGGTCGAGTGCCTCGCCGTCGTGCGCTACGCTCTCGCCGCCCGCGCTGCGCGCGCTGGCTCACTCGACACCGAGTTCACCCGTCAGGCGATCGACCGGCTCCAGGCGTACGGCGACGACCGCATCGCGCAGTGTATCCAGGACCAGCGCACGCACGACTCGACCTTCGCGGCGTACACCCCCGGTGAGTTCACCCGAGCCCGCCCTGGCCGTACGGAGGGGATCGCGGACGACATCGGACCGCCGCCGCTGGCGCCAGCCTCGGGGGACGCGCCATGATTCGGTCCATGCGCCTGACTCGCACGCTGGTGTGGATCGGAGCCCTGGTCGCCCTGGCGGGCGCGAGCGCGAGCGGATGCAACAACGGCAGCTCGTCTTCCTCGACCGGACACGGGACCGCGAGCTCGAGCGGCGATGACTCGAGCGACGATGGCTCGTCGAGCGGTTCCTCGTCGAGCGACGACGGCCACGCCGAGCTCACCTCGCCTCCGGGGTCGCGCGATCCGATCGAGGACGATCACGCGTCCTCGTCGTCCGAGAGCAGCTCGTCGTCGAGCTCCACGCCGCCTCCGACGACCACGGCGTCATCGTCGAGCAGCTCGAGCACGACGCCCGCCGAGAGCCCCTGGGGACAGTCGGACGCGGACACGGGTCCGCCGCTGCCGCCACGCCACGCGATGAGCGGCTCGGCGGCGAGCAGCTTCCAGCAGGGGATGGACGCCGCATCGCGCGGGGACGCGACCGCGGCGCAGTCGGCCTTCCAGGCTGCGCTCTCGGCGGACTCGAGCGCGTTTCGTGCGGCGTACAACCTGGGCGTCCTGGCGGACCGTGCGGGCAACGAGGATCAGGCGCTCACGTACTACCGGCAGTCGCTTCGCATCCAGCCGGACTACGAGCTGGCGATCGAGGGCATCGTCACCATCTACCTGCGCCGCGGCGACGAGAGCGGCGCCGTCTCCTTCGTGCAGCCGCTGGCGACGCAGTACGTCCGCAACCTGCGCGTCACCGCGATCTACGGCGAGGCGCTCGTGGCGGCCGGCCGCTTCGAGGAGGCGATCACCGCGGCGCGCGGCGCGCTGCGCCGTGACGAGCGCTTCGTGCCGGCCATGATCGTCCTCATCAAGGCCGCCCACGGCATGGGGCGCAACGAGCTCGCGAACTCGATCCTCGAGCAGGCGCTCGTCATCGAGGCGGACAACGCCGAGCTGCACTACCTCAACGGCGTGCGCCTTCAGGAGAACAACCAGCTCGCTCAGGCGCTGCAGGAGTACCGGCGTGCGGTCGAGCTTCGTCCGGACTACGTCGATGCCCGAATGCGGCTCGGTCTGCAGCTCCTGGCCGGAGCGAACTACACGGACGCCGTACAGCAGTTCGACGCGGTGGCCCACCTGATCCCCGACAGCTACCAGGCGCACCTGAACCTCGGTGACGCCTACCGTGCCACCAAGCAGTACGACCTCGCGAAGCGTGAGTTCGACCGCGTCATCCAGATGCGACCGAGCTACGCGCAGGTCCACTACGACCTCGGCCTGATGTACATGTCGCAGGCCGTCGATCTCACGGGTCAGGCGCAGGTCGACATGGAACGGCAGGCGCAGGCCGAGTTCAGCGCGTATCGCTCGGGCATGGGCGCCTCGCTGCCTCGCGACGACCAGTCGCAGACCTATCTGGACGAGCTCGCCCGCCAGATCGAGCGCCAGCAGAAGGCGATCGACCGCGCTGCCGCGCGCGCGGCCAAGGCCGCCGCCGCCCCCGATGGAGGTACCTGATGTCGCGCTCCCTTCCGACGCTCGCGCTCGGTCTCGCGCTCGGTCTGTGCACGCTGCTTGCGGAGGCCTCGTCCGCGAGCGCGCAGACGAGCCACGCGCCGCGCGCGCCGCACGTCATCACGCTCGACGAGTTCCGGATCGAGGGGCGCGTGCAGCGTCCGAACGCGTTCTACATCCTCAACCGCTCGAGCATCGGCTACGAGGTGCTCGATCTGCGGACGAGCTTCGTTCGCGAGATCATCCGCTCCGTCCGGGGCGAGCCGTTCTGAGCCAGCTCAGGGGTCGGCCGGGGTCCGCGCCGTGATCTCGGCGCTCGTCGTCGCCGCCTTCGATCTCGCCATCCTCTACGTCCTCGCGCAGCGCGCGCGCGAGGTCATGTTCGTCTGGCCGCTCGAGGCGGCGGTGATGCGGGCGGTGGCGCGCCGGGGTGCGGCTGGGCTCGAGGCGCTCGCGGAGGAGGGCGGGGCGTCCGCCCTCGGCGAGCTCGCGCGCGCGATCCGCGACGCGGAACCGGCGGATCGGCCCATCGCGATCGAGGACGCGCTCGCCACCGTCCGCGAGCGCGCGATCGACCGGCTGCTCTGGCTACGCGTGATGGCCCCGGCCGCATCGGGGCTGGGTCTCGCGGGCGCTGCGGCGCAGGCTGGCTGGGCGCGCCATCCGCCGGGCCTCTTGGCGCTCGATCCCGATCGGGTGATGGGGCTGGCCGCGAGCGACGGGGCCCTCTGCCTCGCGCTGGGGATCGCCGGGTCCACGACCGCGCTCGGAGGCCTGTTCTTCCTCCGGAAGCGCGCCCTGGTCGTCGTCGCCGACGCCGAGCGCCTGGCCCAGCACGCCAGGGCGCTCGAGGTCGACGCGTGGACCCCGGCCGCGCGTTGATGATAGGGTACGCCGAACGCGGAACTTCTCGCGAACGCCGATGTCCAACCGGGCCGAGCGCTCTCCCTCCGGGCGCCGGCACTCATAGGTACGACCGATGACCACCCCCCAGGGACCGCAGCCCAGCAACCGACCGCCCGGAAAGCCCGGAGCGATGACGATGGCGATGCAGGCCGTGCAGGCGCGGCCGGCGGGACCCAAGGTCCTGCGCATCGGCGTGATCCAGGGCGACAAGATGGTCGAGGAGCGGATCATCCGCTCGCGCGAGACCGTCACCGTCGGCAGCTCCGAGAAGAACCACTTCGTCATCGCCAACGCTGGCCTTCCCCCGTCGTTCGAGCTGTTCCAGCTCGTGGGAGGCGACTACATCCTCAACTTCACGCCGGAGATGCGCGGCCGTGTCGGCCTCGCCGGAGGGGTGCAGGCGCTCGATCAGCTGCGCGCCACCGGCGCTGCGCGCAATGCCGGCACCTACTGGCAGGTGAAGCTGGCGGACAGCTCGCGCGGCCGGGTCGCGGTGGGCGACACGACGCTGCTGTTCCAGTTCATCGATCCGCCGCCCGTCCAGCCGCGCCCGCAGCTGCCCGCCGCGGTCGTCGGCGGCTTCGTCGCCGGCATCGACTGGCTCTTCACCGCCTTCATCATGTTCTCGTTCATGACCCACTTCGGGTTCATCATCTTCCTGGAGAACGCGGACTGGCCCGTGCCCCCGACGCTCGCGACGATCCCGCCCGACCTGAGCGACATCATCTTCGCCGAGGAAGAGCCGCCGCCGGAAGAGACGACGCCCACGGACGACAGCTCGTCGGACGAGCCGGTCGAGGATGTCGCGCAGGCGGAGGACTCGCACGAGACGTCGGAGGACACGTCGTCCGACAGCAGCCCCGAGGCGCAGCAGGCGCGCGACTCGGACGCGCGCATGGTCGCGGAGGCGGCGGCCGCGCAGGTCGACCAGCTCCTGCTCGGCGCGCTCGGCAGCGACGGCGCTCTCCACGACGTGCTCGCCGGCGGTGCTGTCACGGGGAGCGCCGCCGACGTGCTCGCTCAGGCCGAAGGCGTAGGCGTCGCGAGCAGCAGCACGGGCGGGACGCTCCGCGACCGCTCGGGCGGCGGGACGGTCGGTGGCAGCGGCGACCTCAGCGGCCTGCGTCACGCCGCTGGCGACACGGGGGCTCGGACGGAGGGCGCGCCCGTGACCGAGGCGGCGCCCCGAGGCCGGTTCCGGACGGAGACGAGCGACGTCGAAGAGGACGGCTCGGGCGAGTTCGACCAGCAGGCCGTCGTCCGGATGATCCAGACCCGCCGCAGCGCCATCCAGGCCTGCTACGAGCGCGAGCTCCGCGCGACGCCGACGCTCTCGGGCCGCATCGCGGTGCAGCTGACCATCCAGGAGTCCGGCTCGGTGAGCGGGGTGCACGTCACCGACAACACGATGGCCGGCGGTGATGCGGTCGGCTCGTGCGTCGTGCGTGTCATCCAGGGCTTCCGCTTCAACCCCGGTCCCGAGGGCGGCAGCGTGAGCTACACGTTCCCGTTCGTCTTCGAGCCGCAGAACTGAACGCGGCCCCCGTCGGTCGACCGAGGGGCCGGGCGCGTGAATGGGCACCCCGACCTGCGCAACCAGTGGGTGTGATGGTGTGCGAAGCCGAGGGTGCGCGTGGCGGAGGGCCGCGTGAACACGCCACAAACGGGTCGTTGACACCCCGAAGTGCGCCGATATACTCGCGGCGGAACTTGGGCGAGGGCTACCGAGGGAGCGTGCTTTCGGCTTGCTCCAACGTCAGCGAACTTGTCTGCGTCGTGGTTGGGCGAAGCCGGGAAGAGTGCTCGTGTCGAGACGACTAGTCAGGAAACACTTCGCTTCCTTGCGGACGGCGGCGCTGCTCGTGCTCTGCATGGCCTGTGTCGGCTCGGCGGGTACGGCGCTGGCGCAGACGCCGGCGGCCCCTGGGAGCACCGGCGGGGCGAGCACGTCGGGTGGCGGATGGCTGGCGGACCGCGACTCGACGCAGGGGCCTGGATTCCGCGTCGGCGACTTCGAGCTGCACCCTGGCCTCGGCGTCGAGGTCGGCTGGGACTCGAACGTCTATTACACCGACGACAACCCGTGCAACGGCGCGACGCCGTGCAACTGGCATCGAGTGGACAGCGGGATCCTGCGCGTGACGCCGCACCTCACGTTCAGCACGCTGGCCGGTGAGCGCGCGTCCGGCGGCGGCGAGGGCTCCTCGTCGTCCGCGCCGCCGACCGTCACCTTCCAGGGCGGTCTGTCGGCCGCGTACTACGAGTTCTTCGCCGACCCGAACCGCCGCAACCTCGCGCTGGATCTGGGGATGCGGCTCACGATCCTGCCGCAGCGCCCGTTCGGGTTCGCGGTCTATGACACGTTCTCCCGGCAAATCCGGCCTTTCGTCGAGAACGTGAACGCCGCGACGGGCATGGGCCGCGACATGAACAACGCCGGCCTCCAGCTGAACTTCCAGACCGACGGCGGCGTGCTCCAGGTCTCGGCCGGTTACGACTTCGGGCTCGCGTTCTACGAGGACACGGCGTTCCAGTACGCCAGCTCGTTCATCCACACGATGTCGCTGCAGGAGACGTTCCGTTTCCTGCCCCAGACGGCCCTCATCCAGGACAACCAGGTCCGCTACACCGACTACTTCAACGGGCGCTCCACGTCGCTGCCCGTGCGCCTCGGCAACAGCTGGCAGATCCGCAGCCGCGTCGGCCTCAACGGTGCGATCAGCAACGAGGTGTCGCTCGCAGGCCTCGTCGGCTACGGGGCGGGCTTCTTCGAGACCCCAGGCGCGGCGACGTACGTCCAGAACTACGACGGCCTGGTGGCGCAGCTCAACCTCGGCTGGACCATCGCGAACGGCGTGCGCTTGTCGCTCGGCTACGACCGCTCGTATCAGACCGCGCAGCTCGGCAACTACAACAGCAGCGACCGCGGTTCGCTCGCGCTGACGTCGGTGTTCGGCGGCGTGTTCCTGCTCAACGTCAGCGGCGACGTCGCCTACGTCGACTACGGCGTGATCGCGCCCGCCATCGGCCCCGGTGGCGTGGCGATGCCCGTCGGCGACCGGCCCAGCCGCGAGGACATCCGCGTGAACGCCGGCATCTTCGCCGAGTACCGCTTCACGGACTGGCTCGGCATCAACACGACCCTGCACTACCAGGGTGACTTCACCGACTACCGCTACAACCTCACGGTCGCGACCGCCACGGGCACGGCGGTGGTGCTCGACCCCGCCGGCTACAACAAGTTCGAAGCGTTCCTCGGGGTTCGCGTCTTCTACTGACGTGTCGCTCCCGCCCGGGGCGGGCACGGACGCCCCGCGCCGCGCCGGGGTCAGACGAACACGGACGACCGAACGATGGTCTGCGCGCGGTCTGCGCCGACCGAGGCGATCGCGACGCTGCACTCGGTGAGGTCCTCGACGCGCGCGATGAAGGCCTGCGCCGTGCGGGGCAGCTCCTCGTAGGCGCGGCAGCCGGTGAGGTCGCCGCTCCAGCCGGGCAGCTCCTCGTAGACTGGCACGACGCGCTCGAGCCCGCTCGCAGGCGGCCGCTCGAGGCGGCGGCCGTCCAGCTCGTAGGCGACGACGAGCCGGATCGGGTCCCAGCCGCTGAGCACGTCCAGCTTGGTCATCGCGAGGGACGTGATCCCGTTGAAGCGGACCGCGTGACGCAGGACGGGGACGTCGAGCCAGCCGCAGCGGCGCGGGCGACCGGTGACCGCGCCGAATTCGCCGCCGGCCTTGCGCAGGCGCTCCGCTTCGGCCTCGGGCATCTCGCTGGGGAACGGGCCGCCGCCCACGCGCGTCGTGTAGGCCTTGGTGATACCCACCACGCGATCGATGTGCGTCGGCGCCAGACCCGCGCCGCTCGCGGCGCCGCCGGAGAGCACCGTCGAGCTCGTCACGTGTGGATAGGTGCCGTGATCGACGTCGAGCATCGTCCCTTGTGCCCCTTCGAGCAGAACGTGGGCGCCGCGTCGCCGCGCGTCGTGCATCACGTCCGAGGCGTCCCGGATCAGCGGGGCGAGTCGCGTGGCCTGCGCGCGCAGCGCGGTGAGGGTCTCCGCGACGTCGAGGGGCTCCCCACCGAGCGCGCGCAGCGTGGGCGTCCAGGGCTCCATGGCGCCGCGCACCTTCGCCTCGAGGTCGTCGGGCGAGAGCAGGTCGATCGCTCGCACGCCGCGCCGCGCGACCTTGTCCTCGTACGCAGGACCGATGCCGCGCTTGGTCGTCCCGATGGCAGCCGTCCCGGCCTCGCGGAGACGATCCACGAGCATGTGATGCGGCAGGACGAGGTGTGCGCGGTCGGAGACGACGACGCGAGAGAACGTGTCGTCGAGCGCGCCGCGGGCGCGGAGCGTGTCGAGCTCCTCGAGCAGCACGGCGGGGTCGATGACCATCCCCGGACCCAGGACGCAGATCGGCCGCGAGTGCAGCACGCCCGAGGGGACGAGCCGGATGACCGTCTTCTGGCCGCCGACGACGAGCGTGTGGCCGGCGTTCGCGCCTCCGCCGTAGCGCGCGACGACGTCCGCGTCCGCCGTCAGCAGATCGACGATCTTACCCTTGCCCTCGTCGCCCCACTGCGCACCGACGACCACCACGATGGACATGCTCACTTCTCCCTACGCGAGGAACCGGGACGTGGGCGCCCGCCGACGGCGAGCACACGGGGCAGGGCGCTCAGCGCGACACGCTCGCCCGCGACTTCGGCGTGCTCGCCGCGCACGACGACCACGCGCGCATGTTCCCACGCTTCGGCATAGCGCCGTGCCTCTTCCGCACTCGCCCCCGGCAGCGCGATGGTCGCCACGCCCGCCGCGCGCACGGCCGCGCACAGGGCCGGCGTGCTGTCTCCGGCGAGCACCACGCCGTGACGTGCGGGCTCTCGGGGGGCCGACGGGCCCAGGGCCCACTCGAGGTGGTCGAGGTCGATGGCGACGCCGGTCGCGGGCATCGCGAGCCCGAAGCGCCCGAGCAGGTCGTCGTAGCGCCCGCCGACGGCGACGGGCTCGCCCGGGCCTTCGGCCAGGATCGCGAAGCTCGTACCGGTGTAGTAGCCGAACCCGCGCGGCTCGCCCAGATCGAAGCCGATCGCCACACCGAGCCCGAGCGCGTCGAGGGCACGATGGATGTCGCCGAGCTGCTCGATCCGCCGTCGCGACGCGCGATCTCCGAACACGCGACGCGCGCGGTCGAGCACCTCGGCGTCGCCGACGAGATCGAGCGCCGCGAGCAGGCCGCGCGCCACGGACGCCGGCGAGCTCGCGAGCAGGCGGGTGAGGTCGGCGCGGTCTTTGCGCGCGAGGGCTTGGCGCGCCTCGGTGCGGAGCGGAGGTGGCAATCGGTCGAGCAAGCCGCCCGCGAGCGTGGTCAGGTTGAGCTCGACCCGGTGCCGCGCGAGGCCGGCGTGCGCGAGCGCGCGGGAGGCGAGCTCGATGATCTCGACGTCGGCGTAGGCCTCGGCGGCGCCGATGCACTCGACGCCCGCCTGGGCGATCTGGCGCTGCGTGCGCGCACGTCCGCGCCGACGCCAGACCACGTGGTCCTCGTACGACAGGCGCAGGGGTCGCGGGCGATCTCCGAGGCGGCTCGCCACCAGGCGGGCGATCTGGGGCGTGATGTCGGGCCGCAACATCACGACCTCGCCGCTCTCGGCATCGACGAAGCGGAGGAGCTCGCGGCCGTCGATCTCGTCGATCGCGCGCGCGAGCCCCGACTCCAGCTCGAACGGCGGGGTCGCGACGGGGGCGTATCCGAACGACGCGAAGACGTCGGCGAGCGCACGACCGAGCGCCCGGCGGCGCGCTGCCTCCGGTGGCACGAGGTCGCGCATGCCGACCGGAGGCACGAGCGGACCACGCGCGTCGAGCCGGCCAGCGGCGCCGCGGGCTGCCGGGCCGCTCGCTCTCGCTGGACTTGCACGGACGGCTCGCACGGGCCAGCGCGGTACCAGTCGCGTGGATCGGCGTCAAGCGCCGGGCAACACCCAGCGGATGGCGCCGATTCCGAGCATGAGCGTCGCGTCGCGGACCGCGCGCGCCTCGTCGCGTCCGCGGTCGTCGAGGATGTGCGCCAGCGGCGTCGGGCGCAGCGCGCGGTCGAGAGCCCGACGCATGCCCGGCGGCAACGGCGCGCTCGCGAGGCCGCGCGGCGCCGGGCGCGTGGTCTCGACCAGCTCGGCCATCCGTCCGGCGACGCGCTCACGGTCGATTCCGGCCGCGACGCGTCGCGCGACGCCGTCGAGGAGGATGCGCCACGCGTCGAGCCCGAGCGGAAACCCGCTCGGCGGGCGCGCCAGTCCCCGGTAGAACGTCGCTCGTCCCGACGTCCACAGGAACAGGTCGAGCAGCTTCTCCTCCACCTGGCTCGCGATCTGTCGGAAGAGGGTGACCGGCTCGACGAGCCCGAGAGCGGTCAGCGTGTCGCCGAGCCGTCCGTCGAAGCGCGGCATCACGGCGAGCGCCATGTCGAGCTCACCGCGCGAGATCACCGCACGCGCCACGAGGAACTCGCCGAGCAGCTCGCTCGCGAGGTTCGAGGACACGAATTCGGGCACGCCGCTCTCCAGGTAGACTTCTTTCCTCACGCCGGCCTGCTCGCAGAGCAAGAGACCGGTCTCGCGCTCCAGCGTGAGCTGCGCGAAGATCGGCAGGACTCCGCGCGGCAGCGCCAGGTCGGACTCGTGGTCGGGCGCGGCGGGGGAGGTGCGATCGGCGGTGCGCTCGCTGAGGCTGGAGGCCGGAACGTGCCGGGCGAGATCGGCGTGCGTGGCGAGCGGCTGCAGGGGGCTGCCCACGAGGCCGACCCGGTCGTCGGGACCGACCTGTCGCGTGGCGACCGCCTCCACCAGGCGTGCGTACGAGAGCGGTCCGAGCGCCTCGCCCGTGGCGGTCTGCACCACGTACTCGAGGACGGGCGTCTCGGAGGTGGCCTGCGAGCGCGGGATCGACTCCCTCACCGCGGCCATCTGTCCGGAGGGCACGCGATCGATGCTCGCCGTGCGCACGAGGGCGGCGAGCTCCTCGCGCAGCCCCGACTCGGGCTCGGTCTCGAAGGGCGCGAGCGCGCGCGCCAGCTCCAGCGCGCTGGCGGTGCGGTCTCGCGGGCTGCGGTGCAGCGCGCGGGCGACCGCCTGTGCGAGCGCTGGCGGCAGGGTCTGGGCCGCCTCCTCGAAGGGTCGGATCTGGGCATCGCGGATGGCGAGCAAGATCGCGAGCTCCGAGCCGCCGGTGAAGAGCGGTCGCCCCATGAGCAGCTCCGCCGTCAGCACGCCCGCCGCGAAGACGTCCGCGCGCCGATCGACGCTCTGCCCCCGGACCTGCTCGGGAGAGAGGTAGCCGAGCTTGCCTTTCGTCCGGGCGGCGCCCGTCGCCTGGGGAAACGACTGCTGCAGGAGCGTCTGCGCGATCCCGAAGTCGCCGAGCTTCACCTCGCCGCTCTCCGACAGCAGCACGTTCGAGGGGCTCACGTCCCGGTGGACGACGCCGAGCGGCGTGCCGTCGGCGTCGCGAGCCTCGTGGACGGCGTGCAGCCCGAACAGGACCCTCCGCGCGACGTAGACGGCCAGGGGCACGCCGAGCGAGCGACCGCCGCGCGCGAGCCAGCGCGTCAGGCGCCAGAGGTCCACGCCAGGCACGTGCTCGAGGATCAGGTAGGGGACCCCGGCGTCCTCGCCCGATCCGATCAGGCGCACCACGTTCTCGTGATCGACCGCGAGCCCGATCCGCGCCTCCTCGTCGAACATCGCGCGCGTGCCCGGCTCGCTCGCGAGCGAGGCCAGCATGCGCTTCACGACGAGCGCGCCCTGCGCCCCCGCGCTCGCGTCTCGGGCCCGGAAGACCTCGGCCATCCCTCCGACCGCGATACGCTCGAGCAGTACCATTCCGGCGAAACGGGTGTGCGCGGGCGGCGCGTCGGGGGTCGCAGGCGGGCGCGAGATCCTCACGAACGGAATGCTACACACAGTCGGTCCGGCTCTCACCGGATTCGGAGGACCGTGGGCTCGAATGTCCGTCGTGCGATCGGCACACTCGTCGCGATCTGCGCCGTGTCCATCGGCGGTCTCGCGTACCGGTGGCTCGAGGCCGCGTCGGCCGATCCGCGCCCCAGCGTCATCGGGGTGCGGCTCGGGATGACGGCAGAGCAGGTCCGCGCGCGCGTCGATACGCGTGGCCCCGGGACGTGGACGACCCGCCTGCGCTCCGGCGACTGGGTGCTCGAGCACCGCACGGGCGACGAGTCGGACGAGCTCGAGCTGCACGATGGACAGCTGGTCGCAGTCCGGGTGGACGCCCCGGCGCGCGCAGATCTGCTGTCGGGCCCGGACCGCCAGGTGACGCCCGGCAGCGTCCTCGTGCGGGCGCGCGCCGGGGATCGCGTCCGAATCACCCTTCTTTCCAGGGCATGCCCGACGCACCACGAGGAGGCGGAGCGGCTCGTCGCGGGCGGGGTGCCTGGCCCCTGACGAGGAGCCGCCCGCGCCGGCAGGACGAAAAGAAAAACGAGGGTTGAAGATCCTGCGCGTCCCTCGTATACAGGCGCCGCCTCGATGGCCCTCACGCGGGTCACCCTCGTGGCGCCCGGTGGTTCCGGACGCTGCCATGGGCCCGCCGGCACTCCCCGCTCCATCACGGGGGAGTGTCTTCACCGAGCACAGCCTCTTCGGATGGGGCTCGGTTCCGAGACTGCCCGCATGCAGATATTCCCGAGGACCCTCAACTTCCTGCCGCTGGTCGCGGCGCTGGCCTTGGCCGTGGGTGGAGGCGTCGTGACGTTCATCGTCGCGTACTACTTCTCTCCGTGGAACACCCAGGTCGGCTACGCGCCCGTCCAACCCGTCCCGTTCAGCCATCGGCTGCACGCTGGGCAGCTCGGCATGGACTGCCGCTACTGCCACGCGCAGGTCGAGCGGAGCTACGAGGCGATGATCCCGAGCACGCAGACGTGCATGGGCTGCCACGCGACCTTGCACGGCGACGCGGCGCACCCGGGCCACGCGACGCACGGCTCGGTCCAGCCGCTCTTCGATAGCTGGTTCTCGGTCACCCCGGAGCTGCCGCAGGGCGAGCCGGTCGAGTGGGTGCGGGTGCACAACCTGCCGGATCACGTCTACTTCGACCACAGCGTGCACCTCTCGGCGGGCGTCGGCTGCGTCAGCTGCCACGGCCGCATCGACGAGATGGAGGTCGTGCGCCAGGACCAGCCGCTGAGCATGGCCTGGTGCCTCGACTGCCATCGAGATCCGGAGCCGAACCTCCGGCCTACCAGCGAGATCACGAACATGGCGTGGGAGCGTCCGGACGGGATGGACGCACACGAGTACGCCGAGCAGCTCGTCGCCCCCGTTTCCGACGGCGGCAGCGGGCAGCGCTACGTCGTTCCTCCCGAGAACTGCGGCGGGTGCCACCGATGAGTAAGCCCCAGGAAACCAGCTTCCGCGTCGCGAGCGCGGGGGTGGGAACGAAGCAGAAGGCCGCCTGGCGGTCCATCGAAGAGCGCCGCGCGCCCCAGCGTGCCCGCGAGGACGCCCTCGCGGAGAGCGGCGTGCAGCTCCCTGCCGAGCATCTGGACGAGCCAGCGGTCGGCGCGCTCGTCTCGCTCGGCAGGAAAGGGGAGCCGAGCCCCGAGCGCGGCGGTGGCGTCTCGCGCCGGCAGTTCCTGACGGTCTCGGGCGCGGCCGCGGCGGCGGCAGCGCTACAGGGCTGCATCCGGCGCCCGCTCGAGCACATCCTGCCGTACACGCGCACGCCGGAGTACGCACTGCCGGGCGTCGCCATCCACTTCGCGTCGGTCCTCTCGCACCAGGGAGAGGCCGTCGGCGTCATCGTGGAGTCGCACGAGGGGCGCCCGACCAAGATCGAGGGCAACGCGGAGCACCCCGCGAGCAACCCGCAGCAGCTCGGCACGCTCGGCGGGACCGAGCTGCAGGTCCAGGCCGCGATCCTGGGCCTGTACGACCAAGACCGCGCCGCCGAGCTCCGTGACGCGGGTGCCGACGAGGGCGCCGACCCTCCGACGTGGGAGGCGTTCGACACCTTCCTCGCCCAGCGTCTCGAGGGCGGGGCGAGCGGGCTGCACTTCCTGCTCTCGCCCTTCACGTCCCCGACGGTGCACCGCTTGCGGCACGCCGTGCTCGCTCGCTTCCCGAGCGCGCGCTTCCACACGTGGGCGCCGGTCACGGACAGCAACGCTCGAGAGGGCGTGCGCATGGCGTACGGCGCCGCGGGGCGGCCGGTCTACGACTTCG
The DNA here is from genome assembly GCA_044220955.1 of Sandaracinaceae bacterium. Lineage (GTDB taxonomy): Bacteria > Myxococcota_A > Polyangia > Polyangiales > Sandaracinaceae > JBBSAT01. Next base: position 29,533 of record JBGAQA010000056.1, read on the forward strand.
CGCGTGCGAAGGTGGTCGTCTCCCTCGACTCGGACTTCCTCGGCACCGAGCCGGGGATGACGCGCAACGCGCGCACGTTCGCGGCAGCTCGCGTGGTGCGGAGCCCCGGCGACGAGATGAACCGCCTCTACACCGTGGAGAGCACGCTCTCGGTCACGGGCGTCGCATCCGACCACCGTCTCCGCCTCGCCTCGAGCGACATCGCCGCCTACGGCGCCGCGCTCGCCCGCGCCCTGCAAGGCGGCGGTGTGGAGCTCGGTCCGCTTGGCAGCATCGACTCCTCGGTCGAGGTCCCGCAGGCGTGGACGACCGCGGTCGCGGCCGACTTGCTCGCCAGCCGCGGACAGGCGCTCGTCGTGGTCGGGTCTCGCCAGCCTGCGGCGCTCCACGCGCTGGCGGCTGCGATCAACGGCGCGCTCGGTGCCGCCGATCACGGCCTGGTGACCTACACCGCGCTCGTCGACGACGACGAGCAGGCTCACCTCGACAGCCTCCGCGACCTGGTCTCCGCGATGAGCGGCGGCGACGTCCGCACGCTGGTCGTGTGCGGCTCGAACCCCGTGTACGACGCTCCGGCGGACCTCGGGTTCGCCGAGGCGCTCGGCCAGGTCGAGTGCAGCATCCACCTCGCCTCGCACGACGACGAGACCTCCGAGCGCTGCACCTGGCACCTGCCCATGGCCCACGAGCTCGAGAGCTGGGGCGATCACCGCTCCATCGACGGCACGCTCGCGATCCAGCAGCCGCTCATCGCGCCGCTCCGCGGCGGTCGCAACCTGATCGAGCTGCTCGCGTCGTTCGCCGGAGAGGACAACATCCGCGCCTACCACCAGGTGCGACAGACCTTCGCGAACCTCGTCGGCGACGGGGTGTTCGACGGGGCTTGGCGGCGCGCGCTGCACAGCGGCGTCGTGGCGAGCGCCGAGCCGGAGCGGATCTCGCCGCGGTCGCCGAACGCCAGCGCGATCGCGAGCGCGATGCGCACGGCAGCGGCGGGCGGCGGCGAGGGCTGGGAGGTCGTGTTCGCGTCCTGCACGCGCGCGTTCGATGGCAGCACCATCAACAACCCGTGGCTCCTCGAGCTGCCCGATCCGATCACCAAGCTCACCTGGGACAACGCGGCGCTGATCTCGCCCGCCTCGGCGGACGAGCTCGGGATCCCGGCGACGCACGAGGGTCTCTTCCCGACCGGTCATCAAGAGCCCCGCGTCGGGCAGATGATCCGGATCTCCAAGGGCGAGCGCTCGATCGAGATCCCGGTCGTGGTGGTGCCGGGGCACGCGGATCACTCGATCACGCTGCCGCTCGGCTGGGGACGCACCCGCGCAGGCTCGTTCGCGAACGGCTGCGGGTTCGACGTCTACCCGCTCCGGACGAGCGACGCGCTCGGCTTCGGCCGCGGCTTCGCGGCGGAGCTCATCGGCGGCCGCTACGACCTGGCCATCACCCAGGAGCACCACTCGATGAACGACGGCAACCAGCTGTCGGACGTCGACCGTCCGCTCGCGATCGAGGCGACCCTCTCGGAGTACCGTGCGCAGCCGGACTTCGCGCAGTGGCGTGAGCCCACCCCCGAGACGCCTCCGCTCTGGGAAGAGGTGGACTACTCGCAGCCGCGTCTGCCGGCGCAGGGCGGCCCGAGCTGGGGACTGGTGCCCGTCGCGCGCCCAGCGCCCGAGGACGCCGCTCCGCGCCACAAATGGTCGCTGGCGATCGATCTGACGCTCTGCACGGGCTGCAGCGCCTGCGTGATCGCGTGCAATGCGGAGAACAACGTCCCGACCGTCGGCAAGGGGCAGGTCGCGCGTGGCCGCGAGATGCACTGGATGCGCCTCGACCGCTACTTCCTCGGGGACGACGAGTCCAACCCGACCGTCGCCGTCCAGCCGGTCGCGTGCCAGCACTGCGAAGAAGCGCCGTGCGAGAACGTCTGCCCGGTCAACGCGACCGAGCACAGCCCCGAGGGGCTGAACGAGATGGCGTACAACCGCTGCATCGGCACGCGGTACTGCATGAACAACTGCCCGTACAAGGTGCGGCGCTTCAACTACCTCGCGTACCAGGGCCACCCGTCCCAGCTGCAGCGCATGCAGTACAACCCGAACGTCAGCGTGCGCATGCGCGGCGTGATGGAGAAGTGCACGTACTGCACCCAGCGCATCCAGGCTGCGCGGATCGCGGCACGCAACGAGCAGAACCGTGACATCCGCGACGGTGAGGTCACACCGGCGTGCGCGCAGTCCTGTCCGACCCAGGCGCTCACCTTCGGTGACGCCAACGACAGCAGGTCCCGCGTCGCGACGCTCGTCGCGAGCGACCGGCACTACAAGCTGCTCGCCCTGATCGGCACGCAGCCGCGCACGACCTACCTCGGACGCATCCGCAATCCCAACCCGGACATGAGTTCCGGTTCGGAAGGAGGGGTCTGATGGCCTCCGGGAAGAAGCACTACGACCTCGGCGAAGCCGATCTCGTCGAGCCGGGAACGTCGTTCGGTGAGGTCACCGACATCGTCAGCCGTGTGACGGAGGAACGGGCACCGCGCGGCTGGTGGTACATGTTCGTCGGCGCCGTCGCGATGACCGGTGTCCTCGGGCTGACGCTCGGATACCTGCTCTGGACCGGCATCGGCACCTGGGGGAACAACAGCCCCGTCGGCTGGGCCTGGGACATCACCAACTTCGTCTGGTGGATCGGCATCGGCCACGCGGGAACCCTGATCTCCGCCGTCCTCTACCTGTTCCGGCAGTACTGGCGTACCGCCATCAACCGCTTCGCCGAAGCGATGACGATCTTCGCGGTCATCTGCGCGCTGATGTTCCCCACGATCCACACGGGTCGGCCGTGGCACATCTACTACCCGCTGCCGATCCCGAACGCGATGAACATCTGGCCGAACTTCAAGTCCCCGCTCCTCTGGGACGTGTTCGCGGTCAGCACCTACTTCACCGTCTCGCTCCTGTTCTGGTACGTCGGCCTCATCCCGGACTTCGCGACGCTGCGCGATCGGGCCGCGAAGAAGCTCCGAGCGCTCGGGACGTCGACACTGGAGGGCGGACCGCCGACGAACGCGCTCGGCCTGCGCGCGGCGGTCTACGGCGGCCTCGCGCTCGGCTGGCGTGGCAGCAATCGCCACTGGTCGAACTACGAGCGCATGTACCTCATCCTCGCCGCCCTCTCGACGCCGCTGGTGCTCTCCGTGCACTCGGTGGTCAGCTTCGACTTCGCCACGTCGGTGGAGCCTGGCTGGCACACGACCATCTTCCCGCCGTACTTCGTCGCCGGCGCCGTGTTCAGCGGCTTCGCCATGGTCATGACGCTCTTGCTCATCGCGCGCGCGACCTTCGGCCTGCACAAGCTCGTCCAGATGCACCACCTCGAGCTGATGAACACCATCATGCTCACGACGGGGAGCATCGTCGGGTACGCGTACGCGATGGAGTTCTTCATCGCCTGGTACTCGGGCAACCCCTACGAGCGCTTCTGCTTCATCAATCGCGCGACCGGCCCGTACTGGTGGGCCTACTGGTCGATGATCAGCTGCAACGTGCTGGTCCCGCAGACCTTCTGGTTCAAGCGGATGCGCACGAGCATTCCCTGGATGTTCATCGCGTCGATCCTCATCAACATCGGCATGTGGTTCGAGCGCTTCGTCATCATCGTGACGACGCTGCATCGCGACTACCTCACGAGCTCGTGGGGCACCTTCAGCCCGACGCTGGTCGACATCCTCATCTACACGGGGTCGCTCGGCCTCTTCTTCACCTGCTTCCTCCTCTTCATCCGCTGGATCCCGATGATCGCCATCGCCGAGGTCAAGATGGTGATGCCGCAGGCGAACCCGCACGCGGACGACCACCACGGGGACGAGCACGCCGGCGAGCACGACGAAGACGAAGGGGCGGCACCCGCCGCGCAGGAGGCCTGAGCCATGGCCGACGCACACAAGACGACGCGCCCCCGGATCAAGCGCCCGGTCCTGTACCTGGCGGAGTTCAACACCACCAAGGACGTCGTTCACGCGGCCGAGAAGGTGCGTGACGCGGGCTACAAGCGCTGGGACGTCCACACGCCGTTCCCGATCCACGGCATGGATCGGGCGATGGGCATGGGCGACAGCAAGCTCGGATGGATCGTGCTCGCCTGCGGCCTCGCCGGCGTGAGCGGCGCGTTCTTGCTGATGTGGTTCACGAACGGGATCGACTACCCGATCATCATCGGCGGCAAGCCCGGGTACTCGCTGCCCTCGATGGTGCCCGTGATGTTCGAGCTCACGATCCTGCTCTCCGCGTTCGGCGCGGTGCTCGGCATGCTCGGCCTCAACCAGCTGCCACGCCATCATCACCACGTCTTCTACTCGGAGCGCTTCGAGCGCTGCTCGGACGACCGGTTCTTCGTCTCGATCGAGGCGGGGGACGAGAAGTTCGACCTCGAGGGAACCAAGAAGCTCCTCGAGTCGCTCCACCCGGAGTCGCTCGAGCTCATCCAGGAGGAGTCGTGAAGGCGCAGGTACTCCGGGCCGCGGTCCGCGCGGGCTTCGCCTGCGTCGTCGCGCTCGCCGGCACGGCATGCCGTGGCCAGACGTCGAGCGAGCCGCCCATCGTCGTCTTCCGCGGCATGCACGAGATGCCGCGCTACGACGTCCAGGAAGAGGCGCCGTACTTCGACGACGGCCGCGCGATGCGCCCGGTGGTGCCGGGGACGCTCCCACAGGAAGCCGTCGTCGAGCCCGACGTGGCCGAGGGCGTGGACGCGAGCGGGAACTACGTGTCGGTGATACCGCCGGGCGCGATGCAGCACTTCGCGTCGGGCGGCGCGGGCTCGGGCGCGATGCGCGCGATGCTCGATCGAGGACAACAGCGCTTCAACATCTACTGCGCGCCGTGTCACGGCTACGCGGGCGACGGGCAGGGCATGGTCTCGCAGCGGGCGCTCGGCCTGGGCGTCGCGTTCGCCGCCGCGAACCTGCACGACGAGCAGTTCCTGCACATCCCGGACGGGCGCATGTTCATGACCATCTCGAACGGCGTGCGCAGCATGCCCGCGTACCGGGGGCAGATCCCCGTGTACGACCGGTGGGCCATCGTGGCCTACGTACGTGCGCTGCAGCTGCACCAGGCAGACCCCGCCGCCGCAGCGGCGGACGACGACCACGATGGCGTGCCGAACTTCGTGGACGGCTGTGACGATCAGCCGGAGGACGCCGACGGGTTCGCGGACGCCGATGGGTGCCCCGATCCGGACAACGACGGCGACACGGTGGTCGACTCGGCGGATCTCTGCCCCGGGGTCGTCGGCCCTGTCGAGACGCAGGGCTGCCCGCCCGACCAGCTCCCCCAGGCTGCCGCGGCGGTCGCTCCCGCGCCGCCGGCTCCCCGTGTGCGCGTCGTCGCACCTGCGACGGAAGGCTGAAGACCATGGCCTCGAAGGACAAGAGCGAGAAGCAGCCCTCCAAGTCGGGGGAAAAGGGCGGCGAGACGTCGACCGGCAAGCGGGCGGGCGACCTCTACCGCATCCCGCGCGACAGCGCGTGGGCGCGGGCCGCGCAGTACGCGGCCGTGTTCGGCGGCCTCGGCCTCGTCGCGAGCGCGTTCCTCTGGAACAGTGACTCGCACCGCTTCGCGTTCAGCTGGCTCTTCGCCGTGATGACGTTCCTGGCGATCTCGCTCGGCTCGATGTTCCTCATGCTGTTCCAGCACATCACGCAGGGACACTGGGGCATCGTCGTGCGCCGCACCCACGAGACGTTCGCGACGGGTGTCGCCGTGATCGCGGTGTTCGTGGTGCCGCTCATGGCGCTGCACATGGCGGACCTCTACCCCTGGGTGCAGTTCGAGCGTGAGGAGGCCGAGCACGCCGCGACGGCGGGTGAGGGCGAGGGCGAAGGGCACTCGAGCGCCGATGTCCTCGTCGGCGCCGCCACCGCCCATGCGCAGGATCGCGGCGAGCCCGCCGAGGTCGAGCACGGGCATGCCGAGGCGCACACGCCCGAGCACGCGGCCCACGAGGCCACGATGCGCGCGAAGCTCGGCTACCTGAACCAGCGGTTCTTCCTGGGTCGGATGGTCGTGTACCTCGCCATCTGGCTCGGGCTCGCGTGGTTCTTCTACACGCGCTCGACCCAGCAGGATGTCTCCCGCGATCGGCAGATCACCGTCCAGCTCAACAAGGCGTCGCCGGTCGCGCTCTTCTTGCTGGCCCTCAGCCTGACCTTCGCGGCGTTCGACTGGATGATGTCGCTCGAGCCGACCTGGTTCTCGACGATCTTCGGCGTCCAGTACTTCGCCGTGTCGCTGGTGGCTTCGCTCGCGACGACCATCGTCGTGACGCACCTGCTCCGCAACGCGGGGCTGCTCGGCGACGCGGTCAGCCACGAGCACTTCCACGACATGGGGAAGCTGCTCTTCGGCTTCCTCGTGTTCTGGGCCTACATCACCTTCAGCCAGTTCATGCTGATCTGGTACGCGAGCATCCCGGAAGAGACGACCTACTACCACCTCCGCTTCAGCGGTGGCTGGCGGACGTTCTCGTGGTTCCTGCTCATCTGCCACTTCTTCGTCCCCTTCTTCGGCATCCTGTCGCGCAACATCAAGCGTCGCGTGTCCCTGCTCGCGATCGGCGCCGGATGGCTGCTCGTGATGCACGTGCTCGAGGTGTTCTGGCTGGTGATGCCGTACACGAACGGCGGGACCGCCCTGGCGCCGACGGCGTCGGATCTCGCTGCGCTCCTGGCGGTGGGCGGCAGCTACTTCGCCTTCGTCTTCTTCAGGATGGCGCAGCACCCGCTCATCCCGGTCGGGGACCCGCGCCTGCCCGAGTCGCTCCATCACGAAGTCACCTGAGAGCAGAGAACCCGAGGAATCGCCATGTCCGACGACGAACAGGTCGAGCTCGAACGCGACTCGAAAGGGCGCCTCAAGGGCAACGACGCGCCCCCGCAGAACGGCATCATCTTGGCCGCGGCGATCGCCTCGGTGGTGACCCTCTTCGGTCTGAAGTACGTGTTCGACTCCTACCTCGACGCGAGCAACCTCCACGTGCGGCGCTCGCACATCGCGCAGAGCCACGCGTCCGAGGTGCTCGCGGACTATCGCGCGCACGCGGAAGACCAGCTGCGGGGCGGGGAGATGCCCATCGGCGACGCGATGAGCCAGCTCGCGGAGCGTGGTCGCGCCGCGTTCCCCCAGATCCGCCCGGTGGCGGACACGACGACGGCGGCTCGCGAGGGCTGGTCGGCGATGCCCGTGGTCGCGGGTGAGCCGGCGCCGCGCGCCCAGGCCGCCGCGCCGGAGCCGGAGGAGCCCGCACCGCCGGCCGCGCCCGCCGACGTCCCCACGGAGGCCGCCGCTCCATGATGCTCGCCGCCCACGCGCTGGTTCCCTCGTCGAGCACCGGTCGGCTGCTCGTCGGCGGGCTCGCGTTCGCGGGCGCGTGGGGCATGCCGTTCGCGGTTCCGACCCGAGGCGAGGCACAGCAGCCGGTCACGCGACCGGAGATCGCGCCGGGTACGGGTGGCCGCGAGATGGCGCTGCAAGGCGTGGGCGTCGACGAGCGCTTCGACGGCGCACTGCCGCGCGATGCGACGTTCCGGGACCACGAGGGGCACGAGGTCCGCCTCGGAGACATCGTCACCGGAGCCCGCCCGGCGGTGCTGCACTTCGTCTACTACTCGTGCGCGACCGTCTGCGATCTCGCGATGACCAACGTCGCCACGGTCCTCACGCAGCAGCCGTGGACGGTCGGCACCGACTTCGACGTCATCACCGTCAGCATGGACCCGCGTGACCGGCCCGCGGACGCCGCCGCCGCGCGCGGCCGCCTTCTCGGCCGCTACGGGCGGACGGAGGCGGAGCAGGGCTGGCACTTCCTCGTCGGTGATGCGACGCAGATCCAGCGCCTGGCGGACGCGGTCGGATACCACTTCCGCTACGACGAGGTCACCGAGCAGTACGCGCACCCCGCCGTGCTCATGGTGCTTCAGGAGTCGGGGGCCGTCGCCCGCTACCTCTACGGCCTCGAGATCCCGGCCGACGACCTGCGGCTCGGGTTGCTCGAGGCGGCGCAGAACCGCTCGATGAGCACCTCCGAGCGCGTGCTCTCTTTCTGCTTCCGATACGACCAGCACGACGGCCGCTACGTGCTCGCGGCGTGGAGCATCATGCGCACCGGCGGTGCCCTCACCATCCTCTTGCTCGGCGGCTTCCTCGCAACTCACTGGCTCCGGGAGCGTCGCCGCGGCGCGCCTCCCCCCGTTCGGGCGAGCTGAAAGCGCCTCCAAGGGAAGACCATGCAGACCCAGACCACACCCAGCTTCCAGCTCCCTGCGCAGCTCTCCACGATCGCGCCCGAGATCGACTGGCTCTACGACTTCATCTCGATCATCAGCCTGATCTTCTTCGTCGGCATCGTCGGCTTCATGGTGTACTTCATGGTGAAGTACCGGCGGCGGCCCGGCGTGAAGGCGGAGCCGACGGGGCACCACAACACGCTCGAGCTGTTCTGGACGTTCTCGCCGCTGATCCTGCTCTTCATGATGTTCCACTGGGGCTTCCAGACGTACATCCAGGCGTCGGTCGCGCCGGACGATGCGCTCAACATCCGCGTCCGTGCGAGCCAGTGGATCTGGAACTTCGAGCAGCCCAACGGGGTGAGCGAGACCGGTGAGGTCCACGTGCCCGCAGGGCGGCCGGTCCGCATGGTCATCTCGTCGGACGACGTGCTGCACAGCTTCTTCGTCCCGGACTTCCGGGTGAAGCGCGACGCCGTGCCCGGCATGTTCACGTCCCTGTGGTTCGAGGCAGTCATCCCGAACGACGAAGAGGGCAACCCGATCCGGCCTCGCGAGGACCACGTCCTCTACGACTCGCAGGTGTTCTGCACCGAGTACTGCGGCACGAGCCACTCGGCGATGCTCGCGACGCTGCACGTGATGACGCAGGAGGACTACGAGGAGTTCCTGGCCGTCGGCCCGCAGTGCACCGGCGGCTCGAACGCCGACGGCAGCTGCAACGACGCCGAGCTCATCACCTGGGGTCAGTCGAACTTCCAGAGCATCGGCTGCCCGACCTGCCACAGCGCCGTGTCGGGTGGCCCGATGGCGCCCGGGCCCAACCTCTTCGGCATCGCGGGCGGTCCCGTCGACCTCGAGGGCGGCACGAGCGTGTCCGCCGACGCCGCGTACCTCGAGCAGTCGATCCGCGACCCGCAGTCGCAGATCGTCCGCGGCTACGCCGGCGTGCAGATGTCCCACTTCCGGCTGGGCGACGCGCAGATCGCGTCGCTGGTCGCCTACATTTCCTCCCTCCACTGAGAAGTTCGGAGAGCAAACGACATGGCAACGCAGACAGGCGTAGCGCCCGCGGGACACGCGACCACGCACGAGGGTCCGCCGCTCGACTACCTCAACGCCGAGAAGGGCGTGTGGTCGTGGATGACGACCATCGACCACAAGCGCATCGGCATCATGTACCTGTTCAGCGTCATGACGTTCTTCGGCGTGGGCGGCTTCTTCGCGCTCGCGCTGCGGACCGAGCTCCTGACGCCCGGTCGCACGATCATGAGCGCCGACGCCTACAACCAGGCGTTCACGCTGCACGGCGCGGTGATGGTCTTCCTCTTCATCATCCCCAGCGTTCCGGCGGCGCTCGGCAACTTCTTTCTGCCGATCATGATCGGCGCCAAGGACGTCGCGTTCCCGCGCCTGAACCTCGCGAGCTTCTACATCTACGTGTTCGGCGCCTGCTGGGCCGTCGCCAGCATCTGGGGCGCCGACACGGGCTGGACCTTCTACACGCCGTACAGCCAGCACACGAACTTCGCCGCGATCACGATGACGACGGGCGCGTTCATCATGGGGTTCTCGTCGATCCTCACGGGCCTGAACTTCATCGCGACGGTGCACAAGCTCCGGGCGCCCGGGCTGACGTGGCAGCGGCTCCCGCTCTTCGTGTGGGGCACGTACGCGACGAGCATCATCCAGGTGCTGGCCACGCCCGTCCTCGCGATCACGCTCCTCTTGTTGATCATGGAGCGCCTGCTCACGATCGGCATCTTCAACCCGGAGCTCGGCGGCGACCCGGTCCTCTTCCAGCACTTCTTCTGGTTCTACTCGCACCCCGCCGTCTACATCATGATCCTGCCGGGCATGGCGGTCGTGAACGAGCTCATCGCCACGTTCAGCAAGCGCGCGATCTTCGGCTACATGTTCGTCGCGATGAGCTCGATCTCGCTCGCGCTGCTCGGCTTCCTCGTGTGGGGTCACCACATGTTCGTGGCCGGCATGAGCGACTACGCGGCGCTCGTGTTCTCGGGACTGACGTTCCTCGTCGCCATCCCCTCGGGCGTCAAGGTCTTCAACTGGGTCGCGACGCTCTACAAGGGCTCGGTCTCGTTCGAGTCGCCGATGCTCTACGCGCTGGCGTTCCTCGTCCTGTTCACGATCGGCGGTCTGACCGGCCTGTTCCTCGGCACGCTCGCCGTCGACATCCAGCTGCACGACACGTACTTCGTGGTGGCCCACTTCCACTACGTCATGGTCGGCGGCACGGTCTTCGGCTTCCTCGGCGGCCTGCACTACTGGTGGCCGAAGATGTTCGGCCGGATGTACAACGAGAACGTCGCGCGTGTCGCGTTCACGCTGGTCTTCCTCGGCTTCAACATGACGTTCTTCACCCAGTTCATCCTGGGGTCGCGCGGCATGCCGCGCCGGTACTACGACTACCTGCCGCACTTCCAGCCGCTCCACGCGTTCTCGAGCGTCGGCTCGTACGTGCTCGGCATCGGCTTCCTGGTGATGCTCTACAACTTCATCGACGCGATCCGGAACGGAAAGAAGGCGCCGCCGAACCCGTGGGGATCGGCCGGATACGAGTGGATGACGACGTCGCCGCCGCACCCACACAACTTCGCCGAGACGCCGGTGATCACCCGCGGGCCCTACGACTACCACCTCGCGACCGACGAGGAGCTGTCCACGGGCTTCCCCGGGGACGCCGCTGCCCCCGCCGCCGCGCCGCCGGCGCCCGAGCCGAGTCCTCCCCCTCCAGCGGACCGTGACGACTCGGACAGCGACGAGAAGTCCAAGGACGACGAAGAGTAAGCCATGGCCCAGACGACCGACACCGCCCACGCGCCGGACGATCACGGCCACGCTCACCACGGGCCGAAGTGGCTCCAGCACCACTTCGACACGCCCATCCAGCAGTTCGAGTCGAGCAAGCTCGGGATGTGGCTCTTCCTCGCTCAGGAGATCCTGTTCTTCAGCGGGCTCTTCGTGGCGTACGCCATCGTGCGCGTCGGATACCCCGAGGCCTTCGCCGCGGGCTCCCACGAGCTCAACCGCTTCATCGGCGGCGGCAACACCATCGTGCTGCTCTTCTCGAGCTTCACGGCCGCCTGCGCCGTCCGCTCCGCGCAGCTCGGCGACAAGCGCGGCGTGTCCATGAACCTCATCGTCACGATGCTCTGCGCCGTGGCGTTCCTCGTGATCAAGTACTTCGAGTACAGCCTGAAGTTCGAGCACGGTCTCTTGCCGGGCGTCCACTGGCACCCGCACCTCGACCACACGCTCCCGGCGCACACGCACGTGTTCTTCGGCATCTACTTCATGCTCACGGGCTTGCACGGCATCCACGTGGCCATCGGCATCGGCGTGATCTTCTGGGTCTGGCGCCGCAACGAGCGGGGCGACTTCAGCAAGGACTACTGGACGCCGGTCGATCTCGTGGCGCTCTACTGGCACCTCGTCGATCTCGTGTGGATCTACCTCTTCCCCCTCCTGTACCTCATCTGAGGCGAGGCAAGCGATGGCCGATACCAAGCAAGCACACGCCGACGACCACAGCGACCACCACGACGATGGCGCCGTCCACGTCCACATCCACTCGATCAAGTTCTACGGGGCCATCCTCGGGACGCTGATCCTGCTGACGGTCCTCACCATCGGTACGTCGCTCGTCGATATCGACGGGTTCGTCCAGCCGGGCACGCCGCAGGGCGCGGGTGGCTTCAACCTGGCGCTCGCGATGGTCATCGCCACGATCAAGGCCGGCTTCGTCGTCACGTTCTTCATGCACCTGCGGGACGACAGCCGCTTCAACGCCCTGGTCTTCGTCGGCTCGGTGCTCTTCGCGGGCGTCTTCCTCGCTTACACCCTGAACGACACGGGGCGCCGCGGGCAGGGCGACCCGTACTACGGCGTTCACCTCCTCCCGACGACCGGGGAGCGCGCGCCAGGTGGCGTCCGGTGTCGCTTCGAGGGGGAAGAGGCGGAGCCAGGTGTCGTCGGGCTGCCGATCTGCGGCGTCAACGACGCGGCGCACGTCGTCCCCTGCCAGTTCGCGGAGGGAGGCCACGCGGCCGAGGCGATCGACGGCGTGGGCGTGTGCATCTGGGAGCGCGGGACGATCACCGCCGTGACGCGCGGCCAGTTCGAGTCCGGCCGTGTCGGGGACCCGGCGCCGGCGCACGAGGGCGAGCATGCCGAGGGCGCGGACGGCGAGGGCGGCGAACACCACGAGTGATCACCCGAAGATCCTGCGGAGGGCGGGGGTCGCGACCCTCGCGGCGCTCGTGTCGTTGGCGTGCGTCGAGATGCCTCGCCAGCACGTCGCCTCGCTGCCGGATCGCGGGTACCCGCAGTGCGCGGAGGGTGCGGAGCCCGCGCAGGCGGCGGCGGTGGAGCGTGCGCTCCGCGCCGGGCCTGTGATGACCGAGCAGAGCGTCGTGGAGACGTTCTCGCTCGCGTCCCGAGGCTGCCACGTCGTCTACACGGGGCGCGAGGAGTGGTCGCTCGGCGTGACCGACCTCGAGATCGTGTACGACGCCGAGCTACATCCTCTTCGCGTCTACCGCCGGGAGACGGCGCCGGGCCCGCAGGAGCCAGCCGCGCGAACCGATGTGCGGGTCTTCGACCTCCGGGGACCGCACGTGGAGCTGGCCCGTCGCGCGCCGCTCGGCGAGATCGAGCGGCTCGTCTATCGCGCCGCGACCCCTGGGGTGGTCATCGCCACGGGACGCGGCGCGCTGACCCCGTGGATCCAGCGAGCGCGATTGCCGGTCGGGGGACGTCTGCGCGAGCCGGTCCTCGACATCCGCGAGCGCGTCGAGGTCATCCGAGACGTGACCCTGCGACGCGAGGACGACCGTGACGACGCGCTCCTCGGTCACGTCCGCGTGTACACGATCTACGGCCGCGAGCCGGTGTACGCGGACGAGCACGACGTGATCGTCGGGGACATGATGGGGCTCGTGGACGCCGCGCTCGTCGACCGACCCCGCGATCCCGCGGTGATCACCGACGGTCCACCGGCGCCGCGCGAGCCCTTCGGCGCCCGCTGACGAGGGCTGGACCCCGCAGCGCGTGCCCTCTACCCTGCTCGCGATGGACGACGGCACGCGCGAGATCCGTCCGGGACGCGCCGCGACCACGCAGCCGTACGAGGAGGAGTTCCTCTTCCACCTCTCGCGCGGCAGCGAGTACCTCGTCGAGAACCACGTCGAGCGGGCGAAGGAGGAGCTCGAGCGCGCGCTCGGCTACCAGCCGCACGACGCCAAGGGCCAGGATCTGCTCGCGAGCGTGTACTTCCGCCTCGGGGTGTACCCGCGGGCCATCGAGATCTGGTCGCGTCTCGCGAAGGCCCACCCGGGCGATCTCGCGCTGCGGGTGAACCTGGGCCTCGTGCTCCTGAAGACGGGCCAGCCCGAGGAGGCGCGCGCGAACTTCCAGCGCGCGACCGAGATCGATCCCAGGCACGCGCGCGCGTATCGCTACCTCGGGCTCGCGCAGTGGCGCTGCGGCGATCTCGACCGAGCGCGTGAGTCGTTCCTTCGAGGCGGCGAGGTCACGATGGCTCGCCGAATGGAGGAGATGCTCGACGACACGGGCGCGCCCGCCGCCGGGCCGCCCGCGGGGCGCGAGCCCACCCCCGCCGGGGGGCGCGCGCCGGCCCCCCCAAGCCCACG
>JBGAQA010000056.1:43504-43739 GCA_044220955.1 Sandaracinaceae bacterium
CCGCCGGCGTGGAGCGAGCCGACGCCGGCGGCGGGCGACGCGCTGGCCCCTCAAGGCATCGGGAGCGACGGATCGGATGCGCACGGGAACGACGCGGCGAGCCACGCCACGGCGGAGACGCCCGGCGCGCCCGCCGCGCTCCGCGTCGAGGAGAGCGGCTTGCTGCGAGTCCGCGCGAGCGGACCCGTGTGCTTCCGGGCGGAGCGCGTGCGTGCCCGTCGAGCGGGCGTCACGA
>JBGAQA010000057.1:0-43658 GCA_044220955.1 Sandaracinaceae bacterium
TTCTTCTGGCCGCCGGACGCTATCGTGCACCGAGGAGGGTGTCGCCCCACGAATCTGGGACCCTAGCCCTCTCCCAGTTCGTGGGAGAGGGAATCGGGCCGGAACATCCTGCGCTCCCGCGGGGTTGGCCCCCCTCGCAGAGGCCGGTTGCGAGCACCGCGCCCGGCTTCATTTCCCGAGTGGAAACGCCATGAGCGACGACATCCGCGCCATCAACGACCTCGTCCGGCGCGAGAGCGGAAGGCATGATCGAGCGACACGCCTGGCGGCTGGAACATCAGGACCTCGTGTTCCCGGGCAACCTCCGGGAGATCATGAACCAGGTGCTCGAGGTCGAGCGCCGCGCGGAGGCGCAGCTCATCGAGGCGCGGCGCGAGGCCGAGGTCACGCGCATCAAGGCAGAGGCCGAGAGCGCCGCCCTGCGCGCGAAGCTCGAGATCCAGCGCGAGCAGATCCGGTCGGCCGCCGAGGCAGAGCGCGACCGACAGCGCCTCCGGCTCGCGTGGGAGCTCGAGGAGGCCAGAGCCATCCGCGAGACGCCCGAGCTACTGAAGCTGCGCGAGATGGCCACGCTCGCCGAGATGGCAAAGGCGGGCGGCAAGTTCGTCGTGGGGATGTCCGGCGCCGCGCTCGCGAAGGCGCTCGCCGACGATCGCTGATCCCAGATCCGATCGAGCCCGCAGCCGAGCCCGGCTGCGACCGGGGAGCGCTCTCGCTACGGCGCGCTCCCCTCGCACGCCCGCATCCTCCGGTACGCCTCCCACTCCGGTCCGCCGCGCGCCTCGAGAGCGCGCGCGAGCGCGATGGTCTCCGCCGCCTGGATGAGCCGCAGGTGGAGCGCGATCTGAACCTCGAGCGCGTCAGCGGCGATCTGCAGCGCGCTCGCGTCGTCCTCGGCGTCGGCCCAGGCGTAGACGTCGTCCGACTCCAGGAACGCGGCGAGCGCGTCGTGGTTCTCCGCGAGCATCGCCGGATAGTCGGGGTGGTAGGGGTCATCGAGCACCGGCCAGCGCGAGAGCGCGAGCCCAGCGACGTCGGCGGCGCGGTCCTGGGCCTCCGCGTAGCCCTCGGCGAGCGCGTCCTCGTTCTCGTGCGCTCGGGCCCGAAGCGCCAGGAGCGACGTGCGCGCGGCCTCGACGCTTCCCAGGTCGAGCGAGGCCAGCAGCGTCTGGACCACGATCCGCAGGTCGCTCTCGCCCGCGCCCTCGCCCTCGCCCTCGCCCTCGCCCGCGCCCTCGCCCTCGCCCTCGCCCTCGCTCACCGCTCGCAGGTAGCGCTCGCTCGTCGTGATCGGCACGTCGATCGAGCGCGACGCGACCCGCACCTCGGCCATCGCCTCGCTCAACGTGACCGTCCCGTCGTGGTCGAGGTCGATCCGCTCCCGCGCGTCGTGGCCCGCGCGATCCCGACCCTCGAGCGCCGAGAAGAAGTAGACGCCGAAGCCCTCGTGCACGCCGCGATCGGGGTCGCTGTCGCACCCGCCCGACTCGCGATCCCACGAGGTCGAGAAGAGCCCGCAGCGGTCCTGATCGGTCGCCCCCAGCACCTCGTCCGCATCGCGAAACGCGAGCTCGGCGAGCCCGCCGGAGTAGCAGGCAGCGATGACGAAGCGGACGCGCCGCGCGGTGCCCACGTCCTCGAGCTCCTCGGCGAGCGCCTGCGCATCGAACGCCGCGCCGCCCCAGGTCTGCGCGAGCGAGTCCCGCGGCCGCTCGCCGCCCTCGCCGTGGCCCGAGAAGTAGAAGAGCAGCGGCGCGTCCGAGTCCGGCAGCGCGATCTCGAGGGCGGCGAAGATCTCGTCCAGCGTCGCGCCTCCGTGCAGGGCGAGGCGCGTGCGCCGGTAGTGCGCGTCGCGGCCCCCGCGTGGGGCGAAGAGGTTGCCCAGCCCGAACACGACCGGGTCGCCCTGCGGGTCGGGATCGCGCTCCTGCACGGCGCGAGTGCCCGGTCCCCCGGCGAACAGGACGACCGACTCGCCCATCCCGAGCACGTGGACGGCCAGCGCCAGATCGTCCTCGAGGGAGACCTGGTTCATGTCGGGCGATGGCCCGCCGCCGGCGAGGATGTTCCGGACGTGGGCGGGCACCGGGGCCGCACGGTCGCTCGCAGCGGGTGTCGCCCCACCGCGCGGCGGAGCCGCCCGCGGCGCCATGCGACCAGCGACGAAAGCCGCGGCGACGCAGGCGAGGCCGAGCAAGACGATGTGACGGCTGCGGTCCACGGAGCACGCGAGCTTCGCACGCGCCGCGGAGGCGAGAGAGGGTCTTCGCGGTCAGTTCGGAAGGCAGGCCGGGACGGGGAGCGAGACGCCGGCGTTGGTGTACGTCACACAGCTCTGCACGCCCATCGAGCCGTAGGTGCAGTCGCTCGTGGTGTTGCAGCGCTCGACGCAGGTGCCGAACGAGTCGCCGTCGAGGCTGATGCACAGGCCGGTTCCGCCGCGGCGGTCGCGCGGGCAGTCGGAGTCGCGCGCGCAGCGCGAGACGGTGCAGAGGTCGATCGTCCTGCGGTCGTGCACGCCGACGCAGCTGGTGCCGGCCTGGCAGACCATGCCTCCCGCGCAGCCCGAGTACGCCGGGACGGTGCTGGTCCCACCCCCGCCCGGGAGGCAGATGTTCGCCGAGCCCGTGCCGGAGACGTTCACGCAGGACGTGCCGTACTCGCAGAGCGTCGAGCCAGGCGTGCAGCTCTGGTAGCAGAAGAAGCGGGAGCCGCTGTCGAACGACACGCAGGTGCCGATCGCGCCGTACGCGTCGGACGGGCAGGCCGCGCCCCCCGAGACGCAGCGGCTCGTGCAGATGTGCGTCGCGGCGCCGTTGTGCACGACCTCCACGCAGGTGTCGGTCCCGACGATGCAGTCGCTGTCGTAGATGCACGTCTGGTAGGAGCGGACGGTGGAGGCGCGGCAGCCACCGCCCAGCAGACCGAGCACGCCGATCAGGGCGGCGTACGACGACGAGCGGATGTTCATGGTCCCGTTCCTCCGAGCACGATGATGGCACGCGACCGGCCGGTCGCGCACGAGGGCGCTACGCTGCGAGACGATGTCGTCCCCAGCCGCATTCAAGGGAAACGTGCGCCGCGCGACGGCGGCCGATCTCCCCATCCTGGGCAAGCTCGCCGCCGAGCTCGTCGGGTTCCACCACGCGATCGATCCCGCGCGGTTCTTCCTTCCGAGCGGCGTCGAGGAGGGATACCGGCGCTGGCTCGGCCAGGAGATCGGCAGCGACGAGGCCATCGTCCTGGTCGCCGAGCTGGATGGAGAGGTCGTCGGCTACCTCTACGGGCGCCTCGAGAAGCGAGACTTCAACATGCTGCTCTCGGCCCACGCGGCGCTGCACGACGTGCTGGTGATCGATCGCGCGCGGCGCTCGCACGCCGGCGAGGCCCTCGTCACGGACTTCGCCCGGCTGGCAGCCGAACGCGGCGCGCCGCGCATCGTGCTGCACACGGCGGTGTCGAACACGCGCGCCCAGGCGCTGTTCCGCAAGCTGGGGTTCCGGGAGACGATGCTCGAGATGACGATGGAGACGGGCGCGGCGAAGCCAGCGGCCCGGTGATCGACGCCCTCTCAGCCCTTGGTCTTGGCCCGCACGGTGGTGACCGGGACGTCGGCGCGGCGCACGACCTCCTCGGCGACCGAGCCGACGATGAGGCGCTGCAGACCCGTCTTGCCGTTGGTGCCCATGACGATGTGATCGATGCCCAGATCGCGCACCGCGCCCACGATGGTGTCGGGCGCGGGCCCGAGGCGGATGTGCTTGTGCACCGGGACGCCGTTCTTCACGCAGCGCGCGATGCTCGCGTCCACGTCGTTCTCGATGCCGCGCTCGGTCTCCTTCGCGAGATCGTTCGCGGGCGACGCATACGCGGAGAGCTGCCAGGTATGCAGCACGTGGAGCTCGGCGCCGAGCTGCTTGGCGAGCACGCTCGCGTAGGCGAGCGCCGCCTCGGCAGAGTCGGAGAAGTCGATGGGGCAGAGCACACGGCGCAGGGTGGACATGGCTTCTCTTTCATGCGGGAGGCGGAGGGATCACCACCGAGTCGGTCGGTGTCGCGGGCGGGGGCGGCACCGGCGCCGGACCCGGAGCAGGCACGGCCGAGGGGGGCGGAGGCGGGGCCGGCGCGAACGGGCTCGGAGCGCCCGGCGGCGGCGGGACGGCGATCTCGGCGAGGACCGGATCGCCCACGGACGGCGCGACGGCGACGCTGACCGTCGGCGCGACGGGGGCCGCTGCTCCGGCGATCGTGACGGCCTCCTGCGTGCGCGTCCAGGTGCACCCGTGATCGAGGCACATCAGCGTGTACGCCGCGCCTCGCGTGCAGCCGAAGAACGCGCGGTGCGTGGGCGCATCGGCGGTCCCGGCGAGCATCCCGGGCGCGCACTGGAGATCCTCCGAGGCGCGCACCACCGCGGGCACGATGGGCTGGAACGCGCAGCGCCGGCCGGGGCAGACCCAGGCGTACTCGCGCATCTGTCCGCAGCCATCGACCTGGAACGCGCGGGGCTCGAGGGCGACCACGCGCAGCGGCGCGCGACACTGCATGTCGCGCTGCGCCTGGCGCTCGAGCCGGACCATCGCGCGGCGATCGGGCGTGCGGACGCCACCCTGGTAGGCGAGCGAGCCGCACCCGAGGACCAGGGCGAAGGTGAGGAGCGGGAGCGCGCTGCGAGGCACCACGGGCCGACGGTAGCAAGGAGCGCGTCCGGCGACCACGCATCCCGCGTCCGACCCGGTCAGCGGCTGGCGAGGACCAGCGCCACGATGGCGAGGATCACGAGCGCGACCACCCAGACGATCGACGAGCGCGGCGCGTCCGCGTGCACGAGCGGCGCCGGGGTGGGCTCGGGGACGCGCACGGCCCCCGCCATCGCGCGCGCGCTGGTGGCCGGCGGCGAGCCCGGCGCGAGCTGCTCGACGAGGACGAGCAGGCCCGCGAGGTCGGCGGTCTGGCGCACCTCGTTCGTCCGGCGCGCGAGCGTCGCGATCGGGATCTTCGGCTGTCGGTAGGCGTCGATCGCGACGTCCATCGCGTCGAGCGTCCAGCCCGCCTCGTGCAGGACGGCGAGCCCCTCGGCGAGGGTCCGGGCAGCGAGGGCCTTCTCGCGCGCGTCGAGCTCCGGCGCGGCCTCGACCAGCGGGCGAGGCTCGATGACGCGCTCCTCGACGACGAATGCGTCGTCCTCCCATGCGCCGGCGTCGAGCGCGCCGATCAGCGCCGGGCTCGAGACCGTGTAGAGCGCGCGCACCGTGGCGAGCAGCTCGTCGCGCTCCTTCCGCTCGCCAGTCGTGAAGCGAACGCGCGTGACGATCACGTCGCGCCCACGCTCGCGATCGGTCGCCTCCCAGCGCTCGCGGTCGCCCTCGAGCTTCTTGCCGAGCGGGTAGCGCTCGAGAGCGCGCGGGATGCTGATGGTCGCCATGGCTCTCGTTCTCGCTCTCGCTCTCGCTCCGCCATGAGGTTCCGGAAGCACCTTCTCGCTCCGGGGTCGCGCCTCGTCGCTTCGCGCCGCCGATGCTGCCGGGCGCGGGCCACGCCCGCGGTTCGCTCAGGCTGCCGCCGTGTCCGGCCCCATCGGGGCGGTCTCGAGGAACTTCCAGCCCTCGTTGTCGCGCTGGATGCGCAGCAGCTCCCACTGATCGCGCAGGAGAGCGACGACGTGGCCGTCGACGTCGGTCACCGCGAGCGGCACGCGGCGCGCCTCGAGCGCCTTGGTGTCGAGCTTCACGCTCGGATCGCTCGCTCGCACCCAGCGCGCGAACGCGTAGGGCAGCCGCTCCATCGTGACCTTGGCCCCGTACTCGTGCTCCAGCCGGTAGGCGAGCACGTCGAACTGCAGCTGGCCGACGACGCCGAGGATCGGGTCCTTCTCGCGGAAGGGCTGGAAGAAGAGCTGGAGCGTCCCCTCCTCGGCGAGCTCGTCGATGCCCTTCTGCATCTGCTTGCGCTTCATCGGATCGAGGAGCACCGCCCGCGCGAAGAACTCGGGCGAGAAGCGCGGCACCGAGTCGAACGTGACCGGCGGCTGGCCCGTGCTGATCGTGTCGCCGATGCGGAAGATCCCCGGATCGTGCAGGCCCACGACGTCCCCCGCCCACGCCTCGTGGATCGTCTGCCGCTCGCTCGCGAAGAGCTGCTCCGCGCGCGCGAGGCGGATCTCCTTGTCGAGCCGGTAGTGCCACACGCGCATACCGGACTCGAACTTGCCCGAGCAGATCCGCACGAACGCGATCCGATCGCGGTGATTCGGGTCCATGTTCGCCTGCACCTTGAACACGAACGCCGTGAAGCGATCGTCCCCGGGGCTGACCGTGCCGACGCTCGTCTGTCGCGGCTGCGGGCTCGGGCAGATGTGCTCGAACGACTCGAGGAAGGGCTCGACGCCGAAGTTCGTGAGCGCGCTGCCGAAGAACACGGGCGAGGCGTCGCCCGCGAGGAACTTCTCGAGCGAGAACGTGTCCCCTGCGCCCGTGAGGAGCTCGACCTCGTCGCGCAGGTTCTTGCTCAGCTCCTCGCCCGCCAGCGCGTCGATCTTCGGATCGTCGAGGCCGGACGTCTGCATCGGCACGCGCGAGGCGTTCTTCGCCGTGCGATCGAAGGTGAGCACCGTCTTGTGCTCCATGTCGTAGACGCCCTTGAAGCGGTCGCCGCTGCCGATGGGCCAGGTGCGCGGCACCGTCTTCATGCCGAGCACCTCCTCGATCTCGCTCATCAGCTCGAAGGGGTCGCGCGCCGGGCGATCGAGCTTGTTCACGAACGTCACGATGGGCGTGCCGCGCATCTTGCAGACGTGGAAGAGCTTCTTGGTCTGCTCCTCGACGCCCTTGGCCGCGTCGATCAGCATGATCGCGCAGTCGGCCGCCGTCAGCGTGCGGTAGGTGTCCTCGCTGAAGTCCTGGTGGCCGGGGGTGTCCAGCAGGTTGTAGCGGATCCCGCCGTAGTCGAACTGGAGCACCGAGCTCGTGATGGAGATGCCGCGCTTCTTCTCGAGCTCCATCCAGTCGCTCGTCGCCGCCTTCTGCGCGCGCCGCGCCTTCACGGCGCCGGCCGAGTGGATGGCGCCCCCGTAGAGGAGCAGCTTCTCGGTCAGCGTGGTCTTGCCCGCGTCGGGGTGGGCGATGATGGCGAACGTACGTCGCCGCTCGTGCTCGGCCTGCATGGGAGGGCTGGCGTATAGCTCAGTCCGGAGGGGGCGCTCGCGCGCCGCGCCCGGCGGTCGGCGCCGCCGCCAGCCGCCGCCACCTCCGCCGATTCCGCTCGAGATCTTCCGCGGAATCGTCTCCCGAGCGCCGGGACGGGACTTGCGGGTCGCGCGCGCGAGATCGATGCCCCGTTCGTCCCACGACTCGCTCTTCCGGCGGATCTTCTCCGACCGGGCCATCGCCGCGCAGGCGATCGCGAGCATCTTGCCCGCCGAGGTCGCCGCGCTCCTCGACCTCTCCGCGCTCGAGCCACGGCCGACGGCACACGTCGACCAGGCACTGCAGGCGTTCCACTCGGACGTGGTGTTCGGCGCCAAGATCGCCGGCCGTGAGGCCCTCGTGCTCGTCCTCGTCGAGCACCAGGAGCGCCCCGACGAGCGCATGCCCTTTCGCCTGCTCCAGTACGCCGTGCTCGCGTGGGACGAGTACCTGCGCGATCACCCGAGCGCGAAGCGGCTGCCGCTCATCGTCCCGATCGTGCTGCACCAGGGCCCCGCCGCGTGGAAGGCGCCGCGAGACATGCTCGCGATGATCGACCTGACGCCGGAGGAGGCGACGGTGTTCGGCCGCTACGTCCCGCGCATGGGGTTCGAGCTCGACGACCTCGGACGCGCCGACGATGCGTCACTCTTGGCGCGCGGCCTCGGTCCCGAGGCGACCCTCGCGCTCTCGGCGCTGCGCGACGTGCGCGGCGCCGCCGACGTGCCGGCGCTGCTCGGCCGGTGGGGCGAGCTCCTGCGCCGCGCGAGCACCACGCCCTCGGGCAGCCGGGCGCTCGCCACCGTCCTCCGCTACATTCTCGAGGTTCACAGCGGGCTCGACGTCGACGAGCTCGCGCGCATCGCCGATAGCGTCCTCACGGGTGCAGGAGCCGAAGTCATGACCACCGCGCGCCAGCTCATCGAGATCGGAAAGGCCGAGGGGAAGGCCGAGGGGCGCCTCGAGGGCCGACGCGCCACGCTGCACCACCAGCTCCGGCTCAAGTTCCGCGGCGCCGTGACCCCCGAGCTGAGCGCCCGGGTCGACGCCGCCGACGAGCAGGCGCTCGCGCGGCTCGAGGAGCGCATCCTGAGCGCTTCGTCGCTCGCTCACGTCTTCTCCTGAGATGCGAGCCGCGGGGACGGGAATTCCCGTCGAGATCGGGCGCGGATCGAGCCGCGCCCATCCGTACGTCCTCGGGCGCTGGTCGGGGGCGTGAGCGGCCGCCCTCGGAGAGCGGAGGTCTCCCGCTGCGCGTCCGCGAGCTACGCTTGCTGCCGTCCGGGACTCCGCGAAGCGCGCACGCCGGCCGGCCGCGTCGGCGCCTCCACAGACTCTGGTGAACCGCGAATGCGGTAACGCTCAGGCGGCCCGACGCGGCTCGGTCGTCGTCGACGTGCCGCCGCGCGGCCGGCGCGCGCCGACGTGCAGCACACCGCTCGCCACGTCGCGGAGCAGGCGCGGGATGTCCGGGTGGTCCATCGGCTCGGACCGGAGGGTCGCGCGAGACGCCGCTCCGGAAGAGAGGAACGCCTCACGCGTCGCGGGGGAGGCGGACGCGACGAACGTGAGGACGTGAGCGGGAAAGTCGAGGACGAATCGCGCGACGAGCGCAGGCGTGAGCGAGGTATCGGCTTCGTCGACGACGACGAGCGTGCGCTCGTCACCGTCGACGGCCATGAGGAGCTCGAAGAGCTGCTCGACCGGGACGACCGCCTGCGCCCCGAGGATACGCCCCACGTGCGCCGCGGCCGCGCGGTGCCGACCGACGTACACGAGCCGAACACGGGGACCCTGCCAGGCCTCGGCGGGCAGAGCACCCAGGGCGAGCACGCGCTCTTCGACGTCCGCGATCAACTCGCGTGCGCGCGCCCCCACCCGCAGGAACGCCGCCCGAGCGACATCGCCGCGCACGACGTCGAGCAGGGACGGCACGTCTCGGGGCAGCGGCGCGTCGGCCCGGTTGCGGCGAACGTCGGCGACGATGCGCTCGGCCATCCGGCGGGTCAGCGACGTCGACAGCGCCTCGACGAGCAGCGCCTCGACCGCCGCCCCTGACTGTTCCCCCGTCCCCATGGCCCCCGCCTCTCCCGGCCGTCATGCCGACCCTCCCAGTGGAAGCAGGCCGCGTGCCGGCCGACATCCCGCGGGCTCTCGGGGCGTGCCCCCGATCACGCGAGGGCGCGAGCCGACGCCGTAGGCCCCCGCCCTCGTCCCCGCTCAGAACCAGTCGCAGAGCCATGCCTCGCCCCCCGCGAAAAGACGCGCGAAAGCGGCGAGCTCCGACCCCTCCCCCTCGAGAAGACCCGCGGCCTTGAGGGCCATCGGGTGCGCGTACCCCGTGTAGAGCGCCGCGAGCGCACGTGTGTCCAGGCGCGTCGGCGCATCGCCGAATCGAACGCTTTCCACTTCTGCACTGCCGTCGCGCACACGGATGAAAAGGCCCGCGTTGCCGAAGAGCGGGTCGCGGATGTCCACCCTCGCCTCCCCCTCCGCCGCGTAGCCGCGCGCAGCGAGCGCCCTGACCGGATCGAGGACCCGGAGCATCCATCGCGAGTGCTCGAGGATCTTCGACGTCTGCTCGGGGAGCAGCGACACGAGGGGGTCACTCGCGCAGCCGAGCCAGCGCACCTCCTCGCCGAGCGAGCGCAGACCGTGCAGGAGCGCGGCGCACCGCTGCGCCGCGGCGGGCGTCGCGAGGACGAGATCGCGCAGGATCACCCCGAAGTGCAGCGTGCTCTCGTGGGGTGCGTGCATGTAGACGACGTAGCCTTGCGCCGCGTCCTCGGGGCCGAAGCGATACCCGCGCGCGACGCCCTTGTAGGGCCTGGCGATGCGCGACCAGATCGCCTCCGAGCGATCGAGGTGGCCGTTCCACGCTCGCGCGCGCGCATCGTAGAGCGAGCGCAAGGGCGCGTTGTCGTCGGCCGCGAAGGGCTCGCACGGGAGCGCGGCGTCGCCGGCCGGCAGGCTCGCGATCGGCGCCGAGTAGCGCAGGGTGGTCCCGGCGGCCTCGAAGCCGACCGAGCGATAGACGGCGAGCGAGGACGCGTAGAGCGCGGCGAGCGGGATGCCTTCGCTCCGGGCCTGCTCCAGCGTCTCGACGAGGAAGCGCCGCGCGAGCCCGCGCCCGCGCGCGGCCGGGGAGACGCCGACGCCCGCGAGGCCGATCATCGGAACCGAGCGCCCGCCCCAGAACTGCCCGAACCGATAGAACCCGAGCCCGCCGCGGATCGCGCCGTCCTCGGTGACGACGCGCAGGTTCTCGTGCCCGAGGCGCTCCATCCAGGTGGACCAGGGCAGCTCGTCCTGGCCGAAGGACTCCTGCAGCACGCGCTCGAAGAGCGTGCGCTCGTCCTCGTTCGACGGAGTGCGGACCTCGATGCGGGGCATGGGGGCGAGGATAGCGAGGTCGAGGGCGAGGTCGAGAGCGAGGTCGAGAGCGAGAGCGAGAGCGAGGGCGAGTGCGAGTGCGAGGTCGAGAGCGAGAGCGAGAGCGAGAGCGAGGTCGAGAGCGAGAGCGAGAGCCGATCGACCTCGCTCGGCCCCGCTCAGATCGGCGGCGCGAACGTGAGCGAGGCGAGCTCGATGAAGCAGATCTGGGTGGTGAATCGCGCGTCGTCGAGCTGGCCCGCGATGGCGATCTCGGTCGGGCCGACGTAGGCGGGGCTGAACCAGATCTCGCCGGCCGAGGGCACGAGAGACGCGCGGTAGCCGTCCGAGAGCCGGTACACCCAGTGCCCCCCCCACTGCGTCGCTGACGGTCGGCGCGTGCCGCATGCGCACACGGCCGCGACGGCAAGCACGAGCTCGCGGCGCACTGGAACAGTTCTTCGGGCAACGACATCGGCGCCCCTGAACGGCTCGCGGCCGCTCGTTCACACCTCCATCACGCTCCTCCCCGCGCGCGCTGTCAACGGCCCCTCGCTCTCGCTCTCGCTCTCGCTCTCGCTCTCGCTCTCGCTCTCGCTCTCGCTCTCGCTCTCGCTCTCGCTCTCGCTCAGCGCATCAGGATCTCCGCGCTCGTCGCCGCCACATCGATCGACGTCACCGCCACGCGCGTGGTGCTCCCGCTCGCGGTCCCGTCGCTCGCGACCGCGCCGCCGCCGGTCGCCACCACGCGCTGGAACGTGCCGCCGAGATCGACGTGCACGCTCGCGCCGCTCGGGTTCACGAGCACGATCCCGTTCGCGAAGTCGCGCCGGTACACGCCGCCCGACGCGAGATCCGTGACCGTCGTGGCCGTCGTCGTCGCCGCGCCGAGGTCGAGGTCCCACTCCGGGTACCACTCGAGCGGCGAGTCGGCGAAGTAGAAGAGGTACGTGTGCGCGCCGCGCACCAGCAGGTAGTTGCCCAGGTAGTAGAGGCGCCGGGCGAGGTCGTCGGGGCCGCTCAGGTAGTTCTGCAGGATCGCGATCTTGCCCATCCCGATCAGGCGCAGGATCTCGTCGGTCGAGGCGCGCCAGTCGCTCTCGGCGAACGAGGGATCGGCGAAGCCCTCCGAGAAGAAGCCCGCGGTGCTCGCGTAGTCGGTGTCGTCCCAGCTCGTGATGAACGCGCCCGTGTTCGCGATCAGCGGGATGCCCTGCGCGCCGAGGCGCGCGTCGAGCGCGGAGATCCAGCTCTCCCAGCCGGTGATCCAGTTGCTGCCGCCGAGCTCGGTGAAGGTGTTGTCGCGCACGCCGGTGCCGGCGATCCGCGCGTCGGGCGGCGCCTGCGCCTCGAACGAGAGCAGCGCGGGCGAGGCCGAGTCGAGGAACACGGCGTCGTAGTCGCCGGCCAGGGTCTGCACGGCGATCGAGCTGGCCCAGTAGTCGCCGAAGCCGGCGCTGCCGACGTTCATCAGCCACTTGCCGTCGACGTTGCTCGCGACGCGCGCGCCGGCCGCGTTGTGCCAGAACCAGTCGTCGTGCGCGGTGACGCTCGCGAAGTCGTTGCCCCACGTGCGCCCGTCGACGATGAAGTCGACGCCGGCCGCCGACTGCCACATCGCGAGGTGGTAGTGCAGGATCAGGAACGTCGGGTCGAGGGCGCGCAGCGGCATCGACTGGTCGAGCGTGAGCTTCTGGGTGCCGTCGTAGTGATCGACGGCGAACCGCTGCTGCGCCGCGGTCATGCCGTTCGGGAGCTGGTCGGCGAAGATCGCGATCCGCGCGCTGGTGTCCGGGAACGAGCGGCCGCTGCCGGTGGTGCCGCCGTCGGGGAGCGGACCGGTGTCGGGCCAGGGCCCGGTGTCGTTGCCCCACACGGCTGCGTCCACGCCGGTGTCGACGCCGGGACCGGAGTCCGCCACGGGCCCTGCGTCGGTCCCGGGACCCGCGTCCGCGGCCGGGGTCGGAGAGGAGCACCCCGCCGTCACGCACAGACAGAGAACGAGAGACGCCGCTCGAAGTCCGCGCATGAAGACCTCCCCGCGCGCGGAGCATCGCACGAAGGCCGCCGCTCTCGCTCTCGCTCTCGCTCTCGCTCTCGCCCGTGTCATCCTCCCGCGCTTTGTCGTCCTGGTCGCTCGACGTCCCCGGGGGCGTTTGGATCGCCGCCGCGCTCGCGCTGCTCTTCGCGGCCGCGCTCGTCGTCGGACTTCGCGATCTCGTCGGGCTCACCCCTCGGCGCCGCGCCGCGCTCGGCTCGCTGCGCGCCGCGACCGCGGTCATCGCGCTGCTCCTCACCGTCCAGCCGACGTACACCCACGATCGGCAGGACGCCGAGGCCGGGCGGCTCGCCGTCGTCTTCGACGTCTCGCGCAGCACGACCATCGCCGACGAGGACGGTGGACGAACGCGGCGAGAGCGGGAGCGCGCCCTCGCCGCGTCGTTCGCGGGCGAGCGGCTGCCGAGCGCGCCGGACGTTCTCGTCTTCGGCGATCGCGGGCGCGCCTCGACGCTGGACGACGTCGCGAACGGTCGGGTCCACCTCGAAGACGACACGCGCATCGGCGACGCGCTGCGCGTGGCGGCGAGCGGCGACGTGGGCGCCGTGCTGCTCGTCAGCGACGGTGCCGACCGCGCCGGCGGCGCCGTCGAGATCGCGGTCGAGACCGGCGCGCGCATCCACACGCTCGCGCTCGGATCGGCCGAGCCGCCGCGCGACGACGCCATCGCGCGCCTGGCCGCCGACTCCGTCGGCTTCTTGCGCCGTACCGCGCACGTGCGCGCGACGGTGCGCTCGCTCGGGACGTCGGGCGAGCACACCGTCCGCCTCACCCAGGGTGAGCGCGTGCTGCGCGAGGAGGTCGTGACGCTCGCCGACGGGGAAGAGCAGGAGGTCGACCTCACCTTCGTGCCCGCCGAGCTCGGTCGAGCGCTCTACCACGTCAGCGTCCCGGTCGAGGAGGGCGACGTCGTCCCAGCCAACAACGGCCGCGCCTTCCTCGTTCGAACCGTGCGCGACGACCTGCGCGTGCTCCTGGTGGCCGGCCAGCCGAGCTGGGACCAGCGCTTCTTACGGGCGTTCCTCGAGCGCGACCCGACGACCGACCTCATCTCCTTCTTCATCTTGCGGCAGACCGCCGACATGACCATGGCCGACCCGGACGAGCTCGCGCTCATCCCGTTCCCCGTCGACGAGCTGTTCAGCGAGCACCTCGGGAGCTTCGACGTCGTCCTCTTCCAGAACTTCGACTACGGGCCCTACGACATGGCCATCTATCTGCCGCGGATCCGCGACTACGTGATGCGCGGCGGCTCGTTCGCCATGATCGGCGGACCGCTCGCGTTCACCGCGGCGGGCTACGCGGAGACGCCGCTCGCCGACGTGCTGCCCGTCGAGGTTCTCCCTCGCGGAACACCCGAGGCGGAGGCCGTGACGACGGACCGCTTCCGGCCCGTGGTCGCGGAGGGCGCCGAGCACCACCCTCTCGTCACGCTCCTGCCCGACTCGGTCGCCAACGCGGAGGCGTGGGCGGCGCTCGCGCCGATGATCGGGCTCAACGTCGTCCGGTCGGCCGCGCACGAGGGACAGGTGCTGCTCCGCCACCCGACCCAGCACGCGCCCTCGGGCGCGCCGCTGCCGGTCCTGGTGAGTGGAACCGCCGGCCGCGGGCGCGTGGTCGCGCTGATGAGCGACACGTCCTGGCGCTGGGGCCTCACGACCGGAGGGTCGACGGGCGACGCGAGCGCGTACGAGCGCTTCTGGGATCGCGCGATCCGCTGGCTCGCCCGAGACCCGGCGCTCGAGCCCGCGCGCGTCACGACCGACCACGAGAGCTATGGGCCCGAGGCGCGGATCGCGGCGAGCGCGTCGCTCGCCGACGAGCGCTATGTGCCCCTCGCCGGCGCGCCGATCACGCTGACGGTCCGCACGGAGGCCGGCGAGACCGTGAGCTCTGCCGAGGCCCGCACCGACGCGCACGGCGAGCTGCACGCGGAGCTGACGGCCCCGGGCGAGCCGGGAGGCTACGTCCTGGCGGCGGCGCGACGCGGCGACACCTCGGACCTCGCCGAAGAGCCCTTCGTCGTGGAGTCGGGCGGCGCAGAGCTCGGAGATCCGCGCGCAGACCACGCGCTCCTCGCCGACATCGCGAGAGCGACCGGCGGGGCCGCCAGCACCAGCGCCTCGCCGCCGACGCTCGCCTCGCTCGATACGCGCCGCGTTCGCTCTCTGGGCGTCGAGACGACTCGACCCTTCGACGGCGCGTGGCCCTTCGTCCTCGCCGTCGCGCTCTTCGGGCTCGAGTGGGCGCTGCGCAGGCGATGGGGGCTGCGATGACGCGCATGGGCGTGCACGCGGACGCCGACCGGGTAGACCTGGGCCATGACGCGCCTCGCCTCGGTCTCCGCACTGCTCCTCTCTCTCGCCGCCGTGCCGGCATGCACGTCGCTCGCGCCACCGGCCGACAGCGGCGCGCGTATGGACGTCGGCGTCGACGCGGCGACGGCCGACGACGCCGGAGCGCTCGATGACGCGGGCGCCCCGGACGACACCGGCGCTACGTCGGACACCGGGGGCACGGACGACACCGGCACCGCCGCCGACGCCGGCGCGGACGATACCGGCACCGTCGCCGACTCCGGCGCGAACGACGCAGGGACCACCACGGACTCCGGCGCCAGCACCGCGTGCGAGGCCGCGGGCGGCAGCTGCGTCCCGCTCGTGCCGCGCGCCTGCCCGGCCGGCATCGTCGGCGACGCGACGTGGTACGCGTGCGGCGGCGGCGTTGGCGTCGAGTGCTGCCTGCCGCCGAACACCCCGCCCGTCTGCCGGAACTCGGGCTCGCGCAGCGAGGGCTGGTACGCTGCCGACGGCACACGGATCTGCGGCACGCGCTGCACGGGTGCGACCGCGTCCTGCGGCGCCGCGGGGACACGGAGCGAGGGCTGGTACGCGAGCGACCCGGCCGCGGGATGCACGACCGGCAACGCGCTCATCGACTTCGCGAACTGCGCGCCCTGACCTCACGCGCGTCGTTCCGGTGCGCTAGGACTGCCCGCGATGGTCATCCTCGTCGTCGGGCTCGCGCTCTTCCTCGGCTCGCACATGGTGCGGGTCCTCGCCGACGGCTGGCGCACGCGAATGGTCGCGCGCCACGGCGAGGGTCGCTGGAAGGGCGCCTATTCACTCGTCGCGATCGCCGGCCTCGGGCTCGCGATCTACGGGTTCGGCCTGGCGCGAGCTGCGCCGGTGCTGGTGTTCTCGCCTCCGATCTGGCTGCGCCACCTGAACATGCTGTTCACCCTGCTCTCGTTCGTCTGCTTCGCCGCGGTGTACGTGCCCCGCAACCATCTCAAGGCGGCGATCGGGCACCCGATGTACGCCGGGACGAAGACCTGGGCGCTGGGCCACCTGCTCGCGACGGGCCTGCTGCACGACGTCGTGCTCTTCGCGCCGATCCTCGCGTGGTCCGTCGCCGGCTTCGCCGCGTCGCGGCGCCGTGACCGGCGTGACGGGACGACGTACCCCGCCGGGACGCTCGGCGGGACCGCGGCGACGATCGCGCTCGGGGCCGCAGCGTGGGCGCTCTTCGCGTTCTTCGGGCACGCCTGGCTCATCGGCTTGTCGCCCTTCGCCTGACGCGCGCGTCCGGCGCGACCGAGCGCCCGCGCTGGCCTGCGACGTGCGCGGGGACGCGATCGTCTCACGGAGCGGGGACCAGCTCCCCATCGTTCCAGGCGTAGTCGCGCGTCGCGTCGCCCACGCGCACGCCGAGCGGGAACTCGCTCTCGCTCTCGCTCTCGCTCTCGCTCTCGCGCTCGCTCTCGCTCACCCCACCCACGCACGAATCGCTGCGCCCGTCGCGGTCCCCGCGCTCACGACATCCCTCGGTGTCCCCGTCGCGAGCACGCGGCCGCCGCCCTCGCCCCCCTCGGGCCCGAGGTCGACGACGTGATCGGCGCGGGCGATCACGATCGGGTCGTGCTCGATGACCACGACCGCGTGGCCCTCGTCGGCGAGCCGGTCGAGCACGGCGACCAGCATCTCGACGTCCGTCGCGTGAAGGCCGGTGGTCGGCTCGTCGAGCACGTAGAGCGTCGTCTCGGTCGAGCGGCGAGAGAGCTCACGCGCGAGGGCCAGGCGCTGGGCCTCGCCGCCCGAGAGCGTCGTCGCCGCCTGGCCCAGCCGTAGATAGCCGAGGCCCAGCTCGCGCATCGTATCGAGGCGCACCGCGACGTGCCGCTGCACGGAGAAGAGCGGGAGCGCCTCGTCCACCGAGAGCGCGAGCACGTCCGCGATCGAGAGGCCCTTCCAGCGCACCTCGAGCGTCTCGCGGTTGTAGCGGCGGCCCGCGCACTCGGGACAGGTGATCGCGAGATCCGGCAGCAGCTGCATCTCGATCGAGAGGACACCGTCGCCCTTGCAAGTCTCGCAGCGGCCGCCCTTCACGTTCGACGAGAAGCGAGCGACGCCGTACCCGCGAGCCCGCGCCTCCGGGAGCGAGGCGAACAGATCGCGCAGCGGCGAGAGCAGGCCGACGTAGCTCGCCGGGGTCGAGCGCGAGGTGCGACCGATCGCGACCTCGTCCACCGCCACCACGCGCGCGATGCTCTCCTGGCCGCCCAGCCGGCCCAGCGCGCTGCACTCCGTCCGATGCACGTACGCGCGTGCGAGCGGCAGCAGCGTGCCCATCACGAGCGACGACTTGCCGGCGCCCGACACCCCCGTCACCGCCGTGAGCGCGCCGATCGGAAAGCGGGCGGACACGCCGCGCAGGTTGTGCGTGCGCGCATCGTCGACGGCGAGCGCGCCCGTGCCCCGCCGAGGCCTGCGCGCGGCGGGCGCCGCGCCGCGCAGGAAAGGGCCCGTCACGCTCGTCGGGCTCGCCGCGAGATCGCCCGCCTTGCCGGACGCGACCACGCGACCACCCAGCACCCCGGCGCCCGGGCCCATGTCCACGACGTGATCGGCGGCGCGCACCACGTCGAGATCGTGCTCCACGACGAGCACCGTGTTGCCTTGATCGCGCAGCCGCTCCAGCGAGCGAATCAGGCGCGCGGTGTCGCGCGGGTGCAGGCCCAGCGTCGGCTCGTCGAGGACGTAGAGCACTCCGACGAGCGCTCCCCCGAGGCGCGTCGCGAGCCGCAGGCGCTGTGCCTCTCCCGAGCTGAGCGTGCTCGACGCGCGCCCGAGCGAGAGGTAGCCGACGCCCACCTCGTCGAGGAACGCGAGCCGCTCCTCGATCTCCGACAAGAGCGGCGTCGCGATCTCGCGCTCGACGCCCTCGAGCGGCAGCGCGGCGAGTCGGGAGCGGAGCGCGGAGGTGGCGAGCCGATCGAGCTCCGGGAGCGTGACGCCGCCGACGGTGACGTGCCGTGCCGTCTCGTTGAGCCGTGCCCCACCGCACTCCGGGCACTCGCTCTCGCTCTCGCTCTCGCTCTCGCTCTCGCTCTCGCTCCTCGCGCTCGCCCTCGCAGTCCGGGAAGCCGCTCCTCGCCCCGCGGCCGCGCCTCGACGACCTGCGCGTCGCTGCGCGCCGTCGACGTCGCCAGGGGCGGGCCGCGCCTGCGGCCCGCTCTCGCTCTCGCTCTCGCTCCTTCGCCTTCGCCTGCCCGCGATCGCCCCCGCCCCCTCGCAGCGCGGGCACGCGCCCTCGGGCGTCGCGAACGAGAAGGTCCGCGGCGTGACCGCCGAGAGCACGATGCCGTCGGTCGTGCACATCGGCCGCTCCGAGAGCAGCTCGCTCGTGCCATCGGCCCGGACCAGCCGCACGAGGCCGCCGCTCTTCTTCAGCGCGAGCTCGATCGCGTCCGCGAGCCGGCTCCGCGACCCGTCACGAACCACGACGCGGTCCACCACCACGTCGAGGTCGTGGGTCTTGTGCGGAGACACCCGCACCTCTTCGCCGAGGTCGACGGCGGCGCCGTCGAGCAGCGCGCGCACGAAGCCGTCGCGGCGCAGCGCCGCCAGCTCTCTCGCGAGGTCGCCCTTCGCGCCGCGCGCGATCGGCGCTGCGACGACGAGCTTCGCACCCTCGCCCATCGCGAGGGCCTTGCCGATCATCTGCTCGGCCGTGTGTGCGCGGATCGCCCGCCCGCACTTCGGGCAGTGCGCCTGGCCCGTCCGCGCGAAGAGCACGCGGAGCCGATCGTGGATCTCGGTGATCGTGCCGACGGTGGAGCGCGGGCTCGCCCGCAGCGGATCCTGGCGCACCGCGATCGCGGGCGAGAGCCCGGTGATCGCGTCGACGTCGGGCTTGTCCAGCTGCTCGAGGAATTGGCGCGCGTAGCCGTGCAGCGACTCGACGTAGCGTCGCTGTCCCTCGGCGTAGATGGTGTCGAACGCGAGCGAGCTCTTGCCGGAGCCGCTCGGTCCGGTGATCACCACCAGGGCGCCCCGCGGCAGATCGACGTCGACGCTCTTCAGGTTGTGCTGGCGTGCGCCGCGGACCGAGAGCACGCCCGCCATCTCAGGCTCCGACGAGCCGGAGCGCGAGCTCGGCCGCCGCGATCATGCCGGACGACTCGATCTTCCCCGTGCGCGCCGCCTCGTAGCCCACGCCGTGATCCACGCTCGTGCGGACGAAGGGCAGGCCCCAGGTCACGTTCACCGCGTGGCCCCAGTCGAGCAGCTTGGAGGCGATGGTCGCCTGGTCGTGCATCATCGTGACGACCCCCGCGATGCGGGCGTCGGCGGCCGCCCGGAAGGCCGCCTCGGTCGGGGTGGGGCCCTCGAGCACGAGCGCGCCGTCGGCGAACGGCGCGCGCCCGCGGGACCGAACGATGGCTGGCAGGATCGCGCGCGGCTCCTCGTCCCCGAAGAGCCCGTCCTCCCCCGCGTGGGGGTTGAGGCCGGTGACGACGAGGCGAGCGCCTCGCGCGACGCCGAGACGGACGAGCGCGGCCCCGAGGTGCGCGATGGTGCGCGCGACGCGCTCGGTCGTGAGCGCGTCCGGCACCTCGGCGACCGCGAGGTGCGTGGTCACGAGGGCGACCTTGAGCCGAGGCCCGAGGAACATCATCGTGACGTCGTCGTCCCGGAGGCCCGCCCGGCGCGCGAGGTGCTCCGTCTGCCCGACGAAGGCGTGGCCGACGCGGGTGATCGCCGCCTTGTTCACCGGCGCGGTGACGATCGCGTCGGCGCGACCGGCGAGCACCTCGTCGATCGCCCGGTCGAGCGCCACGACCTGCGCGCGTCCCCCCTCGTCCGTCGCGGCGTGCGCCTCGATCGCGGCGCGCGAGACCCGACCGACGTCGATCACCTCGAGCTCCGGCGCGAGCGCGCGAAGCTGCGCCGCGTCGCCCGCGAGCGTCACGTGCGCGCGTCCCGCCACGGCGCGCGCGGCCTCGACCGACACCACCGGCCCGACACCTGCCGGATCGCCGGCGGGGATCACGAGCCGCCTCACGGCGCGCCGCGCATCTTGTAGCCGACGCCGCGCACCGTCTCGAGCGGGTCGGCGCCCTGGGCGAGCTTCATCCGCAGGCGCCGCACGTGGATGTCCACCGTGCGCGAGCCACCGTAGTAGTCGACGCCCCAGACGCGCTCGAGCAGCTGCTGGCGCGAGAACACACGCCCGCGGTTTCGAGCGAGGAACTCGAGGAGCGCGTACTCCTGGTGGGTGAGGATCACGGCCCGGCCGTCGACCTTCACCTCGTGCGCGGCGCAGTCGACCACGAGCGGCCCGACCTTCAGCGTGTCGGCGTCGGTGAACTCGCTCGTTCGCCACTCGGCGCGGCGGATGCGGACGTAGAGCTCGACGGGGACGTAGGGGACGAGCACCAGGTCGTCGAAGGCATCCTCGGCCGCGAGGCGCTGCAGCGCCGGCACCGTGACGGCCGCGAGCATCGGGACGTCGCTGAGCGCCGGTGCGCGACGCAGGCGCGCCAGGGCCGCGCGGCCCGCCTCGATCTGATCGAGCACCTCGATCACGACGGCGGCCGGCGGGTCCTTGGTGAGGGCCTCGTCGGACTCGAGCGGATCCCAGAGGTCCGCCGCGCGCACCCGGCAGCCGAGCTCGCGCAGGGTGGCGAGCCCACCGTCGGGGCGGTCGACGAGCTGCGGGCTGGCGACGACGAGGATCCACATGAGGATCCCGCGCGATGTAGCGATCCCGGGGCCATGACGCAACGTGGCAGGAGGGTTCGCACCGGGCTTGACGCGATACGACGCGGGCCCGTAGAAGGAAGACCTACTTGGGAATCGCGCGTCCGTGAGCCAAAAACGCTGGAAGCTCGTGGTGAGTGAGCTCGGCCAGGCCGTCACGCTCCACGAAGTCGTGGTCGACGCGGGCGACTGGATGACCGCGCTGACGCGTGCCCGCGCGCAGATCGGCGAGCGGGGCGGGGTTCCGCCCGGGGCGAGCTGCCAGATCGCCCCCGACGGGACGGCCGCGATCACCGACGCGGTCGCCCGCCGCAAGTACGTCGTCGCCCCGACCCACGAGTCCAAGGCGCCCCCGGCCGCCGCGCCCGCGCCCGCGCCGGCTCCGGCAGCGCCGCTCACGAAGAAGCAGAAGAGCCAGACGATGGCGTACATGCCGGGCACGCACGGGCCTGCCGCCGCTTCGATCGCCGTGGGCGCGCCCGCGTCGGTGCACGCGCCCGCAGCCAAGCAGAGCTACTCGACGCCCGAGGTGCGCGCGGCGGCCCAGGCCGTCCAGTCGAGCCCACCCGCGCCAGCCGCGCCGATCGCGAGCGCGCCGGCGCCAGCGCGCCCGGCTTCCGTGCCGCCGCCCGCGGCGGTGATGCCGCTGAGCAAGAAGCAGAAGCAGCAGACCATGGCGTACATGCCTGCCGAGGCCGTGAAGGCGATGCAGGACGCGGTCGCAGCGGCACAGGCCTCCGCCCCGCCTGCAGCCACCGCGGCCAGCGCCGCGCCCCCGCCCGCCGCCGCCCCCGGGAGCGCTCCCCCCGCGGCCGCCGTTTCCGGCGCGCCGAGCGCCCCGCCCGCCGCGCCGAGCGCGGCCCCCGCTGCGACCGACGACGGGCTCGAGCTGCTGCACGCGCGCGACGCCGAGCCGACGAAGGAGTCGCCGCTCGCGTACCGCGAGCGCCACTACCTGCTCCCGCCCGGCGCGGGGCCCGACGACGCGGAGATGCTGCTGCGGCGCCGCTTCGCCGCGCTCCGCGAGGAGCTGGCGGCGCGCCCGAAGGGCAAGCTCGTGAAGATGGCGGTCTTCGACCATCGCTGGACCGGGCAGCCCACACGGCCGCCGGTGCTGGCGCTGCAGTGGAAGGACTGGCGCGGGGAGCCCGAGATCACCGCGCCAGCGCGCGTGTCTGCCCCGAGCGCGGTGGCGCCCCTGGTGTCGCTGCCACCGGCGGTGGTGCCCGCGCCCGCGCCGACGCCGTCGATCGTGGTCGACCCCGCGCTCACCGCACCGCCGGCGCCCGCCCCCGCCGCCCCCGCCGCGCCGTCCATCGTCGTCGACCCCTCGCTCGTCGCCGCCACGCCCCTCGCTGCCGCGCCGCAGGCGGCCCCTGTCAAGCCGGCCGCGACCCTGCCCGCCCAG
This sequence comes from Sandaracinaceae bacterium, assembly GCA_044220955.1. GTDB lineage: Bacteria > Myxococcota_A > Polyangia > Polyangiales > Sandaracinaceae > JBBSAT01. The sequence goes on from JBGAQA010000057.1 coordinate 22,069, forward strand.
CCCGCCGTCGCCCCGCTCGTCGCGAGCGGCTCGTCCAAGCGCTCGCGCAAGCCCACGCCCGGGGGCGGCGCGGCCATCGCGGACGACCGCCTCGCCGACGCGTTCGAGGGTCTGCAGGATCTCTTCTTCCTCACCAGCGCGTTCGAGGGCGTCGAGTTCACGATGCGCCTCGTCACCGACCTCATCCCCTGCGAGGCCACGAGCGTCGCGCTCTACGACATCAACTCGCACGAGCTGCGCTTCGTCGCGACGACCGGCACCGGCGGCGAGGAACGCAAGGGCGACGCGATCCCGACGACCGCCGGCCTCATCGGCGCCGCGCTCTCCGACTGGTACCGCGCGCTCTCGATCCCCGACGTCGGCGCCGACGCGCGCTTCGATCCCGGGATCGACGGGCGGGTCGGCCTCGACCTGCACAACATGCTGCTCGTGCCGGTCGCGGCACAGGGCCGCCTGCTCGCGCTCGTGCAGCTCATCAACCGGACCGGTGATCTCCAGTTCTCTCAGGCCGACGCGAACCTGCTCAGCTACGTCACGAGCCGGCTGGGCGAGTTCCTCATCCAGACGAAGATGGCCGCCGACCGCCAGACGCAGCCCAAGACCCCGAAGAACGTGCGCAAGTAGCGCGCGGCGAGACGATGATCGACCCCTACGAAGCGCAGCTGCGAGCCGAGAAGCGGCGCGCTCTGGGCGTCGTCGCCGTCATCCTGCTCGTCGTGCTGATCGGCCTCTGCGTGTTCGTCAACGAGGCGGCGCACGGGTACGCGAGCATGTTCGCCCGCTGAGCGCGAGGCGCCCCTCTGGCCCTCCGCGCGGCGCGTCAGCGGGTCTGGCGGACCATCGCTCGCGTCCAGCCGCTCACCGACGTCGGGCCGCCGGTGCGCACGACGTCGAGCGCCTCGCGAGTGGTGGGCCCCTCGGACGCGGAGAGGTACGTGTCGGCGAGGTACTCCGGGTGCGTGTCGCCCGCCTCCGCCACGTAGCCAGCGGGCGCCGGTCCGCCGCCGCCGACGCGCCAGATCTCGTCCGTCGGCGGGTAGCTGCTCTCGTCGCGCTCGCGCAGCGCCTGGTTCAGCGCCAGGTCGCGCACCGTGCGGTAGCGCGTGATGCGGAAGCCCGGCACGCCGCGCTGGCGCAGCACGCGGACGCCCGCGGGCAGGGTGACGTCCCGCTCCTCGCGCACGCCGAACGGCAGCGTCTCGTCGATACGACGCGCGAACGTGACGAGCCGCGACGCACGCTCGCCGCGGATCTCGGCGCGCAGCACCCCGCCCTCCATGGTCATGCCGATCACGATGGGGAAAGGCAGGTCGTTGCGGAACCGCAGGCCCATCCCGCCGTAGGTGACCATCGCGTCGAGGCCCATCCACAGGTACGCGCTCGGACGGCTGTGCGGGTGCCGCTCGGTGATGGGCAGGCCCGCGAAGAGCGCAGCGGCGTGCAGCGTCCCGGCGACCTGACAGGTGCCGCCGCCCACGCCGTCCACGACCTCGCCGCTGGCGATCTGAGGCGCCGGGCGGAAGCCGTTCACCTCGCTGCGCTCGCCCACGACGTCGTCGAACACCAGCTCGTCCCCCGGCATGAGCACGGTCCCATCGACGTGCATCGCGGCGACGCGGAGGTTGAACGTACGGTTCTCCGCCTCGGGCATCGACGAGTAGTGCGTCTCGAAGAACCCGAGGAGCGCGTCGATGCGGACGGCGCCCAGCTGCGCCGCGGTGTGCGTCGGCGTCGTGGTGACGACGACCGCCTCGACGCGCGTCTCGCCCGCGCGAAGCGCCTGCTCCACGCGATCGAGCGTGGCGTGGACGTCGAGCCGCCGTCCGGTCCGCTCCCGCGTCACGTGTCCACTGCGAGGATCGATGCGCGCGTCGGCGGGCGCGGCGTCGATCCCCTCCCGCGCGGCGTCGAGGCGCGCGAGCAGCACTGCCGGCTCGAGCGTCGGGTCGAGGGGCAAGTCGGCCGGCCTGCCCGGCGCCCGGTGCGAGTGGTGGGCGGCGAGCAGCGAGCGCGGCTCGCGCGCACGCGCGATCCGAGCCGCGAGCGCCTCCTCGTCGATGCCGCCCCCGAGCGCGGCGCGGCTGCCCTCGATCGTCACGTCGCCGAACGGCGGGATCGCGTAGCCGCGGTGGGCGAAGCTCGCGGGCGTGCCGTCGATCGCCCGCCTGCACGACGCCCGCCTGATCGTCGACGATCAGATCTCGTCCGTCGACGGCGACGCGCGGCTCACGCTCGACCTCGTCCGCGGTGCCGTCCACCTCGAGGACGGTGCCGGTCTCACGCAAGTGAGCGTCGACGTCGCGCTCGACCCGACCGGTCCGACGACCGACATCTGAAGAGCTGTCCCGAGATCGGGACGGCTCTTCTCGGCCGTGCGTCGGCCCCGCCCACGTTGCGCCCGCCGCCTGCCGGCGGGACACTCGCGCGCCATGCGTGACGCTCCTCGGGCTCGCCTCGCTCTCGCGGTGTTTCTCCTCGCAGCCGGCGCCTGCAGCGGCGGCGATGCGGCTCCGGACGGCGTCGACGCGGGCACCGACCTTCTCGACGCGACCGTGGGCGACGACACCGGCCTCGACGCGGGATCGAGCCTCGAGCCGGACGCGTTCGCGGGCGACGATGCCGGCGCGCCGGGCTGCGGCGCGGGGCCGGCCTGCGAGGCGCCGTTCACCTGCGGCGCGGGAGGCTACTGCGTGAGCGCGACCGGCGTGCCCGCGTTCGAGCACGTCTACGTCGCGATCTTCGAGAACCGCTCGCTGACCTCCGTGAGGGGACACGCGCCGTACCTCGATGGCCTCGCCGCGGCCGGCGCGTCGGCGTCGAACTACGTCTCCATCGGCCACCCGAGCCTTCCCAACTACATCGCGATGACGTCGGGCGACACGTGGGGCGACATGTGCGACTGCGATCCCGGCGCGACCCACGACTGCAGCGCGCTCACGTGCAGCATCGTCGGGGGCTTCTGCAGCTGCGAGCACGACGTGACGCACCTGGCCGATCAGCTGGAGGCGGCCGGGATCTCGTGGCGCGAGTACGGCGAGGGGATGGGAACGCCCTGCCACGCGATGGACGTGAGCGCGACGCACTACGCCGCGCGCCACCTCCCTTTCCTCTACTACGCGAACGTCCTGTCCGACGCGACGCGCTGCGCCGATCACGTGCGCGACTTCGCCGACTTCGCCGGCGATCTCGGCAGCTACCGGTTCACGATGATCTCGCCCAACCTGTGCAGCGACATGCACGACCTCTGCGGCGGCAACCCGGTCGCGCACGGCGACGACTGGGCGAGCGCGAACCTCGCGCCGATCCTGACGCAGCCTGGCTTCGCCGAGGGCGGCCGCGACGTCCTCTTCGTCGTCTGGGACGAGGAGGACAACAGCATCGGGAGCGCCCCGATCCCGTTCATCGTGGTCTCGCCGCTCGCCACGGCGGGGAGCGTCACGGCGATGCGCTACGATCACTATGCGCTGCTCGCGACGTGGGAGGACGGCCTCGGCCTCGACCGGCTGGGACACGCCGTCGGTGCCCCGGCGATCGCGGACATCTGGCGCTGAACCGCCTCGGACGGCGCTCGGGGCCGCGCGATTCAAAGTGATCTCGGCCAGACCGGCACGCCGCCCCGCCCGTCGGATGGGCGGTGCGCCACCTCATCCCGTCCGTCCTCGCCCTCGTCGTCGTCCTGGCCCCCGCGGGCGCTCTGGGGCAGACGCCTTCCCGCGCGGCTCGCGTCCTGACGCTGCTCGCGGGTGATTCCGTCGGTGCGCTCGTGGCGCGGGACCGCGTGTTCGTTCCGGACGCGAGCCTCCGGGCCCTCTCGGCCTGCTCGGGATCCCGCTGCGCACCGGTTCGGTCGACGGAGGCGTGCCAGGTCCCTCGGTGCCCCGGGCAGGGAACGCTGCTCGTGCTCGAGGGGCCCATCGCCGACGTCTCCGACCTGCCGACCGACCGCAGCGGCTTCACGCGCGCGCTCGACGCGATGCGGGTCGATCCCTCGCTCGGGGCGATCGCGTGGTCCTTCGGCTACCACCCCGAGCCCGCGCCTGAGCCAGCTCCACCGCCGCGCTGGCTCACCTCCGCGCGCATCGACCACGTGGGCTGGGAGCTCGGCGCGTACGCCATCGGCGGGGCCCTCGCCGGCAGCGGCGTGGGCTTCGTCGGCGGCGAGGTCTCCGGCGGCTTCCGCTTCACGTGGGATCCGCGCACCGAAGAAGACGACTTGCTCGCGATCATCTTCGGCGACGTGCTGGGCCTCGACGTGCGCGTGCGTGCGCTCGACGTGATGCCCCCGCAGCGGGCCGAGCAGTGGGCCCTCACCGTCGGCCTCGCGCCCGCGATGGGCTACGCCTCGCGCAGCGAGGTCTTCCGCTTGCCCACGTTCTACAGCTGCTTTCTGCCCGAGATCGGCGTCGCGCTGCGCGCGGACCGCGACGCTGCCTGGTACGCGGGCTGGTCGCTGCCGCTCACGTTCCTCGTCGACGAGCACCTCGGGCTCGAGGCGCGTGCCAGCGTGCTGATCGTCGACGACTGGGCGGCGGGGGACGACGTCGAGGCGATCGTCAGCCTCGGCCTCGGGCTCGTGCCGCGCTGACGCGCACAGCGCCCTCGTCGATCGGCGCCTCGAGCGCGCGCAGGGTCGCCTCGCGGGCGAGCGACATCGCCGCGACGCCGGCCTCGAGCCGCGCGGGCCCCGAGCGGGGCAGACCGTCCAGCATCAGTGCCACGAGCGTCGGCCCGCGGGGCACGGGGAGGCTCGTCCGCCAGGGCGAGCGCGAGGTCAGGTGATGAACGAGCACGCGCTCGCCACGCGCGCCGGCGAGCCCGGGCCGATCGCGGATGCCGCCGTCGAGCAGCCAGCGCCCGTCGTGCCGCACCGGGTGGAACAGCAGCGGCACCGCGCACGAGGCGACGACGGCGGGGGCCAGCTCGCCCCGGGTCACGACGTGCGTCCGCCTCCGCGAGACGTCGAAGGTCGACACCGCGAGCGGGACCGGGCAGTCCTCGAAGCGCCGCCGCGGCAGGAGCGCCGCGACGCGCGCACGGAAGAGCTCGCCACGCAGTAGACCGAGCCCGGGGGAAGGGTCCCAGAAGTCCTCGCGCCGGAGCGTGCGCAGCGCAAGGAGCAGGTCGGGCATCGCCACGCCCGACGCCCACGCCGCCGCGACCAGCGCGCCCGCCGACGAGCCGGCCGCGCCCGAGGGCACGAGCCCCTCCGCGAGCAGCGCATCGAGCATCCCGGCGTGCGCGTAGAAACCGAAGAACCCCGACGAGAGCACCAGCTCGAAGGGCCTCTCGCCGAGCCACTGCCGCAGCGAGCGGTACGGAGGCGGGTCGGAAGAGGGGTGGGCCGACACGATGGCGGATCAGTTGAACGCCTTCTTCGGGTCCGGCTCGTCCACGCGCACGAGGATCACGCTGACGTTGTCCTTACCGCCGCGCGAGTTCGCCTCGCGGATCAGCTCGTCGACGGCGTTCTGGATCGTGCTGGCGCCGTAGATGATGTCGCAGATCTTCTCGTCAGGGACCATCTTGAAGAGGCCGTCCGAGCAGAGGACGTAGTGGTCGCCCTCGCGCGGCTCGTCGATGGCGAGGTCGACCTCGACGTCGTCGAAGACACCGACCGCGCGGCTCAGCTTCGCCGCCGAGGGGCCCGTCACACCGGCGGCGCCGAGCGTGTGATCGGTCGTGAGCTGGTGCAGGTGTCCGTCGCGGAGGCGGTAGACCCGGCTGTCGCCGACGTGCGCGATGTAGACGCGCTTGCGGTTCGGGGCGAAGCGGGCGGCGACGAGCGTCGTGCCCATGCCCTGCTGGTGCTCGTTCTCGCGCGCCTGCGTGAGGATCGCGCTGTTCGCGCTCTGGATGGCCCGAACGAGCTCGTCGCCCCGCTTGGGCAGGCCGGCGATCGGCGCGCCGCCGAACTGCTCCGACTCGAAGGAGTGCTTCAGCACGTCGACGGCCATCTGGCTGGCGACCTCGCCCGCCGCGTAGCCGCCCATTCCGTCGGCGATCGCGAAGAGCGAGTGCGCTGGCAAGACGACGTAGGCGTCCTCGTTGTGCTTGCGCTTCTTGCCCTGATCCGTCCCGCCGACGGCGGACACCAGGATGCGCGCGACCGGTCCGGTCGGCTCGTCGTCGATCACGGCCTCGGCCTCCCCCGAGTCGATCGAGATGTCGATCTCCGAGCTCATCGTCTGTGTCGAGACCGAGACGCGCCCGCGCTGACCGCTCACCCGAGGGCCGTCGCCGAGCGTGGTCCCGCCGTCGTCCGATGGCTCGGTCATGTCGGCGCGCGGCTTCACCGAGAGGACCGGCGTGACCGCGAGCGAGTCGGGCAGGGGCGCGGCCGCCGGGGCGGCCTCGGCCGAGGGCGCGGCGGCCGCGGCGGTGTCGGACGGGCCGGGGCTGGTCGGGGTGCCGGACGGCGCGGAAGCGCCACGCGCTTTCGCGATCGCCACCACGAGCAGCGCAACTGCCAGCGCCACGAGGCCCAAGACGACCCAGAACATTGCCGACGACCAGCTTATCCCAATCCGGGGCAGGAGCGACGGTTTCTTGCGTCCAGCGCGGCGCCGAACAAAGCTCGTTCGATGAGCGCGGACGCGAGCGCGAGGAAGACCACCGAGGCCACGGCGCCGGGGCGCGCGGAGACCGTGATGCCCCTCGTCGTTCGCCGCGACGGGGCCTCGGACGCATCCGTCGCGACCTCCTCCGGTCGAGGGCGCCACGCCACGCTGGCTTCGATCGAGCTGTCCGGGCTCTTCGCCACGTCCCCGGACGCCCTGCGGCGCAGGCTCCTCGGACCCTGGTCCGAGGGACTCCGCCAGTACCTGGCGCTGCGCCTCGGCGACGTCGGGGCGGCCGACGACGCGCTCCGGGAGCTGCGCAGGCTCGTCACCGCCACCCCCACCTCCGAGCTCGTGCTCGACCCGGGCCCGAAGGCGCGCGTGTACCGCCTCGCCCGCCGCATCGCGCGCGATCGCCTGGAGCGACCCGTCAGCGCGGACGACCCGCCCGTGTACCGCACGCCCGGGGAGGCCGATCGCACCTACCTCGCCGCGCTCGATGCGCTGCGCGTCGATCTCCCGGAGGACGCCCGGGAGCTGCTCGAGCTGCGTCACGCGCGCGAGCTCCTGCCGGTGGAGCTCGCGTGTGTTCTCGAGCGGAGCGAAGCGGACGTGGAGAGCGCGCTTGGGGCGGCGCAGCGCGAGGCGGCCAAGCTCGCGCCGGCCGTCCCGTTCTCGCCGCAGCTCGTCGTCGACGCCTTCGCGCTGGTCGGATCCTCGGTCGAGCGCAAGGACCAGGACGCGGGTGCCGAGCGCGAGGGCGTCGCGGAGGGCACCGTCATCGGCGGGCGCTACCGCGTGGTCGCGCGCGTGGGCGTGGGCGCGTTCGGCGACGTCTACAAGGCCGACGACCAGGACGTTCCCGGCCACCGCGTCGCGCTCAAGGTGCTCCGGGAGCCTGCCCTCTCTCAGGCCGCACGCGACGAGGCGCTCCGCGAGCTCAAGCTCATCGCTGCCGTCTTCCATCCCTCCGTCGTCCTGTTCAAGGACCACGGCTGGTTCGAGGATCGGCTCTGGTTCGTCATGCCCTGGTACGAGGGCGAGACGCTCGAGGCGCGGATGCGGCGCACGACCGAGGGCCGTCCCGGCATCACCCGTCAGCAAGCGCGACGCATCTTCGAGCCCCTCGCGCGCGCGCTGGCCACGCTCCACGGAAGCGGCATTCGCCACCAGGACATCAAGCCGGACAACGTGTTCCTCGCTCGCATCAAGGGGCTCTCGGCGGCCGGCGGTGAGGAGGCCGGGATCCTTCCGATCCTCATCGACCTCGGCGTCGCGGCCAAGGACCACGAGGCGCTCATCGGCGGCACGCCGGTGTACTTCGCGCCCGAGGTGGCCGCGCACTACGCCCAGGTCGGCGGCGACGCCGTGGGCCCGAAGGCGGACGTGTTCGCGCTCGCCCTCTCGCTGCGCAACGCGCTCGAGCCGGAGACGGAGGAGGACGTCCCGGCGGGGGCCGTCGAGGCGTTCATCCAGCGCCGCGCCACGCAGGCGCCTCCGCTCCCCGCGCGGCGGGACCTGGCCTTCCTGAGGCCGCATTTCGCCCGCTGGCTGGCGGTCGACCCGGAGGAGCGGCCGAGCGCGGAGCAGCTCGCTCGCGAGCTCGAGGTGCTGACGCGGCCAGAGGAGCGCACGGCGCGCACGCGCAAGACGCTCGCCTGGCTGGTCCCGATGCTGGCCGGCGTGACCGCGATCTTCGTCGCGGTCGTCTACACGTACGCGCAGCAGGCGGCGCACCAGCGGCGCGTGATCGACCGGACGCGGGTCGAGGTCGCGAACGTCCGCGCGGATCTCCTGGTCGAGGAGGCACGGCGGCAGGCGCTCGATCAGGACCACGCGCAGCTGATGCAGCAGTACGAGGAGGGGCGCCTCTCGCGCTCCGAGCTCGCCGGCCAGCTCGCCACCGCCCAGGGTCAGATCGAGATCCTCGGCGGGCGCATCGCATCGCTCATCGCGGAGCGCGATCAGATCGCCGCCGACATCGCGGGCGTGCGCGCGCGGCTCGCCCAGTCGGACACGACCCTCACGTCGACGGCCGCCGAGCTACGAGAGGCGCAAGCCGAGCGCCACGCCGTCGAGACGGATCTGGCCGAGGCGCGCGCGCAGCACGAGCGCGTCCAGGCCGAGCTGAGCGACGAGCTCGCGGCCGCCGAGGTCCGCGCCGAGGCGCGCGACGGCGAGCTCGCGCGCCTGCGCGGCTCGCTCGACGAGGCCGAGGCACGGCTGCACGAGATGGAGGCGCGCGCTCGGGTCGCCGAGAGCGAGCGGGACGACGCCCAGCGCGATCTGCGCGACCTGCAGAGCCGCGTCGCGGAGCTGCGCGACATGCTCGATCGCCCGGCGCCGTCCACGCAAGACGAGGTCGCCACGGGCGCGACGCCCTGATCGCTCGCCGGGTCGGACCCGGGTAGCATCGACCCGTGGACGAGGAGCGCCCGCGGGTCACCGTTCCGCGACCCCGCTCGATCGAGGTCGTCTTCGGCGCGCCCGTTCGTGTCGCCGACGGGAGCGCTGGCTACCGCGACGGCGCGCCGCCCCTCGAGGTGCCCGCCTCGGTCACGATGACGCGCAGGTGGGCGCACGGTCCCGTCCTGCGCCGAGGCGTCTTCTTCGTCTTGTCGACGGCGCTCGTCTTCGCGTGGCTCGTGTGGCTCGCGGACGACCCCTCGTTCACGGTGTTCTTCGCGACCGTCGGCGGCCTCTGCCTGGCGCCGGCCCTGTACTACGTGGCGGCCGAGGCGCTCAACTGGACGGCCGTCGTCGTGGGCCGCGAGGCGCTCCACGTCTCGCACGGGCCGCTCCCGGTCGCCGGAGCCCGGCCCGTCACGCTCAGCGTCCCCTCGCTCACGCAGGTCTTCGTCAGGAGGCGCGTGTGGGGACGCGGCGACGCCTTCGTCGGCTACACGCTCTGGGCTCGGGCGGCGGAGCAGGACGTCGAGCTCGTCGGCCGTCCGATGCCGCTCCAGGACGCGCGCTTCCTCGAGCAGACCATCGAGGTCCACCTCGGGATCGAGGACGACCGCCCGATGGGCGACGTCTGATCCGCGTCGACACCAGGGCGGGTCGTCATCCCTCGGGCGTCGTGCCGTGCACGTACACCCACGTCGACGGATCGGCCGGCGTCGGGAACACGGTGTGCCAGCCCTCCGGCAGTCGCGGGTGCGCCCAGTCGAAGAGCCAGTGGGCGTCCGCCGGCGCGAGGTTCACGCACCCGTGGCTGCGCGGCCGCCCGAAGCCGTCGTGCCAGAACGCCGAGTGCAGCGCGAACGCGAGCTCGAAGTACATCACGTAGGGAACGTCCTCGATCGAGTAGGGACCGTCCGTCGCGTGATCACCGTCCATCGTGTGCGTGACGTACTTGCTGCGAATGCGCCACAGGCCCGTCGGCGTGTCGTGCGTCTGGAGCGGATCCTCCGGATCGCGGATGCGTCCGCTCGACACCAGCGTCGCGTACACCGGCGTCATCCCGTCGTACGCGACCAGCGTCTGGTGTGCGAGATCGACGTCGATCCACGTCTCGGTCGGGCCGACGCCCTCGGGCGCGCTCGCGGCCGCTCGGATGACCGTGACCTCGTCTTCCCGGTAGATCTCGGCGTCCGAGCGGACGAGGTAGTGCGCGCCGCGCTCGTCGAGCTCGCTCGTGACGCGGAAGACGTGGTGATAGCCCGGACGTCGCCCGCGGCGCAGGCGCCCGTCGCGCCCGCGCGTGAACATGGCCGTCTTGGACGACGTCACATAGCCGATGGGCAGCACCATGTGCGCGGCGTCGAGCACCTGTCCGGCGTCGAGGCCGGCGTCGACCCCCGAGTCCACCGAGGCGCTCGCTGCGATGCGCTCGAGGGCCTCGCCGCGGAACTCGGACCCGTGAACGAGGCCGACCTGCAGGTACGGAACGATCCCGTTCGACAGGGTGCGCCAGTAGCGTCGGGGGCCGGTGCGGAGGTCGCGGTCGAGGCTGACGATGAAGCCGCTCACGAGCCGTCGCTGAAGCACGCTGTCGGGGTCGCCCGCGAGCGCGCCCAGCGTCAGGACGCCGGCGTCCACGTCGGTGGGCTCGATCGCCCCCTCGGCGGCGCTCGTGGCCGCGGCACCGGACGCCGGCATCACCTCGGCCTCGACGATCGGCGCGGGCGCATCCGTCTCCGGCGCGGCGGCGGCCTCGGGCGCGCCCTCGACGAGGGCGGGCGCGACGCCCGGGATGCGATAGCCCTCGAACTGGGCGGCCTCCTCGTCCGAGGGCAGGCGCCGGTACATCGGCGCGCCGTCGCGTCGGGTACGGCCGTACTCGTACGGGAGCGGCGCCGAGAAGTCGGGCTGGGCGGGTCGCCGCGCGGGCAGTCTCCGGCCCGTGAAGGCGATGACGTCGCGGCCGTTGCAGACGTAGCCGCCGGTCGTAAGCTCGAACCATCCCTCGCGGCAGCCTTCGGTGCCGAGGGGGAGTGCGGTGGTCGCCTGGAGCAGGGCGCCGGCGCGCAGATACCCGAGGTTCTCCGAGTCTCGAGCCGGCTGCGCGTGCACCTCCACCACCCATCGCTTGGCGAAGATGCGGCGCGGCGGGCCGGCGTCGGGCGGCGGCCCCGTGTCCGTCCCGGCGTCGTGCGGCTCCGGCGGGCCGGCGTCGGGCGCTGCGCTCGCCTCGCCCTCGTCGTCACCGCACGCGACGAGGCCCAGGCCGATCGCCACCGACAGGATCGCGGCGCACGTGGCGCCTCGCGTGGGAACGATGTGCATGCGCCCGGAGCGCCGATCTGTTTTCACGCGCCCCGAGCGTGGTCAAGGCAAGCGTGACGCGCGAGATCCGGCAGCTCGGGCTGGCGTCGGTCGCCTCCGTCGGTGCGCACGTCCTCTTCGTGCTCCTCGTGCTGACGCTGCAGACCCCGTTCGACACCGGGTTCGAGTTCTCCATCCCCGTCGAGGTCGAGCTCGGGCTGACCGACGCGCAGGAGGTGGAGGCCGCGCCGCTGCCGACCCCGCCCCCGCCGGAGGAGACGAGCGCGACCGAGGGCCAGGGCGGCGCATCGCCCGGCCAGGGGCTCGACGCGGGCGTGCCCATGGACGCGGGCGGCGACGGCGGTCGACCGGACGCGGGCCGCCGTCGCCGGCGGGATGCGGGGGCCGACGGAGGCCTCGCGGTCGCCGAGGGCCCCGGGGGCGACGGCGGCTCGCCCGTGGCGTTCCTCCCTGCGGGCGCGCAGATCGCGCTTCGCATCGACATGGATCGCATCCGCGCCTCGCCCCTGCGCGCCGAGGTCGAGCAGCTCCTCGCGGCCATCCCGGACTGGGAAGCGGTCCTGGGGGGCTCCGGGATCGAGCCGGTGCGCGACCTGTCCCGCGTCCTGATCGCGACACCGAACTTCCAGCGCGCGAACATCGTCGTCGCCGGCGCGCTCTCGGACGTCGCGCCGCCGCCGCGCGAGGTGGCCGAGCGCGTCGCCGCCGCGAGCGGCCACACCCTCGAGTGGACCGACGAGAACGGGATCGCGAGCGCGCCGTTCTATTCGCCCGACGGCGCCGATCGCCGCGTCGCGATCCTCGACGCGCGGCACGTCGTCCTGAGCCGGCCGGAGGATCTCGAGCGCGTGCTCGCGATCGCCGCGGCCAGGACGACGGACCCGAACACCGATCGCGCAGACGCCCTCCTGTCCATGAACGAGGGCGAGGCCGTGAGCGTCGAGGTCGAGGGCCTCGCGGCGTTCGTGCGGCGCTCGCCCTGCGAGGTGGCGCGACGCGCGCGCCTCTCGATGGTGCAGGCGGAGGACGGCGTGACCATCGAGGGCGTCGCGTATTTCGACACGGCCGAGCACGCGGAGTCCGCGCGGCAGTGCTTCGACGACCTGCGCGTGCGCGCCGCCGCCAACCCGCTCGTGCAGATCATGGGCTTCTCGGTGCCGCTCTACGAGATCGAGCTCTCCGCAGAGGACGGCGTCCTGCACGCGCACGGCGCGCTCTCGCAGGATCAGCTGCGGCGGATCATGGAGATGCTGCGCGGGATGCTCACGCCGCCGCCGCGCGCGCCGCACGTCGTGCCGCCCCCGAGCAGCACGGCGCCGCCGCAGCCGTCCGATCCGCTGCCCGGATGAGCCGGTCGCTCGGCGTGGCGGTCGAGCACCATCCATCGGCGCCGTTCGCTCCGCGCACCGTGCTGAGTGGCGTTTCCCGGGCTCGAAAGTGTCGGGCGCTCACGCGAAGATGCGCGGCGGCGGGACCCAGCCACCGAACGAGCGCTCGAGCTCCAGGGCGACCGCGACGCTTCGGTGGTCCTGCCCGTTGTTCGCGACCACCTGGCAGCCGAGGGGTACGCCCTGCTCGAGTCCGAGCGGCACGGCCGTGCTCGGCAGCTCCATCACGTTGAGGAGCGCGGTGTACGCCCAGTCGATCGGACGCCGGAGCGCGACGCCGTGGTGGGGCGCGGGCAGCGTGTACGTCGGGTAGAGCATCACGCCGTCCCCGATGCGCTCCTCGAGCTCGCGCCGGAAGGCGTGCGCCTCCGCGACGAGCTTCTTGCTGTCGCCGGGGAGCATCTTCGGGATCCCCTCGATGGCGGCCAGCGCGAGCGCCGGGAGCGTGTGCGCCGAGCGCCCGAGCGCGAGCTTGACGAGCTCGCGCCCGACCCGCACGCGCCCCTCGCCGCCGGCCAGCATGCGTCCGAAGTCCTCGCCGCCCGTCTCCGACAGGAGCGTCGCCCAGTACAGCACCGACTTCGACAGGCCGCGGATCTTCGCTCGCTCGACGCGCGCCCCGCGTCGGCCGAGCGCATCGGCCGCGCGCTCTTGCGCAAGAGCGAGCGACGGGTGAACGCGCGAGACGCCGTTGCCCGCGACGTGCAGCACGCGCATCCCCTCGATCGAGACCGTCGAGGGATCGCCGAGCGCGATCGGCAGCACCTCGGGCGAGGCTGCGGTCGGGCCCGCGAGCACCTTCACGAGCGGCCAGAGATCCTCCGCGCGGCGGACGAGCGGCCCGCTCGTCACGAAGCGCATCGCGTCCGGACCCGGCAGCGGCCACTGCCCCGCGTTCGGGATGAGGCCTCCCGTCGGCTTGTGGCCGAACACGCCGTTCATGAACGCCGGCAGGCGGATCGAGCCGCCGATGTCGGCGCCGAGGCCGAAAGGGACCAGGCCCGCTCCGACCGCTGCGCCCTCGCCGCCCGAGCTTCCACCGACCGTGCGTCCGAGATCGTAGGGGTTGTTGCAGCGACCGTAGACGCGGTTGTCGCTCTCCATCCACATCAGGAGCTCGGAGATGTTCGTGACCCCGACGACGATCGCCCCGGCCGCGCGCAGGCGCTGCACCGCGACCGCGTCGTGCTGGCTGCGCGTGCCGATGCGCGAGACGAGGCCGGCCGTGAGCGGCATCCCGTCGACCGCGAACGACTCCTTGATCGTGCACGGCACGCCGTGGAGCGGACCGAGCGCCTCGCCGCGCCGCTGCTTCTGGTCCGCCGCCTCGGCCTCGCGGAGCGCGGCGGTCAGGCGCGACTCGACGATCGCGTTCAGCGAGGGATCGTGCCGCTCGATGTGTGCCGCGTGCGCGCGCACGACCTCGAGGCTCGTCGTCTCCCCGTCGCGGATCGCCCTCGCGAGCCTCGTCGCGGACGCCAGCAACATGTCGCGGGGGTTCATCGCGACGGCATCCTCGCCGATCGCGCGCGCGTCCACGAAACGAAAAACCGAGCTGCGTGAGCAGCCCGGCCTTTCCATCCAATTCGAGCGGAATCGGGGCTGCGCGGAATCGAGACCCTCCCGCGAAGCGCCGAGGTCAGAGCTTCGCGGAGTCCGTGATCAGGCCGCGGACGGCCTCTGCGCTCTTGTCGAGCATGGCCTTCTCGCTCTCGCTCAGCTCGATGACCACGACCCTCTCCGCGCCGCCGCCGCCGATGACGACCGGGACGCCGATGTAGAGATCCTTGTAGCCGTACTCGCCGTTCAGGTACGCGGCGCACGCGAGGATGCGCTTCTCGTCGCGCAGGTACGCCTCGGCCATCTCGATCGCGCCGGCGGCCGGCGCGTAGTACGCGCTCGTCCCCATGAGCTTGACGATCTCGCCGCCGCCACCCGCCGTCCGCTTGATGATGCCGTCGAGCACGTCGGCCGGGAGCAGCTGCTGGACGGGAATGCCGTTGACGGTGCAGTAGCCGAGCACGGGCACCATCGTGTCGCCGTGGCCGCCGAGCACCAGCGCCCGCACGTCCTTGGTGCTGCACTTGGCCGCCATCGCGAGGAAGCACTGCAGGCGCGCCGAGTCGAGCACGCCGGCCATGCCGACGACCTGGCTGCCCTTGAAGCCGGTGACCTTCTTCATCTCGTAGACCATCGCGTCGAGCGGGTTCGAGATGACGACGACGAAGGCGTTCGGGGCGTTGTCCTTGATGCCGGCGGCGACCGCGCGGATGATCTTGAGGTTGATGCTCAGCAGGTCGTCGCGGCTCATGCCCGGCTTGCGCGGCACGCCGGCCGTGACGATGACCACGTCGGAGCCGGCGATGTCCTTGTAGTCGCTCGTGCCCGTGACGTTGCAGTCGAAGCCGTCCAGCGCGCCCGTCTGCATGATGTCGAGCGCCTTGCCGCGCGCGAAGTCCGCCTTCTCCGGGATGTCGAGGAGCACGCAGTCGCCCAGCTCCCGACGCGCGATGAGCATCGCGAGCTCACCACCGATGTTGCCCGCCCCGATGACCGAGATCTTCTTGCGCTGGACCATCGTCGTACTCCTGTATTCGTGACGCCGCGGACGCGAAGGGCGTCACGCGGCGCGGACTCTACCGAGAAGCCCGCACACGTGCACGCCGGTTCGCGGGCGTCACGACGCGGCGGCCCGGGCGCCGAGCGGCTCGGCGACGGCGGGCTCGTGGACCTTCCAGATCCATCCGTCGTAGAGGAAGTGGAGCATCGAGCTGCCGAGGTAATAGGTGAGGTAGAGGTCGCCGTCGGCCGCGGGCTGGAGCGCGAAATAGAGCAGCGCCAGGCCGCCCGAGAGGAGCGGCCCGACCAGGAGCGGCCGCCGCAGCAGGGCCGAGGCGAGGCTGCGCGCGCCCTCACGCCGCGCGAACTTGCGCTGCCCGAAGTGGTGCACGAACGCGACGTACTCCAGAGCGTGCGCGCTGCCGAACGTGAGGTAGCCGACGACGGGGCCATGCACGACGAACACGGCGAGGAGCGCCACCGTCGAGGCCAGGAAGGTCAAGCGGGGCACGCGCGCGGCGAGCGCGACGGAGGCCTTGAGCTCCGCGCGTAGCCACGAAGCCGCGGCGAGCGCGGCGCCCAGCCCGAGCAGCGCACCGAGGGCGGCGAACCACGGGGACTCGACGAAGGGCAAGACGGCGAAGAGGGCCCGGCGCGCGCTCTCGTGTCCGAGGAAGCTCGCGCGCCGGAAGAACACGAGCGCGAGCGCCACGCCCGACACGAGCGACCACACGAGCCGCTGGTCCCGCCGCGCGTGCGCGCGTCCCTCGAGCCCGCCGCCGGCCTTGGCCGCGTAGACCCGCAGGATCCCGTAGCGCTGCTGCACGGTGTGCCAGACGTTCCACGTGCCGCTGGCCGCGAGCGCGATCCCCCACGCGGCGTCGCCCGCGTGTCGCGCGGCCGCGAGCGCGGCGAAGAGCAAGACGGGCGCGACCACGTACGCGCGTGCGTGCTCGCCGAACGCCTGCGCGTCGCCGTACACGAGCACGAAGGTGTAGTGCCGGTGCACGAACGTGATCGCGAGCACGACCAGCGTCGCCAGCGCCAGCGCGTCGAAGCGCTCCCCGAGGACGTGGACCTCGCCCCCTCCGTCGCCGATCCGGAGCCCGAAGACGAACCAGAGGTAGAGCGGCACCCATGGCAGCGCGAGCAGCGCCACGTCCCAGAGCGGACCGCGGATCCAGCCGGTCGAGCGCGCGCTCACGTCGCGGCGCTGACGCTACATGTGCGCGATGATCGCGTCGCCGAACTCGGAGCACTTCACCTTCGTCGCGCCGTCCATCATGCGCGCGAAGTCGTAGGTCACGGTCTTGGCGCCGATGGCGCCGTCCATGCCCTTGATGATGAGGTCCGCAGCCTCGTCCCAGCCGAGGTGACGAAGCATCATCTCGCCGCTGAGGATGACCGAGCCGGGGTTGACCTGATCCTTGTCGGCGTACTTCGGCGCGGTCCCGTGGGTCGCCTCGAAGATGGCGTGGCCGGTGACGTAGTTGATGTTGCCGCCGGGCGCGATGCCGATGCCGCCGACCTGCGCCGCGAGCGCGTCCGAGAGGTAGTCGCCGTTGAGGTTGAGCGTCGCGATGACGTCGAAGTCGGCGGGGCGCGTGAGCACCTGCTGCAGGGTGATGTCGGCGATGCTGTCCTTGATCAGGAGCAGCTTCTTCCACTTGCCTTCGCCGTGGGTCGGCCAGAGCTTCAGGGCGGTCTCGACCTCGGCGTGCAGCTCCGTCTTCTGCTTCGGCGGCAGCATGTCGTAGCCAGGCTCGACCTGTCGCGCGTTCGCTTCCGTCGTGCAGCCGGCGTCGGCCTCCTTGTTGCCGAGGATCCACGTCTCGCGCTCCGTCACCACGCGGCCGCGGAACTCGCGCACGGCGACGTCGTAGCCCCAGGTGCGGAACGCACCCTCGGTGAACTTCATGATGTTGCCCTTGTGGACGAGGGTGACGCTCCTCTTCTTGTACTTGAGCGCCATCTCGATGGCGGCGCGCACGAGGCGCTCGGTGCCGTCCTTGCTGACGGCCTTGATGCCGATGCCGCTCGTCTCGGGGAAGCGGATCTTGCCGTGCTCCTTGGGGAAGTTCTCCTTCAGGAAGCCGACGACCTTCTTCACGCTCTCGCTGCCGGCCTCCCACTCGATGCCGGCGTAGATGTCCTCGCAGTTCTCGCGGAAGATCGTCATGTCGACCTTCTCGGGCGAGCGGACGGGCGAGGGGACGCCCTTGAACCAGCGCACCGGACGCAGGCAGACGTAGAGGTCGAGCATCTGGCGCAGCGCGACGTTCAGCGAGCGGATCCCGCCGCCGATCGGCGTCGTGAGCGGGCCCTTGATGCCGACGAGGTACTTCTTGAAGTCGGCGACGGTCTGGTCGGGCAGCCAGTTGCCCCACTGCTTGAACGCCTTCTCACCGGCGTAGACCTCGTGCCAGACGATCTTCTTCTTGCCGCCGTAGGCCTTGCTCACCGCGGCGTCGAGCACGCGCACCGACGACTTCCAGATGTCGCGTCCGGTGCCGTCCCCCTCGATGAACGGGATGATGGGATCGCTCGGCACGTTCAGCTTGCCGTCCGGGCTCATCGTGATCGGGGTGCCAGTCGTCGGCGCGGGCCAGGTCGTCATGGTCGGGTGTGCTCCTTCCGAACGAATTTCGGACGCGTCTTGTACCACACGCTAGGGGGAGGGGGCCGCGACGGAGATGCGCGTGACGGTGAGTCCGTGGCTTCGCAGATCTGCCAGCACGCCGTCGTCACCGAGGACCTCCGTGACGGAGAGCACGGCGAGCGCGTTGCCCGCGCGCAGCTCCGCCTCGAGCGTCTCGGCGTGCGCGTCGCGCATTCGCCGGGACGCCGTCCGCGAGACGTCGGCGAAGCGCTCGACACCCGGAGGCGCGTCGTGGTTGGCGGCGATCAACACCGCCTCGTCGCCGGCGCGATAGGCGGCGAGGACCGCGCGGGCCGCCGCGCGCTCGGCGTCGAGCGCATCGAGCTCGCCGCGGAGCGCGTCGGTCGCCGACGGCGCCACCGCGGTGAACCATCGGTCGAGCTCGTCGTGGTCGTAGAGGCCGAGCAAGGGCGCGCCCGACATCCGGCGACGCGAGACCGCGTCGTGCGTCGGCGAGATCCGCCCATCCGACGCATCGACCCCGTACGCGTCCGCCGCGAGCGCGAGCACCAGCACCTCGAGCGCCCAGGTCGGGCGGAGGAACGGCACGATCATCGGCGGCACGAGGTCGTCGATCTCGGCCCCGAGCAGCTCGGCCCGCTCGGGGCCGATCGCGCGCGCGAGGGACCCCGAGCGATCGAGCCCGTGATCGAGCAGCGCCTGGTGCGCCTCCTCCGAGGTCTGGGCATCGGGCACGATCACGAGGCGCGCGAAGCGGAAGAGCACCATGTAGTCGGCCGGGAAGGACTCGTGCAGCGGGCAGCCCGGGTCGAGCGCGGCGAACACGTACGAGGACTGCGCCTCGGTGTGGACCTCGAAGAGCCAGCTGGGCGTGAGGACCGGCTCGGGCGCCGTGGCCGCCGTCGCGGGGGGTGGCGCGGGCGAGGGCGAGGGCGAAGGCGAAGGCGAAGGTGAGGGCGCGGGACCGGAGCAGGCGAGGGTGAGCGCGACGAGCAGCAGCCTGGTGCGGTGCATCGCGGGCAGCGTACACTTTTCGGCCATGCGCTCCGCCCTCCTCGCGCTCGCCCTCTCGCTCGCGGTCCTGCCCGCGTGCAGCGCGCCCGAGGGACCGAACGGGAACCTCGTGGACGCGGCCCGCCCCGCCGACGCGCGCCCGGACGCGCTCGCCGATGCGCGCGGCGACGCGCCCGCCGCGGACGCGAACGACGCGGCGCGCCTGCCCGACACCGGCCCGCCCCACACGCTCGGCCCGCCGTACCCGATCGTGTTCGCGCACGGCTTCTTCGGCTTCGAGCACTTCGCGGGCATCGACTACATCGACTACTTCTTCCACGTCCGGCAGGCGCTCGAGATGTCGGGCGAGACCAACGTCTACTTCCCGACGGTCGACCCGTTCAACACGTCCGTCGTGCGCGGCGCGATGCTCGCCGAGCAGGTGCAGCGGATCCTCGACACCACCGGGTACCGCCAGGTCGTGCTCGTCGGGCACTCGCAGGGCGGGCTCGACGCGCGCGTCGTCGCGCACGATCACCCCGAGTGGGTCGCCGCGGTCTACACGATCGCGACGCCGCACGGCGGGACACCGGTGTCCGACGTGCTCGACGAGCTCGTCAGCGACCCGCGCCTGCGCGACGCGCTGAACGCCATCGCGAGCCTCGTGTACCTGCCGCTCTACGACGGCGCGGGGGCCACGACCAGCGTCTGGCTCGGGATCGACCAGTTCAACACGCCGAACATGGCGGCGTTCAACGCGGCGTACCCGGACGACCCGGGGATACCTTATTTCTCCATCGGCGGACGCAGCGCGCTGCACGATGGCGGCAGCGACTGCATGGCCCCGGACCGCCCGCCCTTCATCGCGCGCTACGACTCCGAGAACGACCCGATCGATCCGCTGCTCAGCGTCACCGGGCTCATCCTGAACGGCGGCGACGCCTTCCGCCCGATCCCGAACGACGGCCTGGTCACCGTGCCCAGCTCGCGCCACGGCGTCTTCCTCGGCTGCATCCCGGCCGATCACCTCGACGAGATCGGCCAGCTCTTCGGCGACGGCCCCGGCGCCTTCAACGACTTCGATCACTACCAGTTCTACCGGGACCTCGTGGCGTTCATCCGCGCGCGCGGGGACTGACGTCGATCTCGACACGGCGTCCGAGCGCACCGGCGCCCGAGGGCGTCAGACCGGCGCGGCCGGACGCGAGCGAGCCGGGGGGTGGAAGCTCGATCGCGCGCGCCTACGTCTTGACCATGCGAGCGATCCTCCCCGCCCTCGCCGTCGCCCTCGCTCTCGTCCCCGCCATCGGCGCCGCGCAGTGCCCTGCAGGGGTGGTCGCGCGCGACGTCGCGTACACGTGTCCGCCCTCGGCCCCCAACCTCGACTTCGCCGGGGTCTGCGTGCCGGAGAGCACGGGCTACGTCTGCGGCACGAGCTGCACCGTCTGCTTCTGCGGCAACACATTCTCTTCGCGGCTGCCGTGCCCGGCGCAGGACTCCGGCCCCGCTCCGCCCTACGAGCCCCTGCCGGCCTGTGGCAGCGTCGCGCCGGGCCGCGGTGCGTCGCTCGTGTCGCTCGGGCTCGCGGTGATCGCGACGATTGCTGCCTCGAGGCGTGGCCGTCGGGGCGGCCGAGCGGGCCGGTGATGCGAGCTTGACCGAGCACGAGCGCGGTCGAACGATGGCGCGATGACCCTCGCGGTCGCGCGCACGCTGGGCTTCCTCGCGCTCCTCGCGTCGCCCGGCTGTTACCTGAGTCACGAGCGCAGCCCCGCGGACGCCCGGGTCGAGGCGGGCTCGGACGCGGCCGTCACGGCGCCGCCCGACGCAGGCGCGCTCTGCCGCTTCACGGTCACGACCGCCGAGCAGACGGCGCGCTGCACCGTCTCGACCGGCTCGACCGAGTCGTGCGCCGAGGCGGCGGTCTGCCTCTGCGCGGCGGGGGAAGCGGCCACGCCGAGCGAGATCCTCGCGTGCGCGGGCCCGGAGCTGACGTTCCGCGGTGCGCTCACGTTCACCGACTTCTGCACGGCGTCGCCCCCCGCGCGCATGGGGCTGCGCGAGGCGCTCGAGGGCTATCTCGGCGGGCGTGGCGCGGCGGCACTCCTCGAGGCCTCGCCCGAGTGCGAGTCTCTGCCGGCGCTCTTCGGCACCCGCCCCTACGCCTCGTGCGGCGCCATGGCGAGCCGGCTCTGCGCGTGCGTGCCCGGCTGTGATCTCGACGCGGCCCTGGGTCGCTCGTGCCTCGGGCTCGACGCCGAGCGCGCCGACTGCATCGCAGGACGCGTCGTGGCCGGGAGCGACTGCGCCTTCGTCGCCCAGCTGCCGGCGATCGTCGCCGCGTGCCTCTGAGGGAGCCCGCCCGGCGTCAGCGCGCGAGCCCGACGCGCCTGCGGGCGACGAGGCACGCGTCGCCGCCGACCGCGAAGTCGCGGCAGCTCGTGGGCCGATCGTCGTACGGTGCAGGCGTGGCCGCGCGCGTCGCTGGTGAGCGCGGGGCAGCGGCCCTCGGGACGCGGCATCTCGGGCCGGCCGTCGATCATCGTGACGAGGTCCGGGCGGAGCTTGCGGAGCACGTCGCGGCGCGTGAGGACCAAGAGGCTCGGGAGCGAGCTCGCGTGCAACATACACTTCCACTCGCTCACGATCGACGGCGTGCACGACGCGAGCGGCCGCTTCACGCCGATCGAGGCGCCCACGATGGACGAGATGGCCGAGCTCACCGCTCGCATCGCCGAGCGC
>JBGAQA010000058.1:0-41140 GCA_044220955.1 Sandaracinaceae bacterium
CGGGCCGGTCGCGGCGCCGGCGCTGACCTGCGCGGCCTGCGCGGCGTGCGCGGCGCTCTGGGCCGGCGTTGTGGCGGTCTGCGGGGCCGGTGGGGCGGCCGGGGCGGGGGCGGGCTTGGGAGCGGCGGCTTGTGGCGCGGGTGCGGGCGCGGCCGTGGCGGCGGGCATCCGCAGCGGCGCGGGCGCGGCTTGTGGCGCCGCCGCGGCGCTCGCACCGGCCGGCCGGACGGTCACCCGCCACTCCTGCGGCTTGGGTGCATCGATCGTGACCTCGACGCGAACGTTGGCCTCGGTGATGTGGAGGAACTTCGTGACGCGCGTACGCCGCAGCTCGTCGCTCGCTGCGGGCGGCGCGGCCTCTTGGACGAGCTGCAGCACCTGCGCGTGGTCGATCGGCTGGTTCGACTGGCGCGTCTCTCCATCGGCGAACTTGAACCGCACGGGCTCGTTGGAGCCGACCTGGAGCTCCGCGGCTCCCTGTCGCACGAGGTGCTGCACGTAGAAATCGAGCCTCAGCATCGGGCCATCGCCTCCGCGTCACACGGTATCCCAACGTGCGACGGAAGAGGGGGCCACGATGCGTGTTACAAGACCAGCGGACCGTCGGGGAAGCGGTCGAGGAGGGGCCAGAGATGTCGTCCGGAGCGCTCATGGAGCCATCGCCGCGCCGCGACCCACGGCTCCGCGTGCTCGGGCTCCTGGCCGCGCTCGCCGTCGTCGTCCTTCTCCTCTACCTCCTGCGCGGGGTGCTCTCGCCGATCTTCTTCTCGCTCGGCATCGCGTACCTGCTCGATCCCGTGGTCGATCGCTTCGAGAAGGCGGGCGTGCCGCGCGCGGCGGCGATCGCGGTCGTGCTCGCGCTCCTGGCGCTCGTCGGCGCGCTCTTCTTGCTCCTGGTGCTCCCGGCGATCGTCCGGGAGGTCGTCCAGTTCGCACGGGAGCTGCCGGCGCAGCTGACCGCGCTCGACCACCAGGTCGAGCCCTGGCTCACCGAGCACGGGATCCCGGTGCCGCACACCGTCGACGAGGCGCTCGCCGAGCTCGCGCTCGCTCCGAGCGAGCTCGCGTCGCGCGCCGCCGCGCCGGCGGAGGCGATCCTGCAGTACGTGCTGGGCGGCACGGTCACCGTCATCGGCGCCGTCGCGGGCGTGCTCGTGATCCCGGTGCTCGTCTTCTACTTGCTCTACGACTTCGATCGCATGGTGGAGGGCGCGCGCGATCTCGTCCCCGGCCGCCTCCGCCCGAAGGTCGTGGAGGTGGCGCGGGAGATCGACGCCGTGCTCGGGCAGTTCGTGCGCGGGCAGCTCCTGGTGATGATCGCGATGGGCATCCTCTACGGGATCGCGTACTCGCTCGCGGGCGTGCGCCTGGCGATCCCGATCGCGCTGGTCGCGGGCCTGCTCGCCTTCATCCCGTACGTCGGCAGCGGCTCCGCGCTCACGATGGCCCTCTTGATGTGTGTCGTGGACTGGACGGGGTGGACCAAGCCGCTGCTGGTGATCGTCGCGTACGCGGTGTGTCAGTTCCTCGAGGGGTTCGTGGTGGTGCCGCGCATCGTCGGCGACAAGGTGGGCCTGCCGGCCGTCTGGGTGCTCGTCGCCTTGATGATCGGGGGCGAGGTCTTCGGCTTCCTCGGGGTCTTGCTCGCGGTGCCGGCCGCCGCCGTGGCCAAGATCTTCGTGGTGCGCGGCCTCGCCTGGTACCGGCGGTCGGAGGTCTACCGCGGCGTCCGCGCCCCCGGGGCCTCGTCGCCCCCGCCCGCGCCGGCCTTCGCGGCCGATCACGATCTGGTGCTCGGCGTCTCGAGCGGACCCTCCCCACCCACGGACGCCGAGGACGAGTGAGGCGCGCCTCGCGCCCCGGGTCGGTCACGATCGGGCCGACACCATCGATCACATGGGCGCGAGACTGACGTTCAGCGGCACGCTTCCCGAGGCGGTGATCGTCACCGAGCGCGTCATCGTGGCGAAGCCGGGGGCGGAGACCTCGACGTCCCAGGTCCCCGCGGGGACGCCCATGAAGTTGTAGTTGCCGGTTCCGTTCGTCGTCTGATCGGCCACGAGGCCGCGGTTCACGCGCACGCGCGCGCCGCTGATGGGCATCGACGTCGCGGCGCTCACCACCTGTCCGACGAGGCCGCCCGCGCCGGGGTCGGCGCCGAGACGGACCTGGCGATGGCCTGCGACGCGCGTGAGGTAGCCGTGGGTGTCGATGCTCACCACGTGGACCACCCAGATGCCATCGGCGAGCGCGCTGCGGAGCAGCGTCGTCTGCGTGACGGGGAGGTACGTGTCGGCCGCGGTCGGCACCGTGTCGCCGTAGTGGTCGAGCGAGTAGTAGAAGCCCGTGTAGTTCGCCGCGCCGTTGGGCACCGTCCAGCTGAAGAACGCGTCATGGTTCGTCGACCACGCCGTCTCCGAGGGATGGCTCGACGAGGTCACCATCGGCGGCGTCGTGTTCAGCCGGATGCGGAACGACGTCTCGACCGTGCCCACGGCGGACATGGCGTCGATCGGCGCGACGTGCACGTAGTTGTCGCCCGCGACGAGGGCGCTCCGGGCGACGCTCACCGCCTCGGCGGCGGCGAACGTCCCGATCGCGGGCGTCGGCACGCGGTAGCGCATCGCGTCGACGACCCAGTAGTAGCCCTGCCGCCCGGGGAACGGCCGCTCCCACGACACCGTCGCGAAGGCGAAGTCGTCGTTGTAGTAGAGGGATGGATCCGGGTGCGAGCTCGACACGAGGTCGATCGGCGGCAGCAAGCCCTGCGTGAGCACCGCGCCCGTGAGCGTGCCGGTCACGCTCCGCATCGCGCCCGTGAGGATCTTGATGCGGCCCTGGCCGCCGGTCCCGCCCCAGGTGCCGGAGGTGAGCCCGGCGCCCGCCGCCGTGATCGCGCCGCTCACGATCACCGTGTCGGCGGCGAGGAGCACGCCGCCGCCGGCGCCGCCGCCCGTCGAGAGACCGCTCGAGCCCGCCGCATAGATGCCGGGCAGGCCGTCCGCCGAGATCTGGCCCTGCACCGTGATGCGATCGGAGGCGACGAGCCGCAGCCGGCCGCCGCCGGGCGAGCGCGGAGACGAGCTCCCGCTCACGCCGCCGCCGGGTCCGCCGCGCCCGACGACCGAGTCCGTGGCCGACCCGAACGCCGGGCCGCCACTCGTGCATGGTGATCCCGAGGAGCCCGTCGGTCCGATGGTGCCGCTCGTGCCGTGGCCGCCGCCGGAGCCGCCGTTGAAGCCGCCGCTGCAGAAGCGACCGTCCTGGCCCACGCCGTCGGGCCCGAGGCCGGTGGCGCTGACCGCGATCGAGCCGCCGCTCTCGACGGTGATCGTGCGAGCGCGGATGGTGAGGTCGCCGCCGGGGCTGCGGAGCGTGGCGCCGCTGCGGACCAGCACGTCGCCGTCGACCAGGACCTCCCCGTCGAGATCCATGTTCGAGGCGACGTCGAGCCCGTCCAGCGCGCACGTGCCGTAGGCACAGAACGTCGCCGCGCAGGTCTGCACCGTGGTCCACGCGGTGCCGGCGGCGTCGCACTGCTCGACGGCGCTCCCGTTGCAGCGTCGCTCGGCGGGGGTGCACGCGCCGGTGCAGAGCCCGGCGCTGCACGTGTTCGCGCAGGTGCTCACGTGGAGCCACGCGGTGCCCGCGCTGTTGCAGACCTCGACCGAGCGCGCGTTGCAGCGATAGGCGCTCGGCGTGCACGTGACCGACGTGGTGCAGGCGCCTGCGCTGCAGTCGAGCGCGCACATCTGCTCGAAGACGTAGGCGCCGGCCGCGCAGACCTCGAGCGCCGCCCCGCTGCACCGGCGCGCTCCGGTCGTGCAGCCCGCGGCGTCCATGCCTGCGTCGCCCGGTGGGGTCGCGCTGTCGGTGCCCGTCGCGGCGTCGTCGGCGCTCGCCGCGTCCATGCCCGTGCCCGTGTCCTGCCCGGGCTGTCCGGCGTCGGTGGTCATCGCGGCGTCGTTGCCGGGCGCCGCGTCGCCGCCATCGCCTGCGCCCACGTCGCCTGCGCCCCCGTCGGTCGTCGAGACGCAGCCGGCGTGCACGTCGCATCGCAGGGCGCCGCCGCACACCGCGTCGACGGTGACGTGGCGGCAGAAGCCGTCGACCCCGCAGCTGTCCACGGTGCAGTCGTGGGCGTCGACGCAGTGCTCGTCGCGGGTGCACGGCTCGTCGCCGCTCGGGGGCGTGCTGCCGCTGCAGCCGGCGAGGAAACAGAGAGCGCCGAGGAAGAGAGGAGCGTGGAAGCGGTTCATGGGGTCCTCGCGAGCGAGAGAGGCGGCGGGGAAGATAGCCCACGGCCCGACGCTGCTACGTCGGCGAGCGCACGGAGCTACCCGCGGCGCCCGGCGGGGTGTGCGCTAACGCCCGCCCGCCGACACGCTCGCGAGGCGCTCGTCAGCCCGCCGCGCGCAGGGTCCGGTGCTCGGCGGCGAGCAGCGCGTCGAGCTGGGCGCGACCCCAGGCGAGCAGGTCGGCGTCGTCGATCCGATCGGGATGGAAGCCCGGCCGGTAGTACGCGAGGTAGCTGGGCAGCGCGCCCGCGAGCACGCCGCGCGGTCCGAACATCCGCCACGCGGAGCGGCGACGCGCGGCGCGGTCGGACGCGAGGCCCTCCTCGCGGAGAAGTCGCCTGTGCCGGCGCGTGACGCGCGAGAGGAAGGTGACCGTCACGAGCGCCATCATCGCCACGCGCATGCGATACGTGCCGCCGCTCTGCGCGTAGACGTCGAACGCGACCGACTTGTGCTCCAGCTCCTCGATCGCGTGCCAGAGCCAGAGCGGTCGCACGTCCTCGTGCATGTCCGCGAGCAGCTCGGGGTGCGCGAGCAGCGCGGCGGCGAGGATCGCCGTGAAGTGCTCGAGCGCGCAGGTCGCCGCGAGGCGGCGCGCCGGGGAGAGCAGCTCGTTCTGCTTCATGCGCGCCTCGATCTCGCGATCGAGCTCGGCGACCGGCAGGCCGAGCGAGGTGAGCCAGTCGTTGAACTCCACGTGCGCGCGGCTGTGGTTCACCTCCTGTCCGATGAAGTCGCGCACGGCCTGCACGAGGCGCGGATCGCGGACCCGGTCCTTGTGCGCGCGCACGGCCTCCACGAACATCTTCTCGCCGCGCGGAAAGACGATCGAGAGGGCGTTGAAGAGCTGCGTCGAGACGGGGTCGCCCGTGATCCAGTGGCGCGGTGTCGTCCCGTCGAGGTGCAGGCGCAGCGGGCGGGGGAGGATCGTGCGCTCGGCGCTCGCGTGGCTCACGAGGGACGAAGGTAGCAGGCGCGGGAGCGAGGGCGACTACCCGTCGATCGGCACGCTCGGGAACTCGCTCCCTCGCGTCGCCTCCGCCTCGACGGCCTTCATCGCCGCGAGCACGACCTCCTCGCGCCACGGACGGCCGACGAGCTGCACGCCGATCGGCAGGCCCGCGCTGCCGCGCTGGATCTGCGCCGCCTTCTTGTCGAGGCGGTCGGCCTTCTCCCTCCGCTCCGTCTCGTCCGCGCGCACGCGCGTGATCGGCAGCACGCCCGCCGGCAGGTTCAGGAGGTTGTAGCGGGTCGTGTACACCGCGGCGGCGGTGAAGTCGCCCGTCGAGCCGTGCTGCGGCGCGGGCGTCGCCGTCGCGGGGCAGAGCACGAGATCGAGCCGCTCGGCGTTCCACGCGTCGAGCTCGTCGCGTTGCATGGCGGTGCGCTCGCGCGCGAGGCCCCAGACCTCGGCGACGCTCTTCTTGCCTGCGACGGACAGGATGTCGGCCAGGCGCTTCTCGCCGGCCGCGCGGGCGAGGCGGCTCAGCTGCCGCAGGAGCGCGCGCGGGCTCGATCCGAGCCGACGGTTCAGGGCGACCGGCGCGATCACGGGGTCCTTGCCGAGCGCTGCGTCCATGACCTCCATCCCGTCGGCGCTGAGCCCTGCCGCCATCAGGAGGTAGTGCTCGTTCGCGTGGGGCGGGGTGAACTCCACGATCGTCGCGCCCGCACGCCGCAGGATCTCCGCTGCCTCGCGCACCGCGCGTCGACTCGTCGCGCAGGGCGTCACGTAGCCGTCGTCCTCGTACACCCCGACGCGAAGGCCACGCACCGCGACGCCCGCCGGGTCGCCCCTCGCGATGGGCGCCCACTCCGGATCGAGCGCGGCGTGCAGCGGCGTGTCGATCGCGCGGAACAGGAGCACCAGGTCGTCCACGCAGCGCGCCATCGGGCCGATCTGCGAGCGCACGAGCTCCTGGCCGGCCAGGAGGCCGATGCTCCCGCGGTTGGACCAGCGGTTCAGCGTGGGCTTGAGCGCGACGGTCGCGGTGTAGCCGGCGGGGATCCGCACCGAGCCGCCGATGTCGGTGCCGACGCCCAGCACGCTCTGGCCGCTCGCGAGCGCCGCCGCTTCGCCGCCGCTCGAGCCGCCGGGCGTGCGCTCGTGCGCCCACGGGTTGTTGCAGGTCCCGTAGACGTGGTTGGTGGTCTCCATCGCGATCAGCGTCTGCGGGATGTTCGTCTTGCCGATCGGGATCGCGCCCTGCTCCTTCAGGAGGCGCACCGTCACGGCGTCGGTCTTCCCGCGGTAGGCACGGCGCGACTCCACGCCGAGCGTGCTCGGCGTGCCGGCGACCTCGATGTTCTCCTTGATCGTGATCGGCAGCCCGCCGAGGGCGCCCACGTCCTCTCCCCGCGCGCGGCGGGCGTCGAGCGCGTCGGCCGCGGCGAGCGCCGTCTCGTCCATCGTCAAGACGATCGCGTTGGTCTTGCGGCCGACGGCGTCGCGCCGGGCGATGAGCGCGCGGACGATCTCCGCGCTCGAGACCTGCTTGTTCCTGAGCTGGTCGAGGAGGTCGACCGCGCGTGCGTCGTGGAGGCTCACCCCCGGGGCGATAACACGTTTCGCCGCTCGCCGAACACCCTTGCTCCGGGCGCCAGAGCCGCGCGAACATCGACCCCGGAGGAGCCATGAGCGGAGCCGCCGGCACGTCGTGCGAGAACTGCGGAGCGCCCTACGAGGACGGCCTCGCGAGCTGCGCCTTCTGCGACATGCCCATCGTGGGGCGCAGCTCGGGGGTGCGCTGCCCCGCGTGCAGCGAGCTGAACACCGCCGACCGGCGCGCGTGCGCGATGTGCAACCACGCGTTCACCAAGGGCTGCGTGTTCTGCGGGAAGGTCGCGTTCCTCACCGCGACCGCGTGCCCCGGCTGCAACGAGGCCTTCCAGGGCGCCGAGCAGCGCAAGTCCCAGCGGGAGGCGCAGCAGAAGCAGCAGCAGCAGATGCAGCTCGCGCAGCAGGGGCTCGGAGCCGTGGCGAGCTTCGCGACGTCGGCGGCGGGACAGGGCCTCATCCAGAGCCTCACGGGGCAGCACGGCGGCGGCTCGCACCACGCGCCGCAGCAGCACGGAGGCGGCGGCGCGGGGCTCCTCGGGCAGCTCTTCGACGCCGTCATCCACTCGAACGACAAGAACATCAAGCGATAGGTCGGGGCGATGGATCTGAAAGGTCGAGTGGCCGTCGTCACGGGCGGCGCATCGGGGCTCGGACGCGCGACCGTGATCGCGCTGGCCGAGCGCGGCGCGATGGTGGGGATCGTCGATCGCGACGGAGACCGCGCCAAGGCGCTCGCGGACGAGCTCGGCGGGCACGCGTGGGCGAGCGCGGCCGACGTGTCCGACGAGGCGCAGATGCAGCGCGCGATCGACGAGGCAGCCGCGCGCGGCGCGATCGCCGTCGCCGTGGCGTGCGCGGGTGTCGGGTGGGCGGCGCGCACCGTCGACAAGGAGGGCAAGGCGCACGACCTCGCGCTCTTCCGCAAGGTCATCGACGTGAACCTCGTCGGGACGTTCAACCTCGTCCGGATCGCGGCCGCCGCGATGCAGAGGAACGCGCCCGACGCGGGCGGCCAGCGCGGCGTGATCGTGTGCACCGCGTCGGTCGCCGCGTTCGACGGGCAGATCGGGCAGATCGCCTACTCGGCGTCGAAGGGCGGCGTCGCGGCGATGACGCTCCCCGCGGCGCGCGACCTCTCGAAGATCGGCGTGCGCGTGATGACCATCGCGCCCGGGACGTTCGACACGCCGATGCTCGCCATGCTCCCCGACGAGGCCAAGCGCTCGCTCGCTGCCGCCATCCCGAATCCGTCGAGGCTCGGCGACCCGAGGGAGTTCGGCGCGCTCGCCGTCCACATCGCCGAGAACGACTACTTGAACGGCGAGGTCATCCGTCTCGACGGTGCGCTCCGCATGGCGCCCCGGTAGATGAGCCAGGGTCACCTCCTGCGCGAGCGGCGCTTCGGGCCGTTCTTCCTCGTGCAGTTCACCGGCGCGTTCAACGACAACGCGCTCAAGCAGGCCATCGTCATCTTCGCGCTCAGCGCGGCGCAGAGCGACGCCGAGGCCGTCTCCCTCTGGGGCACCGCGCTCTTCATCGCGCCGTACTTCCTGTTCTCGGCGACGGCCGGTCAGCTCGCCGAGAAGCTCGACAAGGCCGCGCTCATCCGCGCGACCAAGGTCTTCGAGGTCCTCCTGATGTTCCTCGCCGCGGCGGCGTTCCAGGTCGGGAGCATCCCGCTCCTGCTCGCGCTGCTCACGCTGCTCGGCGTGCAGGCCACGTTCTTCGGCCCGGCCAAGTACGCGATCCTCCCCTCGGTGCTCGCCGAGAGCGAGCTCGTCGGCGGCAACGCGCTGGTCGAGGCGGGCACCTACGTCGCGATCCTGGTCGGGATGATCTCGGGCGCCGAGCTCGTCGCGATCTCCGGGATCGGCACCACGCTCGTCGGGGTGCTGCTCATCGCGTGCGCGTCGCTCGGCTACCTCGCCGCGCGCAACATCCCGAGCGTTCCCTCGACCGTCCCGGATCTGAAGATACGGTGGAACCTGTTCGCCGAGACGTGGCGCACGATCTCGCTCGCGCGCGAGACACACTCGGTCTGGCTCTCGATCCTCGGCATCTCGTGGTTCTGGCTCTACGCCGCGCTCTTCCTGAGCGAGCTGCCGACGTTCGTCGTCGAGGTGATCGGCGGCCAGACGAACGTCGTCACGCTCTGCATGGTGTTCTTCTCGATCGGCGTCGGCACGGGCTCGCTCCTCTGCGAGCGGCTCTCCGCGGGGCACATCGAGCTCGGCCTCGTGCCGCTCGGCTCCATCGGCCTCTCCCTCTTCGGCGTCGACCTCTACTTCGCGAGCGAGTGGCACCACGCCTCGGGGACGGGGCTCTCGTGGCTGACGGTGCTCACGGACGGGCACCACCTGCGGATGCTGCTCGACTTCGCGCTCATCGGCGTGTTCGGCGGCCTCTACAGCGTGCCCCTCTTCGCGTTCATCCAGCACCGCAGCGACGACACGAAGCGCTCGCGCATCATCGCCGGCAACAACATCGTCAACTCGCTCTTCATGGTCGGCTCGGCCGTGATCGCGCAGGTCTGCCGGAGCTACTTCCGCATGAGCGTCCCCGAGGTCTTCCTCGTGGGCGCGATCCTGAACGCGCTGGTCGCGGTCTACATCTACACGGTGGTTCCCGAGTTCCTGCTGCGCTTCTGCGCGTGGCTGCTCGTGAACGTGATGTATCGGCTGCGGGTGAGGGGCCTCGAGCACATCCCCGACAAGGGTCCGGGGCTCGTCGTGTGCAACCACGTGAGCTTCGTCGACTCGCTCATCGTCGGCGCGATGTGCCACCGCCCGATCCGCTTCGTCATGTACTACCGGATCTACCGCTCGCCCCTGCTCGGCTGGATCTTCCGCATGGCCAAGGCGATCCCCATCGCGGGCAAGAAGGAAGACCCCGCGCTGATGGAGGCGGCCTTCGCCGAGGTCAAGAAGTGCCTCGACGAGGGCGAGCTCGTCGGCATCTTCCCCGAGGGGATGGTGACGTACACCGGGGAGATGAACCCGTTCCGGCCGGGCGTCGATCGCATCCTCGCGGCGAGCCCGGTGCCGGTGGTGCCGATGGCGCTGCGCGGCCTCTGGGGCTCCTTCTTCAGCCGCCACGGCGGGCCGGCGATGTCGCGCCCGCCGCGGAGGTTCTGGTCGCGCATCGAGCTCGAGGTCGGCGAGGCCGTGCCGGCCTCGGAGGCGACGTCGGCGCGCCTCGAGGCCGACGTGCGGCGCATGCGGGGCGACTGGAAGTAGGAGCGTGCGGCGCTCGGGCGTCAGCGCGCTGCGCGGGCGCGACCACGGGGACGAGCGTCGAGAGACCGCCGAGCGGCTCAGCGGCGCCTGCGGAAGCGGAGCGTGAGCCCGAGGAGCGCGAGCGCTCCGCTGGCGAGGCGGTGGTGCCCGTCGTGCTGCGTGGGCACGGAGCAGGCGCAACCCGCGGCCGCGACGGGGGCGGCGCCCGAGTCGATGCTGGTGCTCGCATCGACATGGCTCGCGTCCGCCGAGACGCCGGTGTCCCGAGCGCCCGAGTCGCGCGCGCCCGCGTCGCTGCCGGGCGTGCCGCCGTCGCCACCGGACATGCCGGCGTCCGGGCCGGACATGCCGGCATCGGCCGCCCCGCCGGCGTCGGGCATGCCTGCGTCGCCGCAGCCGGGCATGCGGGTGTGCGAGCACGTGCCGTCCGTCTGGCACGCATCCGCGGTGCACGCATCGCCGTCGCCGCAGTCGAGCGCGGTGTGCGAGCAGGCGCCGTCCGTCTGGCACGCATCGGCCGTGCACGGGTCGTGATCGTCGCAGTCGACCGCGGTCTCGCGGCAGCGCTGCGTCACGCCGTCGCAGTTCGGCGCGGTGCATGCGTCGCCGTCCACGTCGCGGCACGTCGCATCGCTCGTGCAGCAGCCGGCGATCGGGGGCGCGACGCAGGTGCCAGTCGGTCCGGCGCCGGCGAGATCGCACGCGTCGGCCGTGCACGCGTCGGTGTCGTGGCAGTCGCCGTCGCCCGTGCAGCAGCCGGCGCGCGCGGTGTTCGTGCAGTCGTGGGTCGCGACGTCGCACGTGTCCGTCGTGCATGCGATGCCGTCGCTGCACTGCGCATCGCTCGTGCAGCAGCCCGGGACCGGCGTGGACGCGCAGCGGTTCGTGGTGGTGTCGCAGCGGAGCGTCACGCACGCGCTGGCGCCCGTGCAGTCCGCATCCGCGCGGCAGCAGCCCGCGATGGGCAAGCTGCTGCACGTGCCGCCGGCGCCGCTGCAGCGCTCGGACGTGCACACGTTTCCGTCGTCCGCGCACTGCGAGTCGACGTTGCAGCAGCCGGTGACCGCCGAGTGGCCGCAGCCGCTCGGCTCCGCGCACGAGTCCGCCGTGCACGCGTTGGCGTCGTCGCACGAGAGCATCCCCGCCTGGCAGCTGCCGCCGCGGCACACCTCGCTGCCGTCGCACACGAGTCCGTCGCTGCAGCTCGCGCCATCGGGCCGCGCCGCATCGAGGGGGCACGAGCCGAAGCCATCGCAGACCTCCGCGGCATCGCATGGGCCCGTCGCCGGCCGGCACGACGTGCCGAGCGGAAGCACCGAATCGCTCGGACAGAGCGCGTCCGAGCCCGTACAGTGCTCGACGCTGTCGCATGCGCCCGCCGACGCTCGACACACCGTCGGGAACGGCGTGAAGCCGTCCGCCGGACACGCCGCGCTCACGCCGGTGCAGCTCTCGGGTACGTCGCAAACGCCGGCCGACGGTCGACACACGATCGTCGAGTCGACGAAGAGCGCCTGGCAGAACGCGGTCGTTCCGGACGTGCCCCTGCACTCGTCCTGCACGTCGCACGGGTCGGTCGGTGCCGGCCCGCACGGCGTGCCCGCCGGCTCCGCTCCGTCCGCCGGACACGCGCCGCTCGCGCCGGTGCACCACTCGGCCACGTCGCACGCTCCGACCGGCGCACGGCAGCTCGTGCCGCTCGAGGCGAACACGTCGACGCAGGTGTCGACGCCGCCCGCGCAGTGATCTCGGGCGTCGTCGTCGCACGCCCCGCCGTTCGAGGTGCCGGTACAGTGCGTGGTGCTCTCCTCGAGCAGGTCCTCTGGACACGCCGCGCTCGATCCGTCGCACACCTCGGCCGGGTCGCACTGCCCGAGCGACGCGCGGCACGTCGTGCCGCCGGCGAGGAAGACGTCGACGCAGGTGTTCGCCGCCCCGCTGCAGTGGTCGGCGCCGTCACACGCCCCGCCGGTGGAGGTGCCGGTGCACGAGGTCGCGGCGGACTCGAACGCACAGGTCGCGGTGCAGCACGCGCCGCCGTCGCAGGCCTCGCCCGCCTCGACGATCCCGTTGCCACACACCGCGGGGACGAACACGTAGGCCAAGCCGTCCTGGAACACCATCCCGGGGTTGCTGTCGCCTCTCGGCGCGCCCACGAGCGCGGTGTCGCCGGAGACCGAGACGGAGTCGCCGAAGAAGCTGAGTGGGGCCGCGCCGGACGCGCTCAGCTTCGATTGCTGGATCCAGCTGCCTGCGCTTCGCACGAATACGTACGCCGAGCCGCAGCCGTTGCCGCTCGAACAGGCGTCACCGCGGGCGCCTACGACCGCGGTGTCGCCGGAGACCGAGACCGACGAGCCGAAGGTGTCGCTCGCCGCCGCGTCGGACGCGGTCAGCGCCGCCTGCAGGCTCCAGGTGAACCCGCTCTGCACGAACACGTACGCGGAGCCGCTGTCGAGCGTCGGTGCGTCGTCGTGGATCGCGCCCACGACCGCAGTGTCGCCCGAGACGGCGACCGACCAGCCGAAGTAGTCGTCCGCCGCCCCGCCGGGCGCGGTCAGCTTCGCCTGCTCCGACCAGCTGCTCCCGCTCCGGGCGAACACGTAGGCGGCGCCGCTGTCGAATGCCGGCGCGTCGGCCCGGTATGCGCCGGCCACCGCGGTGTCGCCCGAGACGGAGACCGACCAGCCGAGGTTGTCGTCCGCCGCCCCGTCCGATGCGGTCAGCTTCGCCTGCTCGGTCCAGCTGCTCCCGCTCCGCGCGAACACGTACGCCGCGCCGCTGTCGAGCGCCGGGGCGTCGGCCTGGTACGCGCCGACCACCGCCGTGTCGCCCGAGACCGAGACCGACCAGCCGAACACGTCGTTGAACGCCGCATCCGATGCGGTCAGCTTCGCCTGTTCGGTCCAGCTGCTGCCGCTCCGTACGAACACGTAAGCCGAGCCGCAGCCCCCCCCCGCGGCACAATCGTCGAAGGGCGCGCCGACGACTGCGGTGTCGCCCGAGACCGAGACCGACTGGCCGAAGCGGTCGTTCGCGGTTCGATCGGAGGCGGTGAGCTTCGCCTGCTCGGTCCAGCTGTTGCCGCTGCGCACGAACACGTACGCCGAGCCGCAGTCGTCGCGTGGAAAAGAGGGACAGTCGTCCCGCGGCGCGCCTACGACCGCCGTGTCGCCCGAGACGGCGACCGACGAACCGAAGTAGTCGAACGACGCTCCGTCGGACGCGGCGAGCCTCTGCTGCAGGGTCCACATCGGGTCGATGACCACGGGATACCGAGCGCCCTCCGCGTCGACCTCCAGCCGTACGACGCCGTCCGCCCAGGCCATGCGCGACGGCAGAGTGCGGCCGTCCGCGTCGTGCGCGTAGAGGTCGCGAACCAGCACCGCGCGCCCGCCGTGCGAGAGCTCGAGCGTGCCGTCTGCCCGAAGCGCGGCCGCGTAGCCTTCCGCATCGACGGCGAGCTCGAGCGCGAGGGTGCCCGGCGAGCTTCGAGGTGCGCTCGCGAGCGTGAAGCCCTGCTCGAGCCCGAGCTGCCCGTGCGCGTACCACTCGGTCAGCGCTCCCCGTCGCAGCTCGACGCGCGCTCCGTCGACGTTCGTCTCGGCCTCCGCGACGGTTTCGCCGTTCAGCCGTGCGAGCGACACGGTCACCACCCGTGCGCCCGTCCGGTCCGAGAGAGAGATGGCACTCCCGTCGACCGAGACGCGAAGATCCTGCGAAGGGTGCGCCGCCACCAGGGCTGCGCCGTGCGTCGCGAACGCGTAGCGCCCGTCGGCCTCGGCCTGCACCGACTGCACGAAGGCCGCGCGCAGCGAGGGGTCCATCGGCGGCGCCTCGGTGGGCTCCGCGTGCACGGCCTGTTCCACGAGCGTCCCTGGAACCGAAGGTGGTGCCGGCTCTGCCGCCGTCGGTGCGGCACCACCTTCCGTGCGCCCGCAGCCGACGAGCCCGACCACGAGCACGCATACCAGACTGGCTCGCATCGCATTCCCCTTCGCGACTACCGACAACCATCGCGCCGATTCCGGCGGAGGCGCCGACGTTCACGGGCACGGTGACGTTAACCGGCGCAGGCCCCGGGCCGCAATCGGCTCAGCGCGCTTCGATGCCGACGAGCTCCACGTCGAACACGAGCATGCCCGCCGGCATGCCCTCCTGGCCGCGGTACGCGAGCGCCTCCGGGATCCAGAGCCGGCGGACCTCGCCGACCTGCATGTGCGTGAGCGCCTGGGTCCAGCCCGCGATCACGGCGCTCACCCCGAGCGCGAGCGGCTGGCCTCGCGTGTGCGAGCTGTCGAACATGTGTCCGTCCGTCGTCCAGCCGGTGTAGTGCACGCGCACGGTGTCGTCGGTCGTCGGGCGTGGCCCGTCGCCGGGACGCAGGATGCAGAAGCGGAGGCCAGACGCGCCGCGACGCGCCGTCTCGGGGGGCGCGGCGACGTCGGCGGGCGCGATCGTCGGTTCGGCGCTCGGGTCCCACGCGGTGCAGGCCTGCTCGGCCGGCGCCTCGACGGTTTCGTGGCCGGCGCTCGTCGCGTCCGCCTGCGGCGTCGCCGCTGCACGCGCGCCCCCGCAGCCGAGGGCGAGCAGCGCGAAGGTGGCCCCGATCGAGCGAGCGGACATGCGGCCGGAGCTAGCGCGGCCGGCGAGCTTCGTCGAGAGCGCGACCGGGCGCGTCTCGACCGCCCCGTCCACCGGCTGCTATGAGCGAGCGCGTGAGCGGCAAGCGGAGCGGGATGCTCGTCCTCCTGATCGGCGCGTGCGCGCTCGTCGCGGCGGGCGTGGCGTTCCTCGGCAACGTCGCGCCGCCGCGCACGACGCTCGAGATGGCGCCCGAGGGCACGACCATGGTCGCGCACCTCGACGTGCCGGCCATCCTCGGCTCGCCGATGTGGCAGGCGTACGTCGACGAGGACGAGGGCATGACGCGCATCGAGCGGCTCTGCGGGACGAGCCCGCTCGAGGCGCTGCGCGAGGCGGACGTGTACGTCGTCGGGACCGACGAGAGCCCGCTCGCGCACCTCTCGTTCCTCGCGCGCGGCGCGCTCGATCCCGAGCAGCTCGGTCGCTGCGTGCGCGACGTCGTGGAGGACGACGGCGGCGGCGTCCACGAGGTGAGCATCGAGGGCGTGCGGGCCCTCGCGAGCGACCGCGGCGACTCGCGCGCCGCCTTCCTCGCGCGGGATACCGTGGTCGGTGGCGACGAGGTGCTCGTGCGCGAGATGATCCACCTCGATCACGGCACGTCCCGGCCGGTGCAGGATCCGGCCCTCGCGCGGCTCTACGCGCTGGCGCTCGCGCGGCACGACGTCGTGGTCGCCGCGCACGTCCCCGACGCGTGGCGCGGGGCGATCGCCCACGCGCTCGACGAGGTGCCGGGCGTCGAGGCGCTCGCGGGCGCGGAGGCGATCGCCATCGGCGCGTCGCTCGCGGGCGGCGGCATCGGGCTGACGGTATCGGTCGCGTGCTCGCGCCCGAGCGACGCAGGGCGGCTCGCGGACGCCGCGAGGGGCGGGATCGACCACGCGCTGAGCGACCCGCTCGTGCGCCTGAGCGCGGCGGGCGTGGCGCTGCGTCGGATCCAGCTCGAGCCGCGCGGCGCCGACGTGCTCGCCACGCTCGACCTCGATCGCGACGCGTTCGAGTCGCTCATCACGCTGATCCGCGAGCAGCTCGACGAGGCGCGGATCGCGCGGACGAGGGAATAGCGAGAGCGAGCCGCAGGTCGCCGACGCGCGAGCGCGTGGCGCGGAGCTGCTCTCGAGATCGCAACGGAGCGGGCGCGAGGGCGGGGGCGAGAGCGCGAGCGAGGTCGAGAGCGAGAGCGAGAGCGAGCCGCGGGCGCAGCCCGCAACAGGCAGTATCGGCGGCGCGAAGCGCCGCGCAGGTCGCTGACGCGCGAGCCGGTGGCGCGGAGCTGCTCTCGAGATCGCAACGGAGCGAGAGCGAGAGCGAGAGCGAGAGCGAGAGCGAGAGCGAGCCGCGGGCGTAGCCCGTAACAGGCAACATCGGCGGCGCGAAGCGCCGCGCAGGTCGCCGACGCGCGAGCGCGTGGCGCGGAGCTGCTCTCGAGATCGCAACGGAGCGAGAGCGAGGTCGAGGTCGAGGTCGAGGTCGAGGTCGAGGTCGAGGTCGAGGTCGAGGTCGAGGTCGAGGTCGAGGTCGAGGTCGAGAGGCGTCTCGTCAGCGCGCCGCGCGGATCGCGTCGAGGAAGCGGTCGGCGTCGTCGAGCGCGATGCCGTCCACGCGGACGCGGCGCCCGCGGTGCAGGGCGAGCTCCACCGAGACGCGGCCGCGGCTCGCCGGCACCAGGACGTCGAGGGCCAGGTCGAGGAGCGCGCCGCCGAGGAGCAGGCTCGCGCCGATCGTGAGCAACACGAGCTCCCCCGAGCGCGCGCCCTCGAAGATCCAGGTCCCGCCGACGAGCACGCCGATCGCGAGCGCGATGGCGCCCACGTAGAGGTGCACGCTCGGATAGCGCACCTCGCGACCGGCCGTCAGGATCGCGGTGAGCGCCACGCGGTCGCTCCGCTCGCGGACCGTGCGTCCGAACGCGAAGCGGCGCTCGCGCACCTCGAGGTCGGTCCCCGCGAGCGCGAGCTCGGCCTCGCGGCGGATCCCGGCGAGGCGGAGCACGCCGCGGATCGCCCAGCCGATCAGCGCGAAGCCGCTGACGAGCGCGAGGACGCGCATGACACCGCGCGGGCGCGGCGTTCGCATGGTCCCGGCCACGCGCGCGGCCTTGTCGGCGGGCTTCGCGCCGCCCCCGCTGATCGCCCCCAGCACGCCTCGCGTGACGGCGTCGAGGCGGCTCGCACCGATCTTCTGGAGCGCTTCCTGCGCGGCAGCGCTGCCCGACGACGCGAGCGCCGTGATTCGGGCCGCGTTTCGCCCGCGGGTCGCCGCGACGCGTCCGCGCTCGCCCGCGTCGTCGACGACCGACTGCGCGACCTCGTCCCAGAACGCCCGCGCGAGGGCGACGGAGACGACGCGGTCGACGAGGTTCCAGACGGTGTAGGGCGTCGCGACCTCGAGCCAGTCGACGTGCCGAGCGAAGCGATCGACGAGCGTCGTGCGCTCCTCTTCGCGCGACCTCGCGTAGCGCGCGTCGAGCCCGACGAGCGCGAACGTCGCGACGAGCGCGCGCTCGGTGTCGGTCTCGGGGCCTCGCTCGAGGATCGTCCGCAGGTTCCCGTGTGCGCTCCCGGCGTTCTCCCGCGTCACGCCGTGCTCGCTCGCGCGCTTGTCGACGAACTCGCGGCCCGCGAAGAGCACCCGCGCCTCGGCCTGCCTCGAGAGGACGTCGAAGGCGAGCGCGCCGAGCGGGCCCTTGTGTGGGTGCTCGCGCGCCTCGGCAGCGATCTTCTCGATCGCGACGTCGTCGCCGGGCGGCCTGCTCGAACGGGACCCCATGGGCGCGGCGACCATAGCAGCGCGGGCCCCGCGCGCACTCCCCTCGCTACATCGGTGCGCCGCAGTACACGCCGCGGAACTGCGTGATGTTGTTGGCTTCGCGGCACTCGCCCGCGACCGAGCCGTCGTCGGCGACGACCCAGATGTCGACGCCTGGCATCCCCGCCGGCGCTCCGGGCCAGGCGCACTCCACGTTCTCGCACATGCCGACCATCAGGTCGCCGACGCTCGCGCTGTCGCAGATGCGCGTGCCGCCCATCGCCGGGTCGCCGACGTAGAACCCGACCGTGACGCCCGAGCCGACCGGCTCGCTGCCGCGGTTGCAGATCCGGGCCGTCAGCCGGGCCCCCATCGAGTCGCAGACGAGCGGGCTTCCGCTCGTCGTGAGGTCGGGCGAGGCGCCGGGCATCGCGCTGCCCGGGACGTTCTGACGGAAGTTGTCGAGCGTCGGGTCGAGCCAGTTCGACATCGTCGCGCTGGTCCGCGGGATCCGCCCGAACTCCTCGGTGTTGGTCACGAAGTACGCGTGCTGGTTCCACGTCATCCGCGAGCGGACCCAGCGGTCCGCGCCGTCGCGGTAGACGCGGATGCCGAGCGTGCCGACCGGGCGCGACGCGCGGCAGGTGTTGCCCGTGCCCGGCGTCCCCGCGGGCGGTGCCGTACAGACGAAGGTCGCGCACCCGGCCATGCCCGCCGGGCAGCACTCCGTGTCGGCGGTGCACCGGCAGAAGCCGCTGTCGCAGTGCCCGCTGAGGCACTCGGTGTCGTCCGCGCAGCGCAGGCCCGCGAAGAGCGGATCGGTGTTGTTCGCGTCGAGGCCGAAGGGGGTGCAGTCGCGGCCGGTCGTGCCGGGCGGGTTGCAGTTCCAGTTGTCGCCGATGACGATCTCGGCGTTGTAGTCGCCGTCCACGTCGGCGACGACCGGGTTCTCGTACCAGGTGCAGGACGAGCGGCTCTGGCTGAAGAGCACCGTACCGTCGCGCCCGTCGTACACGCGCAGGAAGCACTCGTCGCCGTACACGGCCTCGGCGCGACCGTCGGCCTCGAAGTCGAAGATGCTGGAGCCCGTGACGTTGCTCGACTGGTCCTGCGATCGCTGCGACCAGAGCACGCCGGTGGTGCTGGAGGTCGAGCAGCTGCCGACGGGCGTCCCGAGGCAGTCCAGGTCGAACACCGAGTACGCGGCCGCGCCGGCGCTCGCGAACTCGGCCCGGCCGTCTCCGTCGAAGTCGCCGATGGTCGGCGGGCCACCCGTGCCGCCGCCGGGCAGCGTGACCGGGCCGAACACCACCGTGCCATCGAGCGTCTGGACGCGCGCCGCGCCCGACGCGATGACGGCGACCTCCGGCGTGGCGCTCGGCCACGCGTTCGCGCCGGGGAAGTCGCCGAAGTCGGCGATCGCGACGTGGCCCGCGCTCGTCGACGTGGTGACGAAGGCCTCCGGCGTCCACGTGCGGCTCGACGTGCTCCACTGCCACACGCCGTCGCCTGCGACGAACTCGGGCGCGCCGTCCGCGTCGACGTCGGCGACCACGCCGAAGATGCCCTGACCGTAGTTGTGCGCGCCGAGCGAGGCGTCGTCGACGAGACAGCCGTCGTGCCCGAGCACGATCCCGCCGCGCAGCACCTCGGGCAGGCCGTCGTCGTCGAGATCGGTGAGCGTGGGCCCAGCCCAGCCGCCGCCGGTGATGGCGTAGGGCGTCGTGCAGTCCGCCATCGTGGACCGCCAGAGCACGCGCCAGGCCGCCGTCGTCGTGTCGTACGTGAACGCGACGAGGCCGCCGCCGGCCTGGAAGGCGACGATCTCGGGCCGGCCGTCGCCGTCGAGGTCGCCGAGCGCCGGTGGCGAGCTGTGCGAGACGAGCTGGAGCGAGCCGAGCTCGGCCTGCTGCACGCAGCTCGCGCCGTCGAGGATGCGGATGACGCCCGTCGGCAGCTCGCTGCTCCCGTCGACGCCATCGTCGAAGACCGCGACGATCGAGGGGCGGCGCGGCGCATCGGGGCCGCGGCCGATGCCGAAGTCGACCACCATCGGCGTCGAGAGCACGTGCAGGTTCGCGGGGAACGGATCGCCCGCCGGAGCGCTGTCGAACGCGCACTGCACGGTCGGCGCGAACGTGCCCGCCGCGATGAGGCGGGTGCAGCTCGGGTCCGAGTCGTGTCCGGGCGGCGTGCCGTAGGGGATGCAGTGCATCGTCGTCGGATCACAGTACGTGTCGCCAGCGCACGTATCGGTCGTCGTGCACGAGCCGCCGTCGCGGACGCAGCTCGTGCCGCCGTAGCAGAGCTCCGTCGCGCGGCAGCACTCGGTGCCGCAGACGCTCGCGCTCGCGCACTCGGCGGCGTCGGCGTTGGCGTCGACGTTCGCGTCCATCCGCGGGCCCGCATCGACGTGGACGCCGCTGTCCGGGCCGTTGCAGAAGCCGTCGATGCAGACATCGCCGCCGCTACAGTCGCGGCTCGTCGTGCACATCCGCCTCGTGACGGCCGGCCCCGCGCAGTCGCAGCCCGCCGCAGAGAATGAGAGCAGCACGGCCCCTGCCGCTGCCGCGTGGAAGAATGCCGTTCGCCGCATTGGAAGAGTATAGAGGCATACTCGGCGGGCCGTGAGCGGGGCGATCGAGATCTCGGCGAGCGACGCGGCGCGGGCGCTGATCGAGCACCTGGGGCTCGCCCGCTTCGAGCAGGCGCGAGGGGCGGCCGGCGTGCGGGCCGTGCTCGAGCGCCTCGGCGCCATCCAGCTCGATCCCCTCGACGCGATCGGCACGAACGCCGACCTGGTGGTCCTCGCTCGGGTGCGCGGGATCCGCCGCGGAGACGTGTACTCGGCGCTCCTGCCGCGGCACGCCTTCGAGCACTTCGCGAAGGAGCGCTGCTTGTTGCCCGCGCGCGCGTTTCCGTTCTACCGCGACCGGATGGTCGAGACGCCCTGGTGGCGCAGCGGCGAGCGAGCGGCGCGCGTGTCCGTGGCGACGCTCGAAGCAGTGGAGGCGGAGGTCCGCGCGCGCGGGCCCATCACGGCCAGCGAGCTCTCCGACCAGGGCGCCGTCGAGCCGCTCGACTGGAGCGGGTGGAAGGGCACGTCGAGGGCCGCGACGATGGCGCTCGAGATGCTCTGGACGCGCTGCGCGGTCGTGGTCACGGGCCGGCGCGGTCGCGAGAAGGTGTACGACGTCCCGGAGCGCGCGCTCCCCGCGCACCACGCGCTACCGCCGCGCGAGGCGTTCGAGCGCTGGGCGCTGATCGAGCGCGTGACGAGCGCGGGGCTGCTCGCCGAGTCGACGAATCCGTCGTGGTCGATGCTGACGGGCGTGCGCCGCGGGCCCCTCGTGGACGAGCTCGTCCGCGAGGGATGCCTGGAGCGCGTCGCCGTTCGTGGCAAGCGCGGCACGTACCTCGCGCCCGGTGGCCTCTGCGATCGGCCGCACACGCGCCTGGACGATGCGATGCGGATCCTGGGCCCGCTCGACCCGGTGCTCTGGGACCGTGGGCTCGTGCGCCACGCGTTCGGCTTCGAGTACGTGTGGGAGGTCTACAAGCCCGCGCACCAGCGCCGGTGGGGGTGGTACGTGTGTCCGCTGCTCCATCGTGGACGCCTCGTCGGGCGCATCGACGCGCGCGTCGAGGGTGCGACGCTCGTCGTCGAACGCGTCTTCCGCGAGGAGGGCGTTTCGCTCGACGAGGACGCGCTCGCGCTCTGCCTCGAGCGTCACGCCGAGGCCTGCGGCGCCAGCGCCGTGCGCCTCGTCAGGTCCAGGCGAACGCCTCGATCGCGCGCGCGAGCTCCACGTCGAGGGCCGTGACCTTGTTCCCTGCGTCGTGGGTGCGCAGCAGGATCTCCACGCGCCCGTAGACGTTCTTGATCTCGGGGTGGTGGTCCCGCTGCTCGGCCTCGAACGAGAGGCGAACGAGGAAGCTCATGGCCTCGCGGAAGTCCTTCAGCTGGTAGGTCTTCTGCAGGGCGTCGCCTTCGTGGCGCCAGCCGGCGAGCTCGCCGAGCGCGGACCGGATCTCGTCGGGCGTCAGGGCACGTCTCACGTCGGGTCCTTCCTCTTCACGCCGAGGCCTGGCGCGACACCGAGGACCAGGCGTGGTCCCGCGGCCTCCCAGCCGCCCTGGTAGGGATCGTCCGCGAGCAGGAGCGCCGTGTCGAGGTCCACCCAGTCGACGCCGCCGAGCGCCCACACGACGTGCGCCATGCTGACGAGGCCGAGGCGCGACTCCACCATCGCGCCCGCCATGAGCCGGAGGCCCTCGTCGCGGGCGCGCATCCCGAGGCGGTGAGCGTCGAGCAGGCCCCCGAGCTTGACGAGCTTGAGGTTGATCGCGCTCGCCGCGCCGGCCGCGAGCAGCGCGTCGAGGTCGTCGTCGCTCCCGACCGACTCGTCGGCGACGACGGGCACGCCCGCGTTCCGGGTGACCTCGGCCATCCCCGCGAGGTCGCGCTTGCCGCAGGGTTGCTCGAAGCACTCGACGCGTGCGCGCGCGTCCTTCAGGGCGTCGAGCAGCGCGAGGGCGTCGGCCGCGACGTAGCCGGCGTTCGCGTCGAGCCGGATCCGGGCTCCCGGGACCGCCTCGAGCACGGCGCGCAGGGCGCGCACGTCCGCCTCGCGATCCCTGCCGACCTTCACCTTGAAGCAGTCGAACCCGCGCGCAGCCCAGCCCGTCGCGAGGGCCGCCGCATGCGTCGGGTCGCGCGGGAGGGGGAGCGTGATGTCGGTGTGGAGCGTGATGCCGCACGCGCTCGCGCTCTCGTCGAGGAGCCGCGCGACCGGCGCGCCCGCGAGCTGGCCGAGCGCGTCGGCGAGCGCCGCCTCGAGCCCGGCGCGGAAGACCGGCATTCCGGCGGCCGCCATGTCGAGCAGGGCGCTCGCCTCGCGCAGGCCGCCGAAGGGGCGGCCGACGATCAGCAAGCTCGCGCGCGCCAGGCGCTCGAGGATCGCGCCGTCGCTCTCCGCGGTGACAGGCGGCAGCGTCGCCGCTTCGCCGATTCCGAGCGCGGACGCGCCGTCTTCGCGTCCGACGCGCAGCTCGATCTCGAGCGCGCGCGTCTCGGTCATGGTCCCCGACGCGATGACGAAGGGCTCGATCAGCGGGATGCGCAGCGGGCGCGCGTCGATCGCGGTGATTCGCAGCAGCATGGCCGCCCGATCATAGCCGGATCTTCTTGAGCCGCTGCGTCACGTCGCGCGAGAGCGCCAGCTCCTGATCGCGCGGGAGCGAGGTCGTGGCGGCGAAGAGCGCGAAGGCGCTGAGCTCGTGGAATGCCTGGAGAAGCCCCTCCATCGGGTTGTCGATCTGCACGGCCGAGAGCGCCGTCACGACCCAGTCCGCGTCGACCGCGCCGTCGTCGAGCACCCGCTCGCCGAAGATCGGCCCGTAGCCGCTCCCCTGGATCCACGCCTCCAGGGTCGATCGCGTCGTGTCCATGCCGC
This sequence comes from Sandaracinaceae bacterium, assembly GCA_044220955.1. Lineage (GTDB taxonomy): Bacteria > Myxococcota_A > Polyangia > Polyangiales > Sandaracinaceae > JBBSAT01. Next base: position 22,946 of record JBGAQA010000058.1, read on the forward strand.
CGTACGCGGCGACGGCCATGAACACGTCCCGCAGGACGGCGTTGAACTCGGAGACGAGCTTGCGGATCGTGTCCTCGTCGATCGTCTTCTTGGTGCGCAGGAAGAGCATCCCCTGCTGCGTGAGGCCGTAGACGGCCTTCGTCGTGAGGAACTCCCCGAGGCCCGTCTCGCGGCTGATGTCGTCGATCGTCCGCACGCCGTCCGAGTACGCGAGCACCAGCTGCGCGGTCTGATCGAGGTTGTGCGCGCTCGTGCGCGGCTGGATCTCGGGCACGAGCCCGCCGTGTGGCACGCGCTCGCGGAAGAGCGCCATCTCGTCGATGCGCTGCACTCCCTCCATCAGCAGGCCGTTGACCGAGAGGTGCACGGAGTGGACGGGCGCGTCGGCGGACTCGTCGGGGAGCGCGAACACGTACGAGCCCTCGCGGGCCAGCAGCGCCGAGAAGAAGATCTGCTCGATCTGCGCGCGGAGCTGCACGAAGAGCTGATCCTGCGTGAGGAACCCCTTGTCGAGGACGAGGGTGCCGAAGCGGCGCTCGGGATCGACCTCGGCGAGCACCTCTTCGAGCTGCGTCTTGGTGAGCACGCCGTTGCGGTAGAGCACCTGGCCGAGCCGGTCGTCGGGGTGGTCGCTGCGTGCGCCCTTCAGCGCGCCCTGGTCGAGCACCAGGACCCTGTTGCCGTCGGGTGCGTAGAGGTGCAGCTCGCCGCGCCAGTTGGCGCTCGCGATGACGTTGATCATCTCGAGGACGGTCATCCGCGAGACGATCTCGCCCGCCATGAGCACGCGCGCGCGGGGGCTCGCCGGCGACTCGGCAGACTCGGCGCCGGGCTCCGAGCGGAGCACGAGCAGGCCCGGCGCATCGGCGACGAGGCGGTAGCGGCCGGCGCGATCGCGCAGGCGCCGATCCGCGCCGCGCCCGGGGACGCGGACGGATCCGTCGGCCTCGACGATCACGAGATCGGGCGGCTCGGCCACGTTCGGCAGGTTACACGAGCGATCCCGCGGGGTGGAAGGGAATGGCGAGCCGGGCGGCGGCGGTATAGTCGAGCGGTGCCGCTGTCCGCGACGCTCCGCGCCCTGGCTGCGCCCCGCCGTGCGGTACCGCTCGCGGTGGTGCTGGCGGCGATGCTGGGCTCGGAGTGGCTGGCGTCCCGCTCGTTCGCGGCGTGCGCGGTCGACCTCGCGCTCTTTGCGGCGTTCTGCGTGCTCGCGCCGGCGTCGTGGCGCGCGGCCGCGGCGAGGGTCCGAGCCGGGACGCGGGGGACGGCCGCGTACCTCGCGTTCGCCATGCTCGGTGCCGCCGTGGTCGCCCTCGCCGCGGTGCTCCCACTCCTCGCCGGGCTCCGCGGCACGTACGTCGTCGATCCGCCTTCGCTCGGCCTCTTGCTCGTGCTCTTCCTCGTCGGGGGCTGGGGGCTCGGCCGCGACGTCGATCTCGAGGAGGGGATCGAGTCGGCCGAGCGACGCGCGGACCGCCTGGCCCTCGACGCGGAGCGGGCGCGCGTGCTCGCGATGCGCGCGCAGCTCGATCCGCACTTTCTCTTCAACACGCTGAACGCCATCGCCGAGTGGTGCCGGCAGGACCCGGCGCTCGCGGAGCGCGCGACCCTCGACCTCGCCGCGATGCTGCGCGCGATCTCCGAGGCCGCGAGCCAGCCGAGCTGGCCGCTGGCGCGCGAGGTCGAGCTGATGCAGCAGCTCACGGAGCTCTACGCCGCTCGCGACCGGGAGCGCTTTCGCTTCGTGCTCGACCTCCCGGGTCCGATGCCGGCGCTCGAGGTGCCGCCGATGCTCTTCCTTCCGCTGCTCGAGAACGCGATCACGCACGGTCCCGCCGCCGGGCACGCGGGTGAGATCGTGGTGAGGCTCCGCGTGCGTGCGGGCGTGGTCGAGCTCGAGATCGTGAACCCGGGCGCGTTCGCAGGCCGGCGTGCCGGAGGGCAGGGCATCGCGATGGTGGAGCGCCGGCTCGCCCTCGCGTACGCGGCGGCGGCGACGCTCTCGGTCCGCCCTGCGGACGACAAGACGATCACCCAGGTGTCGATGCCGCTCGCTCCGGTCGCGGCGGAGGCGATGGCGTCGTGAGCGGCGCTGGCCTGCGCGTCCTCTTCGCCGACGACGAGCAGATGGCGCGCAAGCGCGTGCGTCGCTTGCTCGAGGCGATCGAGGGCGTCGAGATCGTCGCGGAGTGCGAGAGCGGCGAGGCGGCGTTGCGCGAGCTCGACCGGATCGACGTGGACGTGGCGCTGCTCGACGTGCGGATGGGCGCGCTCTCCGGGCTCGACGTGGCGCGCGTGGCCGAGGAGCTCGGCGTGGAGGTGGTGTTCACCACGGCGCACGCCGAGCACGCCGTCTCGGCCTTCGAGCGCGGGGCCGTGGACTACGTGCTGAAGCCGATCGAGGCGGGCCGGCTCGAGCAGGCCCTCGCCCGGGCTGCGCGGCGGATCACCCGACCGGTCGCGCGAGCGGCGGCGCCGGTCCCGGAGCGCGTGGCGCTCGAGGTGCGCGCAGAGGTGAGGCTCGTTCGCGCCGCCGACGTCACGCACGCGCTCCACGATGGGGCGCTCGTGACGCTCTTCGTGGGCGCAGAGGCGCTCTTGACCGAGAAGTCGCTCACGGAGCTGGAGAGCGCCTTCCCGGGGCTCACGCGCGTGCACCGCCGCGCGCTCCTCTCGCTCGCGCACGTCGAGCGGCTCCGTCCGCAGGGCAGCGGGGGCTACCTGGCGCTCGTCCCGCCGGATCACGAGGTGCCGGTCTCGCGGCAGGCGGCGCGTGCGCTGCGTCGCCAGCTCGGGATCGCGTAGCGCGCCGCCCGCTCAGCGCGCCTGGCCGCTCGGAGCTCGATCGCGACCGCTCACGCAGCCGGCGTGGGCTCGCCCGGTCTCGCGGCCCCAGCGTGCAGGCATGCACTCGACCCTCGCCCGCTGGCTCGTCCTGGCCCTGATCTCCGCCGCGCTGTTCCTCTCGCCGGGCATCGCGCTCGTCCGCGATCTGCGCGATCCGGCCCTCGCGGCGCCTGGCACGCCATGGCGGGCGGTCACCCTCCACCGCGACCTCACGCCCCGCATCGAGCGCTGGGCGCGCGACCACGTCGCCAGTGGGCGGGCCGCCGCCGTGTCGCTGCACGACGTGCCCACGACCGAGTGGCCGATGTTCACGTCGGTGTTCTATCTGCTGGGGACCGAGCAGCTCGAGGCGGCATGGCGGCGCGGCGAGCTGGGCGATGCGCCCGAGCCGATGAGCTACGCACGCGGCGCGGTCGACGCGGCGCGCGATCTCGTCGTCGATCCCGTCCACCACACCTGGGTCCGCACGCACTGGGGGCCCGACTACCTGCACCGGGAGGACGTGTTCTTCCGCGCGCTCGTCATCTCGGCGCTCACGAGCCACCAGGCGCTCACCGGCGAAAGCGAGTACGAGCCGATGCTCCGCGACCAGGTCGAGACGCTCGCCGCGGCGCTCGACGCCTCGCCGCTCGGCCTGCTGAACGACTATCCCCACGAGTGCTACCCGATCGACGTTCTCGTCGCGGTCGCTTGGATCCGCCGGGCCGACGGCGTGCTCGGCACGGATCACGCCGCGTTCGCCGCGCGCGCGCTGCGGGCGTTCGAGGGCGCGCAGGCCGACGAGCTCGGTCTCGTGCGCTATCGCGTCGATCTCACCGACGGCGACGGGCATGCGTACGAGGTGCAGCCGGCCCGAGGCATCGGCATGTCCTGGGTGCTGCTCTTCACGCCGGATCTCTGGCCGGCCGAGTCGCGGCAGTGGTACGCGCGCTACGAGCGCTCGTTCTGGCAGGACCGCGGCTGGGCGGCAGGCTTCCGCGAGTACGCGCCCGGCACCGAGTGGGAGAACGGGTTCGAGATCGACGCCGGTCCCGTGCTGGACGGGTTCGGCACCGCGTCGAGCGCGTTCGGCATCGCGGCCGCGCGCAGGAACGGCCGCTTCGATCAGGCGTACGCGCTCGAGACGGAGATGAGCGCCGCGAGCTGGACGCTCCCGGACGGAACGATGCTGCTGCCGCGCATGGTGTCGCACGCCGCCGACGCGCCCTACCTCGGCGAAGCGGCGCTCCAGTACTTCCTGACGGTGCAGCCCGCCGAGGGAGTGCCGGTCGTGCCGGCCACGGAGGGGCCCCGCGGCCTGGTGTATCTCGGGCTCCTCGTCTACTTCGGTGTGCCGCTCGCGGCGGCGCTCGCGATCGCGCGAGAAGCGCGGGCGCTCAGGCGTGCGCGACGCGCGCTCACCGTCACTCGACCGGTGCTGGCGCGAGCGTGAGGCGGCCCCGGATCGAACCCGAGCCGCCGTCCGGTACCGGGAAGGTCCAGCGGGCGAACGCGGCGCCGAGGCAGCTCTTGAGGAGCGGCTCCGGCGGCGTGAGCGCGAGATCGACGTCGAGAGCGAGAGCGAGTCAGCGCCCGGGCACGAACACGACGGCGGGCGGCGCGTCGAACTGCCGCTCGTCGCAGTCGCGCTCGGTGCCGTCCGAGAAGATCACGTTGACGAAGTCGGCGTCTTGGTCGAGCGCCACCATCGGGTGGTGCCAGGTGCCGGGCGCGTACGTGACGGCCTGCCCGCCCTCGACGACGAACGCCGCGAGCGTCGCCAGGTCGGGCGCGTCGCCGCCGCGGGCCACGATCACGAGGTAGCGCGCGCCGCGCATGGGGACGAACATCTGCGTCGAGAACGCGTGCCGCTCGAGCCACCGGATCGCGAGCTCCGGCGAACGGTGCGCCGCGCACCTGAACAGCGACGCCGTGCAGCGGGCGCCTGGGCGCGCGCTCTCGATCACGGCGAGGGCGTCCCACGCGGCCGCGGTGCCGTGGTTGGCCGAGCGCGCCGCGGCGGCCTCGCCCGCGGAGACGAGGGCGCCGTAGGGCGCGTACGCCATCGCCTCGATCGGGCGCGCCTCGACGCGCATCAGCCGGGCTCGAAGATCTTGTCGAGCAGCGCGCGGTCGCCCTGCACGGCCGTCCGCTGCATGTAGAAGCGGAGGCCGCGCTCGCCGCCGAGCTCCTCGCCGCCGCCCGCGCGCCCGGGACCGCCGTGGACGCACGAGGGCAGGACCAGCCCGGGCGCGATCGCCTGGTCCGCGATCTTGCTCGAGCCGACGAGCACGCGGCCGTGGAAGGGCGCGATGCCGAGCACGAGCGCCTTGAGCAGGGCGCGGTCGTCGCCGTACACGCTGGCGACCAGGCCTCCCTCGCCACGCGCGACGAGCGCCACTGCGTGCGCCGCGTCGCGGTAGGGCATGAGCGTCGCGCAGGGGCCGAAGACCTCGTGGGCGTGCACGGCGTGAGCGTCGTCCGGCGCGTCGGCCCGCAGCAGCACGGGCGCGGCGAAGAAGCCCTTGCCGGCGGGGACGCCGATCGGCGCGGCCTCGGTCGGGCTCCCGAGCACGATCCTGGCGCCGCTCGCGACCAGCTTGGCGACGCCCGCGCGGAAGTCGTCGAGCTGCTGCCGCGTCGCCAGCGGGCCCATGCGCACCTCTTCCAGCGACGGCAGGCCGAGCTTCACGCGCGAGAGCTCGGCCGAGAGATCCTCCTGCACGCGATCGAGCAGCGCCTCGGGCACGAAGATGCGGCGTGTCGCCGTGCACTTCTGCCCCGTCTTCTGGGTGATCTCCTTGCTGACGTCGCGGACGAACGCGCGGTAGGCGTCGTCGCCGGTGTCGACGCCCTCCGCGAGGACGGCGCTGTTCAGCGAGTCGGCCTCGACGTTCACGCGCACCGACTTCGCCACGACCGGTGCGGACGAGCGCAGCTTCGCGCCCGTGTCGGCCGAGCCGGTGAAGGCGAGCACGTCCTCGGGCCCGAGCCGGTCGATCAGATCGCCTGCGCTGCCGGCGACGATCTGGAACGCGCCTGCCGGCAGGATGCCGGACGCGACGATGATCTCGGCGATCCGGACCGCGAGCGGCGCCGTGCTCGTCGCGGGCTTGGTGATCACGGGCACGCCCGCGAGCAGGGCGACGGCGAGCTTCTCGCCGAGCCCCCACGCCGGGAAGTTGAACGCGTTGACGTGCACCGCGACTCCGGGGCGCGTGGTCCACACGTGCTGGCCGAAGAAGCGCGCGCTCTGTCCGAGCTGCTCGGCCGCCTCGGTCAGGATGCGCGTCTCGCCGAGCTTGGCCCCGACGCCTGCGTAGTAGGCGAGCGTCCCCGTCGCCCCGTCGACGTCGAACTTCGCGTCCGAGCGCGTGGTGCCGGCGCTCTTCATCGAGAGATCGATCAGCGCGTCGCGCTCCGCGTGGATCGCCTTGCTGATCGCCTTGAGCCAGCCGGCGCGCGTCGCGAAGGTCGCGGCGCGCAGGGCGGGGCCGCCCTCTTTCCGGGCCCACGCGAGGGCCGCGCCGAGGTCGAGGCCGGTGGTGCACGCCTCTGCGATCGCCTCCTCCGTCGAGGGGTCGACGAGCGTCTGCACCTTGCCCGAACCGAACTGCCAGCTGCCTGCGAGATAGCTCTTGAGCGTGATCATGGAGGCGCCGAGCATGCGGGACCCCGCGACCGGCGTTCGTGCGAACGCTCACCGCGGAATTCACGACACGAGTGCTCGCTTCGGAGGGGCGCGCCGAGCAATTTCCGCGCGATCCCGGGCGGGAATGACCGAACGGTGACGCCCCCCGGCTCGCGCTTCGGGCAGATTGGTGGTGGATGAGCGAACGCGAAGTGAGCGCCGCGCAGCCGACTGCCCACGGGCCGACCTGGGGCGAGGAGGTCGTCCACGCGGCGACGCACGGAGTGGGGGCGCTCCTCTCGCTCGCGGTGCTCGCGCTCCTCGTCGGCAGCGCGCTCGCCCACGGGACGACCAGCAACGTCGTGTCGGCGGCCGTGTTCGGCACGAGCCTCGTGCTCGTCTACGCGGCGTCGACCGCCTACCACGCGGCTCCGGCCGGGCGCGTCCGGCTCAAGGCCGTCCTGCAGGTCCTCGATCACGCCGCGATCCACCTGCTGATCGCGGGGACGGCCACGCCGATCATCCTCGCGGCCTTCGAGGGGCGCTCGGGCTGGATCGCGCTCGGCGTGATGTGGACGCTCGCGCTCGTGGGCCTGGTCGTCGAGATCTCGCCCCTGCGTCGCATGACGCGCCTCTCGATCGGCGTCTACCTCGGCAACGGCTGGGTCGGCGCGCTCGCGCTGCCCTCGCTCTACGGCGCCATCTCGACCTCCGCGCTCTCTTGCCTGATCCTCGGCGGGGTGGCGTACACGGCCGGAGTGCCGTTCTTCCTCGCGCACCGGACGAAGTGGATGCACGCCTGCTGGCACGGCTTCGTCATCGCCGGCAGCGCGCTGCACGTGGCCGCGGTCGTGCTCGCGATGCCGTAGCGCCCAGGTGGATGCGCAGCACGCGACGGCGAGTGTAGCCTCGGCGTCACGTTGCGCGTCCGACTCGACATCGATCTCGGCGAGCTCCCCGACGAGCCGGAGGCGCTCTACGCGTGCGCCCACCTCGCGAGCGTGGCGTGCGGCGGCCACGCGGGCGACGCGGTGAGCGTCGCGCGCGCGGCGCGCCTGGCCGCGGCCCACGGCGCGCGGCTCGGAGCGCACCCCTCGTACCCGGATCGCGAGGGCTTCGGGCGCCGCGCGATGGCGATGGACCCCGCCGAGCTCGCGGCGTCGATCCGCGCGCAGTGCGCGCTCTTCGTGCGCGCCGCGGGGCCCGCGGGGCACGTGAAGATGCACGGGGCCCTCTATCACGCGATCGATCGCGACGAGGCGCTCGCGACGCTCGTCCTGTCGGCGTGCCGCGACGTGCTCGGCGTGCTCGACGTGCTCGGCCCGCCGCAGGGGGCGACGGTGCGGGCGGCCGCAGCGCTCGGGATGCGCGCGCTGCGCGAGGGCTTCGCCGATCGTGGCTTGCGGCCGGACGGCACGCTGGTGCCCCGCGGCGAGGCGGGGGCTCTCGTCGAGGATCCGCTCGTGGCGGCCCGGCAGGCGCTCACGCTGGCTCGGAGCGGCGAGTACGACGTGCTCTGCGTGCACGGGGACGGTCCACACGCGCTCGTCGTGGCGCGCGCCGTCCGGGAGGCGCTCGATCGATGACACCGCTCGACGTCGTGCCCGTCGGCGAGCGCGCGGTCCGGTTCGCGATCCCCGAAGGGGTGTCGCGCGCGGCGCTGCTCGACTGGCTGCTCGCGTCCGCGGACGTGGTGGACGCGAGCCTCGCGGCCGAGCACGCGCTGGTCGTGTTCGAGGGCGCGCCGCGGCCGCTCGTGCTGCCGGCCCTCGTTTCTGCCGTGAGGACGCGGCGCACCGAGCACGTCATCCGCGTCGCCTACGACGGAGAAGACCTCGCGGAGGTCGCGGCGCTCCTGGGCACGACGCCGTCGGACGTGATCGCGCGCCACGCGGCCGCGGTGCTCGACGTCGCGTTCCTCGGGTTCTGTCCGGGCTTCGCGTACCTCGTCGGGCTCGATCCCGCGCTCGCGGCGGTGCCGCGACGCGCCTCGCCGCGCGAGCGCGTGCCGGCGGGCGCGGTCGCGATCGCGGGCGGCTACTCGGGGATCTATCCCGCCGCGATGCCGGGCGGCTGGCGCTTGCTGGGGCGGGCGCTCGGGCTCGACCTGCTCGACGGCGAGTCGCCGCGCCTCGCGGTCGGGGATCGGGTGCGCTTCGTCGCGGCGTGAGCGCGAGCGCGAGCGCGCGGTTTCGGATCGCACGGGCGCCGCCCCGGCGTCATCATCGCCGGCGTGCGGGCGCAGCGTGAGGCCGACGGAACCCTGCGGGTCGATCGGACGCGGGACGAGGTGCGCGCGTACTACGACCGCATCGCGCGCTTCTACGACGCGATGGCGGAGCTGAGCGAGGGGCCGGTGCGGCGCGAGTGCCTCGCGCTCCTCGACGCGCAGCCCGCCGAGCAGGTGATCGAGATCGGGTGCGGGACCGGCCGCGCGCTCGTCCCCCTCGCGCGCGCGGTCTGCCCGGGGGGAACCGTCACGGGGGTCGATCTCTCGGAGGGCATGCTGGTCCGGGCGGCGTCGCTCGTGACGAGGGCGGGAGTCGCCGGCGCGGTGCGGCTCACGCGGGGGGACGCCACCGCGCTGCCGTTCGAGACGGGCGCGTTCGATGCTGCCTTCGCCAGCTTCGCGCTCGAGCTCTTCGACGGTCCCGAGATCCCGCGGGTCCTCGGAGAGCTCGGCCGCGTCTTGCGCCCCGGGGGGCGGCTCGGCGTCGTCGGCATGTCCCGCGAGCGCCCGGCGGACCCGTGGGTGCGCCTCTTCGAGTGGGGACACGTGAACGCGCCGTGGCTGCTCGACTGCAGGCCGGTCCGGGTGCGCCACGCGATCGAGCAGGCGGGCTTCGAGGTCACGCGCGTGCTCCAGCGCAGGGCGTTCGTCCCGGTCGAGCTCGTGCTCGCCGTGCGCTGATCTCCGGCTCGATCGACGCGCTCGAGGCCGAGTCGACCTCGACTTCGTGTCTCAGGGCGTCCGGCGCAGGTCGAACGTGATCAGGTTGTATCCACCGTTGGCGACGTCGCACGTGCACTCCGCGTGCGTGCAGCCGCTCCCGGTCAGCGTCGTCTCGTCGAACCGGCCAGAGAGAGTCCCTGCCATCGTGAAGTGCCCGTCGGCGGTGTACGACGTCGCGTAGTGGTTCACCTCCGTCGTCTCGACGGGGTCGACCTCGCACCGGTCGCCGCTGTCGAGGGAGTGCAGCGTGGGGTGCGTGAAGCGGATCTCGACCCACGTGAGCGCCGGGTTGACGAAGCCAGTGGCCGCGACCGTCTGGACGGGACACGTCGTCACGCTGCCCGGGCTCGCGACGCTGCAGTAGTACTCGGTGAGCGTCGCCGTGCCGGTGTAGTCCATGCGGCCGGCGGTGCCGGTGTCGCAGCTGTCGAACGCGCAGAGCTCGTTTCCATCCGCGTCGTGCGTGATGTTCGAGGTGCAGAGGCGCCCCGCGGCGAAGCAGCCCGCACACTCGACGGGGAGGCAACGGCTCCCCGTCGTCGTGTCGAAGCACGACAGGCCGCTCGAGCACTCGTCGCTCGTGGCGCAGGGGTCGTGACAGTAGAGCGCGGCCGGCGGGCTGTGGCACCCGTGCAGCGCGAGGCCGGCGAGCAGCGCCACGGAGATCGTCAGGCTCCGGATCATGCAGGTCTCCACTGCCGCGGGACATCGGCACCGAGCGGCCGGCCGCCCGCAGTTTGCTCACACTTCAGCGGGCGACCTCGATCGCGAGCGCGCGCGCCGCCTTGCAGCGCTTGACGCTCAGCTCGACGCCGATCGCGTCCAGGCCCATCGCGTTGGCGACCGCGAGGACGGTGCCCTTGCCGCAGAAGGGGTCGACCACCACCCGAGTAGGCGTGTTCTCGATGACGTAGCGGCACGCGACGCGGCATGCCTCCACGCCCATCGCGCGGCTCCAGGGCATGAGGCCCCCGTCCGCGACCACCTCGGGGCCCGGCTTGCGCGCCGTCGCGATCGGTCCGCGCGTCACGCCGATCATGTGCGAGTAGCCGGGCCGACCCATGGAGATCGAGCCTGGCGGGCGCCGGCAGACGATCTTGTGCCAGAGCACGCTCGCGCCTTCGGCCTCGGCGGCACGCATCACGAGGTAGCCCTTGTCGACGAGCGCGCCGTCGACCCGGATGTCGCTCTGGAAGAAGATCGAAACACCTCCTTCGGGCACCCACCGGATGACGTGGCGCGCGCTGTCCTCGAACCACGCGCGCCAGCGGGGAAGACCGAGCTGCGTCTCGGCGAAGCCGGCCTCTTCGACCCGCGCCTCGGAGAGGTCCGGCATCGAGGTGATGACGCTGGCGAGCGCCGGCGCGGCGTTCGCTTCGAGCCACGCGCGCGCCTCGGCGCGGATGACGTCGCGGCGTGGCATCGCGGCTACTCTAGCGAACGGAGTGGCCCGCGAGATCGAGATCGTGAGGACCGTGGGCGTCGCCCTCGTCGAGGACGCGGGGCGCGCGCACCGGCTGCGGGTGGCCGTACCGCGCGGGGGCGCGCTCGATCCCGAGGGCCTGGCGATCGCGAACGCGGCGCTCGGCAACCCCCACGGAGCGGCGGCCATCGAGCGCTACGGACCCATCGAGCTGCGCGCGCTCGGCGACGTCGTCCTCGCGGACGAGCACGGCACGCTCACCCTGCTCGAGGCGGGAGCGAGCGCCCGGCTCCCGTGGGACGGCTCCCGGCGCGTCGGCTACGTCGCCATCGACGGGGCGATCGACGTCCCGCCCTTCCTGGGTGGGGCGGGCACGATGCTCTCGATCGGTCGGGGTGGGCACGAGGGGCGCCCGCTCCGGCGCGGCGACGTGCTCCGGCTCGGCGCGCCCGGCGAGCGCGGCACCCGGCGCACGCTCCCCGTGATCGACGGCCCTTGGCGCGTCGTGCCGGGCCCGGATCTCGATCGCCTCACGCCGGGCGCGCTCGAGCGCTTCCTCGCCTCCCCGTATCGCCTCGACGTGCGTAGCGATCGCACCGGCACCCGCCTCGCGGGCCCGCGCATCTCGCACCACGTGGGCGCGCGCGCCATCACCACGCCGATGATCGAGGGCGCGATCGAGTGCCCGCCCGACGCGCCGCCGATCGTCCTCGGTCCCGAGCACCCGACGACCGGCGGCTACCCCGTCGTCGCCGTCGTCCTCGAGGCCGACCTGCCGCGCTTTCACCGCACGGCGCTCGGCCGCGACGTGCGCTTCGTCCTCGCCTGATCTCAGGGCGTCTTCTGCTTGCTCCGCACGAGCGCCTTGCCCTCGAGCAGCTTCGTGTGGGCGTCCCACGCGGCGCTCTCCGCGTCGCTCGCGCGCCAGAGCGTGAAGTGGCACGTCGTCGCGCCCGCGGGGATCGTCGAGTCGAACTTCACCTGCCAGCCGCGCTCGCCCGCGACGTCGGCGAGCGCCGTCATCATGCCCCGCACGAAGTAGCGCTGGATGCGGCAGTCGAAGGCGCCGTAATGGTCCTGGTGCGGGCACCAGAGGATGTCGAAGGTGACCTTGCCCTCGTCGTCGATCCGGGGTGCCTCGAGCGAGGCGTAAGCGATGCGGTTGATCACCGTCGCGTAGAACGACACCAGCTCGGCCTGGGTCATCGCCTCCGGGATCACGACGCCCGCGAGGATCTGCCGGCCCACGTCGAGGCCGATGGTCTCGATCGCGGCCGCGACGACGCGCTGCCCCTCCTCGCCGAACGCGCGCTCGCTCGCCTCGAGCACGGACACGAGCGCCATCGCCTGCATCGTCCCCCACTGCCAGAGCGTCGCGGGATCGAAGTCGGTCTTGCCGAGCACCTCTTCACGCAGACGCCTCAGTCCCTTGGCGTAGGGCTGCTGGAAGTGGAACTCCTTCCAGCGCGGCTCGTCGCGGTGCTCCCAGTGCGCCATCAGAAGAAGCTCCGGCGGCGCCGCTTGCTCGTGGCGAAGTCCATCACGAAGCGCGCGAAGAACGAGTCGCCGCGCTGGCGTGCCTCGGCGATCGCGAGATCCTGCGCCGAGGTACGCGGCGGCGGCGCGAAGGTCCCGGGGGGCGCGTTCTCGAGCGCGGCCAGCGCCTCGCCCTCGCCCGCGTCGAAGAAGAAGCCGCCGCAGTCCTCGCAGAGGTCGATCTCGACGCTCCCGTCCGCCTTCTTGATCGAGAACGCGGTCATGGGCGGGTGGCCGGCGGGGCAGGCGCGGCTCGAAGGCCCCGCGCGCTGGGCGCGCCCGTCCTCGAGCAGGAACTTGATCTCCGCGTCGGGCCCGAAGGCCGACACGCCCTCGCCCGCGTCGAGGAACGTTGCGCCGCAGCCGGGGCACACGTCGATCTCGGCGAACGTCTTCTTCGTCGGCGTCATCGGCTTCTGGCAGTCGGGACAGGTGCGCATGCCGCGACGGTAAAGCACGCGCTCTCGCGCTACAACGGGCCCGCGGATGGCCGACGAGACGGAAGACGACGAGCGCGACGAAGAAGAGGCCCCCAAGCCCAAGGGCCCGCTCTACATGACGCCCGCCGGCTGGCGCGTGCTCAAGGACGAGCTCGAGCACCTCGGGACGGTCGAGCGCCCGAAGGTCTGCCAGGGCGTCGCCGACGCGGCCGCCGAGGGCGACCGCAGCGAGAACGCCGAGTACATCTACGGCAAGCGGCGCCTGCGGCAGATCGACTCGCGCATGCGCTTCCTGCGCAAGATCGTGGAGAACGCCTCCCTCGTCGATCCGGCCATCGATCGGGGCGACAAGGTGTTCTTCGGCGCCACCGTGGTTCTCGAGGCGGAGGGCGAGCGCCTGACCTACCAGCTCGTCGGCCAGCACGAGACCGACGCCGAGCGCGGCAAGATCAGCTACCTGTCGCCCATCGGCGCGGCGCTGATGCGCAAGAGCGTGGAGGACGAGGTGGTGGTCGAGACCCCCCGCGGCAAGCGACGGTTCGCGATCGTCGACGTCGTGTACCGGTAGCGCCGCGAGCGCGGAGCCCGGTTGCGCTTCCGGCCGGGAGTGCGTACGAGGCCAGGATGTCCAAGCCCGCGTCTCTCGCACTCTGCGCCCTCGCGCTCGTGGTCACTGCCTGTGGCGGCTCGACCTCGACCGCTCCCTCGCCCGCGGAGGGCGCCTCGACGACCACGACCGAGGCGTCCACGGGGTCCGAGACACCTCCCCGGAGCCCCGGGATCTTCCGCGTGGGCGCGGTCGGCTCGTTCCGCGACGCGTTCCAGCCCGTGTTCCACCTCCAGGTCGGACCGGACCGGATCACGACGGCCTGCGAGGCGGTCGAGCGCCTCCGCGGTCATGCCGCGCAGGTCCACGCCGTGGCCGCGCCCGAGCACGTCGACCCGGATGCATGGGCCGAGGCCACGGCGGCGCTCGTCGCGGACGTCGACGCGCTCGGCGCGGAGTGCGACGCGCACGGCACGAGCATCGACGCGCGCATCGACGCCCTGCACACCTCTTTCCACCGCGTGAAGGACCTCTCCGAGGGCCGCGTCCGCTCCAGCTGATCAGCGCGTCTCGAATTGCTCGGCTCGCCCCTCCGGTCCCTCCCGTCCGCGCGCTCGACGCGCCCTTCCGTCCGGGCCCTGCGTGGCGAGCACTCCTGTGATGATCAGGGCGTGGTGTCGCAGCACACCCTGCAGTCGTGCGACTCGAGGTTCGGCCGGCCGGCGCACGCGGTCGCGTCGCACGAGTCGCCCCCCGCCGCGCCGCACGAGGGCACGCAGCGGCCACCGACCAGCATCGTGTCGGGCGGCGAGCACGTCGGCACCGGCGGATCGATCGGGCGCGTCGCGCTCGGCGCGCGCTCGCCGCGCAGCACGCGGCCCGCCTCGCCCGCGAGGCGCATGTACCAGTCGCTCGGCAGCGCCTCGCCGTCGGCGTCGAGCGTCAGGAAGCTGCCCGTCGTCGGAGTCGCTGCGTGCGTCTCGGCGATCTCGAAGACCGCCGTGCCCTCGTCCACCTCGTCGAACATCGCGCCGAAGAAGACGCGCGCGCCCGCGGCGTGCTCCTCGTAGAACTGCGTCCACCAGAAGCGGCCCCCGCGCCGCGGGATCTGGTTGACGGGCATCCCGCGCATGAGGTTGGCCCACGAGAAGCCGGGGAAGACGACGGGCATGTAGCGACGTCCGGCGCGGGTCGCCTCCGCGATGTCCGCATCGATCACGTCGCGCCGGAACGCCCGCGCGCCCGCGTCGTCGGCGAAGCGGCCGACCATCCACGGGTTGATCACGTCGTAGCGGCGGTACACGGCGGCCCACGCGGGGTCGCTCTGCGAGTCCGCGGTGAGCGTGCGCCAGTACGAAGGCACGCCGCCGATCACGAACGCGCGCTCGCCCGCGGGCGCGTCCCGCTGGAGCCAGTCGAGCAGCGCGTTCGCGTCGGCGGGCGAGCCCGCGCGGTCGGAGAAGCCGTAGCCCCAGACGCCGATCACCGGCAGGCCTCCCTGGTGCAGATAGCGGTCGCTCGCGAGCGCGCCCGACGCGGCGAGCGCGGCCCAGTGCTCGCGGATCCGCGCGACCGTGCTCGCCGCGGGCGCGCCGCTGATGTCGTACATCACGGCCCAGACGCGGCCGTGCGCCTCGGCGCCGGCGCGCACGTTGGCGAGCACTCCGTCGCGGAACGCGCGCGGCGGACTGCCCGGGTCGAGCTCGCTGACGAACTCCTGCAGCAGCACGCCGTCCAGGCCATGCGCCTCCATCCACGCGAAGTGGCGATCGACGGTCGCGGGCGTCCACGCGCTGAAGAGCCCGGCCGGCGCTCCCCCGGCGAGCGTCATCGCGGTCGGGAAGAGCTCGCTCGCGCCGAGCTCGCGCGTGTCCGGCCAGCACTCGAAGCTGACGTTCGCGGGCGCGGGCGTGACGCCGGGGGACCAGTGCCGCCAGCCGTCGCCGGCCGCGTCGAGCGGGGAGCCGTCGCCCTCCGCGGCGAACCAGCCCTGGTACCCGAAGAGCAGCTTGCCGTCGATCGTGGTCGCGTCGACGACCGCAGGCGGCGGACCGGCGTCGACGCCAGGGCCCGAGTCGATGCCCGGAACGAACGCGTCCGCGGGGGTGAAGGCGTCGTTCCCCGGCCCGGCGTCGGTGCCCGGAGCGACGAAGGCGTCGTCCTGCGGAGCGGCGGCGTCGACGGCGCCCGCGTCCCGGGTGCGCGGCTGCGTGCCCTCGCAGGCCGCGAGCACGAGCGGGAGCGCGAGCACGGTGGTGAGACGCACGCCGGGAGGATAGCCGAGGCCGCCAGGGTCTATGCTCGCGCCGTGCGAACGTCGTCGATCCTCGTCGCTCTCGTCTGGGTCGGGTGCACGTGCGGCGCGGAGCCGGCGCCGCCGGCTCCCTCGGTGGTGCCACCCGGCCCGCTCGCCCCCGCCGCCCCCGCGACGGACGTGGCACCGCCCTCACCAGGCGCGCGCGTCGCGGCCCAGGCGCCCACGCGCGAGGCCGTCCTTGCGCAGATCGCGCAGCTGCGAGCGGCGCGCGCGGCCGTGCGCGCCCACCAGCTCGAGTCCGCCGCCGGCATCTTCGACGAGCTGCTCCACGTGACCCCGCGGGCGCCGCGCATCCTCTGCGAGGCTGGCTACGTGTCGCACCTCGCCGGGCGCGACGCGCAGGCGGCGTCGCGGATCGATCTGGCGCTCGATCTCTTCGGGCCCGACGCGGATCTCCCGGCGTCGCTCCGGGCTCCGGTGGCGATGTGCCTCTTCAACCGCGGGCTCGTCGCCGAGGCCCGTCACGACGTCGCGGTCGCCGCGGCGAGCTGGCAGCGCTCGCTGGCCCTGCGGCCCAACCGGGCCGTGTCGGAGCACCTCGCGCGCCTCGCGACCGAGAGCGGAGGCAGCGGCGAGGAGGACGGCGCGATCGGTGGCGTCGCGGCGCGGGCCGGTGAGCGGTCGGTGCTCGTCCTGGCCACCGACGAGGCGCGCCTGCTCGAGGCGCTCGGCAGCGGGCTCGCGGGCGAGGACTGGGACGGGGAGCCCACGACGGCGAGCACCACCGTGCTTGCGACCGTTCCACTCGCGGGCGGGCCCTACTCGCGCGCGCTCGTCGTGGGCGTCGACGACGGCAGCGCGATGCTCGGCAACACGTCGTTCGTGATCGCGCTCGAGGAGCCCTCGGGGTACCGCGTCGTGAGCGTCGCGGTCGGGTCCTACGACGCCACGGACCACGGGCACAGCGGCGGGTGCGACGCGCAGGACCTGCACGCCGACGTCGCCGAGGGGCTGCTGCGTCTCGCATACGACGTCGCGTGCGGCGAGACGAGCATGGACGAGGTCGAGGACCCCGAGGAGCGCGACGGCGTGTCCTGCTACGCGACCGACGACGACGGAGAGACGACCTCCTCGCACGTGATCCTCTGCGCGCTCGACACCGAGCCCGACTGCGTTCACTTCGTGACCGCGCGGCAGAGCACCCGTCCGCCGAGCCACACGGTGGACTGCATCGACGAGGACGGCACGGCGATGCCCGTGCCGCTCGACGCCGAGCCCGTCGTGACGGCGCGCACGGAGGACGCGCTCGCCTTCGCGCTCGACGTGCTCGCGGAGCGTCGTGTGCGCATCACGAGGCGCACCTCGCCGGGGACACCCCCGGACGGCGAGCACGCGTGGTCCGAGCTGCACGCGTGGAGCGTCGAGCAGGAGCCCGTCGGAGCACCCTCCTTCCTCTTCGACGAAGAGCGCGCGGCCGCAGAGGGGGGCGAAGAGGGCGAAGAAGGCCCGACCCGCTGAACCTAGCGCCCGCCGAGGACGTCGGCGAGCAGCGCGGGATCGTCCGTCATGATCCCGTGCACGCCGAGGTCGAGGAGCGCCTGCATCGTGGGGCGGTCGTTCACGGTCCACGCGTGCAAGCGGACGCCGAAGCGCTCGGCGCGGGTGACGACGTCCGCAGTGACGCTGCCCTGCGGGATCTGCGCGATGAGCGTCGGCGGGACGTAGGTCGCTTCACTGCCGGGCCTCAGGTTGGCGAACGCCAGCGTCTCCGCCAAGCTCATGCCGGTCGCGAGATCGGGGCGTCGCGCGCGGATCTCGGCGACGACCGCGTCCGAGAACGAGACCAGCACGACCCGGCTCGCGCTGCCGCTCGCGTCGACGACGGTGAGCACCTCGTCGACGATGTCGGGGCTCGTCTGCTTGATCTCGATCGAGAACCACGCGCTCGGGTGCGCGGCGAGCACCTCCGCCAGGGTCGGCACCGTGATGCCCATCCCGCGGTACGGGTGCGTGGCGCCTCCGTCGGGCGTGAAGTCGTAGCCTGCGTCGAGCGCGCGCAGCTCGGTGAGCGTCAGCCCGTGCACCGGGCCCGTGCCGTCCGTCGTGCGATCGACGTCGTCGTCGTGCATGCACACGATCTCGCCGTCGGCGCTCGAGTGCACGTCGAGCTCGAGCACGTCGGCCCCGAGGGCCGCGGCGTTCGCGAAGGCGGGCAGCGTCTCTTCGGGGCGCAGCGCGCCGCCGCCCCGGTGCGCGATCAGGAGCGGGGCGCCGCACAGGAGGACGTGATCGGCCGGCATGCAGGGGCCGCGCGCGGCGTCGACGGGGGCGGGCGCATCGGGCGTCGCGCCGGGCGTGGCGCTGCAGGCCGCGAGGGCGAGGGCGAGGAAGGGCGCGCGGCGAAGGTGGGGCGCGAGCATGCGGGCATCGTATCCGAGGGGAGGGGGCGCGCGGGCGAGAGCGGGAGCCGGAGCGGGAGCCGGAGCGAGAGCGAGAGCGAGAGCGAGAGCGAGAGCGCGGGCGCGGGCGCGGGCGCGGGCGCGGGCGAGGGCGAGGGCGAGGGCGAGGGCGAGGGCGAC
>JBGAQA010000059.1:0-40647 GCA_044220955.1 Sandaracinaceae bacterium
CGCCCCGCCCGCCCCCCGCCCCCGCCGCCGCCCCGCCCCCCCCCCCCCCCCCCCCGCCCGGCGCGGTCAGCCCCTACCGATCCACTTGCAGAGCACGACCGTGACGTTGTCGGGCCCGCCGTTGGCGTTCGCGCGCTCGATGAGCTTGCTCGCGAGCCCCTTGAGGTCGGTCGTGTTGGCGGCGATCTCGGTGATCTCGGCGTCGCTCACCGGGCCGCAGAGGCCGTCCGAGCAGATCAGGTACACGTCGCCGGGCTGGGCCGGGTCGAGGCGCGTGTCGACCTTGACCGTCTCCTTCATCCCGAGCGCGCGGACGATGACGTTCTTGTGGGGGAAGTTGGCGATCTCTTCCTCCGTCAGCCGCTTCATCTTGATGTAGTCGTTGAGCAGCGAGTGATCCTCGGTGAGCTGCTCGAGCTTGCCCTGCCGGATCCGGTACACGCGCGAGTCGCCGACGTGCGCGACGAGCACTCCCTCGTCGATCACGAGGATGCCGGCGAACGTGGTGCCCATGCCGCGCAGCTTGGGCTCGCGCTGCTGAGACTCGTGGATGCGCAGGTTCGCGAGCTTGATGCCCGTGATGAGGCGGTTCTCCTCGTAGGGCCGCGACTTGTCCATCTTGTACGGCCAGGTCGCCTCGGGGTCCTGGCTCGTCGAGATGAAGAACTCCTTGAGCGTGTCGATGGCCATACGGCTGGCGACCTCGCCCGAAGCGTGGCCGCCCATGCCGTCCGCGACGAGGTACAGGCGCTCGTCGTCGAGGACCTCGAAAGAGTCCTCGTTGTGCGTGCGCTTCATACCGACGTTCGTTTCGCCGGCCACGAGCACGCGCGCGCTGGATGCCACCCTCGACACCTTTCCCCGGCACCGCGGATACGGGCCGGACACGGAGCCTCTCTCCGTGCGTGGAGCGAGACGCTATCAATTCCGCGGGCGCGCGGTCAACGCATACGCGCGCCCGCCGCCCGGTCAGTTGTCGGTCGCGGCGCTGGCGCGGGCTTTCGGGGCCTGGGGCTTGGCGCCGGGGCGCATCGAGGGGTCGTGGTTCGCGCCGCCCATCCGCGCAGGGATGCCGTAGCGGAGGATGCAGTAGGCCGCGCGGAAGGCGTCCTTGAGGCCGATCTTCTTGCCCTCCGCGTACGTGCGGCCGTGGTAGCTGATGGGCACCTCGTAGACCCGCACGCCGAGGCCGGCGACCTTGGCGGTGATCTCGGGCTCGATCCCGAAGCGGTTCTCCTGCAGGTCGATCTGCTCGAGGACCTCTCGCCGGAACACCTTGTAGCAAGTCTCCATGTCCGTGAGGTTCAGGTCGGTGACCATGTTCGAGAGCGTGGTCAGCATCTGGTTGCCGACCGAGTGCCAGAAGTAGAGGACGCGGTGGGGGCCGCCGCCGAACCGGGTCCCGAAGACCACGTCGGCCCGGTCGGCGAGCAGCGGCTCGAGCAGCTTCGGGTACTCGAGCGGGTCGTACTCGAGGTCCGCGTCCTGCACGACGACGAAGCGGCCCCGCGCCTCGCGGAACCCCGTGCGCAGGGCGGCGCCCTTGCCTGCGTTCTTCTCGTGCAAGATCACGCGGACGCGCGGATCGCGCGCCGGACCCTCGGTCAGGAGCGAGCGCGTTCCGTCCTTGCTCCCGTCATCGACGACGATGACCTCGAGGGGGTCGATCCCGCACGCGAGGACGCGCTCGAGCGAGAGGTGGATCGTGGCGCGCTCGTTGTAGCAAGGCATGACCACGGAGAGGGTCGGCGTCGTCGTCGAAGGCATCGCCTCGCTGTCTAGCACGTGGTAGCCAGGCGATCGCGTGGACGACGAGGAGCGAGCCCTGATCGACGAGGTGCGCGCGCACCTGGAGTGGGAGGCGGCGTGGAGCGGCTTCCCGGTGCCGCAGGTCGAGGCCTCACCCTCGCGCGCGCTCGCGCCCTCGCCCTCGCCCCCGCTCGCGCCCTCGCCCTCGCCCTCGCCGACGCCCATGCCCGTCGATCGCGCCGGCCGGCTCCGGGTGCTCGCCGAGCAGGCCGCGTCCTGCACCCGGTGCCGCCTGCACGAGGGGCGCACCAAGAGCGTGTTCTCCCGCGGCTCGATGGACACCCCGCTCGTCTTCGTCGGAGAGGGGCCTGGCTACCACGAGGACCAGCAAGGCGAGCCCTTCGTCGGCGCCGCCGGGCAGCTGCTCGACAAGATGATCGCGGCCATGGGCCTCACGCGCGACGGCGTCTACGTCTGCAACGTCGTCAAGTGCCGCCCGCCCGAGAACCGCACGCCGCTCCCCGACGAGGCGGGCGCGTGCGCCAGCTTCCTCACGCAGCAGCTCGAGATCGTGCGGCCTCGGGTGATCGTCGCGCTCGGGCGCTGCGCGGCGCAGAACATGGGCGTCGCGGAGGCGGGCCACTCGTGGCGAGGCCGGTGGGGCGAGTTCCGCGGCGTCCCGGTCATGCCGACCTACCATCCCGCCTACTTGCTCCGCAGCCCCGAGATGAAGAAGTCGGTGTGGGAGGATCTCCAGCTCGTGATGGAGCGGCTCGGGCTGAAGAAGCCCTGAGAGGGCCCCACCGCTGGCGCCCGCGCTCGGTCGACTGAGTTTGGTCACGAGCCCCGCGCTCGCTGCGCGCGCGCGGGGTGTACGGTCCGCCGCCATCGTGCCGCCCGAGCCCGCCACACCGAACGGCCTGTTCGCCCGCGCGACGCGCGAGGCGCTCGAGGGCGCCGTGGCCGCGCCGGTCGCGCGGGCGCTCCTCGAGCGGGCGCTCCGGGCCGCGGCGCTCCCCGCCGTGCCCGAGGACCCCGGGAGCTTTCGCTGGTTCGTCGAGGGGCCGCTCCGCGTGGAGCTCGAGCGCCTCCTCGACGCAGGCGAGATCTCCGCCGTGATCGAGCGCCTCGGCGACGTGCTCTGGATGGCCACGAGCGACATCCGGGCGCTCGGCGTCGCGCGCAGCTGGAGCCGCCGCAGCGCACCGACCGAGACGCCCTCCGGGACGCACGCGCGCCTACCCTCGGACCGCCCGGCCGCTTCGCACGAGCGAGACAGCGGCGTGTCCGCCAAGCGGCCGACGATCCCCGTCCCGTCGAGCTCGCCGCCGGCGCGCCTGCCGACGATCCCGCGCGTGCCGCGCTCGCCGTTGCCGCCTCCGCCGGCGGGGGCGGCGCTGCGCTCGCCTCGCGCGCCCACGGCGCCGTCCGCGGTCTTGGTCGTCTCGCTCGACCCTTCGCTGGCCGCGAGCACGTCCCACGACGTCGGCGGGCGCTGCCCGGTGATCACGATCTCGACGCCAGGCGACCTGGCGCGCGCTGCGACGCGCTCGGGCGATCGCGTCGTCGTGATCGTCGACACCACGTTGCCGTCGATCGAAGTCCCGACGTTCGCGGGCCTGGCGCCGATCCTGCCGCCGGGCACGCGCGTCGTGCTCTGGGGCGTCGACGAGCGGCAGCTCGCGCGCCTGGCGGCCCAGCACCCGGTCGCGCGCGACTGGTCCGCGAGCGGCGAGGCGGTCTCGCCCGGGACGTTCGCGCTGACGCTCGCGTAGCGAGGCGTCCCAGGACGGATCCCGCCGCGCTCCGCGTGGGGGCGAGCGGCGCCGATCGCGCTACCATTCGCAGATGGCGAGCGACACCGAACCGCAGAGGCCGCGGCCGCCGCGGGACGACGACGCCCCGGGGCTGCCCGCCATCGACGGCGCAGAGCCCGACA
Organism: Sandaracinaceae bacterium; assembly: GCA_044220955.1. Taxonomy (GTDB): domain Bacteria; phylum Myxococcota_A; class Polyangia; order Polyangiales; family Sandaracinaceae; genus JBBSAT01. Next base: position 3,689 of record JBGAQA010000059.1, read on the forward strand.
CGGCGCTGGACACCGGGGTCGAGCTCGACGTGGGCGACGAGGAGGCGAGCGCGCTCGACGATCGAGGCGCCTCCGATCTCGAAGGCACGCTCGACGACGACTTCGACCTCGGCCCCACCGCCGTCGCCGCGGACGAAGACGCGCCCGCGCCTCTCGATCCCGACCCCTCCCTCGCAGCCGGAGAGAGCGAGCGCTGGACCGAGGGCTCCGACGCCTCCGAGGACGCACCGTGGCAGGAGGCGCCCGTCGCCGAGCCGAGCGAGAGCTCGCTCGACCGTGGCGAGGAGGGGCTCGATGAGGCGCTGGCTGCCGGCGACGCGCTGCCTGGCCTGCCGCCCGCGCGCGCCGGCGACGCGGACGACGACGCCGACGACGCGCTCGATCTGAGCGAGGCGTCGTCGCTCGAGACCCCCGGCGCCGAGCCCGATGCGGTCGAGCAGCTCCCGCACGCCGGCATCGCGGCGCGCTGGCATGGTCCCTCGCGCGAGGCAGCGCGGGCGATCGCCGTCGTCGATGGGCAGGTGCTCGTCGGCGCGCGCGGCCTCTGGCGCCTCGACGACGCGGGCGCGGCCGTCTCGCTCCCTCTCGACGTCGAGGTCAGCGCCCTGCTCGCGCCCGCCGCGGGGCGTGGCGCCTGGATCGGGACCGAGTCGGGGCTGGTGTGGTGGTACCCGCCGTCCGCGTCGGCGCCGACGCACGCGGGGCGCCCAGGCACCGATGACGCGAGCCTCGGCGGAGTCGACCTCGCCCTGGTGGCGGGGGTCGTCGTCGCGCGGACCCGCGGTGGCGCGCTCTTCCGCAAGGCGGATGGCGGGTGGGTGGGCCCGATCGTCCCGAAGAACGTCCGGCGCATCCGCGCGGGCCTCGGCTCGGAGGCGGACTGGCTCGCGCTCGTCGTCGGCAGCGCCGCGGCGCCCGCGCTGCTCGCGACCCGGGACGCCCGGACCTTCGAGCGGCTGCGGGAGCCCGCGGGCGAGATCGCCCTCGAGGCCTCGCGCAGCGGGGACGTGGTGGCGGTCGCGACCGCGCGTGGACACCTCTTCGTCTCGCGCGACGCGGGCGCGTCCTACGCGCGGGTCCCGGGCGTCGTCGACGTCGAGCGCGTGTGGGCGCACCGGGACGGCACCGTCGTCGCGGCGACCTTCCACGAGGCCACGGACCACGGCCGGCTCGTGCGCGTCGTCGGCGCCCGGGCGGACGTCCTGCTCGACGTCGAGGCCGAGGTGTCGGCGCGCAGGCTCACGGGACCCGGCGAGCACGACGGGGACGGGCGCATCCACGCGCTCGCTCCGGCCGCCGGCGTGCTCTGGGTGGTGACGGGCGTGGGGGCCTTCTCGCTCCCGATCGACCTCGGAAGCCTCGCGTGACGGCGCGCGGGGGCCTGCGCGAGCGTTTGCGCGTGGGCGCCGGCTCCGGAGACGCGACGCTGCGCGCGTCGACGGGTGCAGGCGACGACGACCGCGCGCTCGCCGCGTCGATCGTCGAGCGCGTCGCGCAGGGCGGGCTCCGCCTCGCGACCGCGGAGCCCGAGCCGGCGCGTCGTGTCTCCGGGCCGCCGGCCGCGGACGCTTCGTTCCTGGCGCGGCTCGGGGCGGGCGGGCGCGACCCGTCGAAGATCGACGATCTCGCGACGCTCTTCGGCGTGCTCGAGGGCGGCAGTCCCGCGCAGCGTCGTGCGGCGGCGCGGCGGCTGGAGCAGCGGGTGCGCTCGGGCGAGCTCGACCCGGAGCAGCTCGAGCAGGTCGAGGCTGCCCTCGCGGCCCCGCGCGACGCGGACGCCGCGTGGGAGATCCTGCAGGCACGCGCGGCGCTACCGGGCGCCGCCGGCCGCGACGCGCGCAACGAGCACGACGCGTTCGAGGCGCTCGCCGCACGCCTCGAGGCGAGCGTCCACGCGTTCTGGGAAGAGGACCGCTCGCGCGAGCCGCTCTCCGAGCTGGGCGCCGAAGATCTCGCGACGCTCGTGCTCCATGCGCGCGAGCTGCCCGATGGCGTGGCCGCACACGTCGCGGCGGTGCTCGAGGGCAGCGACGGCGTGTCCGACGTCGTCGCGCGCGAGCGGCTCGCCTCGGTGCTGCGCTCGGCGTCGGACCCGCGTCTGGTCCCCGCGCTGGCGGCCCTCACCACGGACCGCTCGCCCGAGCTCGCGCGCGAGGCCCTCCGCGCGCTCGGCCGCGTGGACGATCCGCGGGCGCGCCCCGTGCTCGTGCGGGCGCTCGAGCGCAGCGCCGATCCGATCGGACGCGCTCTGGCCGCGGGAGCCCTCGGTCTCTTGGGTGATCCGCGCGGGCTCGGCCTCTTGCGCGAGATGATCGACACCGGGGATCGGCGTGCGCAGCGCGCCGCGGTCGAGGGCATCGTCGAGCTCGCCACGATGCAGGACGTCGATCGTCTCGTGCGACTGCTCGCGCGATCGGATGCCGGGCTGCTCCTGCACACGGTGCGCGCGCTCGGCCGGATCGGGGATGCCCGCGCGGTCGGCCCTCTGCGTGCGCGCGCCGCGCAGGAGCCGCCGCCCGTCCTCGCTGCGGAGATCGACGCCGCGTTGCGATCCATCGCCGCGCAGATGGAGCTGCGCGGGGAGGGCTCTCCGCCGGACGGCACGGGCGCGCAGCCCACGGGGCGCAAGGCCGCGCTCCGCGCGCCGGAGAGCGCCGGCCTCGGCGCGCGGCTGCGGGCGGGCGTCGACGTGCTCGTCGGGCGGCTCTGGCTGCTCGTCGGCGCGGTCGAGCGGGCGCTCTCTGCGTTCGAGGCGGCGGCGACGCGTCGCCCCGGATGGGCCGTCCCACACTCGGCCATCGCGCTGGCGCAGGTCCGGCGGGGGCGTCCGGCGCGTGCGCTCGCGGCGTTTCGTCGCGCGCTGCTCTCCGACCGGGCCTACGTCGAGGCTCACGCGCGCGTCGTGCGGCTGCTGGCGCGGACGTTCCTCCGACGGGCCGAGGAGATGGAGCGCACCGGGCGGCGTGACGTGGCGCTCGGTCTGCTCGAGGAGGTCGCGCTGCTCGATCTGCGGCGCGTCGAGGAGCCAGTTCGCTTCGAGATCGCGCGCCGCGCGGAGCGCTTGCGCGGGGAGGTGGCGACATGACGGCGAACCTGCGCGAGCTCGCGCGGCGCGCGCTCCACGAGCGCCGCCCCGAGGTGTCCCCGGAGGCGGACGTCGAGCGGGTCGTGATCGACGTCCGGATGGGGGAGCGAGTCGAGATGGTCACGCTCTCGGTTCGGGACGAGCGCCTCGTGGTGCTGGCGACGGACGGTACCGCCGCGACCTCGCCCGCCGCCCGCGCCGCCCTCGCGTGGCTCGCCTCGGAGCTGCCTCGGACGTCGCTCCCGCCCGAGCGCCGCGACCGCGCGCCGGCCGCGGACCGCCCCGCCGAGGCGGATCCGCTGGCGCTGGCGATCGCGGATCTCACGACGGCGATCGTGCGGCAAGGCATCGATGCCGCGCAGGCGCCGGCGACGATCGACGCCCTCGCGCGCATCGGCGCGACGTCACCCTCGCTCGAGGTGGCGCGCTGGGTGGGGCGCCTGCGCGCGGCGCTCGCTGCGCGTGACGAGATCCTGGCCGCGCGGCTGCTCGACGGAGCGGGCGCCGTCCTCACGCCAGGTGAGCCCGAGCGCATCGTCGATCAGGTGCTGGTCGAGCTCGGGCGCGAGGTCGTCGACGGGCTCACGCCCCTGGCCATGGAGCGCCGGCACCTGCTCGACCCGACGACCGGCGAGGTGCTGGCCGAGGAGCGCCTCCGCGATCAGCCGGCGTCGAACGGCCCCTGTCCTCGGGTCGTGAACGTGGGCCTCGCGAGCCGGACGCGCGGCGGGCGCGTGCGCGTGGTGCAGTACTCCGTGGCGCGCCTGGATCCGGACATGCTCGCCCGCCTCGAGGCGCTCGCCGAGCCCTCGGTGGCGGCCGCGTTCGCGCGGGCGGAGGCCGGGATCCGCTCGGCGCTGCTCGAGCCGGCGGTCCTGCTCCGCCTCGGGTCGGCCGAGGGTGGAACGGCGGTCGACGCGACCGGTGCGCCGATTCCGCTCGCGCGCCACGAGGACGCCGGGGCGGTGAGCGCGTTCGTCGACGAGCTCGCGAGGGGCGCGCCGAGCTGGATCTTCGGTCGCTGGACGGCCGCGGGGGACGAGGCCAGCCTGCTCCCGCTCTCCTGCTGCGTGTCCGGCCGGGTGACGCGCTTGCGATGAGCTTGCGGCCGGGGCGGACCGCTGCTAGCAACTCGGCCCTTCGAGAGGACGTTTTCCCATGAAGAGCTCGCCGCTCGCCCAGGTCAAGGATCGCTTCAAGGACAAGGACAGCCTCGTCGCCGCCGTGCGCGCGCTGGCGACCGACGATCTCTGGATCGGCCGCCTCGACGAGAAGGGTCTCGACTGCGTGTCGAACCGGAAGCTCCTGCACCTCCACGACGTGCTGTCGGAGGTCAAGAAGAGCTACGGCTCGCGCAAGGGCGCGATCGACGCGATCCTCAAGGCCGAGAAGCGGGAGAAGGACGCAGGCTATCGCGCGCGTCTCGAGGCGCAGCCGACGCCGCGCCTGCTCGACCACGCCCGCGCGGCCAAGCGCGCCGCCAAGGCGGCCTGACGACCCGCCGCCGGGCCGCGGCTCAGGGCGCGCGGGTCTCCGCGCGCACCCAGGCGAGGTACGCGGCGCTCCCCTCGACCACGGGCAGCGCGAGGATCTCGGGTACCTCGTACTCGTGGTGTTGGCGCACGAGCGCCTCGAGCGCCGGGAAGCGGTCGCGCGTCGTCTTGGCGACGAGCTGGACCTCCTGCTCCTCTCGGATCTCGCCTTGCCAGCGATAGACCGAGCGCACCGGCGTCGTCACGACGCACGCGGCGACGCGCCACTCCACCATCAGGCGCGCGAGCTCCGGCGCCAGCTCCGGCGGCGCCGTGACGAGGACGACGATCGCGTCCGGCTCGGCGGGACCGCTCACGCCTTGCCGACCGGGCGGACGCTCGCTCGCACGTCGAACACGCCGCGCTGCTTGGCGGCGGCGAGCACCTTGAGGGCCTCGCGGTAGCCCCGCGTGAGCAGCTGGCGCGCGTTGCCGCGGTCGATGAAGGAGTACTGGCCGAGGTCGGCCGACACGTTGAGCAGCGTGAGGTTCGGGTGGATGCGGTGGATGAGGTCCATTCCGCGCCGCTCCTTCTCGGAGAGGATGATGTTCGCCGTCTGCCGGATCATGGCCGGGGCCGAGCCGTGCGCGAGCGAGGGCTCCTCGGCGCGGGTGACGTACGGGCGGTACACGTTGGAGATGATCACGACGTCGGCGCCCGCCTCGACCGCGAGATCGATGCTCAGCGTGCGGACGAGCTCACCGTCGACGTAGTAGCGATCTCCGATCTTGTACGGCCGGAAGAGCAGCGGCACGCAGCTCGAGGCAGCCACGGCCTGCGAGATGGCCACGTCTTCGATGTAGCCCTTGCCGAACACGGCGCGCCCGCGCCCGTCGACGTCGGTCGCCGTGATGAAGAGCGGCTTGTTCAGGCGACGGAAGTCGTTCGTCGGCAGCGCGCGCGCGAGGTAGCGCTCGAATCGGTCGATCGAGAACAGGCCGCTCGTCAGCCAGCCCGGCGAGCGCCACTGCGCAGCCGTCGGAGCGCCCAGGAAGTAGCGCCCCTTCATCGCGCCGTCCTTGTCCTCCCGCGCCCAGAAGGGCCGGAACCAGTCGATCATGCGGTCCGCCTCGAAGCCCTGCGCGAAGAAGGCGCCGGCGATGGCACCGGCGGAGGCGCCGACGAAGACGTCGGCCGAGAGCCCGAGCTCCTCCATGGCCTTGAGGACGCCGACGTGGGCGATGCCCTTCGTCGCGCCTCCCGAACCCACGAACGCTACCCGGGGACGGCTCATCACCAGACTCCTATCCCCCCACCACGAGCGGAGGATCCCACGGCCTCGATCCGGCGTCGAGTCCTTGCTCGCACGGGCCCTGGCACCGGCGCCCGGCTTCCTCTAGATTCCGCGGCCCGACATGACCGACCGCGACGCTCGCCCCTTCATCGTGCTGACCGCCATCCACGACACCAACGCGCGCCCCGCGGCGGTGACGCTCAGCCACGCCGACGCGTGGGAGCGGGCGCAGAAGGCGCTCGCCGGCCAGGACGTGGCCGGGCTCGACCTCGTCGAGCTGCCGGTGCCGCCGAAGGCGTTCTACGCGCTGAGGCAGTCCACGGCTCCTGCGGCGGGCGAGCCGCGCTCGCCCGGCCACGAGACGGCGGCGGTCTACGATCTGTTCCCGCTCGCGGCGCACCTCGACGGTCCGACCCGCAAGGTGGCGGGGCAGTTCCTGGCGGCCGAGGTTCTCTGGAAGCTCGAGGAGGCGGGGATCCTCGACGGCGTGCCGCTGAACCTCCGGCTCGACGTTCCGAAGGACTGGGACCGGGCGCCGACGTCCGTGCACCAGAAGCTCGTCGAGCAGGGCGCGCTCGATCTCAGCGACGGTGCGATCGACACCTTCCTCGCGATCAAGACCGCCTGGAGCGGCAGCGCGTGAGGTGCGCGCGGGAGCGCGAGCGGTGGCGAGCGCTCGCGTCTCGTCGATGATCTGCCGGGACTCGGCCCCGTGAAGTACCTGGTCCAGACCTTCGGCTGCCAGATGAACGCGCACGACTCGCGTCGCATCGAGGAGGTGCTCGACGGGGCGGGGCACGAGGTCACGGACGACGCGGCCCTCGCCGACGTGATCGTCTTCAACACGTGCAGCGTGCGCGAGAAGGCAGAGCACAAGCTGCTCTCGATCCTCGGCACGGTGCGACCCCTCAAGGAGGAGAAGCCGGGGCTCACGGTCGTGGTCGCGGGCTGTGTGGCCCAGCAGGAGGGCGAGCGGCTGCTCGCTCGCGCGCCGGTGGTGGACGTGGTCGTCGGTCCCGACAACGTCGTGGAGCTGCCCGCGCTGATCGCGAGCGCGCAGGGCGGGGCGCCGCCGATCGCGCGCACGGTCTTCGACCTCGACGACACCCGCTTCCTCGTGGCCTCGCCGCGCCCGCACGAGAAGGAAGTGACGTCGTTCGTGACGGTGATGAAGGGCTGCGACGAGCGCTGCACGTTCTGCGTGGTCCCCTACACGCGCGGGCCCGAGCGCTATCGTCCCTCGAGCGAGATCGTGGCCGAGGTGGCCGCGATGGCGCGCGCCGGCACGCGGGAGATCACGCTCCTCGGGCAGACGGTGAACTCGTGGCACGAGCCGGGGACGGGCGAGGCCGGAGAGTCCGCCTTCGCGTCGCTGCTCGAGCGGATCGCGCGCGAGGTCCCCGAGCTGGCGCGCCTGCGCTACACCTCGCCGCACCCGCGGCACGTGACCGACCCGCTCGTGCGCGCGCACGCGGCGCTGCGGGTGCTGCCCGCGCACGTACACCTCCCCGTGCAGTCCGGGTCGAACCGCGTGCTGAAGCGCATGCTGCGCCGGTACACGCGCGAGCACTACGTCGAGCGCGCCGACGCGCTGAAGGCGGCGCGCGGCGGGCTCACGCTGTCCACGGATCTCATCGTCGGCTTCCCCGGCGAGACGCGTGCCGAGTTCGAGGAGACGCTCTCGCTCGTCCGCGAGGTGGGCTTCTCGGCGGCCTTCGCGTTCAAGTACTCGCCGCGTCCTCACACGCCCGCGCTCAAGCTCGAGGACGACGTGAGCGAGGAAGAGAAGGACGCGCGCCTCGCCGAGCTCTTCGAGGTCGTCGCGGCGGTGCAGCGCGCGCACCTCGCCTCGCTGGTCGGCGCGCGCGCCGAGGTGCTCGTCGAGGGCCCGGGCAAGGACAAGACCGCGAGCGGCCGCCGCTTCCGCGGGCGCACCGAGCGCCACGAGATCGTGCACCTGGACGCGCCCGAGGGCCGCGACCCCACGGGGATGATCGTCACGGTGACCCTCGAGCGCGCGAACGATCACTCGCTCGAGGGGCGACTCGAGCTTCCGCCCTCGGCCATCCCGCTCGCGCGCGCGCCGCGCAGCGCCGCCCCGAAGCCTCGCTCGCTGCGCCGCCTGCCCACGCTCGGCGAGGGCGCGTGAGCCGCCGTACGCGGCGCCTCTTGCTCGCCTGGGTGCCGGCCGCCCTCTACATGGCGCTCATCTGGGTCGTGTCGTCGATCGAGGCGCCCGCGTTCCCCGTCCACCGCTTTCCGTTCCGGGACAAGGGCGTGCACGCCACCGAGTACATGGTGCTGGCCGTGCTGCTCGGGCACGCCTGCGTGCGGACGTTCGAGGGCTACCCACGCCTGAGGATCGGCGCGGCGGCCCTCTTGCTCGCGTTCCTCTGGGGGTTGCTCGACGAGCTGCACCAGGCTTTCGTCCCCGGCCGCAGCGCGGACGCCCTCGATCTCGTCGCCGACACCCTCGGCGCGCTCGTGGGCGTCTGCGCGCGCCTCGGGCTCTCGCTCGTCCGTCCCGCGCCCCGAGGAGCCGCCGCGTGAAGGGTCTCATCCTGCCGCACAAGGGCATCGTCCCGCGCCTCGACGACTCGGTGTTCGTCGCGCCCTCCGCCTCGATCATCGGCGACGTCAGCGTCGGCGCCGAGACGTCGGTCTGGTACGGCGCGGTGGTCCGCGGCGACGTGATGCCGATCCGGATCGGCGCGCGGACGTCGATCCAGGACAACGCCGTGATCCACGCGACGGGCGGCTGGGCCGAGACGCTCGTCGGCGACGAGGTCACGGTCGGCCACGGCGTGATCCTGCACGGCTGCCGGATCGGCTCGCGCGTGCTCGTCGGGATGGGCTCGATCGTCCTGGACGACGCCGAGATCGGCGAGGGCTCGCTCCTCGGCGCGGGCTCGCTCGTCACCGCGCGGACGAAGATCCCGCCCGGCGTGCTGGCGCACGGGCGCCCCGCCAGGGTCGCGCGCGAGCTCCGCCCCGACGAGCTCGAGAACGTGCTCGAGGCCTCGCGCCAGTACGTCCGCTATGCCCGCGAGCACCGCGAGTCGATCGCGCGCTAAGCTCCGGGTCGTGATGCGCGCCGGCCCCCTCGTCTGCCTCCTCGCCCTCGTCGGCTGCGGCGCCAAGACGGGCCTCGAGATCCCCGAGTACCACCTCGACGCGGCCCGCCCCGACACCGGCGTCGACGCGGCGCCGACCGACGCGGGCTTCGACGCGCCGATGTGCGTGCCGGGGCACTTCCCGCTCACGCCCGAGACGGCGGAGATGATGCTGGTCATCGACCGCTCGGCCTCGATGCGACTCACGATCGCGGGCGAGCCCGAGCAGCCGGTGGATCTCTGGCGCTGGACGATCCTGCGTGATGCGCTGACCGACGCGCTGGGCACGCTCGACCCGCGCGTGCTCGTCGGCGCCAAGTTCTACCCGGATCCCATCACCATCCCGATGCCCCCGCCGGCCGTCGCGTGCTCGGGGACCGGCCCGGTCGACGTGCTCCCGGGTCCTGCCACGCGCCCGGCGATCCTCTCGCTCTTCACCACCACCGACCCGAACGGCGGCACGCCCACGGCGGTCGCGCTGGACGTGGCCGCGGGCGGCTTCTCGCCCGGCGCGCCGCGGCGCTTCCTCCTGCTCGCGACCGATGGCGCGCCCAACTGCAACGCCGGTCTCGACGCCCGCACGTGCATCTGCACCTCGCCCGGCATGGCGTGCACGAACCCGTCGCCGGGCGTCTTCTCTTGCCTCGACGACACGCGCACGGTGAACGTGCTGCGTCACCTCTTCGTGGACGAGGGCATCCCCACCTACGTCGTCGGCATCGAGGGGCCCGACTTCGTCGACACGCTCGACCTGATGGCCCGGGCGGGCGGCCGACCGCGGACCGTCCCCGGCGAGCGGGCGTTCTACTCGGTGCGTTCCGCCGAGGATCTGCACAGCGCGCTCACGGACATCACGGAGAGCATCTCGGCGTGCGGCTTCGTCACGCCATCGCTGCCGCCCGACGACACCCGGTTCTCGATCGCCATCGACGGCAGCGCGGTGGCCGCCGACCCGATGAACGGCTGGACCTGGGTCGATCGCGCCCGCGGCGAGCTCGAGCTGCACGGGGAGGCCTGCGAGCGCGCACGGCTCGGCATGCAGATCGAGGCCATCATCGACTCCTGCCCGCGATGAAGACGCCGCTGCGGGTCGGCGTCTTCGGCGCCGGTGCGATCGGCACGTTCGTGGGCGGGCGCCTCGCGGCGTCGGGCTGCGACGTGACGCTCGTGGGGCGGCCTCGGGTGCTCGATCCGATCGCCCAGCGCGGGCTCACGCTGGAGGATCTGGAGGAAAGGGCGCCGCGCCACGTGCCGCCCGGCCGGCTGGCCCTCGCGGGCGACGCGCGCGCGCTCGCCGATCGCGACGTCGTGCTCCTCACGACGAAGTCGCTCGGGACCCGGGAAGGGGCGCTCGCGCTGGCGCAGCACCTCCCCGGGCACGTCGCGGTCGTGAGCCTGCAGAACGGCGTCGACGGCCCGTCGATCCTGCGCGACGTGCTCGGCGCCCGCCGCGGCTACGGGGGGATGGTCGCGTACAACGTGGTCTTTCGCGAGCCGACGCGGCTCCGGCGCGCGACGAGCGGCCCGATCGTGCTGGAGCGGATGGCGCCGGGCGAGGAGGTGTTCACGCGGGGCGGCGTGCCCCGGCTCGCGCTGGCGATGCAGGCGGCGGGCCTGACGACGCTCGAGTCACGCGAGATCGCGCGCGTGCTCTGGACCAAGCTGCTCTTCAACCTGAACAACGCGCTCAACGCGCTCTCGGGGCTGCCCCTGCGCACCCAGCTGCGCGATCGCGCGTACCGGCGGCTGATGGCGGCGATGATGGACGAGGGACTGGCGGTGATGCGTGCGCAGGGGCTGCGCCCGGTGCGCCTCGGCACGCTCTACCCGCCGCTCGCCGCGCGGCTCTTGCCGGCGCCGGACTTCCTGTTCGAGCGCGCCGCCGCCGCGATGCTCCGGATCGACCCCGAGGCGAGATCGTCGATGGCCGACGATCTCGCGCAGCGCCGCCCGACCGAGATCGACGCGCTCAACGGCGTGGTCGTGCGTGCGGGACGCGCGCACGGGCTGGCCGCGCCGCTCAACGAGCGCGTCGTGCTCGCGATCCGGGAGGCCGAGGCGAGCGGCGAGGGCTCGCCGCACCTCCGCGCCGCCGCGCTCGCCGTCGGCGCCTGAGCGGCCGGCCTCGAGTCGCCGCGCTCCTTTCGCCCACGCGCGGCGGGCCCGCGAAGGGGGGCGCCTCGACCGAGCGAACAAGTTTCGGCGCCGAAACTCGGCCGAAACACCGGCCTTCTAGCGTCCGCGCCCATGGATTCGATCAACGGCGCCGATACCTCGTGGGTCCTGGTCTGCACCGCGCTCGTCATGCTGATGACGCCTGCGCTCGCGCTCTTCTACGGCGGCCTCGTGCGGCAGAAGAACGTGCTCTCCACGTTCATGCACTGCTTCTTCGCGCTGGGCATCGTGACCTTGCAGTGGGTGCTCGTCGGGTACTCCCTCTGCTTCGGGCCCTCCATCGGCGGCGTCATCGGGAACATGGACTTCGCGCTGCTGCGCGGCGTCGGGCTCGAGGCGCACGGAAGCATCCCGCACCTGATCTTCTGCGGGTACCAGCTGATGTTCGCGATCATCACCCCGGCGCTCATCGCGGGCGCGTTCGCGGAGCGGATGAAGTTCTCCGCGTACGTTCTGTTCACGCTGCTCTGGTCGACGCTCGTGTACGACCCTCTCTGCCACTGGGTGTGGAACGCGGGGGGATGGCTCTTCGAGCGTGGCGCGCTCGACTTCGCGGGCGGCACGGTCGTCCACGCCTCGTCGGGCATCAGCGCGCTCGTCTGCGCGATCCTCGTCGGCAAGCGGCTCGGCTATCCGCAGCGCCGGATGCTGCCCCACGACCTGACGATGACGATGCTCGGCGCGGGCCTGCTCTGGTTCGGCTGGTTCGGGTTCAACGCCGGCAGCGCGCTCGCGGCCAACGGCCTGGCGGCGCTCGCGCTCGTCAACACGCACGTCGCCGCCGCGGCTGGCGCGGTCGCCTGGGCCTGCATCGAGTGGATGCGCCACGGCAAGCCCTCGGCGCTCGGCTGTGCGTCGGGCCTGGTGGCGGGTCTGGTCGCGATCACGCCGGCGGCTGGGTTCGTCGGTCCGGTCGAGTCGATCGCGATCGGCATCGCCGCGGGCGGCGTCTGCTACGCCGGCGTGCAGGTCAAGGGCCGCTTCGGGTACGACGACGCGCTCGACGCGTTCGGCGTGCACGGCATCGGCGGCGCGCTCGGCGCGGTGCTCACGGGCGTGCTCGCGTCGGTGGCGTGGAACCCGGCCGGAGCGGACGGCCTGATCCACGGCGGCGTGCACCTGTTCGTGGAGAACCTCGTGGCGATCGGAGTGACGCTCGCGTACGCGGGCGTGATGAGCTTCGTCCTCCTCAAGCTCGTCGACAAGCTCGTCGGCCTGCGCGTCGAGCCTGACGCGGAGAGCGAGGGTCTCGACGTGAACCTGCACGGCGAGGAGGCCCGCGGTGCGCTCGACGGCTCGGTGCTCCGCCTGCCGACGGCGCAGGAGCGCGAGGAAGCGGTCGCGAAGGTCACGCCGGCGGTCGGCTGAGGACGCCGGCTACTGCCGCTGCGTCGTGCCGATCTCCGGCACCATGTTCGCGCGTACGCGCTGGCTGCTCGTGCCGTCCACCTCGAAGTGGCGGTCCACGTAGCCGGGCGCCGACACGTCGACGACGTGGTGGCTGCCGCGGCGCACGCGCAAGGGGAGGGTGGCGCCCGGGAGGCCGTCGAGGCGCACACGCGCGCCCGGCGGCAGCCCGTCGATCTCGATCAGCACCCACTCGGGGCCGGTGTGGGTGTCGACGACCGGCTCGTCGACCACCGCCGTCGTCGGCCCCTCGCTCGCGTCCTCGGCGCCGCCGCGGACGAGCCAGCGGAGCCCGAAGACCAGCACCAGGAAGACCGCGAGCGCGATGCCGCCACGGATCGCCCAGGGCTGCCACCACGGGGGCTCGCGGACGGCGGGCGCCGCCGGCGCCGGGTCGGGCGGCGTCGGCGCGGGCGCGGGCGGCGGGGCCTGGTGCCGGCCGGTGTTCCCGCTCGGGGCGGGCGCGGCGACGGTCCCCGGGCTCGACGCGGCCGGCGGCGGGGTGCTCGTGCGCTGCGCGTAAGGGCTCGGAAGGCGGTGGTGCGACACGCTCGCGCGCGTGCTCGCGATCGCGCTCTCGTCGAGCTCGAGCGCACCCGAGGCCCCGCCGCTCTCGAAGTCGTCGAGCCCGCCCCCGATGCCCCGCGCCACGACGGCGCTCACCCTCGGCTTCTTCGCGGCCGCCTCGCTCGGAGGGGGCCGGTCCGAGCGTACGCGCGCTTCCGGGGAAGCGGCGGGCCCGAGCGCCCGCGGCCCCGTCGCCGGGCCGGTCCCCGAGCCCAGCCCGGCCGACTCCCAGCGCGCGACCACGCTCTCGTCGCCGCCGGCCGACGCCGCGCGCGCCAGTCGCACCACCGACCGGCCGGCCGCAGCCTCCCTCCACGCCGCGAGGAACTCCTGGGCCGTCGACCACCGGTCGTTCCGGTTCTTGGCCATGCCCTTGAGGATCACCTGCTCGAGCGCCTCGCTGATGTCCGCCCCGCGCTGCCGGGGCGGGACGGCGTCGTCGTCGAGGATCACGCGCAGCAGCTTGTTGTAGTTCGCCGCGTCGAAGGGCACGTCGCCCACCGCGCACTCGTAGAAGACGATCGCCGCGCCGTAGATGTCCACGCGCTGATCCAGCTCGGCCTCGCCGAGCGCTTGCTCGGGCGACATGTAGTGCGGCGTCCCGAGCACCGAGCCGGTGACGGTGAGCTTCGCCTGCGTCTCGTCGTGCTTGGACGAGATCCCGAAGTCGAGGATCTTCACGATCTCGCCCTTGCGACCCGCGGGCACCAGGAAGATGTTGTCGGGCTTGAGATCGCGGTGGACCACGCCCGCCTGGTGCGCAGCCGTCAGCGCGTCGAGCAGCAGCGTGCCGAATTTCACCACCTCGTCGTGCGGCAGCTTTCCGCGGCGGTCGATCCGGCGCGAGAGGAGCTCGCCCTCCAGGAACTCCATGACGAGGAAGGGAATCCCCTCCTCGGTCTGGTCGAGGTCGAGGACCTCGACGATGCCGTCGTGGCGGATGGCGCTGGCCGCGCGCGCCTCGCGGCCGAAGCGCTGCACGACGTTGAGGTTCGACAGGAAGCGCTCGTCGAGCACCTTGATCGCGATCTTGCGTCCGGTCAGCACGTGGACGCCCTGCCAGACCGAGCCCATCCCGCCCTGACCGAGCAGGCGCTCGATCCGGTACTTGGAAAGCAGAGTTCGGCCGGCCAGCTCGACCATGGAATGCGCGGGGAAACCCCTGCGCGAGACTACTACGGCGTGCGCGGCACGGTCACGCTCGTGGAGGGATCGAGGCGCGGGGCACCCAGCGGGCCAGGAGCAGGTCCCGGCGGTCGCCGAGCGCGGCGCAGGCCAGGATCGTGACGCTCACCGGCCGTCCGCCCCCCTCGAGCAAGGCGCCGCGCAGGATCGCGGCCGTCAGGCCCAGCACCTCGAGCGGCGGCGTCGTGCCTTCGATCGCCAGCTTCGCCTCTCCGGACGCGCGATCGAGGATCTGCCCCTCGCCGTCGCGCGAGAGCCTCGACCAGAGGTAGGGGAAGCCGTCGACGAGCGCGCCGGGGGTCAGCGCGGCGGGCAGATCGGGGCAGAGCCGGCGCAGCGAGCGCTGGGCGATGGAGGCGCCGATCTCCGAGAGCAGCGCCAGGTCCCCGTTGCCGGCGAGCGCGTCGGTCCGCTCGAGGATCGTGCCGAGCAGCGCCGCGGGGACACCGGTGCGGAGGTTCTCCGACGTGCGGCCGGCGCCCGGCAAGAGCTCCTCCACCGTCGGCACGGCCTCGACCAGCCGCGACCACTCGTGCTCGCCGAGCCGGCGGTACACGGCCTCGATCGTGACCAGGGCGGCCATCAGGTGTACGCGCGCGTCGGTGGGCGCCGCGTCCATGGTCCCGTGCCGCGTCTTGCGGCGCAGCGCGAGCCACTGGATGTCGGCCGCGAGCGAGTCCTTCGGCACCTGCATGCGTTCGCGGGGCGGGCGCTCGGCGGTCGGCAGGAGCAGCGCGACGCAGCTCATCAGCACCTCGACCGTCGGGAAGCGCTCCTCGGGGTCCTCCTCGGTGGCCCGCTCGATGGCGCGGGCCGCGGTGTCGGGGAGCACGCCGCCCTCCTGGGCGCGCCCGGTGAGCAGGTGACGCAGCATCACGCCCGCCGAGTACACGTCGGCCTCGGCGCCCGCCTGTCCGTCGCTGCGCCTGGCCTCCGGCGCTGCCCAGGGGGAGAAGCGAACCGGCTCGATCGGCGCGGCATCGCCGAGGAAGGCGGCACGATCGAGGGACGCGATCTTGGCGACCTCGCCGGACTGGGTGCGCACCAGGACGATGGTGTCGGGTGAGAGCCCCCGCGCGATCACCTGCGTGCGGTGCAGCGCGCGCAGCGCCTCCAGGATCTGCATCGCGATCGTCGCGGCGGCCTCGGTCTCGAGCCCGTTCGGGTGGCGCGACATCCGCTCGGCGAGCGTCTCGCCGTCGAGCGCCTCGTAGACGACGAACGGGCGCCCGGCGGCGTCCTGACCGGAGTCGAGCACGCTGCGCATCGAGGGATGGGCGACCTGGCCGAGGGCGCGGGCCTCGCGCAGCAGACGCGCGCGGTTGGCCTCCGTCGGCTCGACGAGGACCTTCACCTCGACGTCGCGCTGGATGCTGGCGTGCTCGGCGTAGAGGCGCGCGACTCCGTCCTGCACCGGGCCGGACGGGCCGGCGCTCACGGGGCCGATGACGCGGTATTTCCCGGCCAGGATGGCCGAGCCGAGGTCGGGCGGGAGCTTCAAGCGCTCGACGTTACCATCCCGGGAACCGGAGCGGCTCCTCGAGGTCGGAGAACTGCGCGCCAGCGAGCCCTTGAGGCGGTGCGCGACGAAGGAGTAGCGTGCGTGCGATGAGCTCCCCGAAGACCCGAGCGATCCCGCTGTCCCTGGCCGCGTGCTTGGCGCTGCTGCTCGCGTCCTGCGAGGACGGCGCACACCACGCGTGCGAGGTGATCATCCGACAGCACGTGCCGCGCGTCCGCGCGCTCGTCGACGAGGATCTCAGTCGTGCGATGAGCGGTGTGACCCAGGCGGCCGAGCTGACCGCGCCCGGGTTCGAAGCGAACCTCGACGATCCAGCTCGGCGCGAGCGTGATCTGCGCTGGGCGATCCAGCACCGGATCCGCGAGCCTCCGCGCGGCATCCCCGAGCTGATGATCTCGCCGATCAGCTTCGTCGCTGCCGTGGACGCGGACGGCCACGTGATCTGCCGCGACATCGAGCCCGACCCGATGCGCGGGCTCGACGTCGGCGCGCTCTTCCCCCACGTGCACGCGGCGCTGACCGACGGGACGGCGAGCTACCGGCTCGTCGAGTTCCAGCCGGCCGCTCCGCCCCCGGCCGCGGAGGGCCAGGCCGAGGTGGACGCCGGTCCGCCCGAAGCGCCGTCCGTGTCGGTCGTCTACGTGGCGCCCGCGCGCGTGGACGGTCGCATCGTCGGCGCCATCATCGCCGGCACGCCGCTCTGGCGCACGGCCCAGCGCATCACGCGCCAGATCCAGGCCGAGGGCGAGACGACGGCGGGCGCGATCTTCTGGCTCTACATGTTCCGCGGCGACGACCTGTACCACCACGGCACGCCGTCCACGCTCGACACCATCGTCCCGAGCGGCGCGGCGCGGGCCGCCGGGTTCGCGCGCAGCGAGGGAGGCTTCTGCGGCGAGCAGAACCAGTTCGGTCGCTGGTACTGCTACGGGGTCATCCACCTCCCGCAGCTCGGCGACGACGTCGGCGCGATCGTGTACCGGTCCGACCCGGTCGAATAGACCCTGCGATCGGCTACTCGGCCCACCACGCACGCAGCCGCATTCCCAGCTCGGTCGTGTAGCCGACCTCGGCCGTGCGGATCGCACCGTCACTGCCGACGTAGAACGTCGTCGGGAAGGCGCGCACGCCGAAGCGATGGGCGAGCGTCCCGTCGGGATCGAGCGCGACACGCCCCGGGTCGAGCCCGACACCCTCGGCGTAGGAGCGCACGGGCGCCGCGCCGCCCGACTGCGACGCGATGGCGATCAGGTCGTGGTCGCGAGCCAGCGCAGAGACGTTGCCCTCCTCCGCACGGCAGACGCCGCACCACGTGGCGAAGAAGTGCACGACGTAGCCGCGCGCGTGGGCTCCGAGATCCAGCGGCGCGCCGTCGAGCGAGGTGAGGGCGGCCTCGGGGATGGGTCCCGTCGGCAGCCCGCTCGTCTGCCCGTAGCGCACGGCCAGCAGGATCGTGAGCACGACGCCGACCTCGGCGAAGGTCTGCCAGCGCCGGCGCGACGTCCTCGGGGGCGGTGGGCTCAAGGCCCTGTCGTAGCCGAGGGCCGGTCCGGGCGCACTCGCGAGCCGCCCGAAAGGACGGGCGCGCGTGTACGCTCGGCCCGTGAGCGAGAGCAACGCCAACACGGGCCCGACCGCGACCGAGCCGGGGCCGCGCCTCGCGATCGGCGAGCTCGCGCGCGTCTGGGCGAGCGTGGTGCCGGGGCTGGGAGCGATGCCTCCGCGCGATCCACGCGCCGTGGCGTTTCGACTCTTCTGGAGCCGGCGCGACGAGAACGGGTTTCGGGACTTCCCGCTCGGCGCGGGGCAGCACCTCGTGGTGGGCAGGCACACGCGCGCGGACGTCGTTCTCCCGAGCGATGCCGACCTCTCGCTCCGCCACCTCCTCGTCGTGCCCGCGCGTCGCGGCGAGGCGCGGCTGCGCCTCGTCGATCTTCGGGCCGCGATGCCGATGTACGCCACGACCGATCGGCCGTCGCGCTCGCTCGCGGTGGACGGGCCCTTCGCCGTGCGCCTCGGCACCTACGTGCTCGGCGGCTTCCCCGTCGGTCCCGGCTGCGATCCTCCACCCGCGACGCTGCCGTCGATGCAGAGCGTGGACACGGAGAGCGCATCCGAGGCGTCGCAGCGCAACCTCTCGACCCAGGTCGGCCACGACGGTGGCCCGTATCGATCGGGGCGCCGCAGCACGCTCATCACCAACCTGCCGCGCCCGATCACGCTCGTCGAGGCGTCGGACGCGCCCTCCGTGGGACCCGTCCTCGCGACGCTCCTCGGGCGGCGCGCCGGGCAGGTGGCGCGGGTCGCGCTCCGCGAGGAGGATCTGCGCCGCGGTGTCCTCGTCGGTCGCGCCGACAAGTGCATGGACCAGGGGCTCAGGGCCGTGATGACGATTCAGATCTCGCGCGTCCACGCGGTGGTCTTGCTCGACGACGGGGGCACGATCTGGCTCTACGACGCGGGCTCGACCAACGGGACGCTGGTGTCGGGGACGAAGGTCCGCAGCGCGACGCTCGCCGAGCTCGCGCCCTTCGTCGCACGCTCGAAGGCCGTCCTCGGCGACGGTATCGAGGTCGAGCTGGAGGGGCCGGGGTGAGCGTTCGCGTCGAGCTCGACGGGGCGATCGCGACGATCATCCTCGATCGACCGCGGGTGAGGAACGCGATCGACCGCGACACGGCCGAGGCGCTCGCGCGGGCGGTGCGGGACTTCGAGGCGAGCGAGGCGCTGCGCGTCGCCGTGGTGCACGGTGATCACGGCACCTTCTGCGCCGGGGCGGATCTGGGCGCCATCGCGAAGGGGCGGCCCAACCGCGTCGAGCGCGGCGGCGACGGGCCCCTCGGGTGCACGCGCATGCAGCCGAGCAAGCCGGTGATCGCGTCGATCGCGGGGCACGCGGTCGCGGGCGGCCTCGAGCTCGCGCTCTTCTGCGACCTGCGCGTGGTGGAGCAGAGCGCCGTGCTCGGTGTCTTCTGCCGGCGCTGGGGCGTGCCCTTGATCGACGGAGGCACGGTGCGCTTGCCGCGTGTCGTCGGCCTCGGTCGCGCGCTCGACCTGGTGCTCACGGGCCGTGCGGTGTCGGCGAGCGAGGCGCTCGCGATGGGCCTGGTCAGCCGCGTGGTGCCCGACGGCACGGCGCGCGCGCACGCGGAGCAGCTAGCGCGAAGCATCGCGGCGTTCCCGTGGACGTGCGTGCTCGAGGACCGCGCTTCGGTCTACGAGTCGATGGACCGCGAGTTCCAGGCGGCGATGGAGAACGAGCTCGACCACGGCCTGCGCTCGCTCGCGGCGCCGGAGCTCGGCGAGGCGGTGGCGAGGTTCGTCGCGGGAGCGGGCAGGGGCGGATCGTTCGGCGGGTGAGCGAGAGCGCGGCCTCAGAGGCGGCTCAGCGCATCACGCAGGTCCCGCCGGCGCACGCGGCGCGGTGGCCCACGCACGGGTGGCCGGGACAGGCCTCGCTGCACGCGGCCGGGGGCGGCTCGGGCCCGAGCACCGCGCGGCACTCGCAGCCGCACACGTCGATCAGCGTGCAGTCGGCGTCGCGGCGGCAGCCGCCGGTCTGGGCAGCCGCCGCGCTGCAGCCCGCGAGGCCGAGCACCAGGAAGGTCGCGAGTGTCCTCATCGCTCGATCCGACGTCCCGCGGGTCCCATCGATCTCTTCAGTCGCGCTCGTGCCGCTGCGGCCGCGTCATGAGGCCGAACACCGCGTCGCGCGCGTTCATGTCCTCGTAGAGGATCCGGTACACGGCATCGACGATGGGCATCTCGACCGCCTCGCGTCGGGACAGGGCGTGGGCGCTCTTGGTCGTCCGCACGCCCTCGGCCACCTGGTTCATGCCCTTGAGGATCTCGTCGAGCCTGCGGCCCTTGCCGAGCTCGAGGCCGACCTTGCGGTTACGGGAGAGATCGCCGGTGCAGGTCAGCAGCAGATCGCCGATCCCGCCGAGCCCGGCGAGCGTCATCGGGTGCGCGCCCAGCTTGATGGCGAGGCGCGAGAGCTCCGCGAGGCCGCGCGTGACGATGGCCGCGCGCGTGTTGTGGCCGAAGCCGAGGCCGTCGCCCACGCCGGCGGCGATCGCCATCACGTTCTTGAGCGAGCCGCCGAGCTCGATCCCGATCACGTCGTCGGTCGTGTAGACGCGCAGGCGCTCGGTCGCGAGGACGTGCTGTACCTTCGCGGTGACCGAGTGGCTCTTGCCCGCGACGACGACCGCCGTCGGCATCCCCTGCGCGACCTCCTTCGCGAAGCTCGGGCCGCCGAGGTACGTCAGCTGCTCGTGCTGGTCCGCGGGCAAGCAGTCCTCGAAGATCCCGCACACGAGCTTCAGCGTTCCGTTCTCGATGCCCTTCGTCGCCGAGAGGATCGGCGCGCCCTTCGGGAACCACTTCGCCGCGAGCTCGAGGTTCTCGCGCAGGCCGTGCGTCGGCACGGCCGAGAGCACCATGTCCACGCCGTCGAGCGCCGCCTCGAGATCGTGCGTGGCGCGCAGCGTGGCGGGCAGGGGGATTCCCGGCAGGTACTCGGCGTTCTCACGCGCCCGCTCGATCGCCGCCGACTGCTCGGCGCGTCGAGCCCAGAGCCGAACCTCGTTGCCGGCGTCGCCGAGGCTCTTCGCCAGCGCCGTTCCCCAGGAGCCCGAGCCGAGCACCGCGACCTTGGCCGACATGGGTGCGACCCTACTACGAGGGCGAGAGCGAGGGCGAGGTCGAGGTCGAGGTCGAGGGCGAGGTCGAGAGCGAGGTCGAGGGCGAGGGCGAGGGCGAGGGCGAGGGCGAGGGCGAGGTCGAGGTCGAGGTCGAGGTCGAGGTCGAGGGCGAGGGCGAGGGCGAGGGCGAGGTCGAGAGCGAGAGCGAGAGCGAGAGCGAGAGCGAGAGCGAGCTATGCTCCGCCTCATGCTCTCGTGGGACGCCGCGCGCGCGATGTTGAAGGACGAGTCGCTCCCCGCGCTGCTCGTCGACCGGGACGCGTTCGACCGCAACGTGCGCGCGACCGCGGAGAAGGGCTCCCTCGCCGGCAAGCCGCTCCGCCTCGCCACCAAGTCCGTCCGTAGCGTCGCGCTGATCGAGCGCGCGCTCGAGCTCGGGGCGCCGCACCTGCGCGGGCTGCTCGCGTTCTCCATCGACGAGGCCGTGCTCCTCGCCGGTCGCGGCTTCGAGGACATCGTCGTCGCGTACCCGAGCGTGGACCGCCGCGCGATCGAGGCCGTGGCGCTCCGCGCGCCGCGCGCGGTCACGCTCATGGTGGACGAGCTCGCGCACGTCGAGGTGCTAGAGAGCGTCGCCACCGCGCGCGGGGTGAAGCTCAAGGTCGCGATCGAGCTCGACGTGTCCTACCGCCCGCTCGCGGGCCGTGACGTTCACCTCGGACCCCGGCGGAGCCCCCTGCGCACGCCCGCCGCCGTCGTCGAGCTCGCGCGCTCGATCGCGACCCGCCCCTCGCTGGAGCTGGCCGCGCTGATGGGCTACGAGGCGCACGTCGCCGGCGTGCCCGACTCCATCGCGATGCGCGCGTTCAAGCGCGCCGCGTGGCCGCGCGTCCTCTCGCTCCGCGGCGAGACGGTGGAGGCACTCCGGCGCGCCTCGCTCCTGCCCTCCGTCGTCAACGGAGGCGGCAGTGGCAGCGTCACCGCGACGCTCGGCGACCCCGCGGTCACCGAGGGCACCATCGGCTCGGGCCTGCTGTGCGCGCACCTCTTCGATCACTTCGACGCCGACCGCTACGACCCCGCGCTCTTCATCGCGCTCGAGACCTGCCGCGTCCCGGACCTCGGGCACGTGACCTGCCGCGGGGGCGGATACGTCGCGTCCGGCGCGCCCGGCATGGACCGGCTTCCCGTCCCCGTCCTGCCCGAAGGGCTCGTGTACGTGGCCCGCGAGGGCGCTGGCGAGGTCCAGACGCCCCTCGACGTCTCGCGGGCCTCCCACGTCCCTGCGGTCGGCGAGCCGGTCCTGTTCAGACCCGCGAAATCAGGCGAGATTGCCGAGCGCTTCCGCGAGCACGTCCACTTCTCCCGCGGCCAGATCCTCGCCCGGACGCCCACGTACCGCGGCGAAGGATGGTGCTTCTTCTAGGAGCTGGCGGCGTTGCCCGTGTGTGTGCCCGTGCTACCACCACCCGCTTTTCATGGCGGCAGAACCACAGCGGCACGTGGCCGGCGCCGAGGACGCGTCGCGTCTCACGTTCGTGCGCGCGCTCATGGACGAGCACATCCCGTTCAACCGGGTGCTCGGCCTGCGCGTGCGCGAGGTCGCGTCCGGGCTGGCGGTGCTCGAGATCCCGTTCCGCCCCGAGCTCATCGGGGACCGCGAGCGCCCTGCGCTCCACGGAGGCGTGGTCTCGGCGCTCGCCGACACGTGCGGCGGCGCGGCCGTGTGGACGACCGTCGGGCCCCAGGATCGCGTCTCCACGATCGACCTGCGCGTCGACTACCTGCGGCCCGGTCGCGCCGAGACGCTCGTCGCGACGGGGCGCGTGCTGCGCGTCGGCAACCGCGTCGGCGTCGTGAACATCGTCCTCACGCACGACGGTGACGTCGAGCCGATCGCCGAGGCGAAGGGCGTGTACGCGATCAAGCGCGTGATCTCCGGGGAGAAGGCATGAGCATCGCCTTCACTCCGAGCGGCGGCATCGACCGCCGCAGCGTCGGGCTGCACACCGACGGCACGCCCGAGGGCGAGCAAGCGCGCATCGTCGCGGAGGAAGAGCGCTCGCTCGGGCGAATCCAGAAGCACCTCGCCGCGCGCAAGCTCACGGTCGCGTCCGCCGACGAGGGCCTCGACTACGACGCCGAGATGCTCTCGCTGCGCGACCAGATCCAGGAGGCGCGCCTCGAGGACGTGCCCCCGCTCATCGAGGAGATGGAGCGCCTGACCGAGGTCGCGGCGCGCCGCGGCAAGGTCGTCGAGGGCGCGGTCGATCCGCTCTCGCCCTACTTCGGGCGCATGGTGCTCGAGGAGAACGATCGCCGCCGCGAGGTGCTGATCGGCAAGGCGACGTACCTCGACCCGCGCACCAACGTGCGCATCGTGGACTGGCGCGACGCGCCCGTCTCGCGCCTGTACTACCGCTACGAAGAGGGCGACGAGTACGAGGAGCGCTTCGGCGGCCGCGAGGTGCTGGGCGAGATCATCACGCGTCGCAGCGTCGCCATCGGCGGCGGGCAGCTCCGGCGCATCGGCTCGCCACAGGGCATCTTCGTCCGGAACAACGAGGGCACGTGGCGCCGCGCGGGCGAGAGCGCGCGCCTCCACGGCGGCCAGGGCGCCGCGATGCGCCCGGAGGGCCACCACAAGCCGAGCACCGACGACCACCGCCCGGGGCGCCTCGGCGTCCGCGTCGACGACGGCCGCGACGAGAAGTTCCTCCCCGAGATCACCGCGCTCATCGACGCCCGCCAGTTCGAGCTGATCACGCGCAGCGACGCCGGGCTCGTCGTGATCCAGGGCGGCGCCGGGAGCGGCAAGACCACCATCGGCCTGCATCGCCTCGCGTACCTGGCCTTCCAGGATCCGAAGCGCTTCCGCGCCGACAAGATGCTCGTCATGGTCTTCAACGACGCGCTCGTCCGCTACATCGGCAAGGTGCTGCCGGCGCTCGGCGTGCACGGCGTGGGCGTGGTGACGTTCGAGCGCTGGGCGGCGAAGCTGCGCATGCAGCACCTGCGTGGGCTGCCGACCGAGTACACGAACGACACGCCCGGGCCCGTGACGCGCCTCAAGAAGCACCCCGTGATGCTGCGCGTGATCGACGCGCACGTCGCCAAGGTGACCGAGCGCGTCGAGGCGATGTTGCGGACCTCCCTCGAGAAGATCGACGCGCGGGAGGACGCCCTCGCGTTCTGGCGCGACCAGGAGAAGGCGCCCCTCGCCATGCGCCTGCATCGACTGCGCGCCTGGGCGTCGCCCTCCGGCGATGGCGCGGACGCCGAGCTCGCGGCCCTCGACCGAGGGCAGAGCGTCTCCTCGACGCGGCCGGCCCCACGCTCGGTGGCGCTGCGTCACGCGATCGAGCGCACGGTGACGGCCGCGCGGCGCGACCTGCTCGACGTGTCGTCCGCCTGGGCCGAGATCCTCACGGACGAGCCGGCGCTGCGCGCCGCCTTCGGCGAGCACGCGCAGGGCGTCCTCGACGACGAGGACATGCGCACGGCGCTCGCGTGGTGCGCCGAGCGCTGCAGCATGGTCCTGGCCGAGCTCGAGGCGCGGCGCGAGGACGGCGAGGGCGATCGCGCCGTGGACCGGAGCTCGCAGCGCCCGCCCGCCGCCGGCGAGGAGCGCGAGCGGAGCGAGGAGGACCGCGAGCTCGCGATCGATCAGGACACCCCGCGCGCCAAGCTGGTCGCGCGCCGCAGGGCGAGCGACGACGACGGCGAGGCGGACGACGACGACGACGATCGCAGCGTCGGCATCGACGGCGCGGCCGAGGTCGAGCCGCCGCGCCTCGATCGCGAGGACGACGCGCTCCTGCTGAGGATCACCCAGCGCATGCGCGGCCCGCTCATCCACGGGCGGCCTCAGAAGGGCAAGCCCGCCGAGCGCCTGCGCTACGAGCACATCCTCGTGGACGAGGCGCAGGATCTCTCCCCCGTCGAGCTCGCGGTCGTGATGGGCACCTCGAGCAAGGCGCGCAGCGTCACGCTCGCCGGTGACACCGCGCAGCGCCTCCACATGGACAACGGCTTCGAGGGGTGGCCCCAGCTCCTCGACGCGATCCGGCCGCGCCGTCCGGGTGCGCCCGAGGACACCTACCCGGCGCTCGAGGTCGAGCCCCTGAAGGTCCAGTACCGCTCGACGCACCCGATCATCGAGCTCGCGCAGGACGTGCTCGGCCCGCTCGCCATGAAGGACGGCGGTCACGCGATCCGCGGGGGCGCGCCGGTGGAGCTCTTCCGCTTCGCGCACTCGGGCGAGGCCGTCGGGTTCCTGGGTGAGGCGCTGAGAGAGCTGATGCAGGCCGAGCCGCGCGCGTCCATCGCGCTCGTCGCCCGCTACCCGGAGCAGGCGGACCTCTACTTCAAGGGCCTGGTGACGAGCGAGGTGCCCCACCTGCGCCGCATCGCCGAGCAGGACTTCCCGTTCAAGGCGGGCATCGACGTCACCGACGTGCGGCAGGTGAAGGGCCTCGAGTTCGACTACGTCGTGCTCCTCGAGGCGACGCGCGCGAGCTACCCGGTCAACGACGAGAGCCGCCACCTCTTGCACATCGCAGCGACCCGGGCGGCGCACCAGCTCTGGATCACGAGCGTGGGCGAGCCGAGCGAGATCCTGCCGAAGGCGCTCGTCGATCGAGCTTTCTGATCACGAGGCAGTGCTGGCGAAGCCGGGCGACGCAATTGTGTCGGCTCGCCCCTCCGGCCCCTCCCGTCCGCGGGCTGCGCCCGCTCCCGTCCGGGACCTCCGTTGCGAGCACTCCTGTGGTGATCAGGGGGTGCGGAAGACCTGGACGCCGTAGTCGCCGAACCCGCGGTAGGCGCGCGCGGTGATGTAGAACGGACCCGTCCAGCGCGGGCAGAGCGTGTCGGAGCCCATGCCGAGCACGGCGAAGTTCTCGACGCCGGTGTCCTGTGCGATGGAGTTGCCGTTCTCGTCCACGATGAACAGGTCGAGGTCGCCCATCGTCTCGCCGCTCACGCCGATGACGCGGTAGCAGTAGCCGGCCTCGAAGACCGTCGAGAACTCCTCGGTCTGGCTCTCGTAGAGGTAGCCGTGCTGGAGGTAGGAGCTCGGGATCATGTCCGAGGCGTACTGCTGGTAGCGCACCTGCATGTGCTGCGAGACGTAGTCCGCCGCGGGGGCGTCATAGGCGCCGGCCACCACGTACGACCCGGTCGTGGGCGCTGGCGGCGGCGGTGCCGCAGCGCGCGCACGACGGCGTCCGCAACCGCTGCCCGCGAGCGCGAGCGAGCCGACCAACAACACCACTGCCGAGATCCGCAACATCCCCATCATCGCGCCGTCTCCTGCTCCATGTGTCGAGCTACGGTGTCCGAGGGCTCCGCCTTCCCAGTGCGGTGAACGGCATGCCCGGAACGAGGTGGGCTCTGCTATACCAGAAACCGCCGAGCCGTACGATCCTCTTGGCGGGCCGATGAACACGCAGAGAGTCGCGACCACCGCATCGCTCGAAGGCATCCCGCGCTTCGACACGACGCTCGATGCGACGGCCGGGCTCGTGCTCGTTTACTCACGCCTGCACCGGCAGCTCGCGGCGGCCGTCCCGTTCCTGGGCGACGTCACCACCATCGGGCGCGAGCCCGACAACACCCTCTCGGTGCCGGAGGCGGCGGTCTCCCGGTATCACGCCAAGATCGAGCGGGTGCCCGGCGGGCATGCCATCCGCGACGAGGGGTCGACCAACGGCACGCTGGTCAACGGCCTGCGCGTGAGCGAGCAGCTGCTGCGCGACCACGACGTCGTGCGTGTCGGCGACTCCCTCTACCGGTATGCCCAGCGAGCGGTCCTGGCGTACGGCGCCTACCGCATCGACGGGACCGTCATCGAGACCTCGCGGCCGGTCCATCACCACATCAAGAGCCAGCTCGTCGGTGGCTGTCAGATCGACATCTTGCTCGATCGCGTCGACAAGATCGCCAAGGCACCCCTCGCGTGCGTGATCGCGGGCGAGAGCGGCACGGGCAAGGAGCTGCTCGCGCGCACGATCCACGACGCGAGCGAGCGCAAGGGCGCGTTCCAGGCGATCAATTGCGCCGCGCTCCCCGCGAACCTGATCGAGAGCGAGCTCTTCGGCTACCGCAAGGGCGCCTTCACGGGCGCGAGCCAGGACAAGGCCGGCCTCGTGCGAGCGGCGCACCTCGGCACGCTCTTCCTCGACGAGATCGGCGACATGCCGCTCGAGGCGCAGGCCAAGCTGCTGCGAGTGCTGCAGGAGCGCGAGGTGCTCCCGATCGGCGCCACGGCCGCCGAGCGCGTCGACGTTCGCGTGGTGGCGGCCACGCACCGTGACCTGGAGGCCGAGGTGGCGGCGGGCCGCTTCCGCGGCGACCTGCTCGCGCGACTTCGGGAGTTCTCGGTTCGGTTGCCGCCGCTCCGCGAGCGGCGCGAGGATCTCTACCCGCTGGCCCTCTACTTCCTGCGGCGGGCGGGCCGCGGGGACGCGGCGGTCACGCTGCCATTCATGCTCGCGCTGGCCCACTACGCCTGGCCGTACAACGTCCGGGAGCTGGAGAGCGCCATCAAGCTGGCGGTCGCGCTCTCGGACGGCCGCGAGCTCGATCTCAAGCACCTGCCGGAGGCGCTGCAGGAGGGGCTCCGCACCCACGGCAAGCAGGGGCCGAACACGGGGCCGATGCTGACCCCCTCGCCGAGCGAGCCCACGCGGCCGGGCCCGCCGCCCGTCATGACGGGCGGTTCGACGGCCAAGCCGCGGCCCGCGGGACCGCCGACCGAGGCCCAGCTCCGCGAGATCCTCGCCCGGCACAAGGGAAACATCGCCGCCGTGGGCCGGGAGCTCGGGAAAGAGAGGATGCAGGTCCACCGCTGGCTGAAGCGGTACGCGATCGACATCGCCGAGTACCGCTGACCCGGCGCTCGCCGAGCGCCCGGATCGCTCGAGCGCCCGTCAGCCGATGCACGGGGATGGGCGACTGGGCCGTTTTTCTGGGCCGTTTCGACGGGCGGGCTCTGGAACGTCGCTTGCTCGACGCAGACCATGTCTTCCCGGCGGCCACCGCACCTGCGGCTCCTCGACGTGGCGCGCGCCTCGGCCGGGGCGGACCCCCTTGAAGGCGGGCTCGGCTCCCCGTACCTTTCCGTCGCACCGGGAGGGACTCTCCTGCCGGGTTCTGCCGCGGGAGTGCTCATGGCGCAGCCGTCGGTTCTGGGATCGTCCGTTCCCGCGTCGGTAGGCGCGTCGAGCACCGAGGGGTCGCGTGTGATCCACGGTCCGCTCTCCGCGGAGCGCCCGCAGTCCGCGTGCGCCGGACGCGAGAGCGAGATCGCGCGCCTCGAGGAGGCCTACCGCGCCACGCAGCAGGGCGCCGATCGCCTCGTCCTGGTCGAGGGCGGCCGCGGCGTCGGCAAGTCGCGGCTGCTCGCCGAGCTCCGCGGCCGCGTCCGGCTCGAGGGCGGCGTCGTGCTCGAGGGGCGCTGCGAGCCCGGGCGCGCGTTCGGTCCGTTCGCCGAGATCGTCGAGCGCGCGCTGCGCTTCCTCGAGGAGATCGGCGTGGCGCCGCAGGCGGACCTCTCGGGGCTGAGCTGTCGCGCCGGCTGTCATCGCCTCTGGCACCAGCACGGTGGCACCGACTCGGCCGCGCTCGAGCTGCACGGGCGGGCGGCCGCGGGCGCCGCGATCGGGACGCCCCGTGGGGGCGACGCCTCGGGCGCGCCGCCGGAGATCGCGGCGTTCGAGAAGCGCATGCGCTTCCTCGACGCCGTCTCGATGCTGCTGCGCGAGGTGGCGCGGGTGCGCCCGCCGGTGCTCTTGCTCCACCACCTCGAGCGCGCGGATCGAGGGACCCTCGATCTCGTTCACTTCCTGCTCGACGGGTCGGTGACGCTCGGCTCGAGCGGCCGAGATCCCGAGCCGGGCGCCGTGCGCGCGCTCGTGGTGGCCAGCGTGCGCGACGACGTCGAGGCGACGCACCACGACGCGCTCGAGCAGCTTCGCCGCCACGGCGCCACGCGTCAGCTCGTCGTCGGGGCGCTCGACACCGCGGGCGTGCGTGCCTACGTGCAGTCGGACGAGGCCATCGCGCGCATCCTCGCGCGTACCGGCGGCAACCCCGAGCTCATCGATCTCTTGCTCGAGGCCGACCCGCTGACGCCGGAGGCGCGCGTCGAGCGACGGCTCGCCCGCCTCTCCGACGCCGGCCGCAGCCTGGTCGCCGCGCTGGCCGTGTTCGGCCGCCCCGCCAGCGTCGAGACGCTCGCCTCGATCGCGGGCGTCTCGCGCGATCACGCGGGACGGGCCGACCTCGCGCCCTGCGACCTGCTCGTGCGCTCCATCGTCGACGGGCAGATCCTGTACGCGTTCGAGCGTGAGACCGACCGCAACGCGTGCGCGCAGCTGCTCGGCGAGGCCCAGCGTCACGAGATCCATGCGCGCGCGGTCGACGTCTGCGCCGACCGGCTCGAGCTCGAGGAGGCCGTGCGTCACGCGATCGCGACGGGTGACTTCGCGCGCGCCGCGGACCTGGGCATCGCCGCGGCCGCGTCCCTGGCGGCCCGCCACGCGCACGCGGAGGCGGCGACGCTGCTCGAGAAGCTGCTCGGCGCGACCGACGGCAGCGTACCGCTCGTGATCCGCGAGGAGCTGGCCGACCTGTACCGCGTCGCCGGTAACTACCGCGCGGCCCTCGCGCACGCTCGCTTCGTCGAGAGCGCGCGCCCCGAGGACCCCGCCTCCGCGCGGCAGGTCGGCTACCTGCTCACGCTGCTCGGGGATCTCGGCGCCGCCGAGGAGCCGCTCGGGCGCGCCCGCGACCTCGCCGAGAGGCGGGTCGGGCTCGGCACGGACCCGCGCGACGTCCTGCACCGCAAGGCCGAGCTGGCCGAGGTCGAGGCGCAGCTCGCCGAGCTGCACTACCAGCGCGGCGCCTACGCCCGCGCGCGCGAGTGGGCCAAGAGCGCGCTCGCGCTCGCCGAGGCGACGGGCACGACGCGGATCGAGCTGCACGCGCGCAACACGCTCGGCAAGCTCGCGCTCGCGCAGAAGGATCCGGCCGAGGCGGCGCTGCTCTTCGAGGAGAACCGCAAGAAGGCGGCGCACGCCGGCCTCGGGCACCAGGAGGCGCAGGCGCACACCAACCTCGGCGTCGCGATGCTGCTCCGACGCGATCTCGGCGCTGCCGAGGAGGCCTGCAAGCGGGCGATCGAGGTCGCCACCCGCGCGAGTGACACGCGCGATCGCGCGATCGCCACCGAGAACCTCGCCGTCCTGGCGCACCTCGCGCGGGACTACCGGCGCGCGCTCACGCACTACCACGTCGCCGTGGCGCTCCTGCGCCGCCTCGGCAACCGCGCGATGCTCGCGCGCGTCGCGACGAACCTGGGCGAGCTCTACCTGAGCCTCGGCGACCGGCACCGCGCCCGGGCGTTCTGCGATCTCGCGGCCCACGTCGCCGGCACGCAGCACGGGGTCCCTGGGCAGGGCGCGCCCGTGACGGGCGAGCGCCTCTGCCTGCGCGGCCGCCTCGAGGCTGCCGAGGGCCGTCACGAGCAGGCCCGCGCAGCGTTCGAGTCGGCGCTCGAGATCTTCCAGCGTCTGGGCAACGCGCGCACGGTCGACGTGCAGCTCGAGCTCGCTCGCCTCTCGCTGGAGGACGGCGACGTCAGCGGTGCGGCGCGCGTGCTCGAGCGGATCGAGCCCGGTGACTCGTCGCCCAAGCGCGCCGCCGAGATCGCGCACGTCGCGGCCCGCCTGGAGCGTGCGGCGGGGCGTGATCCCCTGGCCGCCTGCCGACGCGCGGTGGATCTCGCCGAGCGCACCCACGACGACGAGACGCTGCTCCCCGCGCTGGTCCTCTACGCGCGCTGCTTGGTGGACGCGGGCGAGAGCGGGGCGGCCGCGCGCATCGTCGAGCGCGCGCAGCAGGTCGATGCGACGCTGGCCCGCAACGTCCCGGAGGACTCGGCGGCTGCCTGGGCCGAGCGCCCGATGCGCGTCGAGCTGATGTCGCTCGTCGGTCGGATCACCGCCATCTGGCAGGGGCCGCGGGGCGAGACCGCCACGCCGGCGCGCCCCATCTTGCGGACGTCGATCCAGCCCTCCATCGAGGCGCGCTTCGAGAAGTGGACGCGGCGATACCCTGCCATCGCGGGGACGTCGGCCGCCGTCGCGAGCGTGCTCTCCGTGCTCGACAAGGTCTCGACGTCGGACGCCATCGTGCTGGTCCGCGGCGAGAGCGGCACGGGCAAGGAGCTGGTCGCCGAGGCGATCCACCAGAACAGCCCGCGCGCGTCTCGCCCCATCGTGAAGGTGAACTGCGCCGCGCTGGTCGAGACCCTGCTGCTCTCGGAGCTCTTCGGCCACGAGCGCGGCGCCTTCACGGGCGCGCAGGCTCGCAAGAAGGGCCGCTTCGAGCTCGCCGACGGCGGCACCATCTTCCTCGACGAGATCGGCGACATCTCCGCCAAGACGCAGGTCGCGCTGCTCCGCGTGCTGCAGGAGCGGGAGTTCGAGCGCGTGGGCGGCACCCAGGCGATCCGGGTCGACGTGCGCATCGTCGCCGCGACGCACCGTGACCTCGAGAAGATGGTGCGCGAGGGGACGTTCCGCGAGGATCTCTACTACCGCCTGCGCGGGGTCACGATCGACATGCCGCCGCTGCGCAAGCGCATCGAGGACATCCCGATCCTGGCAGAGCGCCTCCTCGCGCGCGTCGCCGTCGAGCGCAACGAGCCGCCCAAGCGCATCTCGCCCGCGGCGCTCGAGCTCCTCGGCTCGCACCGCTGGCCCGGCAACGTGCGCGAGCTCGAGAACGTGCTGCGGTCCGCGACCCTCTTCGCGGAGGGGGACGAGCTGACCCCGGACGATCTCGCGGCGTTCGCCGAGTCGTTCGTGCCACGCGACGAGGGGCCCGCTCGTCGGGCGGAGCCGCCGGGCTCGCGCGCGCCCGGCGCGGCGGATGCGCCCCTCGAGAGTCTGGTCTACAACGAGGTGCGGGCGGGGAGCACTTCGCTCTTCGACATGAAGAAGCGGCTCGAGCGCGAGTGCATCGTGCGGGCGCTGGCGGAGAGCAGCGGGAACATCACGCGCGCGGCGGCGCTCCTGGGCATGAAGCGGCCGCGCTTGTCGCAGCTCGTGAAGGAGTACGAGCTGGGGGATCTCGGGAAATGAGCCAGGCGATGAACATGACGAAGCGAACGGGGTGGGCGGGGATCTTCGCGGCGCTGGCCGCGGCGAGCCTCATGGGGTGCGCGGGCGATCCGGCGGTCACGGGGGAGGGCTCGCCCCTTCTCGGACCGGACGCCCTCCCGCTGCCGATGGCGGCGACGGACATGCTGGACATGGCGCCCGACTGCGCGGGCCGCCTGGGCGACGTGAGCGCGTCGAACTACCGCTTCGAGGTGGCGTCGCTGAGCGCGGGCCTGGTGGCGGTGGTGGACGCGGCCGGCGGCGTCGTGTGCGTGGACACGGTCAGCGACGTGCAGTCGGACCTGGATGCGTCCGGGCAGTCGGCCGAGGCCGACACGCTGGTGGCGGGCTTCCAGGCGGCGGCGCACGAGGCCGACGGGCGGGATGCTCGCTTCGCCGGGCGCGCGCTGCCGGGCGATCCGGAGCCGCAGCCGAACGACCGTCCGGGCGCGATCCCGGATCCGGAGCCGCAGCCGAATTGATCGCGCCGGCGCCGCCTCGCGGCCCCGTTCTCGATCCCTCGGACGATCCCTTCGCGTAGGATGGCGGCTGGAGACCGCATTGGATCGACACGTCGTCCTCGTCGCACCGCACTTCCTCGCGAACACCCTGCGCTACGTGCAGGCGTTCACGGACCTCGACGGCGTCGAGACGAGCGTGATCAGCGAGTCGCCCGAGTCGGCCATCCCGATGGCGGTGCGCGAGCGGCTCGCCGGGCACTACCGGGTCCCCAGCTGCCTCGACGCGCGGCAGCTGAGCGGCGCTCTGCGGGCGCTCTCGCGCGCCATCCGGCCGGTCGATCGCCTCGCAGGCGTGCTCGAGCAGCTTCAGATGCCGCTCGCGGCGGCGCGTGACGCGCTCGACATCCCGGGCATGCGGGTCGACACGGCCCGCAACTTCCGCGACAAGGACCGCATGAAGGACGTGCTGCGCGCCGCGGGCGTCCCGGTCGCGCGCAGCGTGCTGGCTGCGAACGAGGGCGAGGTGCGCCGCGCGATCGAGTCGATGGGCTATCCCGCGATCGTCAAGCCGCAGGCGGGGCTCGGGGCGCGGGCGACGCGGCGCATCGAGAAGCCCGCGGATCTCGACCAAATGATCTCGAACGGCGAGGGGCCCCGCCCCGGGGCTCCGGTGCAGGTCGAGGAGTTCGTCCGCGCGCGCGAGCACACGTGCGAGACGGCGACCGTGCTCGGCCGGCCGGTCTGGCGCTCGGGGACGCGCTACTTCCCGTCGCCGCTCGAGGTCCTCGAGAACCCGTGGATGCAGTACTGCGTGCTGCTCCCCGCCGAGCAGGACGACCCCACCTTCACCGCGTTCCACCCGACGAACACGGCGGCGCTCGACGCGCTCGGGGCGGGGCCTCGGTCCGGGTGGTCCGGGCTCACGCACATGGAGTGGTTCCTCCGCGACGACGGATCGATGCTCGTCAACGAGGTCGGCGCTCGCCCGCCGGGCGTGCAGATCATGCCGCTCATGAGCCTCGCGCACGGCTTCGACGTGATCGGTGCGTGGGCGGGGCTGGTCGCGCTCGACGTCTTCGAGCCGCGCCCGCGCAGGCGCGCCGCCGGCGCCGCGTTCTTTCGTGGCCAGGGGAGCGGCTCGCGCATCGTGAAGATCCACGGCGCGGCGGCGGCCCGCGAGCAGGTCGGCCACGCGATCGTCGAGCTGAGCCTGCCGAGCGTCGGGACCCCGCGCGCGAGCGGCTACGAGGGCGAGGGCCACGCGATCGTCGTGCACGACACGACGGAGGGGGCCCGGGAGGCGCTCAAGGCGCTCGTCTCGAACATCCGCCTCGAGCTCGGCTGACGCTCGGCGAGGGGGCGGTGCGGCCGATCAGCCCGCGTCGGCGCCGGCGTCCCTGCCGCCGTCGGTGCCCGCATCGGAGCCGGCGTCCTCCGGAGGCGTCCCCGAGTCCGTCGGCGGCGTCCCGGCGTCCGTCGGCGGCATCCCGGCGTCGTGCGGGGGCGCCACCGCGGCCGCGCCGGCGCCGACGGTGCGGACCAGGCGCATCGGCACCCGGGCGCAGCCCGAGCCCGTCACCGCCACCTCGAGGCCGCTCGGGAACACGTAGGTGTGGCCGCCACCCTCGAGCCTCGCGAACGTGCGCGGCACGTGCCACGTGAGGACGCCGTCGAGGCCGTTCGGCACCACGAGCACGCCGCTGCTCGGATCGAAGGCGCCCGAGCCGAGCCCGACGCTGCCGACGCCCGTCGTGCTCGCGCTGTGCAGCGTCTGCGTGTCCCCGGTGTCGACGTTCACGACGATCAGCCGGTCCGGCGCCGCGGGCGTGACGCTGCCTTGCTCGATGAACGCGACGAGGTGACCGAAGAGCGGGATCGTGCCCGCGTTCGCCCGCGGGATCCCGAGCGACGTCGCGGCGATCGTGCGTGCGACGCTGGGGAGCCGGTCCGGCGTGCGCGGATCGTACTCCACGTAGACGAAACCGGCGTCGCTCGGCGTCGCGCCGCGCATCGCGGGGACCGACCCCAGGCAGGAGAGCACCCAGCGGTGGGCCTCGCCCTCGTCGTCCGGATCGCCGACCGCGCGCGACGGTGGATGGTAGGGCGCGATGTTCGTGCAGTTCGTCATGCCCGGGATCCGGATGACCGAGCGCACCGAGCGCATGGCGGGGTCGAGCACGGCGAGCAGCCCCGGGCCGTACGTCGCAGGGGAGAAGAACGTCTGGTGATCGAGCGCGGCCAGCACGACGTGCTCGTCGTAGACCGCGAACGCGGCGGCCGACGCGTGCAGGCCGGCGTCCGCGAAGGCGTCGAACGAGGTCGTCTCGAGCAGCGTGATGCGCGCGCGATCGTCGACGTCGAGGAGGTAGGCCTCCCCGCCGTAGCGGATGCCGTCGATGACGCTCGAGGTCCGCGCGACGATCGCGAGGTCGTGCTGGGGCGCGTCGCGGGGGACGACGACGAGGTCCGCGAGCGTCGGGCTGGTGTCGGGCGTGGCGGTGGCGGGCAGCTCGAGCGCGGGCCAGGGCCACTCCCACTGGCGCAGGTTCTGGACCGACGGGACGACGCCCGCATCGGCGATCCCCGTGTCGACGGCAGGCCCTGCGTCGCTCGTGTCCGGCTCCTCGTCGCCGAGGGGGAAGCGCACCACCGACGTGGCGCCGCCGATGGCCACGAAGGGGCCGCCCGGCGGAGCGAACGGGAGCACCGGCCGCGTGCCGATGCCCAGGCCGCGCATGTCGCGCCACCGCGTCCGCTGATCGAGCCAGGCGCTCGCCCGCAGGGAGGCCGCCCCGTCCGCGAAGTCGCGCACCGGCGCGACGGTGGTCGCCGCCGTGCGCGAGGCTGGATCGGCGTCCGGGTCGAGCAGCTCGTGTCGGTCGAGGTCCAGAAGAGGCTCGCCCGTCGTCGGATCGAGCGCGGGAGCGATGGCGAGCAGGTGGACCTGACCGACGAGCCCGCCGGCCGCCACGCCCGCGAAGCGGACGGCGATGGGCCTCGGCGTCGCGCCCGTCGTCGTCGCCGCAGGTCCGCGCGGCAGCTGCGTCGTCGTGTCGACCGACGCCGTCGCGCACTCGCCCGAGTGCGGCGTGCAGCCCGCGCCGAGGGCGAGCAAGAGAAGGACCGCGAGCGCCAAGCGCATGCGCGCAGTGTCGCCTGCTTGCACCCCTCGGGGTCAAGCGCGACGAAGCGCTTGCTCCGAGCCTCGGGTGCTCGCATAACGTCGGCTCCTCGCGTGGTGCGGGGGCTTTGACAACCGAGCGTTTTCGGTCACGCGCAGCAGCAGCGGCTCCAGCCGCGTGCGGCGCAGCGGAGCGCGATCGCGCTCCGAGGGAAGCCGGTGAGCAGGCCTGTCCGCCTGCGACTCCGGCGCGGCCCCCGCCACTGTGACCGGGGACTCGTGCCGTCGTGCCCGATCGAAGATCGGGGTCACTGGTGCTCTCGAGCGCTGGGAAGGCCGACGGCCGGGGATGATCCGGAAGCCAGGAGACCTGCCGAAGGCGATTGGGGCGACGTTCTCCGTCGGGGCGACGGGAGCGCGAGCGCGAGCCGCTCTCCGGCTCGCTCCGAAGGGGTGCGTCGCTGGTTCCTCCTCCGCGGGTGAGCGGAGAAGTGGAGGCGCGATGCGCACGTTCCTGGCGGTTCTCTCGGTGTGTCTGTTCCTCGGTTGTGACGGCAGCGCGGTTCCCGTCGACGCAGGCGGCGACGCCGGTCGCGCAGGCGACGCGGGCAGCGATGGCGGCAGCGATGGCGGCAGCGATGGCGGCAGCGATGGCGGCAGCGATGGCGGCGCGGGGCCGGCGTGCTCCGCGGCCAGCTGCGCGGGCGATCACGCCTGCGTTCGCGGAGCGTGCATCCTCACCTGCGGCGCTGACACGACCGCGTTCGACGCCGCCCTCGGCGCCGCGCTCGTCGTCGAGCTGTCCGTGTGCCGCGTCCCCGCCGCGATCGCGGTCGTGGGCACGAACGCGTACGAGCTGAGCGCGAGCACGGCCGGGCGGGAGACGACCTTCACGCTCTCGCGCTGGGCCGTGGGAAGCGAGACGCCGAGCGCGACGACGGTCGCGACGGCGCACTACACGGCCGCCGACGCGGCGACGATGGTCTTCGCCGGCGGCTACGTCGCCGTCTCGGACGACGGGATGCGCGCGGTCTTCGGCTACACCACGACGCTCGCGGGTGCGATCGGCGGCGTGTTCGACGTCGCGACGGGCTCCGGCGTGGCGACCGAGCTCTCCGCCGACGGGAACTTCGATGCGGCCTTCCTCGACGCGACCCACTTCGTGGTCGACGGGTCGATCGGGGGCGCGCAGGGCTTGTACGCCGCCATGACGGGTGGCTCGGCCCTCACGGGCGTCGTGACGCACCTCGGCGAGTACAGCGGGAGCGTCGACCTCTGGGCGGACGAGGGCGTGGTCCTGGCGGGCGGCTCGTCCTTCGGGACGAACTGGGCGGACGGGACGACGGGCGATCGCGTCCTGGTGCTGAGCCGGGCCGATCTGCTCGCGGTCACCACGACGCCGCTCGACGGTGCGACGGTCCAGCAGCTCTCGGTCCCGTCCGCGTTTCAGCTGCTCTCGGGGGGTCGTCTCGCGAGCGTGCACTACGACGCGTCGTTCGCCGTCGACGCGATCCAGGTGCGCACGCTGACGCGCGCGTCCGGCACCGGAGTGGTCACCGCGGGCGCGCCGACGAACCTGACCTCGGGCGCGGCGTTCACGAGCGTGGCGGCGGCCGGCACCGGCGCCGTGCTCGGGTTCTCCGGCGGCCTGCTCTTCGTGCACTGAGGTGTCCGCGCTCGCGCGCGCGCTCGTCTCGATCGCGATCGCCTCGGCGAACGCGGCGGGCCCCGCGCGCGCGCAGG
>JBGAQA010000005.1:0-9891 GCA_044220955.1 Sandaracinaceae bacterium
CCCCTCACCGGCCCACCCGCCGCCGCCGCCGCCCCCGGGGCGCGCGCCCGAGCAGTGCGGACTGACCGACGCGACGGCCACGGACGGCGAGCTCGCCGTCGGCAGCGTGGTGACGCTCCAGCGCCACCGCATGGTGCGCGGCGACGACAACTGGGACCCTCAGATGGACCGCTACCTCGGGCGCGCGGCGCACGTGACGCGTCTGAGCGGCGTGGACGAGCAGGGCTGCCCCGGGCTCCGCGTCGAGCTGGACGCGGGCTCGTACTTCTGGCGCGTGCGCGACGTGGGCATCGGCACCGAGATGCAGCCCCTGCCGCCCGCGCTCGAGGCTTCCGCCGCGTTCCCACAGAATTGCCACCAGGGCACCGCGAGCTACGGCGCGGCGACGATCGGCGCGACCGTCGTGCTCGGCCGTCACCGCCCGGTCGACGGCGACACCAACTGGGCCGAGGAGATGGACGCCTACGTGGGACGCACGGCGCACGTCGCGTCGTACGGCGACCTCGACACGGAGGGCTGCCCGGGCGTGCGCGTGGACATCGACGGCCAGCAGTGGTTCTGGCGCGTTCGCGACCTCCGCCCGGCCGGTGACGCGAGCGCGGCGTACGACACCTTCGCCGACGCGACGAGCTACTCGCCCTCTCTCGGGGTCACGACCGATCACGGACGCCCGGCGACCTCGGCCGGCATCGGCATCTTCGGCAGCGGCGGCGCGCCCGGCCCGCAGGCCTGCGGCCTGAGCGAGGGTCAGGTCGTGTGGGATCCGATCGCGCTCGGCGCGCAGGTCACGCTCGGCCGGCACCGCGACGTGAACGGCGACGCGAACTGGGATCCGGCCATGGACGCCTACGTCGGTCTGTCGGCGCACGTCACGGAGCTGGTCGGCGTCGACGAGCAAGGATGCCCGGTCGCCCGCGTGGACGCGGACGCCGGCAGCTACTACTGGCGCGTGCGCGACATGACGGTGACCGGCGGCGGGACCGGCGCGACGCCCGGCTGGAGCGGCATCGCAGCCTGGCCGACGGACTGCGGCCAGGCCGTGCCGAGCTACGGGCCCGTGGCGATCGGCACGCGCATCGTGCTCGGCGCGCACTCCCCGTGGACCGGACGCGACAGCAGCGGCGGCCAGGTCCAGGGCGACACCGACTGGAACGACGAGATGGCGCAGTGGGTCGGGATGGCGGCGACGGTCGTCGCGCTCGACGGCGTGGATCCGGCCGGGTGCGCGGGCGTGCGCGTGGACGTCGATGGCGGGCAGTGGTTCTGGCGGCTCCGCGACGCGCGTCCCGCGCCCTAGTGATCCCGCGATGACCCTGGCTGACATCGTCGCGTCCCACCGCGTGGTCGTGTGCGTCGGATCGGGCGGCGTGGGAAAGACGACGACTGCTGCGGCCCTCGCGCTGCACGCCGCGATGCACGGGCGCCGCGTGCTCTGCCTGACGATCGACCCCGCGAGGCGCCTGGCCAACAGCCTGGGCCTGACGGAGATGCGCGAGCAGGAGCAGGTCGTGCCGGCGTCGCTCTTCGAGGCACAGAAGCTCGAGATCACGGGCGCTCTCTCGGCCATGATGCTCGACACCAAGCGCACGTTCGACGACCTGGTCCGGACGACGGCGTCGTCTCGCGAGCGCGCCGAGCGCATCCTCGGCAACCGCCTCTACCAGTACATCTCGACGTCGCTCGCCGGCACGCAGGAGTACATGGCGATGGAGAAGCTGCACGCCGTGCGGCGCGACCCGCGCTACGACCTGATCGTGCTCGACACGCCGCCGACGTCGAACGCGCTCGACTTCCTCGACGCGCCCGCGCGGCTGAGCGGCCTGGTGGACTCGCCGGCGATGCGCTGGCTGACCCAGACCGTCGAGGGCGAGAAGAGCTTCTCGCTGAGCCTCTTGACCAAGGGCGCCAAGGTGGTGCTCGCGGGGATGAGCAAGTTCACCGGCGCGGGCTTCATCGAGCAGGTCGCGCACTTCGTCACCGACTTCAACGACCTCTTCGGCGGCTTCCGCAAGCGAGCGGAGGAGGTCGCGAACACGCTGCGCAGCGACGAGGTCGCGTTCGTCATCGTGACGAGCCCCGCCCCGCTGGCGATCGACGAGGCGATCTTCTTCTCGGAGCGCCTCGCCGAGAGCGGGATGCCGCGCGACGCGTTCGTGGTGAACCAGGTGCACCCGCTCGTCGCGGAGCCGGGCGACCCGACGAGCGTGCTCGAGGCCGAGGCCAAGAAGGAGCTACCGGCGGGCGTGGACGGGCCCCGGCTCGTGTCCCGCATGCGGCGCGCGCTCGACGACGCCCGCCTGCAGGCCGTGGCGGACCGGCTGGAGTGCGATCGCCTGGAGACGCGGGGCGGCCGGACGGCGCTCTATGTCGAGGTGCCGGTGCTCGACCAGGACGTTCACGATCTCGGCTCCCTCGCCGAGATCGCGAGCTACCTGGTCGGAGACCGCAAGCACGCGGCCGTGACGCGCTGAGCCGACCATGACATCCGTGTCGCGGTAGGCTGACCGGGCGGCCGGCCGGCGTTTGTTACCGAATCGAAACCGAAAACCACTCCCACGAACGCCCGGTCGGAGCCATTCTCCGGACGTGCGTAATCGATTTCGCATCATGGCTCTGCTCGGTGTGCTGATCGCCGCTCCGGCGCTCGCGCAGGACGAGCCCACGATCGTCATCGTCGTCCGCGGCCTGCGCAACGATCAAGGCTTCGTCGGCGGCGGCATCTACGCCGACCCGAACGTCTGGACGCACGAGGGCGGGCAGGTGGCGACGTGCCACGTCCCGATCCACGCGGGCACGGCCCGCTGCGTCATCCGCGCGCCTGGCCCCGGAAGGTACGCGTTCGCGTTCATGCACGACGAGGACGCCAACGGACGCATGAACACGGACTCGATCGGCCTGCCGCAAGAGGGCTACGGCTTCGGCAACGACGCGCGCGGGACGCTGGGCGCGCCGAGCTTCGACAGCGCCGCGTACGAGGTCCACGCTGGCCAGCGCGTCGAGCGCACCGTGACCGCGCGCTACGGCCTCGGGATCTGATCACCACAGGAGTGCTCGCCACGCAGGGCCCGGACGGAAGCGCGCGTCGAGCGCGCGGACGGGAGGGACCGGAGGGGCGAGCCGAACAATTGGAGACGTGGTGATCAGATCGCGCCGCCGCCGCAGTAGACCGAGCGCTGGGTGGGCTCGGCGCAGCGGCCCATGAAGCAGAACGACGACTGGCACCACTCGGCGTGGCTCGCCCCGTCGGCCGCGCAGACCGCGCCGTTCGCGAGCTGCGCGGTGCAGAGGCCCCAGTTCAGCGGTCGCGGTGCGCAGTAGAGGCCGTCCTGGCAGTCGAAGTCGAGCACGCAGTTGCCACCGGCGGGACGGCGCTCGAGGCAGCTTCCGTCACGCAGGCCGGACACGATGCACGACTGCGAGAAGTCCCGACACGAGACCAGCGCGGGGTAGTTCGCCACGGGGTCCTGGTCCACGAGGCAGGGGCGGCCGTTGTCGACCGTCCCGCGCAGCGCCGACATGAACCCGTCCCTGCGGCCCGACCAGACCACGAGGCTCGGATCGCAGCGCGCCACGAAGTCCTGGTAGGTGCCGATCACTGCGCCCGCGTGCTCGGGGTCGTAGCCGGTGCGCGGGTCGTGGACCGCCATCGAGATGCTGTACATGCCGGACGTGCAGCTGTTCTGCACCGCCTGGACGCACGTCGCGCGGTCCGGCGCCATCGCGCGAGCGACGGGATCGTCGCAGCAGCGATCGAAGCCGTCGCAGCTGACCTGCGCGAGTCGCGTGCAGAAGTCGTCCGCGGCGACCGGCGGCGACATGTGCGCGCTCGGCGGCTGGATCGCGAGGCAGCCGGAGAGGCCGAGCGCGAGGACGAGCGCGCACGGACCTATGGCGAGGTCACGCGTCACAGGGTGGCTCCGATCGCGATGCCGGCGCCGCCCGGCGCCGCCCAGGGCAGCACGGCCACGCGCGGCGGCTCTTCGTGCGTATCGGGCGGCAGGGCGAAGAGCATGACGATCCCCGCCACACCGAGCGCGGCGGCGCCGATCCAGCTCGCGTCGGCCACGATGTCGTAGGT
This sequence comes from Sandaracinaceae bacterium, assembly GCA_044220955.1. Taxonomy (GTDB): domain Bacteria; phylum Myxococcota_A; class Polyangia; order Polyangiales; family Sandaracinaceae; genus JBBSAT01. The sequence continues at coordinate 4,079 of JBGAQA010000005.1, forward strand.
GTTGAGGGTCTGGACCTGCGACGAGAGGCAGCCGTGGCCGCAGGCGCCCGTGAGCCGCTCGTTCTCGGCGAAGCCCAGCCCCGCGAACACGCCGAAGCTCACCGCGAGCGCGCCCGCCACCACGATGGTCGCGATCGCGAGCGCCGGCGGGCTCGTGCTCACGACGGGCGGCGCGGAGGGCGGCGCGTCCGACGGAGCGGGCTCCTCGGCGGGCGCCTCCGTGAGCGGGGCGTGTTCGATCGGGCTCGCGAGCAGGGTCTGCGGCTCCTCCGCGACCGCAGGCGCCGGGGTACGTGACGCGACCCGCGCACGCAGGCGCTCGAGCCGCCCGGTCAGGAGCGTGCGCTGCTCGGGATCGATGGTGCCGCGCTGCAGGTACTGGTCGAGAGCGGCGGCGGCCTCCGGCAGGTTCCCCGCGCGCTCCTCGGAGAGGTAGATGTTGAAGTAGAGGTCGGCGGCGCCGGAGAGGTCGAGCGCCGCGCGGAACTCGCTGACGGCCGTCTCGTAGTCGCCGTCCTCGAACGCACGCGTCGCGACGTCGAAGCTGTGGCGCGCCTCGGCGAGCTCGGCCTCGGTCGGCTCGTGCGCTGCGGCGTCCTGCGCTGCCGCCGATGGCACCACCAACGCCAGGAAGGCCAGGGCCGAGAGGAGGCGATTCATCGCGGATAGCTTATCAGTGCCAGGGCAGGGCGCGCTGCGCCACGGTCAGAGCGATGCGCGTGACGCCGCCGCCCGTCGCGACGTAGAGGGCGTGGCAGTCGAGCGCGCCCGCACCCCACTCGAGGTTCGCCGTTCCAGGCCGACCCATCTGGAGCGTCATGTCGGGCGTGCCGCCGGCTCCGATCCGGTATACGCGCGCGCCCCCGCCCACGTAGAGGACGCCGTTCTCGTCGACCGCGACGCCGTCGGCGCTCGGCACCATCCGGGCGACGGTCGTGCGGGCCGTCTCGTGGTGCGATGGGTCGAGCGTCAGCGAGAGCACGGTGCCCGCCGAGTAGGAGGTCACCAGCAGCGATCCATCGTCGGTGAAGGCCACGCCGTCGGCGCCCGCGATGCTCGAGGCGGTGACCGTGTCGGACGCGCCGCTCGAGGGATCGACGCGCAACACGGAGCCGCCGGCGAAGTCGGAGACGTAGACGAAGCCGTCGGGGCCCAGCGTGACGCCGTTCGGCTGGGTGATCGCGGCGAGCGGCGCCTGCGTCGGTGTGCCGCTCAGGTTCGTGGCGATGCGGAGCTGACCTGCGCCCGGGTCGCCGATGAAGAGATGTGTGTTGGTCGCGTCGAGCGCCAGGCCCCAGATCGTCGAGGCGCCCGGGATGCGCAGCCACGACGCATCGAGCGTTCCGTCGGGCGTGATGCGCGCGACGCCGCCGGACACCGAGTAGTAGATCGTTCCGTCGCGCGCGATGACGAGGCCCTCGGTGCCGCCCGTGGACCCGAGCGCAGGCATCGCGGTGCCGCACGTCGCGGTGCCCGCGTCGCTGGCCGTCGCAGCGTCCGCGCCCGCGTCGTCGGAGCTTCCCGCGTCGAGTCCAGTCGCCGCGTCCGTCCCCGGCGCGGCGTCCGTCCCCGGCGCGGCGTCCATCCCCGGCGCGGCATCGACGCGCATCCCCGCGTCGCCCGGCGACGCATCGACGGCGGCGCTGGTACCGCTGCAGCCGAGCGCGGCGAGGACGAAGAACCAAGGAGCGACGAGCTCGGCACGGAGCGTCATGCCAGGAGCATAGCCCAGCCCGACGCTCGGACCGGAAGGCCGAAGAGGCGAGCCGACGCGGATCTCGGCGACGCTCCTTCAGTCCTCGTGGAGCGGGAACGTGCGCAGCCAGTGGGCCGGGCCGTGGAGCGCCACGGCACGGCGCACGACCGAGAAGATCGAGCCAGGGTGCCAGAACAGGTAGCCGTCGGCGCCGCCGAAGCGCGCGCCGCGCAGCTGCTCGGCGATGAAGTCCTCGTCGAACTCGCCCGCGCCCTGCTCGAACGCCTGCAGGAACGGACGGATGACCGGACGCCGCCCGAGCCGCTGGCGCAGGCGGTGGACGCCGACCTGCACGAGGTGCTGCGCGCGGTGCTCGTCCTGCGGCTGCCAGTCGCGCATCGAGTTCAGGTAGAGCATCGGCGTGAAGACGTCGACGTGGTCGGCCCAGAGCTCGAGATCCTGGCCGAGGCCCGAGTGATCGCCGCCCCAGAAGGCCTGGATGCCGAACACGTCGACGCCGAGCGGGACGTCCACCGCGTCGTCCACGCGCTCGAGCAGACCGAGCAGCAGGTGACGGCGGTCGACGTCGTCGCGCTCGTGCGGATAGCGCGCGTACTCCGTGCCGTCGTCGACGGGGAAGCGGATGTAGTCGAGCTGGATCTCGTCGAAGCCGAGCGCGGCTGCCTCGGTCGCGAGCGTCACGATCATGTCGTGGTTGCGCGCGTCCCAGGGATCGAGCCACTGACCTCCGGTGCCCCAGCTCACCCACACCTCGTCCGCGTGGCGCGGGCGCGCGTCCATGATCGCGCGATCCGGGCGCTCGACGGCGGTGAGCGGATCGCTGAAGCAGACGATCCGCGCGACGGCTCGCATGTTCTCGGCGTGCAGGCGCGCGACGAGCGCGCCGACGTCTCCCTGCCAGCCCGTCTCGTGCGCCTCGAGCTCGGGGACGTGCGTGTCGAAGTTGACGCGCCCCGCGGCGTCCTTGAGGTCGAGGACGGCGGTGTCCATGCGCGCGTTGCGCAGCGTGTCGACCACCGCGTCGACACCGTTGTCGCGCACGAAGGGCGCGGTGATGTAGAGGCCATGCGACTGCCGCACGACCGCCGTCACGGCGTCCCCGGCGTCCTGCGTGTGAGCGCGAGGGGCGAGGACGAGCCCGAGCGAGACGATCGAGGCCGCGGTGAGCAGGCGGAGTGCGCGCACGATCGAATGGTGGCGCGCGTACGAGCCCGCTCGCCAGAAAATCGTCCCGCGTGGCCTCTACTGCACGGCCTCGAGGCGTGACTCGCGGTGGATGCGCGCGCGGGCGACCTCGACCCTCGCGCCGTCGAGGCGGAAGGGAACGGTCATGCTGTCGTCGAGGGCCCGGATGCGCAGCTCACCGGTGATCGGCCGCCCCAGCTGTGCGGGCGTCGCACCCTCCGCCGCGTCCGTGCGCGCGATCTCGATGACGTAGCTGCCGACCGGCGCGGTGCGCAGGCCGAGGTGCTCGCGCCCGATGGCGCCCGCGTCCGTGCCGATCACGGTCGTCCGGCCGCCCATCCACGAGATGCGCGTTCCGTCCGGGGCGACGATCGTCACGTCGAGATCGGTCGCCGACGACCACGTCGCGTCGACCGAGAGATCCTGGTGCGGCGTGCGCGCGCTCGGGAGATCCGAGGCTGCATCGCTGGCGCGGTCGCGGACACGAGCGTCCGAGACCGACGCGAGCAGCGCGTCGGCGAGCGTCCGCTGACCGAGGGCACGCTCGCAGCGGACCGCGGCGCCGACGATGGCGGAGTCGCCGAGCAAGGCCTCCGCGCTCGAGATGCGTACGTCGCAGGCGAGCTCGGTGTCGCCCGCGCGATCGAAGGCGTCGGCGAGGCGCGTGAGCAGGAGCGGATCGTTCGGGCGCAGATCGAGCACGCCCGAGAGCGCGCGGATCGCCTCGTCCCGCTGGCCCATGCGGCCGAGCACGTCGGCGCGCGCGGCGAGCGCCTCCGCGTCGAGCCGGTCGCGCGCGATCCACGCGTCGGCGATCTCGAGCGCGCGGTCGAGGCGGCCGACGCGGGTCAGGGCGCGCACGGCGTCCCGGTGCCGGTCGCGGCTGTCCGGCGCGAGGCGCAGGTTCGCCTCCGCCTGGCTCGCGAGCTGGATCTCCCGCGGGCTCGCAACCCCTTGCGCGCTGACGTCGCCGACGCGGTACCAGACTCGGTGCATCCACTGGCCCGCCGGCATTCGAGGTGTGGGCATCGAGGGCATCGTCGTCGTCGCGCTGGTCACCGGCACGTTGGGCCGTGACTGCGAGGGCGCGACGGCCCCTCCGGCGACCGTGGAGCGCTCGGCTTCCGTCACCGCGTCGGGCGCGGGGGCGGCGTGCGCCGCGGGCGGCGTCGGACCCGCCGCCCGGCGCGAGCGTCGGCCCTCCGCAGACTCGGCGGCCGCCGCGAGATCGTCCGCCGCCTCTTCCCGATCGGCCAGGTGGCCGCGCGCGCCGACGCCGTACCCCGAGCCCGCGCCCGAGCCGAGCGCGGTCGAGTCGCCGGAGCCACCGCCACCCCGACCGACCCCCGAGAGGCCGAGCGCGCCCGCCTCGTCCGCGTCGCCGCCGAGCGCGACCGCCGCGGACTGCGCCTGGAGCTCGTCCATGACCTGCGCCTCGCCCGCCGCGGTGTCGCCCTCGGCGTCTTGCTCGCCGGTCCACTGCGCCGTCTGCTCGGTCTGATCGACGCCGAACGCGCGGTACATCGCCTCGCTCTCGAGGACGAGCAGAGACGTGTGATGGCTCATCACCGAGTAGGCGCGAGAGAGGGCGATGATGCGCGCCTCGTCCTCACCGCGGTTCTCGAGCTCGAGCCGATCGATCGTGCCCGCGGCCCAGAGCGCGGGGACGAAGAGGTTACCCGCCGTGGTCGAGGCCGCCGCGTGAACCGGATACGTCTGCTCGAAGGGCGCGCCGCCGACGCTGCCGCGGAGCACCACGTTGCCGGTGACGTCGGGGCGATCCATGCGCGCCACGATCACGACCTCCTCGCCGGCGCGGATCGTCGGCAGCTCGGAGGGAGCCATCTCCGACAGGCCCTCCGGGAGCGTGACCGCCGGATCGTGGAGCGACACGCCGTACGTCGTCTCGAGGACCGAGAGCGCCGTGCTCGACGCGCGCTCGCCGGGGACGAAGGCGACGTAGTGACCGCCACCCGCCCGAGCGATCGCGCCGAGCGCCGCGCTGTCCGCCTCGTCGCCGATCCCGACCGTCGTCATCACGACGTGCTCGTTCGAGGCGATCGTGTCGGCCGCGGTCCGGAGCGCACCGACGCTGCGGTGGCCCATCGAGGCGAGGCCATCGCCGACGTACACGACGTGCACGTCCCGGGCCTCGTCGCGACCGCGCAGGTGGCTCACCTCGCGGAGGGTACGCACGAGGTCGCTCGCGCCGGCCGGCTGGACCTCCCCGAGCCAGTGCGTGAGCGCCTGCACCTCGGCGGAGCTCGGCGTGCGGAACACGCCGGCCTGCGCGTCGGCGCCGTTGCCGCCGCCGTCGCCGACGTACTCGCGGCACGCGAGGTCGCACGCGAGCACGCGGAAGCGGTCGCGCCGATCCATCTCGGACACGATGCCCGCCGCGACGCTGCTCGCTCGCTGCCAGCGCTCGCCGACCATCGACTGCGACGAGTCGAGCACCAGGACGTAGTCGTGGGCGCGCCCCTCGGTGCGCGCCGGCAGGCGCGGGTGAAGCGCGAACGCGACGTAGCCACGGGAGTCGGCCGCCAGCGCGCGCTGGGCCGCGACCACCTCCTCGTCGTGCTCGCGAGCGTGCTCCGGCGGCGCCGTCGCGGCCGCCCCCGAGTAGGTCCAGTACGAGAGCTCGCCCTCGTCCTCGGTGCGCGTGTAGTCGATGCGCAGATCGCCGGCAGGAAGGAAGTCGCGCGCGGCGTAGTGCATCACGCGCGCGCCCTCGTCGTCGCTCGTGTCGAGGGTGTATCCGACCGCGTGGGCGTCCCGCGCACCGGCGACGCGCACGTCGAGGTCGAGGTCGCCGATGCGCAGCGAGCCGTCGCGCGAGTGCGCGAGCGGGTACACGTAGCGGCGCCCCTCGGCGGTGGCCTGCACCACCTGGGTGTACGCGATCACCACA
>JBGAQA010000005.1:9896-137051 GCA_044220955.1 Sandaracinaceae bacterium
GTCGCGCGAGTGCGCGAGCGGGTACACGTAGCGGCGCCCCTCGGCGGTGGCCTGCACCACCTGGGTGTACGCGATCACCACGCGACGGCTGCCGTGCGCCGGGATCGGGAAGATCCGTAGCTCGAAGTTGCCGCCGCGCTGCCACTCGAGCAGCGCCGGATCGCGCCACGGCCCGGGCACCCACACGTACTCCTCGTGCGGATCGCGGTGCGCGACGGGCGTCGCGTGACGGATCACGCCGCGCCAGATCGCGGCCGCGCGGTTCTGAGCCACGAACGCGCCCTCCTGCAGGTGGCCGTCGACCTCGAGCGCGAGGCGCGAGATGCGCGCGTCGGCCGGGAGCGGGAAGCGGTAGGTGCCCTCGAGCTGGTCCCCCGAGTCGTTCTGGAAGACCTGCTCGACCTCCGTGCGCGCGACGTTGCCGGCGATGCGGACGCGCACGTGCTGCGAGGCGACGAAGAGCGGGCGCTCGCGGTCCTGGCTCTCGCCGGGGCGGCGCGCGCGGAGCGAGCCGATGCCGGGGACGGTGGAGTCGGTGGTGTGCTCGCCGGTGTTGTCCTCGTCGAGCGCTGCCCACGACACGGCGCGGGCGAGGTCGATCGTGGGGGCGACCTGCGGCGCGCGGCCCGTGCGGAGGATGCCCTCCTCGCCGACCTCGACGTCCATCTCGGGCGAGCCATCGCTGCCGACGCGCACCTTGCCGCGCGTCACGCGCACGGACGAGACGCTCGTGGCCGCGGAGAGCACGAACTCGGTGCCCACGACGCTCACGTGCCCGGTCGGCGTCGTGAACACGGCCGAGGGGCCCTCGTCGAGGTGCGCGACGTCCGCGACGATCTCGCCCGAGCGCAGGTCGAAGTGCCGCGCACGGGCCGCATCGACGAGCAGCTCGGTCGTGTGGTTGAGGACGAGCTCGGAGCCGTCCGAGAGGGTGAGGCGCGCGCGCGTGCGCTCGTCGGTGCGGACCGTGGAGCCGGCGGGGACCGTCGCGCCCAGCGCGAGCGCGGCGTACGTGCCGCCGGGCGGCATGATCTCCACGCCGGTACCGGTCTCGCCGGCGGCCGCGCGGACGACCTGCGCGAGCGTGCCGGTGATGGCGCCATCGATGGGCGAGCCCGGTGCGTGATCCGGGGTGGTCGGACCCGCCGGCCAGAAGGCGATCGCGGCGGACGCGGCGACCCCGAGCGCGGCGAGCGTGGAGAAGAGGACGATCACGCGGCCGAGGCCGCGACGCGCGGGCGCGGCCTTCGGCGCCGGATCGGCCTGCTTGGCCGCGCGCGCGGCGTCGAGCGACACGACCTCGGCGGTCTTGGAGGAGACGCTCTCGCTCTCGCTCTCGCTCTCGCTCTCGCTCTCGCTCTCGCTCTCGCTCTCGCTCTCGCTCTCGCTCTCGCTCGTCGCGGTCGCGGTCGCGGTCGTGGTGGCGGCAGGCTCCGGCGCGAACCCTGGCTGCGTCGTGCGCTCCGGCGCGAAGCTCGCGCCGCCCGCCTTCGTGTCCAGCGCCGCCAGCATCCTCGCCTCGAGGTCGGCGGGCATCGCCCAGTCGTCGCCCGCGTGCGCGAGCGCGTCGGCCGCGGCCTCGGCGTCGTGACGGATGTCGCGCGCTCGGTCGTCGTCCGCCAGGAAGTCCGCATGCCGTGCGATCGCCGCCCGGTCGCCGTCCACGATCGGACCCAGCTCGTCGAGGAATCGTTCCATCTTGTCGTTGCTGCTCATCGCTCGACCTCCGCGCCCAGGAGCTCTTTCATCCGTGCCAGACCGCGGCTCACTCGCTTGCGAGCGGCCGCTTCGTCGATCGCGCAGGCCGCCGCGATCTCCGCGTAGTCGAGGCCCGCCTGGTACCTCATCACCACCGCATCGCGCTCCGAGGGCTTCAGCTCCTCGAGCGCCCAGCGAACGCGCTCGGCGCGCCGCTTCTGCTCCAGCACGTCGTCGGGCAGCCGCGCCGCTTCGCTCGCGTCGAACACGAGCCGCAGCCGTCGCTCGCGCCGCCCGCGCATCTCGAGCCGCCGCGCGCACATGCGCCGCGCGATCCCGAAGAGCCACGCGCGCACGGTCCCCTCGTGCCGGAACTCCCGGAAGCCGTCGTGCGCGGCCATCAGCACCTCCTGCACGCACTCGTCGGCCTCGGCCTGCGAGCCGAGCATCGCCATGCAGAGGCGCCCGAGCGAGGCGCCGTGGGCGCGCACGCAGAGCGCGGTGGCGTCGCGGTAGGCGCCCTGGGTGATCGCGAGGAGCACCGGGTCGTCCGGTGCTGGGAGCGGTGCGGAGGAGGCGGGTAGCATCACCCTGCATGTGCCCACGAACCCCGCATTTGTGACAGGGGTCACTCCACCAGGTCTCAACCCATCGAAATCACGGCGGTCTGGCGGCTAGGTGCGCGTTTTGTCGGCGTGGAGTGACCCCCGTTCGACGCGCGGGGGGCGACGTGACACACCGGCGCCGCATGAGGCCCACCGTCCTGCTCGGAAAGACGCCGCTCACCATCGAGGCTGTCTGCGCGATCGCCGAGGGACGAGCGACGATCGCCATCGACTCGGACGCCGAGCTGCGAGCACGCATCGCCGCCGGCTCGAAGTTCATCGAGGACAGCCTGAAGAACGGGCGGACGATCTACGGCGTCACCACCGGGTTCGGTGCGTCGGTGGAGTTCCAGGTGTCTCCCGAGGTCGCCGAGGGAATGCCGCTGAACCTCGTGCGCTATCACGGGTGCGGAACGGGAGCGATCTTCGGCCCTCGCGAGGCCGCCGCGATCACCGCGGTGCGGGCGAGCTCCCTCTCGCGCGGGTACTCGGGCGTGCGCCAGGCGCTGCTCGACCGGCTCTGCCTCTTCGTCGATCGCGGCCTGCTCCCCTGCATCCCCGAGGAGGGCTCGGTGGGCGCGAGCGGTGATCTCACTCCTCTCTCCTACGTGGGCGCGCTCCTCGTGGGCGAGCGTGAAGCGTGGCTCGGAGGCAAGCAGCTCGACGCGATGGCGGGACACCGCTCGCTCGGGATCGAGCCGATGACGCTCCGCCCCAAGGAGTCGCTCGCGATCATGAACGGTACGAGCGTGATGAGCGCGCTCGGCTGCCTCTCGTGGATGCGCGCCCGGAAGCTCGCTCGCTTCACCGCGACGCTCACGGCGATGGCGTCCGACGTGCTGCACGGCGTGGCCGCGCACTTCGACGACCGCATCTACGAGCTCAAGCCGCACCCCGGTCAGCGCGTGCTCGCCCGCTGGATCCGCGAGCGCGTGCATCAGCAGAACCCGCCGGCTCGCGTTCAGGACCGCTACTCCGTGCGCTGCGCGCCGCACGTCGCCGGGCTCGTGCTCGACTGCCTCGGCTGGACGCGCCAGATGCTGGAGACGGAGCTGCACGGGATCAACGACAACCCGATCATCGAGGGGATCGGCCCCGAGGCGCCCGAGGGCCGCGTGATGCACGGCGGCAACTTCTACGGCGGGCACGCCTGCCTCGTCACCGACACGCTGAAGAACGTCGTCGCGAACGTGGGCGACCTGCTCGACCGGCAGGTGGGGATGATGTGCAACCCCGCGACGAACGCGGGCCTGCCGGCGAACCTCGTGGCGCGCACCGGCGCCGATCGCCCGACGCACCACGGCTTCAAGGCCATGGAGATCAGCGCGAGCGCGCTCGCCGCCGAGGCGCTCAAGATGAGCATGCCAGCGAGCGTCTTCTCGCGGAGCACCGAGAGCTACAACCAGGACAAGGTGTCGATGGGCACCATCAGCGCGCGCGAGTGCGTGCGCGTCCTCGACCTCGTCGAGACGATCGCCGTGATCCACCTGCTGACGGTGGTGCAGGCGGTCGATCTGCGCGGCCCCGGCCACTGCCACCCGAGGAGCGTCGAGATGCGCGACGCGGTCCGCGCCAGGATCCCGATGAACACCGCCGACCGCCGCATGGACGTGGACATCAGCGCCGTGCTCGAGATGTACCGAGCAGGCGCGCTGCCCATCGGTGAGATCGACTTCGAGACCGGACCGACCTCCGCGTGACGCCGCGCGGAACGGGGCCGGGGGCCGGGGATCGTCAGCGGATGTGCTGAACCTCGGGCACGACGTTGCCGTCCACCTTGATCGCGCAGCTGCCGTCGGTGAACGGGCCGTCGCCGATGCCGAGGATCACGTGCACGTCGACCGCCTTGCCGTTCAGCTCGGCGCTGCCGTGGAGCTCGCCGATGCCGATGAAGGACCAGGCGCGGCGCGCGATCTCGTGGCCGTCCCACTCGATGCTGAAGCCGCGCGTGATCTCGTTGCGGGCCACGGTGATGTTGTGCCCCTCGTACTTGGCTTCCCAGCGAGTCGCGATCAGTCCCATGTCCAACCCCTCCAGCCCCGCGGACGCTACCACGATGCGCGGGTGCTAAGGTGCCGCGTCATGAGAGACGATGCGGAGCGGGTCGAGCCCATCACACGCGAGCTGCGCGAGCGCGCACCGGACGGGGCGACCACGGTCGATCTGCAGGTGCCCTTCCACGACTGCGACCCGCTCTTCGTCGCTTGGCACGGCTGGTACTACAAGTACTTCGAGATCGCCCGCTGCGCGCTCTTCGCCGCGCACCGCATCGACGTGCCCGACATGATCCCGCTCAAGCTCGGCCTCTACGTGATCGAGACCCGAGCGCGGCACGTCGGCACGCTGCGCTACGGCGACAAGTTCCGCGTCGCGGCCTGGTTCACCGAGTGGCTGGCGCGCATCTCGGTCGCCTACGAGATCCAGAACCTCACCACGGGCAAGCGCGCCGCGCGAGGCAAGACGGTGCTGGTGACGACGCGCCGCGCGCACCACGGGACGCTGGCGTCTCCGGACGCTCCGCGTCCAGGCGAGGACGAGATGCTCTTCGAGACACCCGAGGTGCTGATCGAGCGCATCGTGGCACCCCCGATCGCGCGATGAACACCTCCGGCCCCAGCCCCGTCCAAGGGGGCGTGCCCCGCCTCGTCGCCGCCGCGCTCGCGCTGGTCCTCGTCGCCGCCGCCTTCACACCCTGCGGGTCTGCGTCCGCGCAGACCGCACCCACGCTCGACTCGGTGCTCCGGCGCTTCGCGTCGATCGAGGGGCTGACCCTCTCGTTCCACGAGGAGAAGCGCATCGCGCTGCTCACGATGCCGCTCTCGACCGACGGCACGCTCGCGTACTCCCGCCCGGGTCGCCTCGCGAGGCGGGCCAGCGGCCAGGTCGTGCTCATCGACGGCGCGTCACTGCGCATGGCCGACGGCGGGCACGAGCAGCACATCGATCTCGCCTCGCAGCCCGTCGTGCGCAGCTTCGTCGACTCGTTCCGAGCGCTGCTGGCTGGAGAACGCGCGGCCCTCGAGCAGAGCTACGTGATCTCGTTCGCGACGACGGCGCCCGACTGGACGATCACGCTCACGCCGCGCGGAGCGCCGCTGAGCGAGTTCCTCGCCAGCATCGTGTTCGTCGGCCACGGCGACGCGCTCGTCTCGATGACGATGAGCGAGACGAGCGGCGACGTCACGACCACGACGTTCTCGAACGTGGACGATCACCACCGCTTCAGCGCGGAGGAGTCGGCCCGCGTCTTCGACATCCGCTGATCGCGAGTCCCGCTCGCGCGTTCAGGCGCCCGAGTCGGGAGCCGGGACCGCTCCATACGCGGGAGCCGGACCGCCCGCGTCGTCCGCTGGCGCGCCGTACGCCGGCGCGGTGTTCCCCGCGTCGGATCCGGCGTCGATCGGGGGGCCGCCGTACATCGCGAGCATGCCCGAGTCGTTGCCAGGCGTGCCCATGTCGGCCGTGGGCATGCCGGTGTCGGCCGGCGCGCCGTACGCGGGCGCGATCCCCGAGTCGGTGCCCGGCGTGGTGGCGCCCCCGCATCCAGCGACGCTGGTCGCGATCGCGGCGCCGAACGCGAACGTCGCGGCGCGACCGAGGCGCTGCATCGGCTGCGCACGCTCCGGCACGCCCTCGAGGGCCAGGGCGCTGCCGCAGAACGGACAGCCGCTCTCGGAGCGGCGGACGTGACGCGAGCACGAAGGACAAGGAAGCAGCTGGCTCATCTCGAACTCCTGGGATGGGGTGGAACGCGCAGGTCAGGCACCGCTGTCGGGCGGCGGCGGCGCCCCGTAGTCGGAGCTCGAGCCGCCCATGTCGACGTCCCCCGCGTCCTGCGGAGGGCCGCCGTAGAGCGCCATCGCGCCGGCGTCGTCACCGGCATCCAGCGCCGGGCCGCCGTAGAGCGGACCTGGGCCGCCCGTGTCGACGCCCGTGTCGGCTGCTCCCGAGTCGCTCACCGCGGCGTCGATCGGCGGCCCGCCATAGGCCGCCGACGGACCGCCGCCGCACGCGGTCGTCGCCAACGCGGCCCCGAACGTGAACAGCGCGGCGCGACCGAGGCGCTCGACCGGCGATCGCGCGGCGACCGGTGGCGCGTCGAGCGAGACGCTCGCCCCGCAGAAGGGACAGACCGCCTCGGTCCGGCGGACGTGGCGGGCACAGGAAGGACAGGGGGCGAGGCTCATGGTGACTACTCCGAGGGTGGGGGAGGCGGGGGCGGCGCGCCGTAGAGGGCCGCGGTGCCGGAGTCGGGGAAGTTCGCGTCGACGTCGAGGCCGGCGTCGACCGGCGGCCCTCCGTACGCCGCGACCAGACCTGCGTCGGTTCCCATGTCGACCGGCGGCCCGCCGTATGCGGCGTCGATCGATCCGTAGTTCGCGTCCGTGCCGGCGTCGCTCCCCGGCGCGCTCGCCGTGCCGCAGCCGGGCGCGCTCGCGGCGACCAGCGCGCCGAACGCGAACGTGGCCGCGCGGCCGAGGCGCTTGACCGGCATCAACGCGGGCGCGGTCCCCGCGAGATCGAGCGACGACGCGCAGAACGGGCAGGTAGTCTCGTCCATGCGGACGTGACGGCTGCAAGAAGGACAAGGAGTCAGCGCGCTCATCTCGTGAAGCCCTCGCGGGACGAAGGAGAAGGAAGGGAATAGGATGCGACGGGCGGCGGTGTCGTCGCAAGAGCCTCAGCGGCCGGCGTCGAAGGGGGGCGCGCCGTACGCTCCCGCCAGCCCGCCGTCCTGACCGCCGTCGGGGAGCCCCGTGTCGTCGGGCGGCGCACCGTAGGGCGGGGAGACCCCGGCGTCCGGGTTGCCCGCCGCGTCGCGGCCGGAATCGACCGGGGTCGCGTTCGCGTCGACCGGCGCGCCCGAGTCGACCGCCGGCGTCGAGGACATGCTGCACGCCGCGACGTTGGTCGCCATCGCCGCGCCGAACGCGAAGAGCGCAGCGCGCCCGAGTCGCTCGCTCACGACGGGAGACGAGAGCGGCTGGAGGGCGATCGACGCGGCGCAGAACGGACACACCACCTCCGTCGCGCGCACGTGTCTCGAGCAGGAGGGACAAGGCTGTAGCGACATCGTCTTCTCGCTCAGGGCCAAGGTGGCCCGCCATAGTCGGCGTTGCAGCATCCTAGATCGGCATCGGGCCCCGCGTCGTCCTCCGGGATCGGCGGCGCGCCGTAGAGGTTCAGGATCGCGCCCGCGTCGCGCTCGTCGGCCCCCGCCTCGAGCTCGTGCACCGATCCGCCGTCGGGCGTGACGGGAGCGCCGGCGTCCGGGTCGAGGAGGGACACGTCCATGGGCAGCAGCGACGCGTCGAGCGGGGGCGCCCCGTACGCCCCGATCGCCCACCCGGCGTCGTGCTCCGCCGTCGGTGGGGGGCCCGGCTCGAAGAGCTGCGTCTTGGACCCGCAGCCGGCCGTGCTCGTGACCGCCGCCGCACCGAGCGAGAAGAGCGCTGCGCGTCCGATGCGCGAGGACACGACGCGCGCGCTCGGCCCGGCGTCGGGGACGCGCAGGGTCCCGCAGAACGGACACGCCCGCTCCGTGCGGCGCACGTGCCTGTGGCACGACGAGCACGGTGCGAGCGTCGCGCTCACTCGGCGGCTCCGGACATCGGGGCTGCGGGCGCCGCCGCTGCGGACATCGGCACCTCGACACTGTCCCTGGGCTCGACGACGATCTCGAAGCGCCCGTGGTCGAAGGGCTCGCCCGGCGCTTCCTCGGCCTTCACGACGCGCTCGCGCAGACCCTGCTTGTCGAACTCGAGCGCGCGGTGGTGACAGTACGGGTTGTTCCCCGCCTTGCCGAAGAGCACGAAGCTCGTCCACGTGCAGCCCGCGCGGCACTCGTCGGCGTAGTAACAGGTACGGCAGAAGCCGCTGAGATCCTCGACGGTGCGATCACGCGTGTAGCGCAGCGGCGCCGAGCGCTCCCAGATGTCCTCGAGCGAATTGTCGCGGATGTTCCCGCCGGTCCACGCCTCGGTCGGCAGGGAGGGGCAGCCCTTGATGGCGCCGTCGGCCTCGATCCCGAGCGTCGAGCGCCCGGCGCCGCACGAGTACATGTGCCCGCGCGGCATGCGCCCGCGCAGCGTCGACTCGTAGGGCCCGAAGTAGCCGATGTTGTTGCCCGGCCACATCCGCACCTTGAGCTCGTCGCAGCGCTCCTTGAGCTTGCCGAGGCGCGGGAACAGATCGAGCAAGTCGTAGGGCTGGAGCAGCACCTCGGGCTCGTCGGCGGCGCGGCCCATCGCGACGGTGAGCTGGATCTGCCAGCTGTGCAGGCCCAGCGCGCCGATGGTCTCGAGCACGCCCTCGAGGTGCGGGATCGAGAGCCGGTTGATCTGCGTGTTGCACGACACCGGGATGCCGACCTCGCGCAGGTTGGCGATCGACTCGAGCGCCGACCTGTAGGACCCCTGCACGCCGCGCAGGCGGTCGTGCGTCGCCTCGTCCCCGTCGAGCGAGATGCTCGCCGTGCGCAGCCCCGCGTCCTTGGCCGCGCGCGCGCGCTCCTTGGTGATGCCGCGGCCGCCGCTCGTGAGCAGCGGGATCATCCCGTGGTGCGCGATGCGACGGATGATGTCGGTCCAGTCCTCGCGCAGGTACGCCTCGCCGCCGATGAGCGAGACCTCCTTCACCTGCATCGCGGCCATCTGATCGACGAGGTCGAGGCACTCCTCGGTCGAGAGCTCCTCGGGCCGCGCCTTGCCGGCGCGCGAGCCGCAGTGCCGGCACGCGAGGTCGCACGCGAGCGTGATCTCCCAGACCGCGTAGATGGGCCGCACGCGCTCGTCGATCGGGCGCGCCTCGTCGGCGAGCGGAAGCTTGCGCTTGGCCGGCTTGGCGAGAGGGGCGAGCGGCAGGTGGCGAGGGCGCGGCGCCTTGGCGAGACGCTCGCGCTCCTCGGGGCTGATCGGGGAGTTGGCCATGACGAGAGGGTATCCCCCTCGCGCCGAGCGGAGGGAGCGGACAGAGCGCAGGAGCGAAGCGACGTAGCGGCGGGAGCGAGCGCAGCGAGGAAGCGGAACGAGGGGCGGGACCCGGTCGGCTCCGCCGAACGGGAGGGGCCGCGTATCGGCCCCGGAAGACTAGAAACGCCAGCCGAGCGCGATTCGTCCCTCGGGCACGAAGCCGTAGCTCGTGATCGAGCTGGCGATGCGTCCCTCGATCTCCGCGACCGCGGGCGCCTCCTCGCGCATCGCGGCCGGCACGTCGAGGTGCGCGCTCGATCCGAGCGTGAAGGTGCCACCGACGCCGATGCGCAGGACGAGGTGGTCCGCGATCACGAAGCGCCAGCCGAGCTCGGCGCTCATCGCGTGGACCATCACGTGCAGCTGCGTGGTGTCGAACCCGCTGTACGCGAAAGACTGCCCGGTGACCGTCTCGAGCATCCCGCGCGAGACGGTGGGCTGCGAGTACATGAGCGTGTAGCCAGCGAGGATCTCGAGCCCGGCGTCGGGGACCGGCCGCATGCCGGCCTGCAGACGAAACACCCCCGCGCTCCCGCCGATGGCCGAGACGAGCGAGCGGGCCCCGGCGGTGCCGCCGTACGCCTGAACGAGCTCGCCGAGCCCGTCCGCGTACGGGTTGCCGCCCGCCATCACGTCGAGGAGGAACCGGCCCGGCGTCTCGACTCGAACGTTCGCACCGAGCACGGTCGGCGCCGCGGTCGCGACCATCACGTCCACCGCCCACTCGGACGGGGACAGGACACGCACCGGCGGGGCGAGCTGGTCCGCCCGATCGCCCGGCGCGACGCGCTGCGCCATGGCCGCTCCAGGCGAAAACACGGCGATCGCGAGCGCCAGGCTCACCGTCCACCGTGCCGAAGCGCGCCAGGGGCTCATCGGACGGCGGAGGGAGCAGGCTGCGTGCCACCGGTCAGTGCGAGGGCCGTTCCGGAAGCGCTGCGTCACCGGGGGTCCGTTGCCCGCACGAGGGCGGGCGTTCGCCGGGCCGCTACGTCAGAGCCGGGGACCGCGACCGCGGAGCGCGCTCCAGACCGAGAGCACGACGAGCTCTTCGCCTCGGACACAGTCGTAGACGTGGAAGCGTGTCTGCGTGAGCAGCAGGCGCCTCGTGCCCCCCCCCCGCGAGCCGCGGTAGGGCGCTCCGACGTGCGGCGTCTGCTAGAGCAAAGCCAACGCAGCGTCGATCTCGTCCAGGACGAGCTCGGGCGCATCCGTCCGGTGGTCTCGCCACCAGGCATGCACGCGCTCGATTTCGCGCCGAGCACGCGGCGTGAGCTTCGCTCGAAGCGACACGACGTCTACTTCGTGCGCGAGCGCAGGGATGCGAGGACCTCTCGCGCGTCCGAGAGTTCACCGCGGTCCGCCTGCGCGTACGACTCCTCGATCGACGCCTCGAGCGCCGCTCGGTCCGCGTGGTCGAGGTCGTCGTCGACGATCGCGAGGCTCACCACCAGGCCATCCGGCAGATCAGTGGGCTCGTCGACGAGCAAGCGGCCACCCTTCACCCGCGCGCGAACGGGTGCGTCGTGCTCTTCGACGACGTCCCCGCGCTCGCGGGCCATGGCTGCGACTGCCGGCTCCTCTCGCCCATGCACGATGGGGAGCGCGTCCCGCCCGGCGCCGTCGCAACCGAGGTCGCGCTCTGTTTCCTCTTCGAGGCCGACGTCCTGCCCCACCTCGCGCCGGGTACGGGCTTCCGCCTCTGGGAAGGACGGGTGATCGGGCAGGGGCGCGTGCTCCGGATCGGCGCGGAGCAGCCATCGCGGGCCTGCATTCCTGCATTCCTCGGCGGGAATTGCAGCGCTTTTCTCGCTTCCGGCCTCGAAATACGCCGACCCTCCCGCGCGTAGTCCCGGGAGCCCCCATGCGCGCGTTCGCTTGGCCGTCCCCGCTCCTGCCCCTACCCTCCCTCACCCTGCCCTCGCTCGAGAGCAGCAGCGGGAGAACGACGCGCCTGCCCAGCCTCGAAGAACGCGCGGCGAGCGGCGACCGGCGGGCCCTCGAGCCCCTGCTGCGCGAGCACGCGCGCGCGATCTCCGAGCTCTGCCGCTGCCTCGCGGGGCCGGAGGACGGGCGCGACGCCGCGCAGGAGTCGCTCGAGAAGATCGTCGTCTCGATCGCGCGCTTCGATCCAGCCAAGGGCTCGTTCCGCGCGTGGGCGCTCGCGGTCGCGCGCAACACCTGCCGCGATCGTCTGCGCCGGCGCGGACTCGAGCGCCGGCTCTTCGTGGCCGAGACCGACGAGCCGATGGACCTGCCCGGCGACCAGCCCGACGTCGAGCGCACCGCGCTCGCCCGCATCGAGTCGGTGCGCCTGGCCGCCGCGCTCGAGACCTTGCCTGCGCCGATGCGCGCGGCGATCGTCCTGTTCCACGTGCACGAGTCCAGCTACGAGGAGATCGCTGCCGCGCTCGAGGTGCCGATGGGCACCGTGATGACGTGGCTGCACCGCGGGCGCAAGCGCCTGCGCATCGCGCTCGACGGCGAAGCGCCCGAGGGGGCGTCATGACGCTCCGCCCGCACGTCCTCGAGGCGCTCGCGCACGACCGGCTCGATCTGCTCACCGAGCAGGAGGGCGCCGAGGTCGAGGCCCTGCGCGAGCGCGATCCCGCGGCGCTCGAGCGCGCGATCGCGAGCGCGCGCGAGACCTCGCACGCCTTCACGCGCGCGCTGCCTCGGGCGGTCTCGGACGACGTGGACGTCGACGCGCTGGTCCGCACGGCGCTCGCGCGGGCCGAGCACGCGAGCGAGCGCGCGTCGGCGCGGACGCTGGCCGTGGGGGCGACCCTCGGCGTGATGCTCGCGGCGATCAGCGGCTCGCTCGCGCTGGCGATGAGCGAGGGCGGGACGCTCGAGCCGCTGCGCCGCGCCGCCTCGCTCGTGCGCGCGGGGCTGACGCTCTCGCTCGTGACGACGCGCGCGCTCGACGGGATCCCCGGAGGCGCGGCCACGATCGCCCTCGTGCTGCTCGCGACGGTGAGCGGGGTCGTGATGCTGGCGCGACGCTTCGACGGCCCGCTGCGCGCGGCGCTCCCGCTCGTGCTGATCGCCGCGTTCGTCCCCACCTACGCGCACGCCTACGACCTCGAGGGCGTGCTCCCCGCCGATCGCAGCGTGCACGTGGACGCCGACCGCATGCCGCGCTCGCAGGTGCTCACGGAGGCCGCGCGCGGCGCCGGGCTGGGGCTCGTGTACACGCTGCCCGACGATCCGCCGGTGACGCTGCACGTGCGGCACGTGCCGCTCTCGGAGGTGCTCGAGGCGGTGCTGCCCCCCGACGCCGCCGTGCACGCGACGCCGCGCCTCCTCACGGTGCACGCCTCGCGCAGCTCGGTGATGCAGCCGCTCGTGGCCGGACCCGAGGTGCCGGGGCGCAGCGTGGAGCTGCACGACGTGATCACGATGGGGGGCGACGCACACGTGGCCCCCGGCCAGGAGGTCCGCGACGTCGTCACGATGGGGGGCGACGCGACGATCGACGGGCGCACCTACGGCAGCGTCGTGACGATGGGCGGCGACGCGGACGTCTCGGGCGTTGTCGTCGGCGACGTGGTGACGATGGGCGGCGACATCCACGTGCGCGAGCAGGGGATGGTGCATGGCCGGCTCGACTCGCTCGGCGGCGAGGTGCGGGTCGATCCACCCGGCGTGTCGGTCGTCCCGACGTCGAGCCTGCCGCCCGCAGCGCTCACCGCGTCGCCCCTGCGCGAGGGCCACGGCGGCGGCAGCGACGACGAGGGCGGCATCGTGTGGGCGGTGCTGCGCTACTCGCTCCTGTTCCTGGCGGCGATCCTCTTCCTCGGTCTCGCCCCCGAGCGCTTCGGCCGCGTGCAGCGCGCGATCGTGGAGCGCCCCGTGCGCACGCTCGCGACCGGGATCCTCGGCGTGATCGTGACGGGCGTGGTGATGATCGCGCTCTGCGTGAGCCTCATCGGCATCCCGGTCGCCCTGGTGCTCGCGATCCCGATGCCCGTGGCCGCGACGGCGGCGCTGGCCGCGATGCTGCCCGTGATCGGCGCGATGATCCCGACCCGCAAGCTCGACGGGCGCCCGGTCGCGCGCCTGGCGGCGGGAGCGCTCGTGCTCTTCGTGCTCACGCGCATCCCGCTCGTCGGCGGGCTCGCGCTCGCGCTCGCGCTGCTCGCGGGGCTCGGCGCGCTGGTGCTGACGCGCTTCGGGGCGCGCGACGCCGGGCCTCAGGGCCTCTGAGGCCGGCTCCCCTCGCCGATCGTCTCCCACGCCTTGGCCAGACGCTGCACGCGCGCGGAGGTCGCGACCGAGAGCAGCACCCGGTCGCGCTGCCAGCGTGCGTGGAGCGCAGGGTCCACGCCCGACCAAGAGGGCTCGATCGCCAGGGCGAGCGCCTTCGACTCCTCGATCACGCCGCCGAGCGCGACGTGCACGGCCGAGGACGAGGGCGGCTCCGCTGCGAGCGCCCGCGTGGCCACGAGCAGCGCCGTCGCGCGCTCGAGCAGCGCCTTCGGCCAGAGCGCGCGCGCGCCGATCGCGGCGAGCCACGCCCAGAGCGCCGCGTGCACGTGGAGGTCCTCGGTCGTGCGGAAGGGCTTGAGGTACGCGTCGTAGCCGTCGCCGTGCAGCATGGCGTCGCTCGCGAGGCGCACGCCCTCGAAGCGGATCGAGGCGTGCGGGATCTCGGGCACGAAGTCCGTGCGCGGTAGCGGCGTGATGGTGACGCCAGGCGCGCGGGTCTCGACTCGCACCACGCGCAGGCGCGGGCGATCCCCGTGCGGCGCCTCGGAGAGCCGGGCGACGACGAGCACCACGCCACCGTCTGGACCGAGCGTGACCCACTTCTTGGCGCCGGAGAGGAGGTAGCCGCCGCCCTCGGCGTGCGTGAGCGTCGTCGCGATGGCGCGCGGGTGCGCGCCGCCCTCCTCCGTCGCGGCGAACGAGGCGAGCGTGTCCGGCGGGAGGCTCGGCACCATGGCCTGCAGGGCCGCGGCGTAGCCCCCGGCGAAGGCGAAGCCGAGTCGGTCCACCTGCGTCGCGCCGGCGATCGCGCGATCGATCGGCGCGGCGAACACGGCCGTCCGCGCGCGGTGATCGCGCCACCAGTCGGCGGGCGATTCGAACGCCAGCATCGGGCCGGGCGCCAGGACGGTGCCGAGGACGAGGTCGAGGGTCACGGCGCGAAGGATGGCCCCGTCGCGTGCGGCGCGCGAGCAGACCCTCGCGCGATCAGCGACACTCGGGCGCGACCCTCCCGTCGGAGCCGGTGGAGACGAACGCGTCGGCCACGTAGCCGCTCCCGATGAAGTCCCAGAGGCTGGAGGTGCCGTAGGTCCCGCTCACGGCGCTCCCACGGCGCTGGCACGTGATGCGAACGGTCGCCCCGTCGGCCACCGAGCCCACGATCCGCGCCGTCGTGCTCGCGCTCGCGCGGACGTTCAGGGGCGCGCCGCTCGTGTGGATGCGCGCGACGACGCCCGTCGCGCCGGCGCTCCCGCCGTCGGAGGGGCAGGCGTTCTGGCTCGTGTAGTTGCGGGTGCCCCAGAAGAACGCCGTGCGTCCGTGGAAGACGGGCCGCATCACGACGCCGCCGCGGCGCAGCTCGAAGTGCAGGTGCGGTCCGCTCGAGCCGCCGGTGTCACCGACCGCGCCGATGCGCTCGCCCCGGCCGACGCGCTGTCCGACGCGGACGTACTGCACGCTCAGGTGCGCATAGCGGGTGCGGAAGCCGTCGCCGTGATCGATCTCGATCCAGCGCCCGTAGCTGGTCGCGCCGAGGTTCTCGACCCGGGTCACGACGCCCGCAGCGGAGGCCACGACGGCATCGCCGACGTCGTTCGCCCGGTTGAAGTCGATCGCCAGCGTGGGGCTGTGCGCCGTGCGCGTCTGCCCGGCCCACACCTGACCGCAGGGGAACGGCAGCTCGAAGCTCGAGGCGGTGAGCGCCTCGATCGCCACGCCCGCCCCCGCCGGCTCGGTCGTCGCCGTCGCCTCCTCGACGATGGGGCCGTCCTCGATCGGGGGCCCCTCGTCGAGCCACTCCTCGCCGACGAGGGAGCGTGCCGGGTCGAGCTCCTCGCCGAGCTGCGCGGTGCAGCCGGGGGCGAAGGCCAGGACGATCGAGGCGAGGCGGACGAGCCGGGCGGGCGTCATGGGGCAGGCCGACGCAACGCGGATGCCACGCGACGAACGGCGCCAATGCAGCCTCGAGGCCGCAGCGCGGCTCGAGCTCGGGCCGCGCGCCGATGCGACCCCGCACAGACCGCCCAGGATCTGGCCGGCGCCCGACGCGCGCGGCGTGCTAGGCGTGGCCGCATGTGGTTCACCCTGCGCGCGCTCCCGCCAGACTACCGATCGCCCCACCGCTTCGTGATGGTGCGCGAGCTCTCGACGACGCCCGAGAAGCTCTTCGCGCTCCTGGCCGACGCGAGCGAGTGGCCGCGCTGGTTTCCGGACATGCGGCGCGTGACGTGGATCAGCCCCGAGGGCGAGCGCGAGAAGATCGGCGCGGTGCGCCGCGCGGACACGGGCTCGGGAGACGTGTTCGAGCACTTCGTCGCCTGGGACGCTCCGCGGCGGATGGCCTTCTACGTCGAGAAGATGACGGCGCCGTACGTCAGCGCGTTCTTCGAGGACTACGTCGTCGAGAAGCTCGGCGAAGATCGCGCGCGCCTCACCTGGACGGTGGCGTTCGAGCCGCGGATGGTGTTCCGCCCGCTGATGTTCGCCATCCGTCCGCGCTTCGCGAAGATGTTCGACGACGCGGCCGACGCCCTCGTGACCTACGTCGCCGGCCGCTGACGGCGGCGCCGGGGGCCGCTCGCCGCCTCGCGAGCCGTGAACACGACTCGCGAGGCGCTCGCGTCGCGGCGAGTCACTTCTTGCCGAGCATGTCGCCCAGACCGCCGGCCATGCCGGCCAGGCCTGCCGGGACGGCGCCGCCCATCATCCCGGCTGCGCCCGGGATCTTCGACTGCACCACCTCCATCACCACGTCCGCGGCCCGGTTCGCCTGTTCGTCGGTCAGCCCCGCCTTGCTCTTGAGCGCGCCCACGATCGTGTCCTTCATCGTTCGACCCTCGATTCCCGCGCCACGCGCGAGTGGCCGACGCGGCCACGGACGAGAGTCGAGCAAGGGCCGTTCCACGCGTGGGGGTGCGTTCTCGCGGGGATTCTCACCCCGACTCCGGACGCGAATCGAGGCTGCGACCCACGATGCAAGGCTCGACCCGACGCTCGCGCCGGGCGGGGACGGCGGGGGCTTCGGCCGATCAGCGCGGCAGGCTCTGGACGATCTGCTCCGAGCGCTCCCAGAGCTTCTGGGCGAGCGCCGGGTCTCGTCCGTCGGCGCGGCACTTGGCGACGTTGCAGTCGGCCCAGTACTCCCCCGTCACGCCGGCCGCGCCCGGGCTCGCGGCGAGGTAGACCTGCGTCGCGGCGCCCTCCGGGATCGATTTCATCGCGAGCGGCACCGCGACGGCCAGGCCCACGCGCATGAGTGGGTTCATGTGCCGGCCGAGGTTGGTCGCGATCACGCCGGGGTGGAGCGCGTTCGCAGTCTTGTTCGTGCCCGCGAGCTTCTTGGCGAGCTCCTTGGCGAACAGGATGTTCGCCATCTTCGACTGACCGTAGAACGTCCACGGCGAGTAGCCCTTGCTGCCGTCGAGGTTGTCGAAGTCGATGCCGCCCGTCGGCGCGTTGCGGTGCGCGCTGCTCGAGGTGATGACGATGCGGCCGTCGTCCGCCAGCGCGTCGAGCAGGCCCGTGACCAGGATGAAATGCCCGATGTGGTTCGTGAAGAACTGCAGCTCGCAGCCGTGTGCGGTCTCGAGCTTCGGCAGCGCCATGATCCCGGCGTTGCACACGATCGCGTCGATCTTGCCGAGCTTGTCGCCGATCGTGCGCACCGCTGCGCGCACGGACTTCGGATCGGAGAGCTCGCACGCCACGCCCGTGGTCTTGCCCTTCACGGAGCGCCCTGCCTCGCTGGCCTTCGTCTCGGTGCGCGCTGTGCCGATCACGTGCGCACCGCGCATGGCGAGCACGCGCATCGTCTCGAGGCCGAGCCCGGAGTTGCAGCCCGTCACGACGATGGCCTTGCCCTCGAGCGACACGCCCTCGGTCACCTGCTCGGCCGTCGATCCGTACCCGAACCCGCTCGCACCCTTGCCCGCGAGCATCGAATAGAGCGACATGAGGCGGGGTGTAGGGCCGCCGTGCCCAGGGCGCACGTGAACAACTGTTTCGCGCGCGGTGGCCGCTGCGCTAACAATCACCTCATGAGCAACGCGGGTTTCGCGGCGATCGTGCTCGCCGCCGGGCAGGGGACGCGGATGAAGAGCGCCCTGCCCAAGGTGCTGCACTCCGTGTGCGGCGTGCCGATGGTGGCGCACGTGGTGATGGCGGCCCAGCGTGCGGGCGCGAGCCGGGTGGTCGTGGTGGTCGGGCACGGGCGCGAGGCGGTCGAGAAGGATCTCGGACGGCGCTTCGGCCCCGACGTGACCACGGCCGTGCAGACCGAGCAGAAGGGCACCGGACATGCCGCCCTCTGCGCCATGCCGGCGCTCGACGGCCACGAGGGGACCGTCGTGGTGCTCGCCGGCGACACACCTCTTCTTCCGTCGGATGCCATCGTCGCCCTGGTCGAGGCGCGCGGAGAGAGACGCCTCGCGATGCTCACGAGCACGCTCGACGACGCGACGGGCTACGGGCGCGTGCTTCGCGACGCGAGCGGCGCGGCGGTCGGCGTCCGGGAGCACAGGGACGCCAGCGAGTCCGAGCGCGCGATCCGGGAGTGGAACACCGGGGTCTACGCGATCGATGCCTCGTTCTTGCGGCGCACGCTGCCGACGCTCGGCGCGAACAACGCACAGGGCGAGCTCTACCTCACCGACCTCGTCGAGCGCGCGTCGCGCGAGGGCGGCGCGGCGACCGCGGGCTGGCGCGCCGACGACGTCGCGGGCGTGAACGACCGCGCGCAGCTGGCCGAGCTCGAGCGGGCGATGCGCCTGCGGATCGCGACGGCGTTCGCGCGCGCAGGCGTGACGATCCGCGATCCGCACACGGCGTACCTCGACGCGACCGTGACGATCGCGGCGGATGCGACGATCGAGCCGAACGTGCACCTGCGCGGGGCGACGAAGATCGGCGCCGGCGCGCGCGTGGACACGGGCTGCGTGCTCACCGACGTCGTGGTGCACGAGCGCGCCGTCCTCAAGCCCTACACCATCGCGACCGAGAGCTCGATCGGGGCGGGCGCGCAGATCGGGCCCTTCTCGCACCTGCGCCCGGAGAGCGTGCTCGCCGAGGACGTGCACGTCGGCAACTTCGTCGAGACCAAGAAGACGCGCATCGGCAAGGGCAGCAAGGCCAACCACCTCGCCTACCTCGGCGACGGGCTCGTCGGCGAGGGCGTGAACGTCGGTGCGGGCACGATCTTCTGCAACTACGACGGCTTCGCCAAGCACCAGACCGTGCTCGAGGACGGCGTGTTCATCGGGTCGGACACGCAGCTGGTCGCGCCGGTGAGGGTCGGCAAGAACGCGACCGTCGCCGCGGGCAGCACCGTCACGATGGACGTGCCCGCCGACGCGCTCGCGATCAGCCGCACCAAGCAGGCGAACAAGGACGGAGTCGCCGCGAAGCTCCGCACGCGCATGAAGGCGAGCGCCGACGCGGCCAAGCAAGCGCAGAAGCGTCCGCCGACGGATAGGTCCGGATGACGCGCCGCGCGCCGGCGATCGTCTTCGCGTCGGTCCTGCTCGCCCCCGGCTGCGCGCTCTCCCACGAGATCAGCGTGGATGCGAACGTCGACGCGGGCGACGCAGCGCGCGTGCTCGCCCCGTGCCGCGCCGGCGAGGCGGGCACCGGACGCGACTGCGGCTGGGACGACCGCGGAACGGTCCCCTGCCGCCCCGGTGCGGTCGTGAGCATCGGCTGCGGCGCGGAGTGCGGGCTCGGCGCGTGCTCCGGTGACGCGGTCCTGCGTGTCTGCGACGGCGTCCCGTGCACCGCCGCGCGGGCGCTCGCGGCCGACGACGACTCCTGCGGCAGCCTGTGCTCGCTCGTGCGGGCCGTGAGCTGCCCCGCGTCCGGGCAGCTGCGGGTGCTCACCGGCTCGTTCTCGGCCGGCAACGGGTACACGTGCTCGTTCGTGGCGCGATGAGCACGCGCGACGCCATCGTCCTGGGGCTGGGGGTGATGGGCACGGCGGCGCTGCACCGGCTGGCGCTCGCCGGGCAGCGCGTGCTCGGGATCGACCGCTTCGCCGTGCCGAGCGCGATGGGCAGCTCGCACGGCGGGACGCGGGTGACGCGCAAGGCGTACTTCGAGGACGCTCGCTACGTACCGCTCCTCGAGCGGAGCTGGGCGCTCGTCTCGGAGATGGAGGCCGCGCGCGGCGAGACGCTGCTCGTCCGCACCGGCGGTCTCTACTTCGGCCCCGACGGATCGGCGGGCGTGCGTGCCTCGTACGAGGCCGCGCGCCTCCACGGCCTGGTCCACGAGTGGCTCGACGCGAGCGCGATCCGCGCCCGCTTCCCCATGTTCGCGCCCGCGGACGACGACGTGGGCGTCTTCGAGCCCGATGCCGGGATCCTCTACGCGGAGAAGGTGGTGGCCGCGCAGGCTGCGCTCGCGCGCGAAGCGGGCGCGGAGCTGCGCGCCGACGAGCGCGCGACGCGCGTCGTGCTGGGTGAGGGCGGCGTGCGTGTCGAGACCGAGCGCGGCAGCTACGACGCCGAGCGGCTCGTGCTGGCGCTCGGGCCCTGGACCTCGAGCGCGCTCCCGGGGCTGCCGCCCTCGCCCATCCCGCTGCGTGTCGAGCGCCAGGTGCAGCTCTGGCTCGCGCCGCGAGATCCATCGCTGTTCGTGCCCGAGCGCATGCCGGTGTTCCTGCGCTTCGACGCGCCCCACGCCTTCTACGGCCTGCCCTCGGCCGTCCATCCGGGCGTGAAGGTCTGCCAGCACCACGGGGGAAGCGCCGCCGACCCGGACACGCTCGATCGAGCGCTGCGCGCTGCCGACGAGGCGCCCGTGCGGGCGTTCGTGCGGCGCTTCATGCCCATGGCCGACGGCGAGGTGGTCGGAGCCCGCGTCTGCATGTACACGAACACGCCCGACGAGAACTTCGTGGTCGGTGTGCATCCGGCGCACGCGCGCGTGCTCGTGATGGCGGGCTTCTCGGGGCACGGCTTCAAGCTGGCGCCCGCGATGGGTGAGCTGATCGCCGAGCTGGCCACGCGCGGCAGGACCACGCTCGATGCGTCGCTGCTCGATCCGCTGCGCGCGCTCGAGAGCTGAACGGGAACCTCGGCGAGCGTTCCGGTCGAGCGACTGGACGCGCCCGCGTCCGCGGACGACCATGTCCCCGCGAGGGCCGTCGTGAAAGAAGCGCGCTGGGTGCGGATCTGGGCCGCGATCGCTCTGCTGACGAGCGCGTGCGCCGACACGACCGGGGGCGCGGGCGACTCCGGAGCGGAGGCCGACGCGGACCGCGACGCCGGTGGCGGCGACTCCGGGTCGGCGCTCGACGCGGGGAGCGAGGGCGGGACCGTCGCGGACGCCGGGACCGATGGCGGCGCATCCGGCTCGGACGCCTCCCACGCTCCCGACGCGGCCGCCTGCCCTGCGCGTCCGTACCTCGGCTTCTTCGTCTGGAACGACGACCTCGTCACAGCGCGCGACGCGATCCTCGACCTCGCCCAGGGCGCGGGCGTGACCGAGATCTACCTCCACGCCAACCTCTTCTACGCGGGGGACGAGACCGAGACCACGCTCGCCGCGTGGATCGACGCCGCCCACGCGCGCTGCATCGACGTGGACCTGCTCTTCGGCAACGCGAGCTGGATCCATCCCGCAGGCCGCGCACAGGCGAGCGCACGCGCAGACTGGGCCGTCGCCTTCGCCGCCGCGCACCCGGGCTCACGCCCGACGGGCGTGCACTTCGATCTCGAGCCGCAGCAGCTCGCCGAGTGGTCGGACACCACGACGCATCCGGCGCTGGTGAGCGAGCTCGTCGACACGCTCACCGCGATCCGACCGGCGACCGACGCGGGCGGGCTCGTGCTCTCGGTCGACACCGGCTTCTTCCTCGACGGCGTGATGGTCACGCGGAGCGGCACGACGAGACCCGGCAGCGAGTGGGTCACCGACGCGGTCACGCGCCTCGTGGTGATGGACTACCGCGACAGCGCGGCGTCGATGGGCCACGGCGGGATGATCAGCCTGGCGCAGGACGAGGTGGACTACGCTGCCGCCCACGGCACGCCCGTCGTCCTCGCGGCGGAGACGAACCCGATCAGCCCCGAGTACGTGTCGTTCGCCGAGGAGGGACGAGCGGCGATGTTCGTCGAGCTCGACCTCGTACGCGCGCACTTCGCCTCCGCCGCGACGTTCGCCGGCGTCGCCGTCCACGATCGCGACGGGCTCGCGGCGCTCGGGCCCTGACCCGCTCGCTCAGCGAGCGCGCAGGAGGCGGAAGCTCCGCGGCGGCATCGACGTGCTGCCGCCGCTCGCCGTCGCTCCGCTGACGAGATCGTCGTAGCTGCCCGCGGGGATCGTGACCGTCTGCGCGCTGTCGGCGCGGTTGATCGCGACGACGACGTCGCTCGCGCCCATGCAGCCCGTCCGCCGGTACACCCACGTGTCGGCGCTCGCCGAGATCGTCACGCGGCGGCCGCGACCGAGGACGGGGTTCTCGCCGCGCGCGCGAGCGAGCGTGCGGACGGTGCTCCGCAGCGCCACCTGAGGAGCCAGGAGGGAGGCATCCGTCCAGTTCATCGTGCGGCGGTTGTCGGGATCGCCACCGCCCGCGAGGCCGATCTCGTCGCCGTAGTAGATCATCGGCACGCCCGCGTTCGTCAGCATCACGGCGAAGGCCAGCGCGAGCCGCTCGTACGCGGCGGCGTCGGTCGGCTGCGCGAAGCTGCTCGGGGTCCACGAGTTGCCGACGTAGCTGCCCTGGCGGCAGTCGCCGATCTGCCCGCTGGCGAAGTGGATCGCGCGCGGAATGTCGTGGTTGCCGATCCACGTGCTCATGAGCGCGCCGTCGCCGTACGCGTGGTCGTTGGCGTCCATCCACCCCGAGAAGGCGTCGAGCCCCATCGTGCGCGAGAAGAGCGCCTCGCAGGCGCGCGCCTTGAACGGGAAGTCGAACTGCCCGTCGAGCATGGTGTCCGGATCCACGAAGCGGCCGATGAGCGCCTGGTCGTCGTAGCTGAACGTCTCGCCCACCATGTAGAAGCGGCCGCCCGTCGGCATGGGGAACGCCGACTCGACGCGCGAGCGCAGATCGGTGAGCCAGCTGAGCGGCACGTGCTTGATCGCGTCGAGGCGCAGGCCGTCGAGGTGGTACTCGCGGGCCCACCACACGGCGTCGGACACCGACCAGTGGCGCGGCGCGTCCTGGTAGTAGTCGAAGCTCGGCAGGTACGTGGTGAACGCGCAGCGCGTGCCCCAGTACGAGTCGTCCCAGACGTTGCCGTCACCGCAGGTGCGGACGGGCGAGACGAACCAGCTCGGGTGGGCCCGGTACAGACCGCTCAGGTCGTCGACGTGCTTCATCACGTAGTCGAAGAGCACGCGCATCGGATGGCCGTCGGCGCCCGTGGTCGCGTGCGCGCCGTCGACCAGCGCATGCAGGTCGGCGCTCGTACCGATGCGGGGCTCGACGAGCGGACTCGGCGACCCGCTCGCGAGCGAGCCGTCGGCCGCGTAGCTCACGTCGCCGGGCGAAGGCCAGTAGCCGTGGTAGCCGGAATAGAGGTGCGTGTCGCTCACGGGGTCGCCGGCGGCGCCGGTCGCGTCGCGGTTGTCGTAGGGAGCCGAGAGCCAGATGGCCGTCACGCCGAGATCGGCGAGGTAGGGCAGCTCCATCGTCACCCCGCGCAGGTCGCCGCCCTCGTACTGGCCGCTCGGGCCGGTGCGCGCGTCGCCGTCGGTCGCGCCGGCGACGGGCATGTTCGCGCCGTCGCTGTCGCGGAAGCGATCGGTCATCACGAAGTAGAGGACGGTGTCGCGCCAGTCGACGTCGGTGAGCGTGCCGCAGCTCGCGCCGCACACGTCGATGATGCTGTTGAAGCCGCCGAAGCCGTCGGACTCGCGCACCGGGTTGCCGGGATCGGGGATCCACGTCGGCGAGCCGTCCACGATCAGCTTGTAGCGATGCGGGCCGAAGGGCGTGATCAGCGTGGTCACCGACCAGAGGCCACTGCCCGCGTCGCGCGTCATCGCGAGTGCGCCGGTCGCGGGCGAGCCGGGCCAGGTGCCGGTCGCATCGGCGAGCCAGTCCCCCGTGACCCACACGCTGCTCGCGGACGGTGCGTCGAGGGTGAACGTCACCTGGTTGCAGGGAGGAGGAGGAGGCCCGGCGTCCACGCTGGCGTCGTCCACCGGCGTCACGCCGCCCTCGGCGCACGACGCGTCGCCGGCGCCTGCCTCGTCGCACCCGCGGAAGATCGGCCGCGGCCCGCCGTCGCGCCGATAGGTCGCGTCGTAGTCGAGCGTGCCGGGCGGCGAGGCGCACCCGAGGGCCGCGCTGCCGACGACGAGGATCACGAGCGCCCACCGAGCGACCACGCCCCATACTACGGGGTCACTCCACGCCACCTCAACTACTCGAAAGCACAGCGATCCGGCGGCTAGGTGCGCGTTTCGTGCGAACGCCCGGAAAACATGGCCGATCCGACGAATCGCGCACTTGGCCGCCGGATCGCCGTCGATTCGCGGGGTTCGAGGGGTGTGGAGTGACCCCGCGTTTTCCTGAACCCGCGGGGCGTTGGGGGGCGTCCTTGTGTCCGAGAAGCACGAGATGATGCCCGCGATGGCGGCTGAGGGAGACGGGGAGCCCGAGCAGGACGGCGGCGGAGCGCGCGTGATCGCGATCTCCGAGCGCGTGCTGCTCGAGCGGCATCGCCGCGGAGAGCCGGACGCCTTCGCGGCGCTGGTGGCGGCGTTCCGTGCTCCGGTGTTCGGCTATCTGACGAGGTGTGGCGTGGCGGCGGCAGATCGAGACGACCTGTTCCAGGAGGTGTTCCTCCGCGTGCATCGCGCGGCAGGCCCCGGCGGGACGTCCGAGCTGCCGACCGGACCCGTCGCTCCCTGGCTCTTCACGATCGCCGTGAACCTCGTGCGCAGCCACTTCCGCAAGGCGAGCGTCCGGAAGATCATGACCCTCGACACCGAAGCAGGGGAGACGAGCGCGAGCGCAGGCGAGTCGCCCGAGCGCTCGCTCGAGACGCGCGAGAAGATGGCGTGGCTCGAGCAGGCGATCGCGAGGCTGCCGCTCGAGCAGCGCGAGGCGCTGGTGCTCTCGTCGGTCGAGGGGCTCGAGCTGGCCGAGGTCGCGCTCGCGCTCGAGGTCCCCGCCGAGACCGTCAAGACGCGCATCCGGCGCGCACGCCTGGCGCTGGCCGAGGCACGCACGCGCGCGAGCGTGCGCGCCGCACGGGAGGAGTCGCGATGAGCACGCTCTCGTGTGAGCAGATCCGGGAGCGCCTCGCGGACGGCGACGAGGACGAGGCGCTGCACGCACACGCCCGCTCGTGCCCGGACTGTGCGCCGGTCCTCGCGGCGCTCTCCGAGATCGACGCAGAGCTGGCGGCGCTGCCCCCGATCGACGCGCCCGACGCGCTGGTGGTTTCGACGCTCGCGCAGGTCCAGGCGCCGGACGACGCAGCGAGCCCTGCGAGCGTGGGCACGCCGTCGCTGCTCGCCGCGGCGTTCGCGATGCTCACGACCGCGGTCGGCGCACTGCTCACGGCACCTCTCGTGGCGCTGCGCTGGCTCCTCGGCGTCGGAAGCGCGCGCGCGGCGAGCGGCTCGCTCGAGGACCGGGGCAAGACACCGACGCGCCCGGTCGGCTGGCTCACGCCGACGCTCGCGCTCGGCTCGGTGCTCATCGGGATCGTCGGGCTCGCGACGTTCAGCACGCTCGGCGCGACGGTGAAGACGAAGGTGCGCGGCGCCGAGGCCGTGGTGAACGGGCTGCCCACGACCAGCACCGACGACGAGGCGGAGGAGGCGACGGGGGAGCGCGACGATGGACGCGGATGGTTCGAGCTCAACATGGACAGGCCCAACGCACCGGAGCCCGCGCCTGCCGCCGCAGCGACCGACTGGGCCGGGCGGCCCTCGAGCGCGACGCCGACGCAAGACGTGGCGCTCGACCTCCAGCAGGCCGAGCAGCTCGACCTGCCCGCGGCCGGCGATCGGGTGACGACCCAGTCGACCACGCTCGCGTGGGCAGAGCACGAGGAGGACCGCGAGCGCGGCGAGGCCGGAGGCGACATCACCCGCGAGCTCGCCGGAGGCGTGCCGGGTCCCACCTCGGGCGACACGACGGTCGAGGGTGAGCTCGGCCTCGAGGTGAACGGCCGCTTCCGCACGCTCGGCCCGGAGGGCCCGAGCTCGGCTCCCACGCGCACTCCTGCCCCGGACCTGGGCGCGCAGGGCCTGCTCGGTGGAGGCCGCGACCAGACGGCCGACGGCGACGACGACGGGATCGTGCGCGACGGCATGGACGTCGACGAGCTCACCGAGACCCTGGCGGCGCCTTCGTTCATCCCGCCCACGCCCGCCTACTGGGAGCTCGCGCAGGCGACGAGCGGCCTCACGTTCGCGTCGAGCCAGAGCTGGTGGGCCAACACGTACGTGCCCGGCGACGCGCGGCTGCGCGTGCTGCACGCGCGCCTGGCGGCCTCGCCCTCGCCGCTCGCCGGCGGTGCGCTGAGCGCGCTCGCCCTGGCCGAGACGGCGACCCCGACGATCCCCGCCGTCGCTGCGCCGACGGATCGAGCCCTCGCGATCGGTGTGCACGCGGACACGACGGCGATCGAGGGCCCGACTCGCGTGCGGATGGAGATCGCGCTCCGGGCGATCGATCAGGCCGCCGGACGTCGCGGCGCGCTGCGCATCGCGATCGTGGTCGACGCGCGCTCCGGCCTCGGGACGGAGGAGAGCGCCCACCTGCGCGCCTTGCTCGCGTCGCTCTCGCGCTCGCTCTCGCCCCGTGATCGCGTCGTGCTCACGGCGGCGGGCACGGGCGGCGGCACGCTCGTCCCGCTCGGCGTCCTGCGCCACGGACAGGTGGAGGTCGCGCTCCGCCACCTCGCTGCGCCCGCGGCTGTCGATGGCACCACGATCTCGCTCGAGGACGCGCTCGGCGCCGGCCTCGAAGCGGTGGCGGTGGACGACGACGGCGCGGGCCTCGCGCTGCTCGTGACACCCGACGGCAGCCACGACGCGGGCGTCGATCAGGCGCTGCACCTCGGCGCGGTCGCGGGTGTCCCGACCACCGCGGTCGGCATCGGAACGGCCGCGAGCACCGCGAGCCTCGACGCCATCGCGCTGGCCGGCGAGGGGCGCCGCCGTGTGGTGCTCTCGGACGACGACGCGACGCGCGCCGTGCGTGAAGAGGTCAGCGCCGCCTCGCGCCTCGTCGCCCGCGCGCTGCGCGTCCGCATCCGCCTCGCGGACGGCGTGCAGCTCGTGGACGTGGTCGGCTCGCACGCGCTCGACGCCGAGGAGACGCGCCGCACCCGCGAGAGCGAGCGCGCGATCGACCAGGAGCTCGCGCGGCGCCTCGGCATCGGCCAGGACCGCGACGAGGACGACAGCGGCGTGCGCGTCCTCGTGCCCTCGTTCTACGCGGGCGACTCGCACACCATCGTCCTCGACCTGCTCGTGTCGCGCCCCGGCCCCGTCGCCGACGTGGACGTGCGCTTCAAGGATCTCGTGCGCCTCGGTAACGGCACCGCGTCTTCGGCGCTCGCGCTCGAGGCCGGCACGGCGCCGCGCGGCCCGCACGAGCTCCGCGTCGTCGCGAGCTTCGTCGGCCACGAGGTCGCGGGCGCGCTCGACGAGGCCGCCGATCGCATCGAGGCGGGCGATGTCGCGGGTGCGCGTGCCCGCCTCGCCGAGGTCCGCGCGCTCATCGACCAAGCTCGCGCGAGCGTCGAGGGTCTGGGCTCGGTGAGCTCGATCCGCACCGACGCGACGCTCCTCGATCGCTTCCTCGCGGCGATCGACACCGCGAGCGACCGAGGCCTGGTCGCGAGCTCGCTCCACTACGCGGCCGCGCGCCGCATCGTGATCCCACAGCTGCAGGCCTCCGTTCCGTAATCGCTCGAAGGAGAAGGTCATGAAGAAGACGACGACGTGGGCCCTGAGGGCCCTCGCGATGGCGACGTGCGCCCTCGCGTTCCCGATCCCGACCCACGCGCAGACCGAGGGCAGCGTGCAGGTGCCGCTCGGCGAGTGGCAGCGCATGACGAGCGGCGGTGCGCGCCCGATCCCGCCTGCCGCGCTCGGCGTCGCGAACGTGAGCGTCGACGTGCGCGACGAGGGCGGCCGCGTGGTCGCGACGGCGACCGCCACGCTCACGGTGCGCGCGAGCCAGGACGGCGCCGCGGCCGTGCTGCTCCCGCCGGGCACGGCGATCGAGTCGGCGACGGTGGACGGCGAGGAGATCGCGCTCGTCGCGACGCCGGAGGGCCTCGCGTGGATCGCCGACGGCCCGGGCCCACACCGCGTGTCACTGACCTACGACGTCGAGGGCGCGCGCTCCGAGCAGGGCGCGTCGGTCGCGCTGCCGCTGCCGCCGGCGCCGTCCGTGCGCGTGCACGCGTCGCTCCCGCCCGAGGCGAGCGACGCCGCGATCGTTCCCGCCGTCGGCGTGCGCAGCACCCACGTCGGCGACGCTGCCACGCTGGACGCCACCGTCCCGGGTGGCGGCGCGACGCAGCTCGCGTGGCGCGCGCTCGGCGCGGCCGAGACCGCGGCGCCCAGCCGCGCGACCTACCACGGCGTGCTCTCGCTCTCGGGCACGAGCGAGGACGCGGTGCGCTTCGACGTCACGCTCGACGTCGACCTCGGCTCGGACGCGCCCGTGCCGATCACGCTCTTCCCCACCGACGTCGCGCTCGGCAGCGTGACGGTCGACGACGCCGACGCGCCCATCCGCGTCGTGGACGATCACTTCGCCGCCATCGTGTCCGGCCACGGACGCCACACGATCCGCGCCTCGATCGAGATCCCGATCGACGCGTCCTCGGGCCTGCCCGCGGCCGACATCATGATCCCCGAGGTGCCCGTCTCGCGCTTCGAGATCGAGCTCCCGCCGGGCAAGGATCTGCGCGTGTCGCCGACGGTCGCGGTCTCCCACGAGCACGCTCGCACCGGCGATCTCGCGGTCTTCCACGTGCCGCTCACCGACACCGTGCACCTCGAGTGGCCCGAGGCGCTGCCCGACGAGGCAGCCGGCACCGAGCCAGGCGAGGTCGAGGTGCGTGCGAGCGCGACCCTCGTGCACGTGCTCCGCGCGGAGGAGGGCCTTCTCCGCGGGCGCGTGCACGCGGGCTGGGACGTGGCGCACGGCGCGACCTCGCGCTTCGAGCTCTCGATCCCGGCCGGCGTCGACGTGAGCGCCGTGAACGTGGACGTGGCCACGGTCGCCGACTGGCGCGTGAGCGAGCCCCACGGCGCGGACGCGCGCACGCTCTCCGTCTTCCTCGACCGCGAGGTCTCCGGCCCCGTGGCGATGACGATCGACTTCGACGTGCTGCGCACCGAGACGGCGAGCGCGACGCCGGCGCCCTTCGACGTTCCGCTGCTCTCGGCGAGCGGCGTGTGGCGCCAGACCGGCATGCTCGCGATGCTCGCGACGCACGACCTCGTGCTCGAGCCGGGCGAGAGCGGCGACGCCGCGCGCGTCGGCGAGAACCAGCTGCCGCCCGAGGTGCGCTCGGAGATCGACGCCACGGTCGCGCACGTGTTCCGCTGGACGGACGCACCGCCGCACGTGACGGCCGCGATCCACCCGCGCCCGCACGAGGACGGCCGCTTCGACGTGCGCGTCGACACCCTCGTGACGCTGGGCGACGTCACCACCACCGCGAGCGCCGCGTTCGACGTGCACGTGAAGTCGGGCACGCTGACCGAGCTCTCCATCGCGCTCCCGGACGGCGCGAGCGTGCTCGAGGTCTCGGCGCCCTCGCTCCGCGAGCACCGCGTGGAGGACGCCGAGGGCCACCCCGTCGTGCACCTCTGGTTCACGCAGGAGATGGAGGGCGACCTGCGCGTCGAGCTGCGCTGGGAGCGCATGGGCGCCGCGGGCGAGACCGACGTGAGCGCGCCGATCGCGCACGTCGAGGGCGCCGACGTCGAGCAGGGACGCGTCGCGATCGAGGCGACCGCCGCGGTGGAGGTCTCGGCGCGCGACGCGCAGGGCCTCTCTCCGATGGACGTGGGCGAGCTGCCCGAGGATCTCGTGCTCCGCAGCGCGAGCCCGATCCTGCTCGCGTTCCGCTACGCCCACGCGACGCCGGCGCCCTCGCTCGCGCTCGCGGTCGCGCGCCACACGGAGCTGACGCTGCGCGACGCGTCGATCGACGAGGCGAGCTACCGGACGCTGGTGACCGACGACGGGCTCGCGGTGACGACCGTCTCGTGGACGGTGCGCAACCTCGGCCTGCAGTTCCTCCGCATCGCGCTGCCGTCCGGCGCCGACGTGTGGGCCGCGCGCGTGAACGGGCGCACCGAGACGCCCGCGCTGGCGAGCGAGGCCGACGCGAGCGCGCCCGAGATCCTGCTGACCGTGCCGCGCTCGGCCGAGCCCTTCCTGGTCGAGCTCACCTTCGCGACGCCGGTCGCCCGCGTGGGCCTGCTCGGCCGCCTCTCGATCGAGCTGCCGCGCCCCGACCTGCTCGTCTCGCACGCGAGCTGGGAGGTGAACCTGCCCGCCGACGCGCGCTGGTCCTCGCCCCAGAGCGACCTCGCGCTGGCCGATCAGGGCCTCTACTCGGCGGCCTCGGGCGGCTACGAGAGCTTCGTGCCCGCGACCAGCGGGGCCGGCCCCGTGGTGCGCGTCCCGAGCGAGACGATGCGCTTCGTGTTCGACGACGTGCTCGTCGGCGAGTCGGGCGGCGCCGTCGGCGCGTCGTTCCCCTACGCGTCGGGCTGGGGCGTCGCCATCGGCTGGCTGCTGGGCCTGCTCGGCGCGCTCGCCGCGTGGCTCGGCGTGCTCGGCCTCTTCATGGCGCGCGCCGGTGTGGTGGTCGTGCCGGAGGGCGGTCCCTTCGAGCTCGCGACCTACCGCTTCGCGAACGCCGCGCGCCACGTCGCGGTCACGCGCAAGGGCCTGGGCGGCCTCGCGATGGTCGGGCTCGGCGGCCTCGCCGTGGCCTTCTTCGCCGTCGGCTGGCTCGGCGCGAGCCCGCTCGGTCCGATCGCGGCGAGCCTCGTGGTCTTCGCGGGCCTGCTCGTGTCGCTCCGCAAGCGGATCCTCGCGCAGCTCTCGGCCCTGAAGGCGCGGCTCGTGCCGGCGCAGAGCGCGCTCGTCACGGCCGCGCCGGTGGGGGTCGAGGCGGGGAACGGCCTAGCCGGCGAGACCACGCACGACGGGCAGTGATCGCCGCGGATTGGAGGAGCGGCCGCCGAACGGTCCTCGGTGGCCGCTCGCGTGTGCGTCAGGGAGCGACGAACGGCGCCGCGTCGGCGGCGGAGCCGGTGACGTCACGCCACTCGTAGGTCGCGCCGGTATTCACGTGCTGATACATCAGGCTTTCGCCGCAGCTCTCGAGGCGGACCTGCCGCGACAGCCGATTGCCGTCGTCGCCGATGATGCGGATCTCGTCCTCGGGGCAGCCGCGCTGAAGGGCCACGTGACGGCGGAGGTCCGCTTGCCAGGAGTAGCCACAGCCGCACACGGCCAGCACGGTAGCGATGAGTGCCGGCCGCATCAGCGGAACGAAGCCCGCTGACAGAGTGGACCCTCCGGCCCGTTCACGCAGCGAACGACGTGGTGCTCATCCTCGATGACCCAGGCCACGTCGACATCGACGCCTTCTTGAGTGTGGAGTGTCGCGACGACGGGCGAGCCGAACGAGTGGGTGCAGCCGACGATACCTCCGCACGCAACGGCGAACACGATGCCGATGAGCGCACGGATCACGGGGACACCCATGAGCTCGTGACGTCGTACGCGCAGATCGTCCCGTCAGGGTTCGTGATCTGCAGGTATCCGAAGACGGCGGTGTCGCTTGCGTTCTGCGCGCTCACCCCGATGCCACTTCCATCCGGGCATGCGGCTGCGGCACTCGCGATACAAGTCGGCAGGCTCGCCGGTGTCATGTTGCACGTACATCCCGCGGCACAGTCGAGCGCCACGAGGTTCTTTAGACTGGTGCTCCAAGCACTGACCGGATCCGGCGAGGGGCCGCCCGTGCTCGTGGTCGTGCCGCTGTTGATAGAGAACGTCGAAGTCCACGTGCCCGAGAGGACGCTGCAGCTCAGCACGGTCGCGGCGTCACTGCCGGGCATGCCCGCATCGTTGCCGACGCACATGCACGTGCCGAAAGTCGTCCCGCCCGCGTTGCAGACCTGCGAACCGCTGCTCGTCCCGCAGAGGCACGACTGGGTGCCGCCGGGCGTGCACACCCGCTGTTCGGGCGAACTCGAGCACGCGACGACGAGTAGCGCGCCCCCCCAACCCCACGATCCACCGTTCCATGTCTTGGGTCCTTGCTTACGAAGTGTCTGACGATCAGACGACAACACGGACAATAGATCAGTGTTGTTTGGGTCGAGGCGGGGCTTGGCTCGTCGCAGATGCCCCGACGCACCCGCGCTCACGACGACGACGCGCTGCGGGAGCAGGACATCGCCATCGTCGTGGCGCGACTCTCGCCGAACGCGAGGAAGCTGCGCATCGCGGCGGGTCTCACGCAGGAGCGGCTCGCGGAGCGAGCCGGCATCGACGCCAGCTACGCACAGCGCCTCGAACGGGGCGCGCCAGTGAACGTGACGATCGCCATCGTCGGCGCGCTCGCGCGCGCACTCGACGCCGACGTGTCGAAGCTGCTCCGCGTGGCTCGTCCGGCCGTCCGCAGCGCAGGTCGCCCGCGAGCGCCGCGCAGGTCGCGGTAGAGCATCGCACGGGCCCATGCGGGACGAATTCACGGACGCGAACGGGACGAATTCACCGAATGCGATGGACGAATTCACGGATCTGCCATAGACCATTCCGGTGAGTTCGGCTGCGAACCTGGATCGGCACCTCTCCTCTCCCATCGGCGAGGCGCTTCGCTCGGAGCCCGTCGTCGTGGTCACCGGAGCGCGTCAGGTCGGCAAGACGACGCTCGTCCGGGCGCTCGCGCAAGAGCTCGGAGGCACCTACCTCACGCTCGACGACCCGGAGATCCTCGTGAGCGCGCGGGCAGATCCCACGTCCGTGCTCCGGGGAGCGCGCGAGCCCATCGTCATCGACGAGTTCCAGCGCGTGCCGGAGATCCTGCTGGCCACGAAGGCGCTCGTGGACCGGAACCGGAGGCCTGGTCGCGTGATCCTGACGGGCTCGACCCGGTTCATGTCACTGCCGCAGCTCTCGGAGACGCTCGCCGGCCGCGCCGCGATCCTCGAGCTCTGGCCGTTCTCCGTCGGCGAGACCCTGGGGGTCCGGGAGACCTTCGTGGACGACCTGCTCGCGGGCACCGCGCTCCTCGAAGGCTCGACCGATCACGA
The DNA here is from genome assembly GCA_044220955.1 of Sandaracinaceae bacterium. GTDB lineage: Bacteria > Myxococcota_A > Polyangia > Polyangiales > Sandaracinaceae > JBBSAT01. The sequence continues at coordinate 42,658 of JBGAQA010000005.1, forward strand.
CGAGGTGGACGCCCTCGCGCTCGCATGTCGGGGCGGCTTCCCGGTCATCCGATGGCGCTCGCCGCGAGCCGCCGCGCGCTGGTGGGACGGCTACGTCACGACCGTGACCCAACGTGACGTGCTCGAGCTCTCGCGCATTCGTCGCGCCACGGATCTGCGCCGCGTGCTCCAGCTCGCGGCAGCACGCACGGCCACCGTCCTCAACGTCAGCGCGCTCGCGAGCGACGCGGGCGGTCTCTCCGTCACGACCACGACCGACGACCTCACGCTCCTCGAGTCCGTGTACCTGATCCATCGCGTGCCGGCGTGGTCCACGAATCTCTCGGCGAAGGTCGCGCGCACGCCGAAGCTCCACGTCACCGACACCGGGCTCTCGGCGTTCTTGATGGGGCTCGACGCGCGAGGGGCGCAGGCGCGGCGAGCGGCGGCAGCCGGGCCGCTGATCGAGACGTTCGTGGTCAACGAGCTGAAGAAGCAGATCGGTTGGTCCAGCGAGGCGCCCGCGCTCCATCACTTTCGCGATCGCAGCGGCGCGGAGGTCGACGCGATCCTCGAGACGCGCGACGGGCGCGTGGCCGCAGTCGAGGTGAAGGCCGGCACGCGGGTGGACGCGGCGGATCTGCGCGGGCTCGAACTACTCCGCGACCGGCTCGGCGACAGGTTCGTGCAGGGGGTCGTCCTGTTCGGCGGTACGCACGCGCAGTCGCGCGGCGATCGGGTCAGCGTCCTGCCCATGCGTCGTCTCTGGGGTGCGTCGCCGCGCAAGCGCCGCGCGCGCCCGTGACGACGGCGCGGCGCGTCGAGTCGCCCTCCGCCGAGCCAACCGGCCCCGTTCTGCCCACCGTCGACACGCCACCGGCGCAGCCCTGATTATCCCGTAGACTGGGGCGCATGCTCTCGCGCTCCTTGCTTGCTGCGTCCCTGCTCGTCGCGCTCCTGCCGGGCTGCCCGGTCTCGACGACGGCGACCGACGACACCGGCGCGCTCGACGCAGGCCTCGACGCGAGCGATCACGACGCGGCCGCGCCGCCCGACGCGTGGTCCACCCCCGACGCGACGCAGCCCTGCCCGACGCCGGGCGCGATCGAGCACCTCCCTTGCGGCCACTGCGGCACGCTCGATCGCTTCTGCACGGCGACGAACACGTGGTCGTACGGCACGTGCATGGGCGAGCACGGTACCTGCAATCCTGGCGACAGCGAGGTCGGCGCTTGTGGTCGCTGCGGGCAACAGGCCCGGTTCTGCGACGCGACTTGCGCCTGGATCCCGATGGGCGCGTGCCTGAACGAGACGGGGAGCTGCGTCCCGGGCACGCGCATGCGCGTCGCGACCGGCTGCCCCGCGGGCCAGTCACGCATCGACGCCTGCGACGCCACGTGCGCCGTGACGCACGGCCCCTGCGAGATGCTGGAGTGCGACCCGGGCATGCTCTCGGCGCCCGTGAGCTGTGGCCGCTGCGGCACGATGGTGCGGAGCTGTGACGCGACCGGCCACTGGATGGACGGGACGTGCGCGGGCGAGGGCGAGTGCGCGCCGGGCGCGACGTCGAGCGTCACGTGCGAGGTGTGCGGCACGCAGCCGAGCACGTGCGACGCGACGTGCCACTGGATGGCGACCGGCGTGTGTACGGGCGGCGTGACCTGCGGCGCGCGGCCGGCGGCGAGCTGCGTCGACGCGACGACGCTGCGCACGTACGACGGCGCGCCAGGCTGCATGACGGGCGCGTGCGTGTATCCGCCGATGGACGTGACCTGCCCCGCCGGCTGCGCGGCGAACGCGTGCGTGGGCGGCGCGACGCTCGTCGCCGGCCTGGGCGGAGCGACGGGCTTCGGCACGGCGACGCTGCCCTCGACGGACGACGGCTCGTCGACGGCGCTCGACCTCACCATGCTCGACCCGATGGGCCTCTTCTACTACGGCGCGCGGCGCGCGACGCTCTTCGTGAACAACAACGGCAACGTCACGTTCGGGGCCGCGCAGTCCATCTACAGCGCGATGATCCCCGGCGCGATGGCGCCGATGATCGCGCCGTTCTGGGCGGACGTGGACACGGGCGGCGGCGGCCAGCCGGCCCGCAACAACGTGGTGTGGTCGCTCGACACCACGCGCCTCGTCGTGACCTGGGACCACGTCGGCCGCTACATGCGGCACGACGACCTGCAGAACAGCTTCCAGCTGATCGTCACGCCGCGCCCCGACCGCACATCCGGCGACTTCGACGTCGAGCTCCGCTACGCGCTCTGCCAGTGGACCAGGGGCGACACGAGCGCCACGCCGGCGACCGCGGGCTTCGACGCCGGCGACAGCACGCGCTCGCTCGTGCTCCCCGGGTCGGGCACCCCCGCGGTCCTGAGCCTCTGCACGACCTCGAACGTCGGAACGGCCGGAGTGTGGCGTTACGAGGTCCGCGCCGGAATGCCGGTCTCGCTGTGAGCAACACGAGAGCCGGACGAAGAACGCCGAACGAAAGAAGAGTCATGACGCCAAGCGCAGCTCGAACACTGCTCACCTCGATGTTGCTCGTCGCGATCGGCTGTGGGCCCGCGCCCGCTCCCGTCGACGCGGGGAGCACGAGCGACACCGGCACGGCGACCGACGCGGCCCCCGACGCCGGCGCCGACGCGCCTACCGAGCCGGACGCAGGCGCGGTCGCGCCGATCTTCCGCAACGCGGTCGCGCTCGACGACGCGACCCTCGCCCACGACGCGCTCCGGCTGATGGGCGCCTCGCAGGCCGGCGGCTCCGGCAGCTGCCACGACTGCCACGCGATCTCGCGCCCGAACATCGCCCACTTCCTCGATCTCACGACGACCGCGTGGTCGACGTGCTTCTCGGACCTCGAGGTGCGCACGCCGGCGGCGGCGCAGCGCATCGTCGCCTGCTTCGAGGACGGCGCCTCGCACATGTTCCACACGGGCAACCTCGGCGTGTTCGCGACGGGCGCGACCTTCGACTGGTTCCGCTTCGTGTTCCAGCGCGCGTACGGGGCGGGCTGGGAGACCGAGTACGCGCGCTTCGTGAACCGCGTGCAGCAGTCGCCCGCGCCCTACCCCGCGCTCACGCAGGCGGAGTTCGACCTCTTGACGGAGTGGTTCCTGCGCGGCACGCCGCAGGTGAACGCGATCATCCCGCCCATGGACGGCCCGGGCGAGTGCCACTCGTACGTCGACCCCGAGGTCGCCACGATCGCCGCGCGCGGCGCAACGACCGGCTGGAGCGCGCGCAACGCGTCGGCCGGCATCCTGATGCACGGCTGCGCCGGCGCGGCCACGGCAGCCGACTGCCTGGCGTCGTACCCGCGCGTGACGACCACGAGCTACGGCGCCATGTGGGAGACGCCCGGCACCCACCAGCGCGTGCTCTTCGACGTGCCCTACGCGTCGAGCTTCTGGACGCGCAGCTCCGCCGACGGCCGCTTCGTCGCCCACGGCGGCGGCACGGGCGGCGGCGGCGCATCGATCATCGATCTGGTCCGCAGGCTCGCGATCCCGACGTCGGCCGCGTACGACCCGGGCTTCTTTCCCGACAACAGCGGCTTCATGTTCCAGGGCACGCCCTTCGGTGCCGCGCTCTGCGAGCAGAGCGTGCTCGTGACCGGCATGCCCACCGCGATCACGTTCTCGGAGGCGGGCTGCACGCACCCCTCGGCCATCGGCCTCTACCAGCACGTCGGAGCGTCGCTCGACGGCGGCGACTACTTCGTCGTGAACTCGCTCTGGTCGGGCGACCCGGGCGGAAGCCTCACGGATCCGCAGGTCTTCACCGATCCGACCGCGATGGTGACGCTCTTCCGCTTGACCAACACCGGCTCCGGCTTCGCCGACGGCGGCAGCGTGCAGGTCCCCGCGCCCTACCAGGGCAACGCGGTCATCTCGCCCACGATGCGCACGTTGGTGACGCAGCTCGCCGACGTGAGCGGCGCGCCGCTCGGGTACGTGCTGCATCGGATCGACCTCGTGCGGGACGCGGGCGGCCGCGTCACGAGCGCGTCGACGGCCGAGCTCGCGCGCTACTGCGTGCCGGGCGGCAAGGCGGCCTTCTCGCTCGACGATCGCTGGCTCGTCACCCACCACCGCGCGACGGACGCGGACGCGGTGGACCTCGGCTTCACCGGCCCCACGGATCCGCTGTTCGCGCCCTACCGCGGCGTGTCCAACGTGTACCTGATCGACCTCGTCACGGGGCACGAGACCCGCATCACGAACATGCAGCCGGGGCAGCAGGCGCTCTTCCCGCACTTCCGCTCGGACGGGTGGATCTACTTCCTCGCGCGCACGGGCGGCGTGCCCGAGCACGTGATCGCGACGGACGCCGCGCTGACGCTGCCCTGACGCGGCTGCCGGCGCCGCCACCTCGAGGCCGCCCGGTCGATGGACGGATCGCAGGGAAGCCGCGCGCCTGCCCATCCTGATCGCGAAGCGTGACAGCGCCGCGCGGGTCGCCGACAATCCCCTCGATGGCCGGTGTGCTGTATCACGTGCTCGTCGTGGACGACGAGTCGGCGAACGTCCAGATCCTGACGCGCAACCTCTCCCAGAACGGCTATCGCGTCACCGGCGCGAGCTCAGGTCCGGAGGCGCTCGAGGCCGTCAAGGCGTCCCTGCCCGACCTCGTCGTGCTCGACGTCTTCATGCCGAAGGTCAGCGGCTTCGACGTGCTGAGCGCGCTGCGAGCCAACGAGGCGACGGCCACGATGCCCGTGATCATCGCGTCGGCGCTGGCCGACACCGAGCACATCGTGCGCGGACTGAACGCGGGCGCGAACGACTACGTCACCAAGCCCTTCGTGATGCCCGTGCTCTTCGCCCGCGTGGCGGCGCTACTGCGCGCGAGCGAGATGGTCAAGCGGCTGGAAGTGCAGACCGAGATCCTCTCCAGGATGGCTGCGTACGACGAGCTCACCGGGCTCTTCAACCGTCGGTCGCTCTTCCACACCCTCGAGACCGAGGTCAGCCGGGGCAAGCGCTACCGGCGCGAGCTCTCGCTGCTGATGCTCGACCTCGACGCCTTCAAGCGCGTGAACGACACGTACGGCCACCCGGCGGGTGACCAGGTACTTCGCGAATTCGCGCGCCGGATGCGAAGCGTGCTCCGGACGATGGATGCGGCCTGTCGGTACGGAGGCGAGGAGTTCTGCGCGATCCTGCCGGAGACGAGCGCCGCGGGAGCGATGACGGCCGCCGAGCGCATCCGCTCCACGTGTGCGGCGGCACCCTTCGAGACGACGGCCGGCGCGATCCCGCTGACGGTCTCGATCGGAGTGGCGACCGCCGCGCCGAGCGTCGCGGGCACGGCGAACGACCTGCTCGGCCAGGCCGACAACGCCCTGCTCCGCGCGAAGCGAGGCGGCCGCAACCGGGTGGAGCACTTCGGAACGACCCCCGCCGAACCGGTCTGAGCGAGCCCCGCCGGCCTCTCACCCGCCCGGGCGTTCACGGCCACGGGCAGCCGTGCGGACAGCCGTTGGCCGTCTCGTCCAGCGACGCGATCCAGTCCGAGAGGACGCGGACGCCTTCGGCGTCGACGACGCTCGTACCGATCGGGGGCATCTGATCCATCGGGGCCCGGCTGCCCATGCGCAGTACCGAGACGCTGAGGTCCGGATGGTGCGGCGCGATGCGCAGGTTCGCGAGCGCGCCCGTGGGGAGCGTCCGCGTCCACACGGAGCAGCCGCACACGGCGCTCGTCCACGTCGCGGTCGCCATCGGGTCGGTCGCACCGACGCGCAGCCAGAGGTCCAGCCCGTGCTCGGGCGCGGGCCCGCCGTGGCAGTTGCCGCAGTTCGCGTGCAGATATCCGAGCGCGGCGCGCGTCGTCGGGTCGCCTGGCACCTGCGCGCTCGACGGGTCGATCGACGTCGTGAGCAGGCCCTCCGCCCCGAGCGTCGCGAGCGTCACTCCGGCCTCGTCGTGCGCGAGCTGGATCGCAGAGAAGCCCACGATGACGTCGTCCTGCGCGATGGAGTGGCAGCGGACGCACTCGGCGCGGCTCGGGACCTCGTGCCCCGTGCCGTGCACGTCGGCCTCGCCGAAGGGGCTCGCCGGCCTGACCGAGCGCTGGTCGATGGCCCACACGTACGACGTCATCGTCCAGCTGCTTGTGCCGCGCGGGGCGGCGGTCTTCTCGAGCACGCGCGTCTCGATCCGCACGCCGCCGATCGAGAACGTCTTGTACAGGCGGGTGCCGACGGGGAATCCCCAGCGGTCGGGATCGCTCGAGTCGATGGTCGCGCCCGCGGGCAGGTAGACGAACCGCTCCTTGTCCGCACCGTCGGACCAGAGACCGTAGCGCGGGTGGTAGGGGCGAACGCCAGGCGCGAGCGTCGTGCACTCGTCTCCGACGTAGAGCCCCGGCGGACCGACGCACGGCGGTCCGGCGTCGCGCCCAGCGTCGTCGCTCGCGTCGCGACCGGCGTCCGAGAGGGCCGCGTCCGTCCCCGCGTCGTGCCCGGCCTCCGGAGGCGGCGAGGCGTCGCGGCCGGCGTCCGCAGGCGCCCCCGCGTCGGGCGCCGGCGACGCGGGCGCGCACGAAGCGGCGAGCACGAGGACCAGGACGGCGGCGAGGGCGCGCTGCATCGTCGAGCATTGTAGCCGAGCCTCGCGCGGGCTCGCGTACACTCGATCGGATGAGCGAAGCGCCGGCACGAGCCGCCGACCCGCGCCGGGAGGTGCAGCGGCGCCTCGCGCGGGTCCAAGCGGGGACGGGCGTGGTCTTCGCGACCTTCCTCGCGCTGCACCTCGTCAACACGATGCTCGGCGCGCTCGGTCCCGCCGTCTACGACGGAGTCCAGCGGGTGCTCCGCCTCTACTACCAGCTCCTTCCCGTCGAGGTGGTCATCGTCGCGTCGGGCACCGTGCACTTCGTCGTCGGCATCGTGCGGATCGCGCTCGGACGTCCGGCGGCGACGAACCTGCGCGCGAGAGCCCATCGCTACGCGGGCTACACGCTCGTGCTCTTCTTCTTCGGCCACGTGATCGCGACGCGCGCTCCCTCGTTCCTCGGCGTCGGGCCCTCGCTCGGCTTCGCCGGGCTCACGTACTCGGAGGCGTACCTGCCCGCGTTCTTCTTCCCGTACTACGTGCTGCTCGGGATCGCGGGCCTCCATCACCTGCTGCAGGGGCTGCTCGTCGCGGCGGGCGTGCTCGGGTGGCGCATCCCCGCGGTGCTGACGCGTCCACGCGTACTGCGGCCGGTGGTCGGCATCGGCTCGGTGCTGATCGTGGTCGCGGTGCTCGCGTTCGCAGGCGCGCTGTTCCCGATCCACGACCCGATGGACAACGACTTCGCGCGCTTCGCGAGCGCGCTCGTCGCCCGGTACCTCGGCCGGTGACGGAGAGCCGGGCGCGGGCGGCCCTTCCGCGTACACTCGGCCCATGCGCACGGCCTCACGCAAGATCGGTCGCTCCTACAAGCAGGAGCGCCCCGGGGGGCGCTGGGACGCGATCGTGGTCGGCTCCGGGCTGGGCGGCCTCACCAGCGCCGCGCTCCTCGCCAAGCACGCGGGCAAGCGCGTGCTCGTGCTCGAGCGGCACTCCACCGCGGGCGGCTTCACGCACACGTTCAAGCGCCCCGGCTTCGAGTGGGACGTCGGCGTGCACTACATCGGGCAGTGCGAGCCCGGCTCGCTCGTACGCGCTCTCTTCGACGAGATCTCCGGCGGCGAGCTCGCCTGGGCCAAGATGCCGGACGTCTACGACCGCGTCGTCCTCGGCCGCGAGAGCTTCGATCTCGTCGCGGGCGGCCGACGCTTCGTCGAGACGCTCGCCGCGCGCTTCCCCGGCCAGCGCCTCGCGATCGAGAGGTACCTCCGCGAGGTGATCCGCTCGACCCGCGGGGGCACATCCTTCTTCGTCGATCGGGCCCTGCCCGCGCGCCTCTCGCGGCTCGTCGGCCCGCTCCTGCGTGCGCCCCTGCACCGCGCGTCGGCACGCACGGTGGAAGAGGTCGTCCGCCCCATCGTCGGCGACACGCGGCTCTACGACGTGCTCACGGCGCAGATGGGCGACTATGGCCTGCTCCCGCGCGATGCGAGCTTCGCGATCCACGCGATGGTCGTCGGCCACTACCTCGGCGGCGGCTACTACCCGGTGGGCGGCAGTGCCCGCATCGCCGAGACGGTCTCCGAGACGATCGAGCGCGAGGGCGGCGAGATCTTCGTCGCCGCCGAGGTCGAGCGCATCCTCGTGGAGGGCGGGCGCGCGACCGGCGTGCGGATGATCGACGGCGGGGAGCTGCGCGCGCCCATCGTGATCAGCGACGCCGGCGCGCCGAACACGTACCTGCGGCTGCTCGAGCCGGGTGTCGCCGAGCCCACGGGCCTCCCGGCGAAGCTCCGCGCGATCGGTCCGTCCGCCTCGCACCTCTCTCTCTACCTCGGGCTCGACAAGGCCGACGAGGCGCTCGGCCTGACTGGCACGAACCTGTGGATCTACCCCGAGCCCGATCGCGAGCGCGCGTTCGAGCGCTTCATGGCCGACGCGAGCGCGCCGATCCCGCTCGTGTACGCGTCGTTCCCCTCGTCGAAGGACCCCACGTTCGCCGCGCGGCACCCCGGCAAGTCCACCGTGGAGCTCGTCACGATCGCCAACGTGGAGTGGCTGCGGAAGTTCCAGGACACGCGCTGGAAGAAGCGCGGCCCGGAGTACGACGCGTGGAAGGCGCGCATGAGCGAGCGCCTGCTCGACATCGCGCTCGAGCACCGCCCCTCGCTCCGCGGCCACGTCGTGCACGCCGAGCTCTCGACGCCGCTCTCGACGCGGCACTTCACGGCGCATCCGGACGGCGAGATCTACGGCCTCTCGCACACCCCCGCGCGCTTCCGCCTCCCGCTCCGCGCGCAGACCCCCGTCCCGGGCCTCTTCCTCACCGGACAAGACCTCGTCACGTGCGGCGTCGCCGGTGCTCTCTTCGGCGGAGCCATCACCGCAGCCGCGGTGCTGCGCGGCTCGCTCGTCTCGAGCCTCGCGCGGCGAGCTCTCGGTCGCGAGCGGCCCGCATCACGAGCGACGCCCCCGGCACCCGCCCCGCGCCCGGCCGCGGAAGAGCGCGCCTGACCCCTCGCCGCTCCGCGAGCCCGAGAGCGAAGCGCTGCGCCGGGCTCAGCGCGCGGCGAGCCCGGCGCGGCTCAGCCGCTCGATCACGTCCGCGAGCCGGGCCGCCGGCACGCTGACGCGGGTGGGCATCCCGCCCTGCAGCTCGAGCATGCGGAGCAGATCGATCCCCGAGTCGAAGCGCGCGGCCAGCGTGATCGTCGAGTCGTCGTGAACGAGAGCGACCCGGGCGCGCTCCTGCCCGAGGAGGAGCAGCACCGTCTTGTCGTAGGTGAGCGTGTTCCCTCGGACGTCGCAGATCGCCGTGTCGCCGCGCAGCTCGTAGCGCTTCGCGAGCGTTCGCGCGTTGTCCTCCATCACGCGCACGGCGTCGGCGATCGTCTCGAGCTCACGGAAGAGCGTCGCGTCCTCGGCGCCAGTCGCGAAGTAGCGCACGACCAGGCCCTTGAGCGCGTCGTCGTGCATCCGCGCGCGCAACGCGCGATCGATCACCTGGGCCCGCGGGCTCGGCGTCCCCATGCGCGTGTCGATGGCGCGCGCGTCGGCGTCGGCCCCTTCGTAGGGCTCGCGACCGCCGCGCACCCACTTCGCCGCCGACGCGAGTCCGTCGAAGTCGCCGTGACAGAGGATCGTGTCGACCTCACCGGCCCGCAGGACGAGCGCCTCGTCGATCATCTCCGGGCAGGCGCCGTGCTCCGCCTTCGTCGCGAGCACGAAGCGCGGGTCCTTCGAGTACGTGGCGTGCAGCGCGTGGTCGTGGTGGTCGACCCACATCGCGAGGCGCGCTCCGAGCCCGTCGATCAGCTTCTTGGTGACCTTCTCGAAGCTCGTGCCGGTTCCCTCTGCGGCGAATGCGATGTCGAGCACCACGACGCGCCCCCCGAGCTCGTTCGCTCGAGGGAGCTTGCGGGGCGTTCCGAACGCGAGCCGGGGAAAGCGCATGACGCGTCACTGTCGGACGGGCGCGCAGCACGCGCAACCGCTCGTTTCGCCTCGTGTGACGTGTTAGGCCTGGCGCCCTCAGGAGGGTGGACATGGCCCATCGCTTTCGTTTCGTGCGTGCCGGCGGCTTCGATCAGGTCGTGATCGACTCGGGGGCCGATCTCGAGGCGCTCGGCTCGCTCGACCAGAAGCTCTGGGTCGCGCTCGCGTGTCCGATTCAGGGCGTGGAGTTCGACGCGCGGACGCTGGCGCTGCTGGACACGGACAAGGACGGTCGCATCCGCGCGCCGGAGCTGCTCGCCGCCGTGAAGTGGGCGTGCGAGGTCACGGCGGATCCGGACGATCTGACCCAGGGTCAGGACGGGATGAAGCTCGCGTCGATCGACACGGACGCCCCGGAGGGCAAGCTGCTGCTCGCGACGGCCAAGACGCTGCTCCAGAGCATCGGCAAGGGCGACGCGAAGAAGATCAGCGTCGCGGAGGTCAGCAAGGCTGTCGCCGGCTTCGACGAGCAGGCGTTCAACGGCGACGGCGTGGTCCCGGAGCACGCGGCCGACGCCGACGCCGCGAAGGCGCAGATCAAGGACGTGCTCGCCTGCACGACGAGCCCCGCCAAGGACCGCAGCGGTGACCCGGGCGTGACGCAGGCGTCGCTCGACGCGTTCTTCGCGGAGGTGGACGCGCACGAAGCCTGGGTCGCGAAGGGCGAGGATGCCGCCCTGCGCCCGCTCGGCGACGACACGGCGGCCGCGTTCGCGGCACTGAGCGCCGTCCAGAAGAAGATCGACGACTACTTCGCGCGGGTGAACGTGGCCTCGTACGACCCGCGCGCGCTCGCCGCGATCAACGGCGAGGAGAAGCTGTACCTCGAGCTCGCGGCGAAGGATCTCGACGTCACGGCGGCCGAGATCGAGCGGATGCCGATCGCGCAGGTCGCCGCGGACAAGCCGCTGCCGCTCGTGAAGGGCGTGAGCCCGGCCTGGACGGCGCGGCTCGCGGACTTCCGCGCGAAGGTCGTGCGACCGAAGCTCGGCGAGAAGGACACGCTCACCGAGTCGGACTGGAGGACGCTCAAGAGCATCTTCGCCGAGCACGCGACGTGGGCGGCGGCCAAGGGTGGAGCGTCGGTCGAGAAGCTGGGCGCCGCGCGAATCGCCGCGCTCGCCGCGCCCGAGGTGCGCGCGAGCCTGGCCGGGCTCGTGGCGAAGGACGAGGCGAAGAGGGAGGAGGCCAAGGCGATCGAGTCGGTCGAGAAGCTGGTGCGCCTGCACCGCGACCTCATCGGCCTCGTGAACAACTTCGTCTGCTTCCGCGACTTCTACTCGCGCAAGGGCCCGGCGATGTTCCAGGTCGGCACGCTCTACCTCGATCAGCGCGCGTGCGAGCTCGTGGTCCGCGTGAACGACGCCGGTCGCCACGCGTCGATGGCGCCGCTCGCGAACAGCTACCTCGTGTACTGCGACTGCAAGAACGCCAAGGGCGAGACCATGCAGATCGCGGCCGCGATGACCGCGGGCGACGTCGACAACCTCATGGTCGGCCGCAACGGCCTCTTCTACGATCGCAAGGGCGTCGACTGGGACGCGACCGTGACCAAGATCGTCGACAACCCGATCAGCGTCCGGCAGGCCTTCTGGTCGCCCTACAAGAAGGTGCTCCGGATGATCGAGGAGCGGATCGCCAAGCGCGCGAGCGACGAGGCGGCGGCGCAGGACGCCGCGCTCACCGCGAGCGTCGATCACGCGCAGACGTCGGTGGCGACCGGTCCCGGCGCGGCCGTGACGCCGCCACCGGCCCCGCGCGGCTTCGACATCGGCACCGTCGCCGCTCTCGGCGTCGCGGTCGGCGGCATCACGGCCGCGCTCGGCGCGCTGCTCCAGGCGTTCTTCGGGCTCGGCATCTGGATGCCGCTCGGCGTCGTGGGCCTGATCCTGTGCATCAGCGGTCCCTCGATGGCGATCGCGTGGCTGAAGCTTCGCCGCCGGAACCTCGGCCCGATCCTCGACGCGAACGGCTGGGCGGTGAACGCGCAGGCGAAGATCAACGTACCGCTCGGCGCGTCGCTCACCGCCGAGGCGAAGCTGCCCGAGGGCAGCGAGCGCTCGCTCCACGATCCCTTCGCCGAGAAGCAGCCGCCCTGGGGCTGGTACCTGTTCGTGACGATCGTCGTCGTCGTCGGCTGTGCCTGGCTGACGGGCCACTGCGACTGGATGCTCCCCGAGGCCGCGCGGAGCAGCACCGTGTTGCACGCCGAGGCGCCCGACGACGCCTCACCGGCACCCGGGCCCGCGGCCCCGTAGCTCGCCGTTCGATCGGACGCGGCCGCTCGAGCCGGCCCTCACTCGGCGGCGTCGCGCTTGTCGCTCGCTGGCGCCGCCACTTCCTCCGGCTTGCTGGGCCCGGCGGGCGGCGCAGACACGCGCGCTGCGAGCAGCGTTCCGCCCGCGGAGCGCTCGGCGGCGGTCAGCCAGCCCCACTCGAGCCGCTTCTTCTCGACCCACTCCTGCGAGCTCAGGAGAACGGCGAGCCCGCGCGTCTCCTCCGAGATCGCCAGCGCGCTCCGCAGGAGCATCGTCAGCGGCACGGCGAAGAGCGCGCCGAGGGGGCCCCAGAGCCAGCCCCAGAAGAGCATCGAGACGAAGACGACGAGCGTCGAGAGGCCGAGCGCCACGCCCATCATGCGCGGCTCGAAGAAGTTCCCGATCACGAAGTTCACGGCCAGGAACCCGATCGCGGCGGCTGCGGCGGCGCCCGGCCCGAGCGTGAGCAGCGCGACGAGCACCGGCGGGATCCCGGCGATCGCCGCGCCCACCGACGGGATGTAGTTCAAGAGGAACGTGAGCAGTCCCCAGAGGAGCGGGAAGTCCACGCCCACGATCGCCAGCCAGACGCCGCAGAGCGTCCCCGTGATCGCCGAGAGGTAGGTCTTCACGACGAGGTAGCGCTGCAGCTGCCCCGCGGCGTCGGCGAGCTCGTGCAGGTCGGCGTGCGGGCCGCCGAGCAGCACGCGGAGCTTGTGCGCACCCGGGGCGATCTCGAAGAGCATGAACACGACCAAGAGCATCACGAGCACGATGCTCGACACGAGGCTCGTCAGCTCCCGGAAGAGGTCCGCGACGAGCGTCATGATCCAGCCCGGATCGCCGAGTCCGGCGAAGTCGCCGCGGTCCACGGGGACACCGCGCGCGAAGAGGAAGTCGACCGTGCTCGACACGAGCTGCCCGATCGCCATGCGGTAGCGAGGAAGCGCCTCGTTGAAGCCCGAGAGCGACGCGGACACGAGGGCGATCACACCCGCGAGCACCGCGACGTCGAGGAGCACGGTGAGCGAGATCGCGAGCACGCGCGGCACGCGCACCCTCTCGAGCAAGAGCATCACCGGCATCGACACGACGGCGATGAAGAGCCCCGAGAGCAGCGGCAGGAAGAGCGCGCTCGACTCCCGGAGGCCCGCGACGACCACGAAGAGCCCCGCCAGCGCGAGCACCGTCCGGAGGCCGACGTCGAAGCGCATCGATCGGAAACTTACCCCGAAACGGCCACGGGGTCAGGAAGGCGGCCCACGGGCTCAGCCGCCGTGCTCCGCGAGCATCTTCTCCGCGAGGGCCACGTCGTCGGCGCTGCCGATGAAGAGGGGCACGCGCTGGTGCAAGCTCGTCGGCTCGACGTCCAGGATGCGCTTGTGCCCGGTGCTCGCCGCACCGCCCGCGGCCTCGGCGATGAACGCCATCGGGGAGGCCTCGTAGAGCAGGCGGAGCTTGCCCTCGGGCGCGCCCTTGTCGCCGGGGTAGGCGAACACGCCGCCGCGCAGCAGCGTGCGGTGGAAGTCGGCCACGAGGGTGCCGACGTAGCGCAGACCGTAGGGCTTGCCGCCGGGCGCTTCCTTGGTCTTGAGACGATCGATCCAGGCCTTGACGCCGGGCGTCCACTTGCCCGTGTTGCCCTCGTTGATCGAGTACGTGCTCGCCTGCCTCGGGATCCGGATGTTCTCGTGCGAGAGGAAGAACTCGCCGATCAGAGGATCGAGCGTGAAGCCGTGGACGCCGTCGCCCGTCGTGTAGACGAGCATCGTGCTCGAGCCGTAGATCACGTAGCCGGCGGCGACCTGCTTGTAGCCGGGCTGCAGGCAGTCGGCCGTCGTGCCCGGCCCGCTCTCGCCGAGGCGGCGGTGGATCGAGAAGATCGTCCCGATGGAGATGTTCACGTCGATGTTCGAGCTCCCGTCGAGCGGGTCGAACATCAGCACGTACTTGCCGTGGGGGTACTGGGGCGGGATCGGGATGATGTCCTCGTCCTCCTCGCTCGCCATCACGCAGACGTGGCCACCCGCCTCGACACAGCGCACGAGGACACGGTTCGCCAGCTCGTCGAGCTTCTGGACGGTCTCTCCCTGGACGTTCACGGCCCCCGTCGCGCCGAGCACGTCGGCGAGGCCTGCCTTCTGCACCTTGCTGGCGATCACACGGCAGGCGAGCGCGACGCTCTGGAACAGGCCGGTGAAGTCGCCCGTCGCGCCGGTGGTGCGGCGCTGCCGCTCGAGGATGTGGCGATCGAGCGTCCAGCCGAGCTCGTCGGCGGAGGCGGGACCGATGGAGACGCGGGGCTCGTTCATCGCTCGTTCCTCTCTGCTTCTCTTCTCTGGGTCTACTTCTTGCGCGCCGCGCGCGTGGCGGCTGGCGACGGCGCGGCCTCGGTGTCGTCCATCTCCACCTGCACGCGCGACCTGGGCGGCGCCTTCTTCGACGCCTTCTCTCCCTCGTCGTGATCGAGCTCGACGAGCGCGCCGTAGATGCCGCCGATCGCCGCGAGATACAGCGGGGGAAGCGAGGTCCACGGCACGGCGTGCTCGGCGCCGGGCCACGGGATCGAGACGGCGCCGTAGCTCGCCCCGAGCCAGTAGAGCAGCGCGGCGACGCAGAGGCCGACCAGCCCCTTGATCGACGCCTCGATCCACGCGCCCTCCCTCCACGGGGCGCGTCCCGCGAAGATGCCGGTCGTCCCGCCGACCCCCAGCGCCAGAAGATAGGCGAGCAGCCCTCCCGAGGGCGTCTCCCAGCGCGCGCCGAACATGACGCCGGCTCCGATGGCCGCACCGACGACGAGGCCCTTCAGGAAGCCGATGCCGAGGCGCTTTCCCACGCGATGGCGAACCTACACCGCAGCGGCCCTTGGGGCTACGCTCGGAGGATGGGCCCGCGCGCAGGCTGGTCGATCGCGCTCGTCCTGGTGTTCGCCGCCTGTGACGCGGTGTCGGTGACCGGGGCGTGGTGCCAGTACCCCGCCGACTGCCACCGGCCCAACGACTGCAGCTACCACCGCTGCCGGCCGCGCTGCGTGGCGGGCGCGGACTGCCCGGGGACGCACCTGTGCCTCGCGGGGCACTGCGCCGTCGAGCAGGACCGAGGCTGCGCCGCCGTCGCCGGGCGGGAGTGCACGAGCCCGCTCGTCTGCGCTGAGGACCGATGCACCCTGCGCTGCACCGGCTCGTGCATGGGCGACGCGCTCTGCCGACCCGCGAGCGATCAGCCCTTCGACGTGTGCGTGGACCCGTCGCAGCCCGTTCCGGACGCCGGCAACGGGCTCGACGCGCGATGAGACCGATGAGCACGCCCCGGCGAGGACGAGGGCGCAAGGCGCGTCCTTACCATCGTGGCCGGTGGTCGAGGAAAGAACCCCAGATGCCTATCGAGGTGGGCGCCCGGTATCGCTCGCTTCTAGCACCCCAGTGAAGAACGCTGGGTCCGCACACCACGAGCGAGAAAGGCTCCCTAGGATCCAAGGTCGTTCGGGATTCTTCACCGTGGACCGGATCGAACCCGACAGAGGAACGCGCAACCCTGACGCTAGGGACTCCGCGCGATCGGGTCAATAGCGATCGGCGCGTTTTCGCTCCCGCGGCGTTCCGTATTCGCGCCCTCCCGGACCCGGGCACCTGGACGCAGGCTGCTGGTCAGACAGGAGCTCACGTCATGGCACTCACCAAGTTCGACTTCGACAACGGTCACTCGAGCGTCGCGTTCGTCGCGCGCCACCTGATGTTCACCAAGGTCCGCGGGACCTTCTCCAAGTGGGGCGGCTCGCTCGAGCTCGACCTCGCCGACCTCAGCCGCTCGAGGGTCGAAGTGCAGATCGAGACGGGCAGCGTCGACACCCACGAGGAGAAGCGTGACGCGCACCTGCGCTCGCCCGACTTCTTCGCGAGCGACGAGTTCCCGAGGATGACGTTCAAGAGCAAGCGCATCGACAAGAGCGGCAGCGCCTACCGGTTGATCGGCGATCTCACGATCCGCGGCGTCACCAAGGAGGTCGTGCTGGACACGGTCTTCGAGGGCGCCTCGAAGGACCCCTGGGGCAACGAGCGCGTCGCCTTCTCGGCATCGACGAGCGTTCAGCGCAAGGACTGGGGGCTCAGCTGGAACGTGGCCCTCGAAGCGGGCGGCGTGCTCGTGGGCGAGACGGTCGAGATCGTGCTCGACCTCCAGGCGATCCAGCGGCGCGCGGAAGCCGGCGCCAGCGCGAGCGCGTGAGAGACGGCGAGCGCTGCGCGGCGCGTGCGTGCTAGGCCTCGCGACGTGGATCGCTGCTCACACTGCCAGTCCCCGCTCGAGTGGTCGGCCGAGCGCGCGCATGCGCGCTGCACCGGCTGCGCAGGGCTCTACACCGCCGACATGACCCCGGTTCGCCTCGAGGCCCCCGGCGGCGGGTTCGACGCGGAGTTCCAGGCGATGTTCGAGCAGCAGCTCGGGTTCGCGCCTCGGATCGTCCCGAACCGCCCGCCGGCCTACTGGGGCGGCGGCGCCGGGGCACGGAGCGCTCCGATGCAGGCGCCGCCGAACCCGATCGCCCGCATGATGACCATCGGGATCTCGCTCTTCGTCCTGACGATCCTCGGGATGGTCGCGCTCTACGTCGGGTGGGTCCTCTACACGTCGATCCCACACTGATTGCGGGGCGGAGGCGCCCGGCTCGCGCCCGCGGGTCCGACGGCCCGCGAGCGTCAAGCTCGCTCATCGCGGGGCGCGCTGCATGCACCAGAGCGGCGGGGCGTCCTTCACGCGCACCTCGCGAGTGACCTCGAAGCCGAAGCGCCGGTAGTAGGTGAGGTTCGATTCCTTGGCGGTCTCGAGGTACGCAGGCTTCTTCTCGGCGTCGGCCCTCGCGAGCGTCGGCTCGAGCAGCAGCTTGCTGAGGCCCTTACCCTGCGAGGGTGGGTCGACGCCGAGCACGCCGAGGTAGTAGTGCGGTTCCTTCGCGTGCGCGCGCTCCATCTCCGTGAAGAGCGGTAGCGCCGTGAGCAGGCGCGTGCCGAGCGCGATGCCGATCGACGGGGCGACCGCGATCGACGAGAAGAAGCGCGTGGTCGACACGCCAGGCGGCAGCCAGAGCGCCGCTCCCGCGTGATCGGGCAGGCGCACGCTCGCCCCGATCGGCAGGAACACGTGGCGCGCGAGCCCACCGAACAACGTCGCGAGCGCGCGCGGCCGGTCCACGTCCGACGGAAGGATCCATCGGAACATCGGGTCGTCGTCGAACGCCCGAGCGAGCATCGGACCCAGGCGCGACGCCTCGCTCGGGATCGCGCGTTCGGCGTGCGTCACCGGAAGGGATCCCCGTAGCGAGGGTCGGTCCGAAGCGACTCGTCGGTCAGGCTCTCGAGGAAGGCGATCACGTCGGCGCGCTCCTCGGCGGTGAGCGTGAAGCCGTGCACGAAGATGCTCCGGAGCGGGCTCTCGGAACCGACGCCGGCGTTCGGTCCGGAGCGGATCGTGCGCCCCCCCGCGGCGTAGTGATCGAGCACGTCGTCGAGCGTCGCGGCGCTGCCGTCGTGGAAATAGGGCGCGGTGAGCGCGACGTTGCGGAGCGTCGGCGCGCGGAAGGCGCCCATGTCGCGCGGGTCGTGGCTGATCTCGTACACGCCGCGGTTCGGCGCCGGATATCCGCCGCGTCCATCGACGTTGTAGAGGCCCGTGTTGTGGAACTGCACCATCGGGATGACGGTGCCGCCGTGCATCACGCCGTCGGTGAAGTTGAAACCCCCGTGGCAGTGGAAGCAGTCGAGGCGCTCGCCGTAGAAGAGCGCCTGCCCACGAAGCGCGGACTCGCTCATCGCGCCCGTGTCGTGCCGGTACGTGTACCGGTCGTAGGGCGAGTCGCCGCTCAAGATCGTGCGCTCGAAGCAGGCGACGGCGCGCACGATGTTCGCGACCGTGATCGGGCTCGCCTCGCCAGGAAACGACGCGGCGAACATCGGCGGGTACATCGGATCGGCCGCGATGCGTCGGACGAGCGCGTCCTCCATGCCCGCCAGACCCAGCTCGACGGCGTTCGGGTGCGCGCCGAACATCGGCACCAGCGCTTGGTCCTCGAGGCTCACGAGGCTCGTGTTCGCCCACGTCTGGACGGGGTTGTACGCGACGTTGACGATCGACATCGCGCCGCGCGGCGTCAGGTCACCGGTGGAGCCGACCGACACGGGTAGCGCGTCCGTGAACGCGTTCGCCTGCTCGTGGCAGGACCCACAGGAGTAGGTGCCGTTGCCCGACATGCGCGTGTCGTAGAAGAGGTAGCGACCGAGCTCCACCTTCTCGTCGCTCATCGGGTTGTCGGCCGGGACGACGGGCGTCGGAAAGCCGGGCGGCAGATCCCAGACGTACGAAGGCGACGCCGGCGCGCACGCGGCGAGCAGGAGCGTCGCGGCGAGGAGCCCACGCACGTCAGATCCCTCCGTGCTCGACGCGGAACGTCGACTGCGCGCCGCCCAGACCGACCGCCGCGAGCATCGACGCGCAGTCTGGGTCGTCCGGGTCGGACATGCACCCGGCGGCGCCGCCCGCGTCGTGATCGAGATCGCTCGCGGCGAAGAGGCCCGCGACGTCCACCACGATCGTGTCGTGCTCGACGTCGAGCCCGTCGAGCCTGATCTCGGGCGTGTTCTCGTTCGCGCAGACACGGGTACCCGCGCGCGGGTCGCCGGTGCACGCGGTCGCGCCGAGGTGGAAGCGGATGCCGCCGGGCTGGCCCGTCGTGCGTCCGTCGACGCGGAAGTACTTGTAGCCGTCGTTCCAGCCCCAGAACATCGAGGTGACGTTCAGCGGCGAGGGCTGGTTGTCGGCGTCGAGGTGATCGAGCGCCGCCGGGACGCCGAGGCGGAAGCGGACGCCCGCGTACGTCGCTCCGTCGTCGGGGACGGTGCCGCGCACGAGCACGTTCGTCGGCGCATTGCCCTCTTCGCAGCCAGCGCCGGCCTCGAAGTCGAGGAGCGCGACGCCGAGGGCCTGCCAGACTCCGTCGCCGGAGAGCGCGAGCGGCACCACGCGCCCGTCGGCGGTGAGCAGCGCCACGTCGTGGACGTACAGGCGGAAGTCGAGACCCGTGAACGTCGTGCCCGTCGTGCCGACACCGGCGAAGGTCCCGCCGCACGCGAAGGGCGCGTCGCCCACACGCCCGGAGAAGCGCAGCGTGACGGCCCGCGTGGGGACGTTGCCGCACGAGACCACGAGCGCGATCAGGGGCAGCGCGAGGAGCGACGACCGCATCGCCGCCCAGGCTAGCGCGACCGGGCAGGACTGGAGGCCCCGGAAGTGCGAATTCACGCGCGTGCCGCGGCTCGCGCGGCGTTTCGCCCGGCGAGCCAGCCCGTGAGCGTCGCGATGCCGAGGCCTCCGCCTGCGCCGGCGATGGGCACCTCGGCCAGGACGCTACCTGCCGCGAAGAGCGTCGGCAGCTTGGCCCGGCCGCTCGCGTCGAGCGGACGCATGTCCTCGTCGACGCCCACCCCGACACGAAAGCCAGGAGCCTCCGCCGCGGTGTCGGCCTCGAAGAGCGCGCTCGTGTCCGACGACGGAAGGGGCCTGCCGTCGACGTAGCCGGGGAGGCCGAAGAGCGGCTCGATCGCCTCGTCGCGCCGGAAGACGAGGCCCCCGGCGAGGTGGCGGCCGGTCGCGAGCACGACGGCGCCCGGGCGATGGGTGGTGCGATCCGTCTCGAGGGTGCGGCCGCTGGCCCGCAGCACGGGCGAGCGCTCGTAGCTGGCCTGCGACCGGGCGAACCCGCGCGCCAGCGCGCGGACCAGGCGCGCGCTCTGCGGCCCCGTGAGAGAGCTGGCCCACTCGCCGATGGGCATCGCGAGCGCGGATCGGACGCGGGACCAGGCGGTGTCGTCGTGCTCGCCGAGGAGCGGCGGCAGGAGCACGCCATCGAAGCTGGAGCCGCCCAGGGCGCGGTCGAGCGCACGGACGAGGCGATCACGCGCGCGATCGTCGTCGAAGAGCGCGCCCGCCTCGTGCGGGTGTAGCCACACGTCGCGGCCCCGGCGCAGCATCTCCACCTCGACGGCGCAGAACCGCCGCGGGTCCCCCGCCCGGACGGCCACCTCGCCGAGCGAGGCGGCGACGAAGGCACCGTCGTGCGCGCGCGCCGCGGGGAACGTCGCGACGGCGATGCGCCCGCGCGGGAGCGCGGCGAGATCGAGCAGGGCGCGCTGGGCCGTGGCCACGCGCCGCACGAGTCCGACGTCGGTCGCGACGAGCGCAGGCGGGGCGCCGAGATCGAGCGGCGCGTAGATGCCCAGGGCCGCCAGCACGGCGGCGTGCGCGCGCGCGGCGAGCTCGGGTAGCTCGGCGACGTGCGCCGCGAGCGGGTGCGCCTTGCGCGCCTCGACCGTCTCGACGAGCAGGGCGGCGCTCGAGCGCGCGTCTCCCAGGGCAGCGGCGGCGCGCGCGGGGGCGAGGCCGAGGTCCCACGTCCCGCCCGCGAGCGACGATGCGCCCGGGCTCGCGTCGAGGACGGTCACCCGAGCGCCCGCCTCCGTGGCCGACAGCGCGGCGGCGAGGCCCGCGACGCCACCCCCGATCACCACGACCTCGGCGCTCACTCGCCGCCTCCGTCCTCGCCGCTGGCGAGGCTCGACGCGGTCCAGCGCGCGTGCGCGAGCTCTTCCTGCGCGAGCGCCGCTCCGTCGAGCGCGGGGGCGCGCGCGACCCAGCGCTCGGCGAGGAAGCGGCGCGTCATCTCACGCGCGTCCGAGGGCGCGAGGGCGCGCTCCGCGCGGACGATCTCGGCGGCGCGCTGGGCGCAGAGCATGCCGCCGCACGCGCCGTGACCGAGCCCCGTACGGCGGCCCACGTCGCAGACGTCACGCGCGTGCTCGGCGCGAATCGCGTGCCGGATCTCGGCCTCCAGCACGGGCTCGCAGGCGCAGACGACGGAGGCCTCGGTGCGGCGCCTGCCGATGCGCGCGCCGATGTCGATCGCGCGCGCCCCATGCCGCAGCGCGACGCGCCGCGCGGTCGGCTCGGGGATCGCGAGCCGCTCGGCCACGAGGAAGGAGTCGACCGCCTCCTCCCCGCCGGGGAGCGCCGCGCTCTCCACGTCGCGCGATGCGCCGAGCCCCAGGTGCCCGGCGACGAGCGCCCCGATGGCGCCGGCGCGGGCGCGCGCGTCCCACGGCGTGCCCGCCGGGACCACGAACACGGGCGGCGCGGCCGCGGCGGCGAGCGTGCGACGGACACTCGCGTACGCGGCATCGATCCGCGCGTCGCGTAGCTCGGGGACGACGCGGGCCATCCGCGAGAGCAGCGTCCGCACCTCGTCGCGCGTCGCGAGCGTCGAGGGCGCAGGTCCCGCGCGCGCGCTCGCCGGACCGGTGACGATGGTGACGTTGTGGAAGGGCACGATCGACGCGTCCGCGTCGACGATCGCGTGCGTGACGATCGCGTGCCCGAGCACGAGGTGCACCCGTCGCTCGCGAGGGAGCACGTCGGCCGCGCCGGGGATCGACTCGGCGCCGGTGGCGATGACGGCGGCGCGCGCGAGCAGGGTGTCGCCCGCGCGCGTCGTGACCCGCACTCCCTCGGCGCCCGCGACGAGAGACACGACCTCCTCACGAAGTCGGAGGTCGGCGCCGTTCTCGATCGCATCGCGCGCGTACGCGAGCGAGAGCCGCCGCGCATCGACGCGCACACGCGTCGTCAGCAGCGCGCCGCGGTCGTCGTCGAGGCGCAGCGCGGCCTCGCGCGCTCGCGCGGCGCGCGGGTCGAGCACGTGGCGATCGGTCTGCTCACCGGCGCGCGCCCGCAAGGCGAGGAGCGCGTCCCAGCGCGCGAGCAGCCCGACCCCGCGCCGCGGCCCGGAGGCGAGCGCCAGCACCCGCACGCTCGAAGCGAGGTGGGGCGCCGTCCGCACGAGGATCGACTCCTCCCGTGCTCGACGCGCGCGCGAGGCGGCGTCGCCGAGATCCTCGAGCTCGAGATCGCGCACGTCGACGGTGCCCTGCGCCGCGATCGACCCCCCCGCGGCGAGATCGTCCCGCTCGAAGAGGACCACGCGCGCGGCGCGCCGGGCGAGGTCACGCAGGGTGGACGTCCCGGCCAGACCTCCGCCGATCACCACGACGTCGACGTCGGCCGCGCTCACGCGGGCACAGTACCACCACCGTCGAGCACGGCCGAGACGCGCGGCAGCCGCTCGAGCGTGAAGCGCGAGACCAGCGCCTGCGGGGTCGTCCGCTCTCCGGGCGCGGCCAGACCGAGGCTCGCGGCCAGCCGCCCGACGATCGCATCCGGCGTCTCTCGTGCCGCGCGCAGCGCGTCGATGCCGATCGCGCCGTGCCGCTTCGCGAGCCGGTCCCCGTCGGCGCCGAGCACCAGGGGGACGTGCAGGAAGCCCGGCGGCTCGGCGCCGAGCGCCCGATGGAGCGCGATCTGACGCGGCACCGATGGGAGGAGATCCACACCGCGAACGACCTCGGTGATGTGCATGTCCATGTCGTCGACGACGACGGCGAGCTGGTAGGCGAACACGCCGTCGCTCCGCGCGACGACGAAGTCACCGCTCGCGATCCCGTCCTCGCGGCGGCCGAGGAGCGCGTCGTCGAAGGGCGCGCCGCGCTCGAAGCGGAAGCGCAGCGCGGCCGGGCGCTCGGGATGCGTGGGCCCGTTCCTGCACGTCCCGGGATACACCGGCTCCTCGCCGTGCGGCGCGCTCGCGAGCCCCGCGAGCTCCTTGCGCGTACACGTGCACGGATAGACGAGCCCGCGCGCACGGAGCGACGCCACGACCTCTCGATAGCGGTCGACGCGCATGCTCTGCACGTAGGGGGCGTAGGGCCCACCGACGTCGGGGCCCTCGTCCCAGTCCAGGCCGAGCCAGCGCAGCTCCTCGAGGATCGCCTCCGCCATGCCCGAGCGCGCGCGCGGTCCATCGAGGTCCTCGACCCGCAGCACGAAGGCGCCTCCCTCGCTCCGCGCGCGGAGCCAGGCGACGAGCGCCGTGCGCGCCGTGCCGAGGTGCACGTGACCGGTCGGCGAGGGAGCGAATCGGCCGCGGTAGCTCACGCGCGCCGCACCCGATCGATGGACACCCACTCGTCCCAGGTGTCCGCGTAGTCGTCGTAGTGGACGAGGTGTACGCCGAGGCGCGCCTCGCGCACCGTCGCCGGGAACCACTCGTCGTTCCACTGGACCGACACGCGCGTGCCAGGCGCGTAGGCCAAAGGGGCGAAGGGTCGCGTCTCGCTCACGTCGACGGTCGCGTCCCAGCGCCGGGTGTAGCCGTCGTAGTGAACCGCGATCTGGCCATCGGGCTCGCCCGTGATCGTGGCGGGCCACCACGCGCCCTCGGAGAGCACCTCGATGCGCTCGCCGTAGCGGGCGCAGGGCGCGGCCGCGGCAGGCCCGAGCTGGAGCATGAGCGGGAACTCGCTCGTCTGCCGCACGCTCGCCAGCTGCCCGTCGGCGAACGCCATCTCTTCCTGCACGAAGCGGGAGAGATCCGCGACGGTCACGGTCCGGTCGCGATCACGGTCCGCGTACGCCGTGCCCTCGAAGGCCGAGATGATCGCGTCGGTGAACGTCCATGCGCCGGTCGACGTCTGGCTGGCGCTCGACGCGCCGAACCCCGCGCGCGGAGGGCCGCCGGGTCGGGCCATCACCTCGTCGGCGAGCGCGCCCGAGTAGCAGGTGTCGGCGAAGAGCAGCGCGCGCTGCATGCGGCCGTGCTCCTCGAGCGTGCGCACGATCTCCTCGTAGCCGAGGCAGGTGCTCGGGGTATCGTCGCCGCCGTCGAAAGGGACCGCGTAGCTCGCGCCCGCCGCGGTGCGATCGCCGTGCCCCGCCCAGTAGAAGAGGAACGTGTCCGCAGGACCGGCGGCCTCGATCGCCGATCGCAGTCCGCCGCGCGCGGCGGCGAGCGTCGCGCCGCGATCCGTCAGGTGCGTGATGCGCGCCTCCGGGACGCCGCGGCGGACGAGCGCCTCGATCAGCGCGCGATCGCGCCGCTCGACGCGTGGGAACGAGTCGTAGAGGTCGTGGCGGTGCCAGCGCAAGAGGCCCGCCGCGAAGACGACGGTGCGCGCCGGCTCCCACACGGGCCAGACGTCGGGCCTCGGCGGCGGACCGGGCGCGGCGGGTGCCGAAGGCGGCAACGCCGGGGCCGCGGGGCCGCCCCCGAAGCAGCACGCCCCGAGGGGCAGGGTCACGCTCGCCGAGATCGCTCGCCTCAGGAACGTCCGCCGCCGCACGCCCCGACGATACCGCCGCCCCCGCTCGTCGCGCACCGACTATGATCGCCGCGCTCGATGCTGCAGCTGCCCCCGCTCGACCTCGCGCTGCCGCTCGCGCTCGCGGCCGTGCTCGCGTTCTCGGTCGAGACCGCGCTCGGCTTCGGCGCGACCCTCATCCTCGTCGCGATCGGCTCCTTCTTCGCCGACCTCGGCACGTTGCTCCCGGCCATCGCGCCGCTGAACCTCCTGCTCTCGCTCTACATCGTCTCCCGCTACCACCGCGAGATCGACCGGCGCGTGCTCCTCGGCAAGCTCGTGCCCCTCATGGCGCTCGGCCTGCCCATCGGCGTCGTGATCGTCGGCGCGCTCGACGCGTCGATGCTCAAGCGTCTGTTCGGCGTCTTCCTCGTGGCCGTGAGCTCGCTCGAGCTCTGGCGCGCACGCAACGGCGAGGGGACGCGCCCACCCCTGGGACGCATCCCGGAGGGCGCGCTCCTGATCGCTGGCGGCGTGATCCACGGCGCCTTCATGACCGGCGGGCCGATGGCGGTCTACGTCGCCAGCCGGATCCTCCACGACAAGGGGCGCTACCGCGCGACGCTCTCGTCGCTCTGGGCGATCCTCAACGCGGCGATCCTCGTCACCTACGGCCTGCGCGGCGAGCTCGGCCCGAGCGCCCGCGGCCTCTCGCTCGCGCTCCTGCCCGCGATCGTGCTCGGCATGGTGGTGGGCGAGGTCGCGTTCCGGCGCTTGCCGGTGACCGCGTTCCGGACGATGGTCTTCGCCATGCTCCTGGCCTCGGGTGTGGCGCTCGTGGTGCGCGGATGAAGGTGCGCGAGTGAGCGCGCCCTCGCCCGTCGATGCCGCGGTGCTGCGAACCCGCGCGGCGCTCGCGCTCGCGTTCGTGCTCGGCCGCTACGTGCCCTTGCCCTTTCTCGACGACCTCGTGCGCGAGCGGATCGCGCGCGTGGTGGTGACCCGGGCGGCCACGAGCCTCGGGCACGCGCTCGAGCCGTCGGAGGCCGCGCGACTCGCGGCCAACTCGGACGGCTGCCTCGGCTGCCTCGGGGCGATCCTCTGGGCGCCGCTCCGGCTACTGTTCTTTCCGATCGCGGTCCTGCTCAACCTTCGCCACGCGAGCCGCGACCTCGTCGAGATCTTCGCGCTCGGGCGCACCATCGAGCGTGTGCTCGAGGACGCTCGCTACCCGGTCGCGGCGACGGCCGACGCGCGGCTCGCCTACGCGCGTGACGTGCGGGTGGCGTTCGACACCGCGAGGCGCGGGCTGGACGTGCAGGCGGTCGCGGGGCTGCTCTCGGTCGCGCTCGGCCCGATCCGCAAGATCGCGCCGGCCGCGTTCCGGATGATGCGCCGCGTCTGGCACGGCGACGACGACGCGACCGCCGACGCACGCGCGGACGCTCCGGCGAGCCGCCTCGCGGCCGCGCTCTCCGATCCGCGCATGAGGGACCTCTTCGCCGAGATCGATCGCCGCTTCGACGCGGCGCTGCTCGCCGAGCGCGCCAAGACGACGGACGCCCGCTGAGTCGCCCCATTCAGGGCGAGACGACGTCCGCCATCGAGAAGTCGACGTCGAATGCCCGGTGTCTCCACGGCGCACGGCAGTGCTTGCGCGCGGCCGCGTGCGCGGGGGGGTCGGCGCGCAGCGCCAGGCACGCGCGGTAGTCGTCGACCGCCCCGCGACGATCGCCGGCGAGGTCCCGCGCACGCCCGCGGAAGAGATGGAACGTCGCGCGCCGCTCCTCGTGCGGGTGGCCGAGCGCGATCGCGCGACCGAACGCCTCGCCCGCGGCGCTCGCCTCGCCGAGCTCGAGCGACGTGAAGCCGACGAGCGCGTGGAAGAGCGGCTCGCGTGGAGCGAGCGCCCGCGCCTCTTCGCACTCGGCCCGCGCCGCGCGCACGTCGTGCTCGTCGACGTACGCGCAGTACGCCCGTCGATAGTGCTCGAACGCCTCGCGCTCGCTCGCCGTCTCGCCGTCCTGCACGCGGAACGTCCCGCGTCCCTCGACCCAGTCGCCGGTCGCGAGCGAGAAGCACGCCATCTCGCCGCGGCTGGTCGGCGCCTCGCCCGTCCCGAGCCACAAGAGGCCCTGCTCCGGCTTGAACACCACGCTGGTGGTCGTCATCACCATCGCGGTCGCCTCGCCGAGACGGCAGCCGTCGAGTCCCCGGGCGCCGATCACGCCGGCCACGACCTCCTCGTCGATCTTCCCACGCTGCGCCTCGAGCGCCTCGTTCGCGCGCCGATGGCGAGCGGCGTTGTGCCGCCAGTAGCTGCCGTAGAGGTTCGCCTCGGTGCGCCCGAGCTCGGGGTCGAGGTAGACGTTCGCGTAGCCGAACGTGGCGCGTCCGTCCCCTTTTCCGATGCGTCGCCGAGCGCGGCGCACGGGGTTCTCCTCCCAGCAGAGGATCTCGCCGTTCTTCCCGTCGGTGACGAGGTAGGTCCAGCAGCCGATCGGTGTGTGGCGCGACAGGATCGCCTCCGCCTCGTCGAGGTTCGACGCCTCCCGCATGACGAGGTCGCCCACGACGCCGATGGGCGTCCCGCCGAGCGCCGCCTCTGCGGTGAACATGTGCTGGTGGACGCTGAGCGAGAGCCCTGCCTCGTTCATCGCGGTGACGCCGCCGAGGCCGACACCCGCCGACGCCGCCGACACGTACTTCTGACCGCGCTCCGGCTCGTGGAAGAGCAGCGCGGCGTTCGTGGGCCACGTCGAGACCCCGTGGTAGTCGAGGTTGCGCGCGTGGACCAGCTTGCCGTCGCGCGTCGCATCGCCCCACGCGATCGCGCTGGTGCAGCCGAGGCCGAGCGAGAACCGGTGCACCACCGCCGGGCCCGGGGCCTTCAGCGCGATGAGCCGCGACGCCACCCAGAGCAGCGTGTCGGGCATCGTGCACCCCGCGAGCAGCTCGTCCGGGTCGAGGCCCGCGCCGGCGGCGATCCCCACGATGGTGTCGCGCGCGAAGTCGGGCATCCGTCGGGCGACACGGCCGCCGACGCCGGCCGAGAGGGCCGGCCAGACGAAGCGGCCGAGCGGGCCGACGGAGCGGCCCATGAGCTTCTCGATGTAGCGCCGGTAGTAGGGAATGGTGCCGGCGCGGACCTCGTCGCGCAGGAGCGCGCCGTGCTGCTCGCCCATCTCGCGAAACGAGCCGCGGAGGCGGAGCACGTTCACGTTGGCGACGCGACGGCCTTCTCCTTTGCCGTGGGATCGCCAGGGCGTGCGCTCGATGCGCGGGCTGGGGATCGGGGTGCTCGACACGTGCTCGATCGTCATGCCTTGCTCCTCTTTCTCTTGCTCTGACTCGGCGGCGCGGGCGCGCCGGACGGGTAGCTCGGGCCCGAGGCCAGGGCCGCTGCAGCGACCAGTCGCGGCGAGGCCCACGCGTGGAACGCGCGCACCACCTGCTCGATCCCCGTCGCGTCCTTCTTGCGCACGAGGTCGACGAGGACCGTCATGCCCTGGAAGTGGGCCTCGTTCGCCGGTCGCACGATGCGGAACAGCTCGTCGAGATCGCGGCTCACCACGCGGTTCCAGTGCGCGAGCATCTGGAACACGGGGTTCTGCGTCGCCTGCGCGACGGCCGCCGCGACGTCGGGGCTCCGCTCGGCGTACGCGTCCGCGTCACCGAGCGCCTCCCTGGCGCGCGCGAGCGCGGTGTCGAGTCGCTCGAGATCGGCCTTCGTGCGCCGCTCGGCTGCCAGGACGGACATCTTCACGTCGAGCTCCGCCCGCACCTCGAGCAGACCCTCGAGCACCCGCCGGTCGATCTTGCCGGGCTCGGGCGTGAGCAGCGCGCGCAGGACCTCGGGCGAGAGCGAGCGGAGCGGATCGAGGACCTCCGTCCCGCGGCGGCGCACCGGCCGCACGAGCCGATGCACCTCGAGCAGCTTGATCGCCTCGCGGACGACGCCCCGGTTGACGCCGTAGCGCGCCGCGAGCTCGTCCTCGCGCGGGAGGATCGCGCCGACGGCCCACTCGCCGCGGACGATGCCGCGCATGATGTCGTCCGCGACCGTGTCGGCCTTCCGCACGCGAGGACGATACATCATACTTATTCTGTGTCCAGCGATGATTGCAATGGCGGCGCTGCGCCCGGCGCGAATTCGCGTGATATAGGCCCCCGATGACCCGCTTCCTGGCCGCCCTCCTCCTCCTCTCGCTCTCCGCGTGCGGCGGCGCCTACTACGCGATGCGGCCCGCCGCCTCCGACGATCCGCCCGTGGCGATCGAGGGCCGCGCGCTCGTCGTCTTCGCGATGCCCACGAGCGGGCGCGACACGGTGAGCGTCATCGACGAGCTCGGCGTGTACCTGGGCCAGCTCCGCGGCCACACCTGGTTCGCGCGGGACGTCCCGCCGGGGGACCACCGCTTCTACGCGCTCGAGGGCAGCTCGGCCGCGGTGGTGCACGCGGTCGGGCTCGAGGCGGGACGCGTCTACTACCTCCGCATGGAGGACCCCGTCTTCGGCGTCACGCGCTTCGTCGCCGCCGGGTGCGACGCCACGAGCTTGACGGGGACGCACCGCACCGAGCCGGATCCGGCCGCGAGCGAGGCCGCCGTCCGCCGGCAGCTCGGAGACATCCCCCAGCGCACGCTCGAGGCCGACGGTCGCTTCGACCGGATGAGCGGCGAGGATCGGACCGCGCGCACCCTTTCGGGGGCTTGCCCTTCGGCGACCGCCGCCCCATGAGACCTGCCCTCGAAGGAGACGAACGAACCATGCGACCGCTCTCTGCGCTCCTGCTCTCCTGCTCCCTCGCCGCCTGCGGTGGCGCGTCCTCGGGCGCCGCCTCCTCCGCGGACGGCGCGACCGCCTCGACGTCGGGCTCCGAGAGCTCGAGCGAGGCGGCACCGCGCTTCGCGATGGTCACCGTCGACCAGGTCGCCGCCCGCGTCGAGGCCCACGACCCGCGCCTGGCCGTCTTCGACGCCAACGGCCGCGAGACCTACGACGAGCACCACGTCCCGGGCGCGACGTGGGTCCACTACGACTCGGTCACCGCGGACGTCCTGCCCGCCGACCGCGGAGCGTCACTCGTCTTCTATTGCGCCAACGAACATTGCTCGGCGAGCCACGTCGCCGCGGAGACGGCGCTGGACCTCGGCTACACGGACGTGTCCGTGATGGGCGGTGGTATCCAGGGCTGGATCGACGCGGGCAAGCCGGTCGAGTCGGCCGCGCACTGACGCGCTCCGGGCAGAGCATTCTTCACCTCGGCTCTGGGCTCACCGTCGCCGATTCGACCGAGCTCCGCGGCTCTCGCTCGAGCGCTACTTCTTGTCGCCGAGCGCGCGCATCAGCGCGCCGCGCTTCTGCGCCGCGCCGAGCAGCTCGAAGAAGCCCTGGCCGAGCACGCGCTTGGCACGCCACGTGGCCTTCGCGTCCGCCTGCGGGAGCACGTAGAGCTTGCCCGCGAGCATCCCGTCGAGCGCGAGCGTGGCGATCTGCTCCGCGCTCCACTTCGCCTCGGTCACGAGCTTGTCGGTGGCCGTCTCGGTGCCGCCGCCGTGCGCGCGCTTGGACTTGTGGATGTTGGTGCGGAAGAAGGTCGGGCAGAGCGCGGTGACCTGCACGTTGTCCTTCGCGAGCTCGGTGAAGAGCGTCTCGGAGAGCGCGATGACGCCCGCCTTGGTCACGTTGTAGGGGGCCATGTTGGGCGGGCTCACGATGCCCGCGCTCGACGCCACGTTGAGGATGAAGCCGTTGCCTCGCTCTCGCATCTCCGGGACGAAGAAGTGACAGCCCCAGATCGGGCCGTAGAGGTTCACCTCGACCTCCAGCTTCCAGTCGTCGATCGGGATCTTGCCGACCTCCCCCACGACGGCCAGGCCGGCATTGTTCACCAGGACGTCGGTGCCGCCCCAGAGCTCGCGCGCTCGCTTGGCGAGCGCCTCGATCTGCGCGGGATCGCGGACGTCTGCCCTCGCGGCGACGGCCTCGGCGCCCCGCTCTCGGCAGAGCTTGCCCGTCGCTTCGGCGCTCTCGAGTTCCACGTCGCTCGCGAGCACGCGCGCGCCACGGCTCGCGAGCTCGAGCGCCACCGCGCGGCCGAAGCCGCTCCCTGCCCCCGTGATCACCGACCTCGCCTTGCTCGGGAGCTTCCTGCGCATGGCAGTATCCTTAGCAACCCGGGCGCGGCGAGGGCGCTCGCGTCCGGGAGGACGACGCACACGAACGATCGTCCCGAGGCCGGCGATGGAGATCGAGACGTACGACCCGAGGCTCGACGATGCGCTCGCATTCGTCGCCGAGCGCTTTCGCCACAAGCCGCGCAAGGCGACGCGCGTGCCCTACCTCAGCCACCTGCTCGCGGTGACGGCGATGGTCATGGAGCACGGCGGCAGCGCGGACCAGATGGTGGCCGCGGCGCTGCACGACTACCTCGAAGACATTCCCGGCGCCTCGCTCGGCGAGATCGAGGACCGCTTCGGCGCGAACGTCGCGCGCCTCGTCGATGCGCTCTCGGACAGCAAGGACGCGTCCAGGCCCAAGGCGCCGTGGCGCGAGCGCAAGATCGCGCACCTCTCGCGCCTGACGCCTGCGGCCGGCGACGTGAAGCTGATCGCCGCGTGCGACAAGCTCCACAACGTTCGCTCGGTGGTCCACGAGCAGAAGCGCGTGGGCGACGCGGCGTTCTCGCGCTTCAACGCGAGCATGGCGGACTCCCTCTGGTACTACCGAGCCGCGCTCGAGGCGCTGCGCACCGGCTGGGAGCACGAGGTGCTCGAGGAGCTCGCGAGCGCCGTGGCCGAGGCGCACCGGCTCGCCGACGTTCCGCTGTGAGAGCGCGTCCCGAAGCGGCGCCGTTTCGCCTCGGCGCAGGAGCCGCGGAGACGAGCCGGCGCCACTCCCGACGGCCTCTCAGATCGCGGTGACGCTCACCGCGTGGGTACACGCGCGGTAGATCGTGTCGCGCACGCGCAGCGTGTACGTCCCGGGCGTCAGGTCGCGCTCGAGCTGCGCGCTCGAGTCCGGCCCGCCGTACGAGTTGCTGTCGATGGACGCTGCGTTCTGGATGAGCTCGATGCGCGAGGTGCACATGCCGGAGTCGGTCGCGGCGGCTTGGATCCGGTAGCGACCCGCCGCCGCGATCGTGATGGTGAGCTCGGCGCTCGCGGGTCGGTCCCAGTCGGCGCTCGGGGTGGTGACGGTCGCGGGCGGGGCTCCCGGAGCGATCGCGGCGGCGGGCGTGAACGGCGCCGGCTGGGTCACCGACACCTGCACGCTCGCGGCGGCGTGGTTGTACTCGTGGACGCGGACGGTGTAGGTGCCGGGCGCGAGGAACGCCGCGAGCCGCGCGTCGTAGCCCTCGCCGCTGTCCGAGTCGGTCGCGACCGTCCATCCGTTCGCGTCGAGGACCGAGAGCTGGGCGTCCGCGGGCATGCCGAGCGCGTCGATCTGCAGCTCGCTCGGCGCGGCCACGGCGAGGGTCCATCGCGGCGCCGCGGCGACGTTCACGGTGATGGGAGCAGCCCCGATCGCGATGGTCGTCGGGTTCGGGCCGCCGGGCGTCGCGGGCGCGAGCGCCGACGGGTCGGCGGGCACGGCGGGCGTCGCGCCGCCGGAGCCGCCCATGCAGCAGCCGCCGAGGGCGAGCAGGGCCGAGAGGGCGAGCGAGAGGTTCGTCGAGAGGGTGCGCATCTTGGTTCTCCGTCTCTTTCGCTCAGCGCGCCGGGGCGACGGTGAGGGTCATCGGGCAGGCGTGGCCCCACCAGTTGCGGATCCGGAGCGTGTAGCTGCCCGCCACGAGCGCGCGCTCGGCCGTGGCCGGCGTCCCCGAGCCGGTGCCGGAGATCGCGTAGCCCTCGACGGCCATGTCGTGGATGACGCTGATCTCGGGCGAGCACTGGGCATCGCCCGGGATCGCGGTGATCGCGTAGTTCCCCGGCGTGGCGACGCTGAGCGCGACCTCGACGCTCGCTGCGCGCGACCAGTCGCCCTCGGGCGTGCTGATCGCGGCCGGCGGCGCGCCCGGGGCGATGGTGGCCACGGGCGTGAACGCCGGTGCCGCCGTCACCTGCACGTTCGCGGCCATCGCGCGGTACTGGTACTCCCAGACGACGATCTGGTACGTGCCCGGCGCCACGAACCAGGCGAGGCGCGCGTTGGTGCCGTCGCCGGAGTCGCTGTCGTCGGCGACGTAGGAGCCGTCGCGCATCAGCCGGATCTGGGCGTCGCCCCCGTCCGTCGCGATCGCGTCGACGATGATCTCCTGCGCCGCGTCGACCGTGAGCGTGAGGCTCGGGTCGGCGGCCACCGCGCCGGTCGCGGGAGGCGCACCGACGGTCAGGGCAGGAAGGGTCTGGGCGAGCGCGGTGCCGGCGAGGCCGGTCAGCGCGAGGGCGAGAAGGGGCGAGAAGGTTCGTCGCATCGTGTCTCCTGGGGCTCGGTCACCGAGCGGTGAGCCGTGCGTGGGATACGCGAGCGAGCGAAAGGACACCTCCGCGGGAGGCGTCAAACGTGGTCAAAGCGCGTCAAGCGCGGGCGAGGACGGCGCGCACCTTGGCCGTGATCAGGTCGAGCGCGACGCGGTTGTCGCCGCCCTCGGGGATGATCAGGTCGGCCCAGCGCTTGGACGGCTCGACGAACTGCAGGTGCATCGGCCGCACCGTCCGGTAGTACTGCTCGCGCACCGACTCGAACGTGCGACCGCGGTGCTCCATGTCGCGCCGCACCCGGCGCAGCACGCGGATGTCGGCGTCGGTGTCGACGAAGAGCTTGAGATCGAGCTGCTCGCGCAGGTCCGCGTCGCTGAAGAGCAGGATCCCCTCGACCACCACGATCGGCGTCGGCTCG
The DNA here is from genome assembly GCA_044220955.1 of Sandaracinaceae bacterium. Classification (GTDB taxonomy): domain Bacteria; phylum Myxococcota_A; class Polyangia; order Polyangiales; family Sandaracinaceae; genus JBBSAT01. The sequence goes on from JBGAQA010000005.1 coordinate 75,973, forward strand.
ATGCGCCGCGTGTGCGGGCCGCGCCGGTGGATCTTGAAGTCGTACATCGGCACTTCGATCGGCTGCCCGTGCTTGAGCGCGTGGACGTGCGAGACGAGGAGCGAGGTCTCGAGCGAGTCCGGGTGGTCGAAGTTGAGGTTGCAGCGCTCGTCGTAGGTGAGGTCTCCGCGATCGAGGTAGTACGCGTCGTGCTCGAGGATGGTGACCTGCTCGGAAGGGAGCGCCTCGGCGATCTTGCGCGCGATCGTGGTCTTGCCCGACCCCGTCCCTCCGGCGACGCCCACGACGTACGGCTTCATGCGGCGCGCATCCTGGCACGAAGTGCTGTCCTCGCACGCGCCCCGGCGTGGCGTACATTGCGAGCCATGCGCCGCGTCGCCGCCGCCTTCTCGCTCGGGCTCGCAGTCGCATGCGGCGGGGCCACCGCGCCGCCCCCCGCGACCACCGCAGTCACCACGGCCGCCACCGGGGAGGTCACGATCTCGATCGTCGGGACGAACGACCTCCACGGCCACCTGCGCGCGCTGCCGCTCCTGGCCGGCTACGTCGCGAACCTCCGCGCCGCGCGCGAGCGCGACGGCGGCGCCGTGATCCTCGTGGACGGCGGCGACGTCTTCCAGGGCACGCTCGAGTCGAACCTGCGCGAGGGCGCCCCCGTCGTGACCGCGTACGACCTGCTCGGCTACGACGCGGTCACGATCGGCAACCACGAGTTCGACTACGGGCCCGTCGGACCGGACGCGACGGTGCAGCACGAAGGCGAGGATCCGCGCGGTGCGCTCGAGGCGCGCATCGCCGAGTCCCACTTCGCGTGGCTGAGCGCCAACCTCGTCACGCGGGCGACGGGCCAGAGCGCGGGCCTGGCGCCACCCAGCACGATCGTCGAGCGCGCGGGCGTCCGCGTCGGCGTGATCGGCGTGACCACCGAGCAGACGCTCACGACGACGATCGCGGCGAACGTGACGGACCTGGCGATCCGCCCGCTCGCGGTCGCGATCGCCGCCGAGGCACAGCGCCTCCGCAGCGAGGAGCACGCGGCCGTCGTCGTGGTCGCCGCGCACGCTGGCGGCAACTGCGCCTCGCTCGACGATCCGCACGACCTCGCGAGCTGCGATCTCCACGACGAGATCTTCGAGGTCGCCGCCGCGCTGCCGCCGCACCTCGTCGACGTGATCGTCGCGGGGCACACGCACCAGGCCGTCGCGCACGTCGCGTCCGGGATCACGATCATCGAGTCGCGCTCGTACGGGCGCTCGTTCGGCCGGGTCGACCTCGCGGTCGATCGCGCGACGGGTCGGATCACCTCTTCGCGCGTGTTCCCGACACGGGATCTCTGTCGCGAGCAGCCGGCGCCCGACGCCGACCCCTCCGCGTGCGCGCACGACGACTACGAGGGCGCGCGGGTGGTGCCCGACGCGCGCGTGGCCGAGGTGGTGCGCGAGGCGCTGGCGTTCGCGGACGCGCAGCGGAGCCGGCCGCTGGGCGTGACGCTGACCGCGCAGGTCCGTCGCGACGGCCGGGGCGAGTGCGCGCTCGGCAACCTCTTCACCGACCTCATGCACGAGGCCCGGCCCGCGGCGGACCTCGCGCTCTACAACGGCGGCGGCCTGCGCGCGGATCTCCCCGCGGGCCCGCTGACCTACGGCTCGTTCTACGAGGCGCTCCCCTTCGACAACCGCTTCGCGCTGGTGCGCTCGAGCGGCCGCGAGGTCGCCGAGCTCTTCGCGCGCGACGTGACGCACGCCGGCAGCGTGCTGAGCGTGTCCGGCGTCCGCGTCGTGGCGCGCTGCGAAGGAAGCGAGGCGCGCGTCACCCTCGAGCGTGCCGACGGGCGGGCCATCGGCGACGACGAGCCCCTCACGCTCGTCGTGAGCGACTTCATCGCCACGGGCGGCGACGGCTTCTTCGCGCGGGCCCGCGAGCAGGCGGGCGCGGTCACGCTCGAGGACGACCCACCGATGCGCGAAGCGATGGTCTCGCTCCTCGAGGCGCACGGCGGGACGCTCGACCCGGACGTGCTCTTCGATCCCGCGCGCCCGCGCATCGTCGTTCCCGGCGGTCGACGCCCGATGACCTGTCCGTGAGCGAGCTCGACTGCCTCCGATGCGGCGCGTGCTGCACGTCACCCTCGGCGCGGCACGTCCCGGTCACGGGCCGCGACTGGGACCGGCTGGCAGACCGCGCCGACGAGCTGACCGACTGGACCGAGAGCCACGCGTTCATGCGCATGGAGCGCGGGCGGTGCATCGCGCTCGCCGACGACGCCGATCGGCTGCGCTGCACCGTCTACGAGCGGCGCCCCGACGTGTGCCGCGAGCTCGAGCGCGGCGGGCCCGCGTGCGAGGCCGAGCGCGCACGCAAGCTGCCCGTCGTGCGCTGACGCGAGCGGCGAACGCTCACGGACCGCACTGGCCGGCGGTGATGCCGCCGAACCCGGCGCAGCTCGCCTCCGTGCAGAGGAACGTCTCGCAGTCGTAGCAGGTGCCGAACGTGCAGCTCGTCGGACGCACCGCGCGCACGCGCACGAGCGAGGCGTCGGTCGTGGTCTCGCCGGTGTCGGTGACGATGGTCGCGCTCGTGCAGCCCGGGGAGCTCGGGTACATCGAGCGGCAGGTCGACTCGGCCATGCAGAGGTCGCTGCGGCTCCCGTGGTTCACGCCGTACGCGCGCGCCGCGCCGCAGCAGTCGGTGCGATGGAGCTGCACGACGCAGTTCGCGCGCGCCGCGTCGACGGTGCCTCCCGCCGCGCCGCGAGCGGCCGACGCGATGGCCGCCGCCCAGTTGGTGCACTCGAGGCCGGGCAGGCACATGATGGCGCCGTCCGGATAGAACGGGTTGGTGTCGAGGTTGGCGTCGCTCGCGCTCCCGGCGTCGGTGCCCGCGTCGTCGCCGCTGGCGCCGGTGTCGTCGGCCGTGGCGCCGGTGTCGGTCGGTGGGCTGCCCGTGTCCATCGGCGGGACGCCCGTGTCCATCGGCGGGACGCCCGTGTCGACCGGCGGTACGCCCGTGTCGACCGGCGGTACGCCCGTGTCGACGGCGCCGGTGCCCGTGTCGTTCCCGCCGGTGCCGGTGTCGGTCCCGGGTGCGGTCGAGGGGTTGCTGCAGCCCGCGATCAAGGCGAGCGCGCAGGCGGTGAGCGAGACGAGACCACGCGTCATGGGTTCCTCCAAGAAAGAAACCACAGGATAGATGGTTCCCGTCGCGGACGGCAAATCCGCCGTCGGAGGCGGGTCAGCCCTCGAGCTCCGCCAGGACCGGCCCGTGGTCGCTCGTGCCGAACTCGCGCGACGCGACGCACGAGCGCGCCTGGGCGGCGAGCTTCTCGCTCGCCAGAACGTAGTCGAGGCGCCAGCCGACGTTCTTCTGCCGGAGGTTCCGCCAGGGCGCCCACCACGTGTAGAGGCGGTCGTCGTCCGGCGCGAAGTGCCGCCCGAGATCGACGAGCCCGTGCGCCAGCAGGCCGGCGAACATCGCGCGCTCGCCGGGGGTCTGCCCGATCTCCTGTTCCTTCTGGAGCGACGGGTGCACGTCGCGGCGCTCGCGCGCGACGTTGTAGTCACCCGAGAGCACGAGCTGCTCGCCGCGCGCGTGCGCGTCCTTCACGAACGCGTCGAGGGCCGTCAGGAAGCGGACCTTCGCGTCGAAGTCCTTGCCACCGTTGGGCACGTAGATGGACGCGAACGTGCGCGTCCCCACTCGCGCGCATGCGATGCGGTGCTCGTGGTCGAAGTCCGGGTGGAAGTACGCGGGACGTTCCGGGAAGCGCGCCTTGGCGAAGTGCAGCGCCACGCCCGAGTAGCCCTTCTCGCCGTGCCAGTACGACCAGTAGCCGGGGAGCTCGACCAGCGCGCGCGGCACCTGATCGAGCGCGGCCTTCACCTCCTGCAGGCAGACGACGTCGGGCGCCTGCGCCGCGAGCAGCTCGACGAGCTGAGCCTCGCGCGCGCGGATGCCGTTCACGTTCCAGGTCACGAGCTTCATCGCGCGGGACGATACGCAAATCCCGTCCCCGCCGCGACCGCTCGCGCGCACGGGCGGACCGCTCGCCGCGTTCGCGGAAGGAACCCGGGGGGCCGCTCTGTCCGACGCCACACGGAGGATCCCATGGACGGAACCAGCTTCGAAGCACCCAGGCCCGAGGCGCCGGTCGCGCCGCACCAGGCCGAGCCGCGCGACGACCCGCCACCGGCCCTGCCCCTCGAGCGGCAGGGCATCACGGCCATCGTGGACGCGCTGCTGCGCAGCCCGACGCGCCTCTACGTCACCGCGTCCGAGCGCAGCGTGGCGAGCCGCCTGCTCGTCATCGTGCTCGTCAGCCTCGCCGGGACCGGCGTCGCGATGGCCTCGTGGTCGGGCGGACTGCAGCTCGCGCTCGTCCCGGTGAAGCTCGCGCTCGTCGCGCTCGTCACGGCCCTTGTCTGCATGCCGAGCCTGCACGTGCTCTCCGCGCTCTCGGGCAGCCCGCAGTCCATCCGGCAGACCGGCTCCGCGCTCTCGATGGGGGTCGCGCTCGCCGCCGTCCTCGCCCTGGCGCTCGCGCCGATCGCCTGGGTCCTCTCGGCCGCGACGAGCTCGCTGGCGCTGGCCGGCGCGCTCCATCTCTCTGTCTTGCTCGTCGCCGCGGGGGCGGGGCTCGGGCTGGTGCGGCGCGCGCTCGCGAGCTCGGCCGGAACCACGATCCGCGGGCTCGGCGCGTGGAGCTTCATGTTCGTCGTGGTCGCGCTCCAGCTCGCGACGACGCTGCGGCCGATGGTGGGCCCCTTCGACGGGCTCTGGCCCCACGAGCGCACCTTCTTCCTCGCGCACTTCGCCGACTGCCTCGGCGGGTCGTGATGTCGGGCCGTGTGTCCCCGCTCGCGCTGGTCCGGATCGACGACGCGCTCGTGGAACGCGTGAGGCGAAAGGATCGCCTCGGAGCGCTGGCGGTGTCGGCGCTCGCCGCGATCGCGCTCGGCGCTGGCGCGTACGGGGCGGTGTTCGGGATCTGGCGCGCACCGGAGCAGGCCCTCTTCGGCGCGCTCAAGCTGCCTCTGGTCGTCCTCGGCGTCGCGCTCCTGACGGCGGCGTCGAGCGCGGCGCTCGCGCCGCTCCTCGGCGCGAGGCTGGCGCCCGGGCAGGCGATCGTGGTCGCGCTCGCCTCCCTCTCGGTGACGTCGGCGATCCTCGGCGCGCTGGCGCCCGCGGTGCTGGTCTTCGTGATGGCCGCGCCGCCTCGCGGGAGCGAGGGAGAGCTCGCCGTGGCGCAGTCGCTCGTCCTCACGCACACGCTCGTGATCGCCATCGCCGGGATCGCGGGCGTTCTCGCGCTGCTCGACCTCGTCGGGCGCCTCGTCTCGAGCCGGCAGATCGCGCGGCGCGTGGCGCTCGTGTGGCTTGGGGCGCAGCTGCTCGTCGGCGCGCAGCTCTCGTGGCTCGCGCGGCCCTTCCTCGGGAGCCCGACGCGGCCCGTGGTGTTCTTCTCGCCCGACGCGCTCGAGGGCGGCTTCTTCGACGAGATCCTGCGCCTCTCGGACGCACGCTTCGGCTCGCTCTCGCCGGTCGTGCTCGGGTGGCTCGCGCTCATGGCCGCGGTGTGGATCGTCGTCGCGCTCGCCGGCGGAAGCGCTCGCGTCCAGGTCCTTCCGGCGGGGCTGGAGGTGCGGAGCGCCGACGCCGCCCCGGAGCTGGTGCCCTGGTGCGACGTCGCGGGGGCGCGGGCGAGCGGGCTGCGGGTGCGGATCACGCTCGCGCCGGACGAGCGCTTCGTCGATCGGACGCTCGAGGTCGCGTGCTCCACGCTCCGCGCCGCCGCGGAGCTCGCACGGGCGATCGAGCTCGCCCGGGCGGCGCGTCCGGTCGGACCCTACCGCTGAGCATCGACGGGCTGGCGCGAGGCCGGCCGCGATGATCTATGCTCGCCGCTGCCCGCGTGGACATTCGCCTCGCACGCCCCGAGCTCGGCCCCGCCGCCATCACCGCCGCCACGCGCGTGCTCGAGAGCGGCATGCTCGTGCAGGGCGCGATCGTGGAGCGCTTCGAGCGGGCGATCGCCGAGCGTGTCGGCCGCAAGCACGCGGTCGCCGTCGCCAACGGGACCTGCGCGCTCGAGCTCGCCATCGAGGCGCTCGGGCTGCGCGGCAAGCGCGTCGCCGTCCCCGCGCTCACCTGGCCGAGCCCCGCGAACGCCGCCCTCGTGCGGGGCGCGCGCCCGGTGCTCGTCGACGTCGACCCTGACGAGTGGAACGTCCGCGCGATCCCCGACGGGCTCGATGCGGCGATCGTGATCGATCAGCTCGGCGTCCCCGCGCGCCACGGCGCGCTGCGCGCGCCCGTGGTCATCGAGGACGCCGCGTGCGCCATCGGGAGCACCCTCGACGGCCGGGCGTGCGGCGCGTTCGGCGCGATCGCGTGCCTCTCCTTCCACCCGCGCAAGGTGCTGACGACCGGGGAGGGCGGCATGTGCCTGACCGACGACGACACGCTGGCGGCGCGCCTGCGGCGGCTGCGCAACCACGGACAGACGACGCCGGGCGTCTTCGACGAGGCGTCGGGCAACCACCGGCTGACCGAGATGGCCGCCGCGATCGGGCTCGCGCAGCTCGAGGGGCTCGACCTGCTCCTGGCGCGCCGGCGCGCCATCGCCGACCGGTACCGCGCCGAGCTCGCCGGGACGGGACTCGCGTTCCAGGCGCTGCCTCCCGGCGCGACGCGGAACGAACAGACCTTCGGAGTGCTCGCGCCGGACGGTGCGAGGCGCGACGCGCTGATCGCGGCGCTCGTCGCGCGCAGCATCGAGGCAGGCAAGCTCTCGTACGCGCTCGGGCGGCTCCCGAGCCTGGCAGCCGTCGAGCGAGCCTCGAGCCTCGCCGTGTCCGAGTCGATCGCCGACCGCGGGCTCGCGCTGCCCCTGCACGGCGGCCTCTCGGACGCCGACGTGACGCGGATCCTGAGCGCCGTCCTCGAGGTGTGCAGGTGAGCGACGCAGCACCGGTGGTCGAGATCCGCGGTCTGCACAAGACGTTCGAGGTCGGCTTCTTCAAGAAGCGCGTCGAGGCCGTGCGCGGCGTCGACTTCGAGGTGCGGGAGGGCGAGATCTTCGGCGTCCTCGGGCCGAACGGCGCAGGCAAGACGACCACGATCAAGATGCTGCTCCGCCTCATCTTCCCGACGAGCGGCACGATCCGCCTCTTCGGGCGCGACCGGCCCGGCCCGGCCGAGATGCGTCGCCTCGGCTACCTGCCCGAGAACCCCTACGTCTACCAGTACCTGCGCGCGCACGAGTTCCTCGACCTCTGCGGGCGCCTCTGCGGCATGGGCGCCGCCGAGCGCAAGAAGCGCAGCGACGAGGTGATCGCGTTGGTCGGCCTCGCGCACGCGGTGGACCGCCCGATCGGCAAGTTCAGCAAGGGCATGACGCAGCGGATCGGCCTCGCGCAGGCGCTCCTGCACGACCCCGAGCTCTTGATCCTGGACGAGCCGATGAGCGGCCTGGACCCCATCGGACGCAAGGAGGTCCGCGACCTCGTCCTCGACGAGAAGCGCCGCGGAAAGACGGTGCTCTTCACGAGCCACATCCTCACCGACGTGGAGAAGCTCTGCGACCGCGTCGTGATCGTGAACGGAGGCAAGGTCACGGCCTACGGCGCGCTCGACACGCTGCTCAAGCCCGAGGTGCGCCGCGTCGAGCTCGAGCTCGAGGGCGTGAGCGAGACGCTCGAAGCAGAGCTCGCGTCTCTGGGAGCGAAGGTCCGTGGACGGCACGGCGCGGCGACGATCTTCGTGATCGAGGGCGACGAGGCGCGAGGACCGGTCGTGGAGCGCGCCGTCGCGGGCGGCGCCAAGATCCGGGCGCTCGCGGAGCAGCGCGAGACGCTCGAAGACCTCTTCGTGAAGGGCGCGCTGAAGGACCACCGCGAGGCGTAGCGAGACGTCGCGAGAGCGAGGAGACGGACCGAGATGGCGAGCCGCGTGACACCGAAGGAGGCGCACCAGCGCATGACGCGCGATGGCCACGCGTACCTCGACGTGCGGACGGTCGCCGAGTTCGAGGCGGGTCACCCGGCGGGCGCGTACAACGTGCCGCTGCTCGTCGACGGCCCCGGCGGGCGCGCGCCGAACGCGGCGTTCCTCGCCGCCGTGGGCCGGGCGTTCGCGAAGGACCAGAACCTCGTCGTCGGCTGCCTCGCGGCCACGCGCTCTGCGCGGGCCGCCGAGATGCTCGAGGAGGCGGGCTTCACGAGCGTGGTCGTTCAGTTCGCCGGATGGGGTGGCCTCGCCGACGCCTTCGGTCGCGTCACCGAGCCTGGCTGGAAGGCTGCCGGTCTGCCGGTCGCGAACGCGGCCGAGCCGGGGCGCAGCTGGGCAGAGCTCGGCGCGAAGCGATGAGGAGTCTCACCGAGCTCGCCCTCGCGCGGCAGACCGCCGGCAGGGCGCGCCTGGCGCTGCTCCGTGATGCCGCCGAGGCCGTCGCCGAGGAGGTGCGCGCCGCGCCCGCGCGCTCGGCCGTTCACGTCGTGGTCGATCGCGTTCTCGTCGAGAGACAGAGGGTGCTGCCCGACGCGCGCCTCGTCTCGCCGCTCGTCGCGCTCGTCCGCCGCGCGCTCGTGATCGTCGCCGCGGACGGTACGCGGATCCTCGTCGATCCGACCGACGCTGGGCCCTGCACGCCCTACGAGGAGCGCATCGCGTCGCGTCACCCGCTCGCGCGACGAGCCCTCGCCGCGCGCGCCGCGGACGCCGCCTGGCCCGAGGTCGACGTCGTCGTCTCGACGTCGCTCGCGCTGCGCTCGGTCGCGCGCGCGCGTCCCGCGCTGGCCCGTTTGCGCTGGATCGCGCCGAAGCAGGAGCTCGAGGTCGCTCGCGAGCCGCCTCCCCTCGAGCTCGCGCGCTATGCGCGGACGCCCGCGGAGCTCGAGCCGTTCGTCGGCTCACGCGTGCTCGCACCCGGCGTGGTGGTGGTGGAGACGCCCGGGCCGACGGCCGGTCACGCGTCGGTCGCGTTCTCGCTCGGCGGGCAGGTCTTCGTGCACACGCACTCGGGCGTGACCGTGGACGCCTGGTCGCCCTACGAGTCGCGCATCCCCGGCCTGCGCGAGGCCGTGCGCCTGCGCAACGTCGAGGCCGTGCTGCGCGGCGACGCGACCGATCCGGCCCTCGCCCTCGAGGCGATGGCGATCGAGCGCGCGCTGGCCGACCGGCGCGACGACGAGCCGGCGATGCTTCGGATCGTCCCGGCGATGGAGCTCGAGCCCTCGATCTTCACGCCGCTGCTCAGGCCGGTCCTCTCCGCGCTGAGCACCCGCTGAGTCTCGCGCGAGGTCGTGGATCCGCTCGCCGCGCCGGCGCGGGCCGCTATGCTCGCGCCGATGGCGCGCGGCATCGACGAGTGGGTAGGCACCAGGACCGGCCAGCGACTCGCGCGCGGGCTGATCGACTACTTCTCCGCCACGATCACCGGCGCCGACCACGTGCCGCGTCGCGGCGGTGCGCTGCTCGTCGGCAACCACGGCGTGTTCGGGCTGGACGCGTTCATCCTCGCCGCGCTGCTGGCGCGGGACGTGGGCCGCATGCCGACCTGGCTCGGCGAGCGCCACCTCTGGGCGACCCCGCTGCTGCCGCGCGCGCTCGACTTCGTCGGCGCGATCGAGGGCGAGCCGGAGGCGGCCACGCGGCATCTGTCCCGGGGAGAGCTGGTCGTCGTCTATCCGGGCGGCATCCACGACTCGTTCAAGCCCGCGAGCGAGCGACATCGCCTGCAGTGGGGGTCGCGCGCCGGCTTCGCGCGCGTGGCGATGAGGGCTCGGGTGCCGGTCGTGCCCGTCGCGGCGTGCGGCGTGGACGATGCGTACCGCGTGGTCGCGCGCGAGCCGGGGCTCGGACGGCTCCTCTTCGGCGATGCTCGCTACAACTTCCCGATCGTCCTGGGTCGCCGCGGCACCCTCCTGCCCCGCAGAGTCCCGGTGTCTTTCCACGTGCTCGCCCCCATCGACACGCGCGGGGACGTCGCGATGGCCGACGACGTCGAGCGCGTGCGCGCCGCGACGCACGACGCCCTGACGCAGGTGCTCTCGAGACACTGATCTCGTCCACGCGCGACGTCGCGGGCACCACGAGGTCGCGCTCGCGTATTCTCGCCGCGCGCTCGTCGATCTCGGCGGGGCGACGGATCGAGGAGAAGCCGTGTGAGGAAGCAGCACGCCCTGTTCGCGGCGACCGCGCCGGGCCTCGAGCCGATGGCGCTCTCGGAGCTGCGCGCGCTCGGCGTCGAGGGCACGAGGCAGGTCCCGGGCGGCATCGAGCTCGCCGCGGATCGCGCGCAGACGATGCGGCTACTCGTGGAGCTCCGTACGGTGAGCCATCTGCTCGTGCGCGTGGCGACGTTCCGAGCCGACCGCTTCGACCGCCTGGAGCGCGAGGTGCGGAGGATCGACTGGCGCGCCTGGCTCGCGCCGGGCGTCGCGCGGACCGTGCGGGCGAGCGCCGAGAAGTCGCGCCTCTACCACACGGGCGCGATCGCCGAGCGCGTCGGACGCTTCGTCACGGAGTCGCTCGGGGACGCCGGCCCCGAGGGGCCGGACCCGGTGACGATCGCGGTGCGCCTGGTGCACGACGAGGTGACGCTCTCGATCGACCTCGCGGGCGAGCCGCTCCATCGCCGCGGCTACCGGCTCGACCCCGGCAAGGCGCCACTGCGCGAGGACCTCGCCGCGGCGCTGGTCCTCGCGTCGGGCTGGGACGCCGCCCATCCGCTCATCGACCCGATGTGCGGCTCGGGCACGATCGCGATCGAGGCGGCGATGATCGGCGCACGCATCGCGCCCGGGCTCGCGCGGAGCTTCGCGGTGGAACGGACACGCCTCGGGACCAAGGCCGACGTCGAGCGCGCCAAGCGCGCGGCGCGCGAGGCGCGAGCGCCCCGGACGCCCTCGGTCTTCGCCTCGGATCGCGACGCGCACGCGGTCGATCGCGCACGGGAGAACGCCGCACGCGCCGGTGTGGAGATCACGCTCGAGGTGATCCCCCTCTCGTCCGTGACGGCCGAGGGCCGAGAGGGTGCCACCGTGGTCACCAACCCGCCCTGGGGTGAGCGCCTCGGCGAGGCGGGCGCCGGCCTCGATCGCCTGCACGCGGCGCTCGGCGCGCTCGTCCGCCGGCTCGGCCCGCACGCGCGTCTCGCGCTGCTCGCGCACGACCCGCGCCTCGCGCGCGCGGTCGGCATCCCACTCCGGACGGCGTTCCTCACCGACGCGGGCGGGATGAAGGTGCGCGCGCTCGTCGGGGGAGCGGCGAACGGGTGACGGAGCGCTCGGCGGGGAGACGCCGGGGCGGAACGCGCTTCAGGTCGCGAGCTCGGGTGGGGCGAGCGGCCCCTGGACGGCGCAGCACTGCCACAGCCCGCGCGCCTCGCAGCTGTCGGGACGCCCCCCGACGTAGTCGCACTCGCAGCTCGCGCACGGGTCACCCGCGTCCGGCGGCCCGGCGTCCGCGAGCGACGTGTCGGGGCTGGCCGCGTCGGGGCGCGCGGCGTCCGCGCCGGCCGCGTCCGGCGCATCGCCGGGCCGCAGATGCGAGGCGTAGCAGCCGCTGAGGCTGGTCACGCACGAGACGAGCGCGACGGCGCGCGCGAACCGGAGGTAGTGCGGAGTCGGTGCCACGTTGAGCCTCGCTCCAGCCGTAGCAACCGCGGTGCCGTACCATCACGCCCATGGCCCGGGTCGGCTCCATCCTCTCGCTCGCGCTCGCGGTGCTCGCCGCGTGCGCGAGCGCCTCTCCCCGGCCCGGCGGAGGGACGATGGACCGGGCGCCCAGCTTCGAAGACGACGTCGCGTTCTTGCGCGCGCACGTCCCCGACACGCTCGTGCTCGCGCGCGGCGACGCGCGCGTGGCGGTCGTGCCGGAATTCCAGGGCCGCGTGATGACGAGCAGTGCGCGCGGCGAGACCGGCGCGAGCTGCGGCTGGCTGAACCGCGCCGCGATCGCGAGCGGCGTGCGCCAGCCGCACATGAACGCGTTCGGCGGCGAGGATCGCTTCTGGCTCGGGCCCGAGGGCGGACAGTTCGGCCTCTATTTCGCGCCCGGCGTGCCCTTCGACCTGCCGCACTGGCAGGTGCCCGAGCCCATCGACTGGGGCCGCTGGGAGATCGGGGCCCGAAGCGACACCGCGGTCCTGTTCCGGCGCGACATGGATCTCGTCAACGCGAGCGGGACGCGCTTCGCGATCCACGCCGAGCGGCAGGTGCGCCTCCTCGACGAAGACGAGGTGAGCGCCCTCGCCGGGGCCCGGAGCGACGTCGCCGCGGTCGGCTACGCGTCGATCAACGCGATCACGAACGTCGGGGAGGCGGCGTGGCAGCCCGAGACCGGGCTCGTGTCCATCTGGATCCTCTCGATGTACCCGCCATCGCCGCGCGCGGTGGTCGTGATCCCGTTCCGCACGGACGGCACCGGCCCCATCGTCAACGACGCGTACTTCGGGCCCGTGCCGCCGGAGCGCCTCCGCGTCGATCGGGCGCGGGGCGTCCTCTTCTTCCGCGCCGACGGACGGCGGCGCAGCAAGATCGGCGTGCCCGCGGGCCGCGCGCTGCCGACCCTCGGAAGCTGGGATCCCGAGCGCGGCGTGCTCACGATCGTGCGCGCGACGCTGCCGGAGGCGCACGACGAGGGCCGGACACGCTACGTGAACAGCATGTGGGAGACCCAGCGCGAGCCCTACGCGGGCGACGTGGTGAACAGCTACTGCGACGGCCCGCCCGGCCCGGGCCTCCCGCCGCTCGGGCCCTTCTACGAGCTCGAGTCGAGCTCGCCCGCCGCCGCGCTCGCGCCGGGCGAGCGCACGGAGCACACGCAGACGACCCTGCACGTCGAGGGACCGCGCGACGCGCTCGACGCGATCGCGCGCTCGGCGCTGGGTGTGGATCTCGACACCATCGAGCACGCGCTCGACCCCGCGAGCGGATCGTGAGCGGGCGTGAGCCGATCGGCACCTGGTTCTTCTCGCTCGTGGTCGTGCGCGACGCAGAGCGCTTCCTGCTCGTTCACGAGCGCAAGCACGGCCAGGCCTGGTACCTGCCGGCGGGTCGGGTCGAGCCCGGAGAGACGCTCGCGGAGGCGGCCGTCCGCGAGACGCGGGAAGAGACCGGCGTCGACGTCGAGCTCGAAGGCCTGCTCCGCCTCGAGCACCGACCGCTCGGCCCGAGCGCGAGGCTCCGCGCGTTCTTCCTCGCGCGCCCCTGCCCGGGGTCCTCGCCACGCGCGACCCCGAACGAGCACTCGCTCGGCGCGCGCTTCGTCACGCTCGACGAGGCGAGCGCGCTCCCGCTCCGCGGCGACGAGGTGATGGAGATCCTCCGCTACGCCGCACGCGCACCCGCGCTCCTCCCGATGTCGATGGTCGTCGTGGAAGGGACGCCGTGACTCGCGCCGTCGGAGGCCCGTCGGCGCATCGAGAGCGTCAGGGGCACGCGCCGACGCTGCGGAACGCGCGGCTCTCGATCACCGACCCGTCGGCGCGCACGGCCTGGATCGCGTAGGCCGCGCCGCCCTCGAGGGTGGAGAGGAGCAAGCGGCCCCCGCCCGCGTCGATCAGGCCCGCAGCGGTCGAGCCGGTGGGCGCGACCCGCGTCGTCCACGCCGCGCCTCCCCCGAGGCGCCCGCTCGCGAGGAGCGTCATCAGCACCTCGGCGTGCGGCGAGCCCACGTGCGCGGTGCTGACGCCCATCACGGCGTTGCGGCTCCGTCCGTCGCTCGGGAGCAGGCGATCGACCCACGTCGCGTTGCTCGAGGTGTTGCGACCGTGGTGGCTCGCGTGGAGCACGTCGACGCCGCGCGCGTCGAGCCCGGCCGCCGCGCCGAGGCGCGAGGCGTAGAAGCTCTCGACGTCGTCGGTCACGGAGCCGCCGCCCGTGAGGTCCCCCGCGAGCAGCATGCGGAACGCGCCGTGCCGGACGACGGCGACGACGCTGCGCGCGTTCTCTCCGTTGCTGTCCGACGTGAGGAAGGGCGAGACGGCCGTGTCGTAGCGATCGGCGCCGATGAAGCCGTTGGCCGCGACGAAGTCGAGCATGGCGCCGCCGCCGAGCGCGCGGTCGGCGCTCGCCAGCGCCGCGCAGTCGACGACCGGGTACGTCCCGACCCAGCTGCCCGGCGCGCAGGGCGGCGCGGAGGCCGCGACGCAGAGACCGAGGCCCGCTCCGGGACGCGCCGCGGTCGCGTCGCAGATCGCCTGGATCGTGGTGTCGTTCGCGGCGGCCGTGAAGTCGGTGAAGCCTCGGTGGACGATCCGGCCGGAGAGCGTGATGCGGCCGAGCAGCCCGGTGAGGCCGTCGCCGTGGTCGGAGTGGAAGTGCGTGATCACGATGTCGTCGACCACGGTCGCGCCCGTGAGCTCGCTCAGGGCGCTCGCCACGTCGTCGTCGTGGCTGTCGTTGCCGACGTCGACGACGACGATGGTCCCGTCGGGCCCGACGAGGATCGCGGACTCGCCGATCGAGAGCCCCCCGAGCCCGAGCTGCGCGTAGAAGAGCTCGCCTGGAGCGGGCCGCAGCGGCGAGGTGGGAGCCGCGGGCGGTGGCGCGCACGAGCCGGCGTCGACACGAGCGGCGTCGATCCCGCCGTCACCCGAAGGTGCGGCGTCGTCGCGCGCGCCGCCGTCGATGCCCCCGGCATCGAGGGCGAGGTACGCGTCGTCGCGCGATGCGGCGTCGGGCGACGCGGGCGCGGGGCTACACGCGGTGAGGGCGACGAGCGCGAGCGGGAGGAGCGTGAGAGGACGGGGCACGTCGAGCGCGTAGCGGGTGGCGCGGCCGTCGTCCAGCGCTGTCGTGCGCGCGCGCGGCACGGCTCGTGCTGCCGCTCCGGCGCGCGTGGGCGAGCGGCCCAGCGCGGCACATGGAGAAGCGTCGATGTTCGTCCGAGCCCACGCGCCGACCCTCGCGATCTCGCTCGCCCTCTGCGTCGCCGGCTGCGCGCTCGCGCACGAGCGCGAGACGACCCGCGACGCGGCCGCGGACGCCGTGATCCTCGTGGACGGCGGCCCAGGGTGCCCGGCGCCGACGGCGTACTTCGAGCCGGGCTGCGGGGCGACCGACGCGCCGGTCACGCCCGGCTGCTATCGCCCGTGCGCGGGGGCTGGCGATGCGTCGTGCAGCGCGGGCACGGTCTGCCGACGCACCGACGTGAACCCGTGCCTCTGCCGGCCGGGCCTCGACTGCTGCGGCGCGTGCGGCGCCGAGGCGTGGCTCTGCCTGCCGCCCCCGCCGGTCCGGCCCTGCGAGGCGCGCAGCTACTGCGACTGCACGGGCGCTTGCGTCCCGCTGATCGACCTCACGACGGGGTGCGTCTGCCCGTGCGACGAGCCCTTCCTCTGCGGCGGGCCGCCCTGCGACTGCGACTGCGGCGGCGCGACGTACCTCGGCTGCGCGAGCGTCGGCGCGTGCGCGACGCCCGAGCTCGGCTGCCCGGCCGGACAGCGCGCGCTGCTGCGCGATGGCTGCCCCGCCTGCGTCGGCACGCGCTGACGCGGCAGACCTATACTCTCTCGCGACATGCCCAGCGCTCGCGCCTGGCTGCCCGCCCTGGCCACCCTCGTCGCGTGCAGCGGCTCGCGCGCGACGCCGGTCGAGCCACCGGCGCCGCCGCTTCCAGAGCCGCCGGCGCCGCTGCAGGACCGAACGTGCTGCGCCTTCGGGATGGATCTGCACGCCGAGCTCGTCGGCGTCGACGTCCCGCTCTTCGAGCTGGGCAACATCATCGACGTCAGCGGCCTGGGGGGGCACGTCTACGACCTGCGCGAGGACGTGCGGACGCCCGAGCAGAACGGGCTCGTGTACACGTGCCGCGGCGGATGGATCGACACCGCTCACGTCCGCGACAGCGCGGACCAGGCCTTCTTCCTCACGCGCCACCTCGCGCCCTTGCTGGCTCGCGGCGGCACGATCGTCGTGCCCGCGAGCGACACGTCCACCACGATCGTGGTGCGCGCCGTCGATCCCGACGTCCTCACGCGGATCGGCGCCGCGCACGTGGCCGCCACCCTCGCACGCTGGATCGTCTTCCGGATCGCCGTCTGGCACGAGGCCGCGACCTGGTATGGCTACGAGAGCGTCCCCGGCTTCCCGGAGCGCCTCTCGGCGTTCTCGGTCGAGGATCTCTACTCGGACGCGCTGGGCGCGCGCCTCGGCGCCGAGCTCGGCGAGCGGCGCGACGTGGCCACGGTAGAGCAGTACGAGGACGCCGCGCGGGTCTCGATCCTTCGCTCGCTCGAGCACCTCGCGGCGCAGCCCGTCGATCGGAGCCGAGCGATCATGGGCGCGCTCGACGGGCGCTGGTGGACCTCGACGAGGCGCGTCCCGGACGTCCAGCTCGTGCTCCGGCGCGCGTTCCCGCCCGACGGGCGTGAGCTACGACCGTGGCGGATCGAGGACGCCTTCCCGGGAGTCGCCGTCCCCGGTGGGGTCGGCGTGCCTTGCGCAGACGCGAGCGCGCGGACGGTGCACGTTCCGGACGAGATCGGCGGCCTGCCGGTCGCGTCGCTCGTGGAGCTCGAGTGGCGCCCCGGAGCATGGGCCGACGACACCCTCTCGCTCTCCGATCCGGAGCGCGTGCTCCGCGGCTCGGACCTCGATGCGCTCGTCGCTCGCACGCACGAGAGCATGCGCGCCACGCTCGGCGACGGCTTCGATCGCCCCGACGGACCCGAGTGATCTCGACGCGGCGCGTCACCGCTTCGAGCGCGCGATAGCTCACCCTGACCGGGCCGCGCCGCGATCTGCATGGTACGTCTCGCCCATGACGACGATCGGCCACAGCTCGCCGAGCTCCTTCCCGCAGGGGCAAGGGCCCGTGCGCGGCGTCGATGCGCTCCCCGGCGACCTGCTCCTGCGCCTGCACGACGTGATGGTCGAGGCGCGCTGCCTCGAGGAGCGCCTGATCCGCATGCAGCGCGGCGGCGACGGCTACTTCTGGATCGGCGGTCCGGGCGAGGAAGCGTTCAACGCGGCGCTCGGCCTGCTCGTCGACAAGGGCCAGGGGCTCGAGCACGACTACCTGCACCTCCACTACCGCTCGAGCGCGACGCTGCTCGCGATGGGGGCCGATCCGATCGACGCGCTACGCCAGATGAAGAGCGTCGCGAGCGACCCTTACTCGGGCGGACGCAACTTCGTCGGGCACTACGCGGTGCGCGCGTGGAACGTCGTGCCGATCACCTCGCCGATCGAGGTGCAGTACCCGCAGGCGATCGGGACGGCCGTCGCGCAGAAGCGCCACGGCGGCAGCGGCATCACGATCGTGCAGGGCGGCGACGCGGGCAGCGCCGAGGGCGACTTCGCCACCGCGCTCGTGTGGGCGAGCCGCCCGGCGATGGAGCTGCCGATGCTCGTCATCGTGACGAACAACGGCTGGGGCATCAGCACTCCGGGGCACGAGCAGCACGGCGAGGCGCACGTCTCGGACCGCGGCAAGCCCTTCGGCATCAAGACGATGATCGTCGACGGCAACGACGTCGAGGCGAGCTACCGCGCGCTCGATCAGGCGATGCAGTACGTGCGAAACGAGCGCAAGCCGCTCGTGCTCGAGGCGTACGTGTCGCGCCTCTACGGCCACAGCTCGAGCTCGGGCTCGAACTTCGTCGAGAGCGAGATCGACTGCGTCGCCGAGCTCGAGACGAAGCTCGTGTCGCGCGGTCTGCGCAGCGAGGCGGAGTGCAAGGCGCTGCGCGATCGGATCGAGAAGCGACTGCTCGACGCCTCGAAGATGGTGACGGCGGAGCCCGCGCCCGAGCCCGGGCAGATCTGGGAGCACGTGTTCGCGGACGAGGACCACGTCGGCAAGGGCGCGATCAAGGCGCCGCACGACAACAAGAAGTGGCGGCTGCCCGCCTGCGCGTTCCCGACGCAGAAGCCGGTGAAGGCGCCGCGGAAGACGGGGAACTGATCATGGCGACGATGGTCCAGGCGATCCGCATGGCGCTGCACGTGGGCGAGACGCAGCTCGGCGTCACGGACATCCTCGGCGAGGACGTGGGCCCGCCGCTCGGCGGCGTCTTCACGGCGACGCAGGGCCTCAAGACCACGTGGAACACGCCGCTCGACGAGCGCGGGATCGTGGGCGCGGCGATCGGCCTGGCGCTCGCGGGCCAGAAGCCGGTCGCCGAGATCCAGTTCTGCGACTACGCGTTCAACACGATCGACCTGCTCAAGCTCGCCGGCAACACGTACTGGTCGTCGAACGGCGCGTTCAACGTGCCGCTCGTGCTGATGACGCCCGTGGGCTCGGGCATCCACGGCAGCCTCTATCACTCGCACTCGTTCGACGCGACGGCGACGCGAATCCCCGGCTGGAAGATCCTGATGCCGAGCAACCCGCGCGACGCGTACGGGATGCTGATCTCGGCGATCGAGGACCCGAACCCGGTGATGGTGCTCGTGCCCAAGGCGCTGATGCGCAGCAAGGCGAGCGGCCCGGACGAGCTCATCCCCGGCGAGCCGGAGGATCCGCGCGCGCTCGGCAAGATGATCGACGCCCCGATCGGCGACCGCGAGAACTGGGTGCCGGAGTGGCCGCCGACCGCGCTCGAGCGCGTGCCGATCGGCGTCGCGAAGACGGTGCGCGAGGGCAGCGACGTCAGCGTGTTCGCGTACGGACGCATGGTGCAGCTCGCGAGGAAGGCCGCCGACGAGCTGGCCGAGAGCGGCGGCATCGACGCCGAGGTGATCGACCTGCGCTCGCTGCACCCCTACGACTGGGCCGCGATCTCGAGCTCGATCCGGAAGACGACCCGCGCGGTGTTCGTCAACGAGGACACCGAGATCACCAACTTCGGCGAGCACCTCATCCGGCGCGCGGTCGAGGAGCTCTGGGACGTGCTGCGCACGCCGCCGGTGCTGGAGGCGGGCAAGCACGTCCCGGGCGTGGGCCTGGCCGACAACCTCGAGAACGCCAGCGTGCCCGGCCTTCCGTCGGTGAAGGCGGCGATCGAGCGCGCCATGCGCGGCCCCGAGCGCCCGGGCCTGTTCCCGCGGAAGCCGCGCGTCGCGATGGACTACACGCTGACGCACGAGCCACCGGGCTCGATCGCGACCGCCTACCGACACCGCTGAGCGCTCATCGAAGGACGTGTCGTGTAGGATCGCGCGCGGATGTCCGACGATCCCACCTTCATCGACCCCAAGCCCGGCCCGCCGCCGGTGCCGGAGGAGGCGATCAAGACGGACCCGGACAGCCCCTTCGCGCCGCCGCCGAAGGTCACCAAGGGCAAGTTCGCGCCGCCGCCGCCCGAGCCGGCGCAGCCGAGCAAGTACGACTGGGGCAAGGTCTCGTACGGCAAGGCGCCGATCGCGACCGGGCCGCCGAAGGTGCTCGGCATCGTGTGCACCGGGTGGGTGCTCTTCACCCTCTTCCAGCTCTGGGTCTGGCTGCCCGAGGAGATCGTGGTCCCCGGCTGCCCGGGGATCGCCGGGATCGTGTCGCTCCTGCTCGCGGTGTACGCGTGGTCGGGCCGGAACTGGGCGCGGATCTTCGCCATGATCAACGCGGCGGCGTGGGCGATCGGCGCGGTGATCCTCGCGCAGACGCCCTCGTACGAGCACCTCGCGCCGGGCGCCAAGCCGATCACGCTGCTCCGCGCGGCGTTCGAGATCTTCGCCGGCTACGCGCTGAACCGGCCCGAGTGCGTGGCCTTCTTCGAGCTCAGGAAGGGCTACACGCCGAAGTGGTGAGGGTCCGCGCGCGCCTCCACGATGCGGCGCTCGCCGCGCTCGTGATGCTCCCGACGCTGGCCATCGCGCAGTCGACGGCGCCCGAGGCGCGCGTGCCGCTGAGCACCGGCTTCGTGCCCGATCCGGCCGTGCTCGAGGGTCACGCGCACGGCGCGCGCTCGCTCGCCGATCTCGGAGGCCACGAGTGCGCGGGCTTCGTCGGCGATCGCCCGAGCCACGTGATGAACCTCGACACGCGCTTCGGCTTCCTGCGCATCTTCGCCACGAGCCCGACCGATCTCGTGCTCGGCGTTCACGCGATCGACGCTTCGGGCCGGCCGGTGTGGCTCTGCAGCGACGATCGCTTCGACACGGCGCCGGGCGTCGAGGGCGTGTTCCCGCGCGGACGCGTGGAGATCTGGGTCGGTACGCACACGCTCGGCGCGAGCGCCGACTACGTGCTCAGCTTCACCGAGACGCGCAGCGTGCGCCCCGGTATCGGCACGGGGAGCACCGCGGACGATCGCAGCGCCGCGACCGAGCTCGGCCTCGACACGACGGCGGGCCCTCGGTACGACGACATCCACGTCCACCGCGGGTTCTTGCCCGACCCGCGCTGGCTCGAGGGCGAGGCCGGCCTCGCGGTGGCCGCGGAGGGCGCAGACGCAGGCCCGGACGTCGAGCCCATCGAGGTGACGCTGCTCGGTAACGGCTGCGGCGGCCTCGTGCAGGCCAGCCCCGCGCACGTGGTCACGCTGCTCGACGACTTCGACTTCCTCCAGCTCTATCTCTGCGAGCCCGCCGAGGACGAGCACACGCGCTGCACGCCCACGCACGAGCCGCTCTCGATCGTGGTGCTCGCGCCCGACGGCTCGTTCCGCTGCGAGGCGGCCGACGAGTCGGTCACCGCGCTCTCGCGCGGCATCGCCGAGGGCGGCTGGCCGGCCGGCGACTACCGCGTCTGGGTGGGCGTTCACCACTCGAGCACGCACGAGCGATACCGCATGGGCATCAGCGAGCTGCGCCGCGTGCAGTGAGGGCCGGGCCTCGTTGCTCGTCCGGGGCGGCGCGCGGTACGGTTCGGGCGATGCGTTCTGCCCTCGTCGCCCTCGCGCTGTCGATGGCCGCGTGCGCTGCGCCGACGCCGGCCGAGGTCATCGCGTCCGATCGGCTCTGCGCGCGCCTGGAGGAGGCGATCACCCGCGGGCGGCTCGCCTGCTGCGGCGCCAGCGGGCCCGCGGCCGACGATCTCACCGGCTTCGTCACGGGCTGCTCTCACCTCCGCGCGCTGGTCGACGACCCACGGGTCGGGCTGGACGGCGCGGCCGCAGCCGTGATCGTGGACGAGCTCGAGCAGCGCCTCGCCACCTGCGACGGCGCGTGGCTCGCGTGGGCGAGCTCCGCCGAGGGCCTGCGCAACCTCTACGCGGGCACGCGCGGCCTCGGGACGATGTGCGACGTCAGCACGGGGATGGCCGACGCCGCAGGGATCCTCTCGTGCGTCGACGGCTACTGCCCGACGCGCACGGACGAGCTGGCGACGGCCTTCGTCTGCGCTCCCTTCCGGCGCGAGGGGACGTCGTGCGAGTCGGACCTCGAGTGCACGCCCGGCCTCGTCTGCTCCGCCTCGGGAACGACGCTCGGGGCGTGCATGACGCCCCACGCGGACGGCGCCGGCTGCGGCCAGGGCGCCGAGTGCCGCTCGGGATACTGCGCCTCCGGCCGCTGCAGCCCGACGTCCACCACGCGACCGGAGACGATCTGCGCACCCGCGGCGCCGCCCCCACCGACCGACCGCGACGTGGAGCTCGTGCTCGACGGCTTCGACGTGTCCCCGACGCGGACCGTGACGCTGCGCGTCCTCGACGCCGCGGCCCGTCAGCTCACGTACTTCGAGGCGATCGGCCTCGCGACGGCCAGCTCCACGCACCTCATCCCGAGGACCGTTCCCACGGGGATGACCGCGATCGCGCAGATCACCACCGTCGATCCCGCGGCGGCCGCGCCCGAGATGCGGACGTGGGAGCTCCCCGTCGCAGCCGAGGGGCCCCTCACTCTCGCGGTGGCCTTCTCCGATCCGACGACGCCGCTCGGCGCGATGCCGCCCGGCTCGATCGACGCGCTCTTCGAGCTGCAGCTCTCGAGCTTCGACTCGGAGCTGGGCAAGACCTTCCAGCTCCGGCTCGTGAACGCGAGCGGGCGCACCGTCGGGCAGGTGCGGCTCGACACGATCCCCGATCTCTCGTTCCGGATCGGCATCCCGGACTCCGTCGTCCCAGCGGTGCGCTACGAGTTCCTCATGTACGTGGACGAGAACGCGGACGGGGCGTACCAGCCGCCCCCCGTCGATCACGCGTGGCGCGCGTACGCGACGGCGCCAGGGCTCGGAGGGCTCTCACTGCCCTACGCGTGGACCAGCGCCTACCAGGACGTCGCGTTCTGATGGCGGCTCGGCTGGCCGTGCTCGTCCTGCTCGTCGCGGCGTTCCCTGGCTGCTCGGCGCTCGGCCTCTTCGACGCGATGCCCGCGACGTCGTGCGTGCGAGACGAGGACTGCCAGGTGCCAGGCCTCGTCGAGGACCCCTGCGTGCGATTCACGTGCAACCTCACGTCGCGCTTCTGCGTCGGGAGCCTCGTGGACCACGACGGCGACGGGCAGGCGCCGGTCGGCTGCGCGAGCAGCCGCTTCGCCGCCCTCGGGAGGGCCACCGACTGCGACGACTCCGACACGTTCACGTACGCCGGCGCCGTCGAGGTCTGCAGCGCGACGGACAACGACTGCGACGGGGCCGTCGACGAGGACTGCCTGCAGCCGCAGCTCACCACCGGTGCTCTGCACAACTGCTATCTCGCCGGGCCGACGCTCGTGTGCTGGGGGGCCAACCTGCACGGCGAGCTCGGGACGGGGATGCCGATGGAGTTCGGCGGGCACCCGCGCAGCGTCGTGGGGATCAGCGACGCGACGAGCGTCGTCGCCGGGCTCGACGCCACCTGCGCGACGGTGCGCGACGGGCGCGTCTTCTGCTGGGGCAGCGACGAGCACGGACAGCTGGCCGTGACCGGCGTCGCGCGGCGGCTCGCGCCCGTGGAGGTCCCTGCGCTCGAGGGCGCCTCGCACCTCGCGCTCGGCAGCTCGCACGGCTGCGCGCTCCTCGCGGGCGACGTCGTGTGCTGGGGGCGGAACGAGGCCGGGCAGCTCGGGGACGGCACGACCGACGATCGGACCGTCCCCTTCGTCGTGCCCGGAACCCACGGGGCGCTCGACGTCGCGGCCGGCGCCGGAGCGAGCTGTGCCGTGTTGTCCGACCGGACCGTGACTTGCTGGGGCACCGGCGCGGTGCGCACGGGCTGCGGGGGCTCGACCACGCCCTGCCCCGTTCCTGGGCTCACCGGCGTCACGGAGGTCGCGATGGGGGTGGGATACGCGTGCGCCAGGCGCGGCGCCGAGACCGCCGTCTGCTGGGGCGACGACACCTACTACCAGCTCGGCAGCGTCGAGGCCGTCGCCGGCGGGCCTGGCATCCACCCGATCGAGTTCGCGCTGGCGCCGGACGCGCTCTCGGCGGGCGCGTTCCACGCGTGCTTGCTCTCGGGCGGGCACCTCTGGTGCTGGGGCAACGACACGGCGCATCAGCTCGGTCTCGACGTGGGGGCGACGTTCCAGGTGTCGCCGGTGGCCAGCCAGGTGAGCCTCGACGACCTCGTGGACGTCGGCGCCGGCGCAGCGCACACGTGCGTGCTGCGGCGAACGGGCGACGTGCTCTGCTGGGGACTGAACGACTGGGGCCAGCTGGGAGCGATGGCGGACGCCTTCGAGGTCGTTCGGCCGCTCGCGACGTGGGTGAGCGATGGTCGCCCCTGACCGGCACCGCGTCGCGCTCGCGATCGCGCTCGGGATCATCCTGGCGACGAGCGCGGAGGGCGCGCTCGCGCAGACGGATGCGGCCGAGCCCGGCGTGCCCGCCGACCCGCCGGAGCGGATCGAGGCGCGCCAGCGCTATCAACAGGGCGTCGTCTTCTTCCGCGGCGAACGCTACCGTGAGGCCATCGCCGAGTTCACCGCCGCCTACGCGGCGTGGGACAACCCCCTCATCCTCTACTCGCTCGGTCAGAGCTACGAGCACCTGCTCGAGGTGCCGCGAGCGATCGACGCCTACACGCGCTTCCTCGCGGCGGTCCCCGAGGACGACCCACGCCGGACGGAGGTCACGGCCAAGCTCGACACGCTCCGCCTCCTGCTCGCGACGCTCCACGTGGACGCGAACGTCCCCGCGACGATCTGGATCGGCGGCGAGGAGATGGGGACGGCCCCGGGAGACGTGCAGCTGGCGGTGGGGCGCTGGGACGTGGAGGTGCGCGCCGATGGCTACGAGACACACCGCGAGACCATCTCGCTCGCCGCGCGCGCGACCGAGACGTTGAGCGTCGTGCTCGCTCCGGCGCACACCACGCGGGTCATCGAGCGTGGCGGCGACGTACCCTTGCCGGTCTTCGTCACCCTCACGGTCGCGGCGCTGCTGGCGACGGGCGCCGCGATCGGCCTCGGGGTCCACACGTTGGATCTGAGCCGCGCGTACGCCGGACCTCCGATGGGCACCGTCGCGGACCAGGCCGCGGGACGTACCTGGTCGACGGCGACGGACATCGTGGGCATCAGCGCGGGCGCGCTCGCCATCGCCGCGTTCGTCGTGGCGTTCCTCACCGACTGGGACGGCGAGGCGGCCTCGCCCGCTCCCGTCCGTGCAGGGCTGGTCGCGACGCCCGACGGTGCGATGCTCTGGCTCGGAGGGACGCCGTGACCGACTCCGCCCCGACGCGACGCCTCGAGACCGATCACCTGCAGGACGTGGCGGCGATCGATCCCTACGTGGGCAAGACGATCGGTGGCCGCTACAAGCTGCTGCGTCGGCTCGGCGGCGGCGGCATGGGCGCCGTCTACGAGGCCGAGCACGCCATGATCGGCCGCCGCGTCGCGGTGAAGCTGCTGCACGCGCAGTACGCGAGCGACGTCGACGTCGTGCGCCGCTTCCTGAACGAGGCGCGCGCCGCGGCGATGATCGGGCACCCGAACATCCTCGAGTGCATCGACATGGGGCGCTCCGACGATGGCGCGCCCTTCCTCGTGCTCGAGCTGCTCCGTGGCAGAGACCTCGCGAGCGCGATCAAGCAGTCCGGGCCGATGGCGATCGGGCGGGCGGTGAAGATCGCCGAGCAGGTCTGCGCGGCGCTCCGGGCCGCCCACGAGCGCGAGATCGTGCACCGCGACATCAAGCCCGAGAACGTATTCCTCGCGCTCGGCGACGACGGAGCCGAGCGTGTGAAGGTGCTCGACTTCGGCATCTCGAAGTTCGGCGAGGGAAACCAGTCGGGCCCAGGCACCGCGACCGGACAGATGCTCGGCACGCCCGCGTACATGGCGCCCGAGCAGATCCACGACGCGAGCCGCGTCGACCGTCGCACCGACGTCTACGCGGTCGGCGTGCTCCTCTACCAGATGCTCTCGGCGCGCTTCCCGTTCTACGGCGACACGCTGCCGCTGCTCCTCATCAAGATCGCGACCGAGGCACCGACGCCGATCGCGCTCCATCGGCCGGACCTGCCGCCGCCGCTCGTCGATGCGATCACCCGCGCCCTCGAGAAGTCGCCGGACGAGCGCTTCCCCACGGTCGACGCGCTGGTCGCCGCGATCGCACCCTTCGCCGACGTGGACGCCGCGCCGCCGGCGATCGAGCTCACCGAGACGCTGCCGGCCGGGTCGACGCCGATGGTGATCTCGAGCCGTCGCGCCCCGACGACGCCGCCGCCGGCAGGCCGGCCGCCCTACCTCGCCGTGGGCGGCAGCGTGGCCCTGATCGCGCTCGTGGCGATCGGGTCCTTCGCGCTCCGCACCACGCCGCCCGAGGCGCCGGCCATCGCGACGCCGCCCGCGACCGATGGATCCCCGCCCGAGACGGAGGCGCCGGTGGAGAACACGACGCCCGCGCCCGCGCCGGCGGCGCCCGCGCGCGTGCGCCTCGCGGTGCGCTCGTCGATCGATGGAGCCACGCTGACGCTTCGAGGCGCGTCGTATCCGCTCCCGTTCGAGCAGGAAGTGGCGCCCGGGAGCGCACCCGAGCTGCTGGAGGTCTCGGCACCGCGCCACGAGGGCCGCCGCTTCTGGGTGGAGATCGATCGATCGGTCGTGCTCGACGTCGATCTGCCCCGCGGTCGCGGCACGCGGGACGCTGACGAGAGAGAGACCCAGCGCGCGGTGGAGGCTGCGCGCGCGCTCGGGTCGCCGACGCACGTGGAGGCGACGCACGCGGAGCCCGCCCGCGCGGAGGCCGACACGGCGGCGCCGCCGGCGCCCAGCGCGATCACGCCGACACCCGAGCCTTCGCGCGTGCCACCCCCGCCGACGGGCGTGTACACCGGCCCGACGGGCGACATCCCCGACGAGATCTGAGCAACGAGGCCGTGTTGTCGTAGGCTCGGGCGCGTGACCGACCCGCTACCGCCGCTCCCGGAGCGCGAGACGCTGCGCCTGCACCAGGCGAACGAGCGCACGCAGCTCGCGTGGGTGCGCACGGCGCTCGCGATGATGGGCTTCGGCTTCGTGGTCGCGCGCTTCGGCCTCTTCCTTCGCGAGCTCGCCGCGGCGCGGGGAACGCCTGTCCCGCCGGGAGCTCCGGGGTCTCTCTGGGCCGGAATCGCGCTCGCGGCGCTGGGCGTCGTGACGGTGCTCGCATCGATGATCCGGTTCCGGAGCACGGCAGCCGCGATCGAGCGCCACGACGTGGGCGCCCCGACCGGCACGGCGTGGATCTACGGGGTCGGGGCCGCGATCATCGTGATCGGAGTCGCGATCGGCATCCTTCTCGTCGCCGCCCGCTGAACAGATCTCCGAAACCGCTGCGCCGCGGCTCAGCGTGGCAGCCGCGGGCGACCACGCCGCGGCCCGCCCCAGATCGCGATGACGTGAACCACGGACGCGTCGCGGTCGACCGTGAAGTACACATGGTTGCGTGAAACCTTCAGCAGGCATCGGTACACCGGGCCGCGCTTGCGCACGAGTCTCGCTGGCAGCGGGCTCGTCGACAGCGACCCGAACGCTTCCGCCAGTTCAACCCTGAACCGATCCGGCGAGTCCGGGCGGTGCTCGCGCCACCAAGCTTCGATCTCCTGCGCCTGCGCGAGCGCCTCGGGTCGTACGGTGACGACGAAGCTCACGGGCGCGCGCGAAGCGACGCGATGACCTCCGCGGCGGGAATGCCGGGCAGCCCCCCCGCAATCTCGGCGAGGCCCCGGTCGATACACGCCTCGAGCTCGGCGCGCTCTGCGGGCTCCATGTCCTCGAGGCTGTCTGCTTCGTCGACGATCAGGTCGAGCTCGGTTCCATCCGGTAGCTCGGTCGGCTCATCGACCAGCATCCGCCCGTTCCGCACCCGCGCTCGAACCGTTCGCATGACCCCACGGTAGCACGCGATCCCGCCTGTCGGCGCGCACGCGCATCGCGACGACGAGCGACCGTCACCTCACATCGTGTGGAAGAAGCGAGCAGTCTGTGCCGCCAGGTCGACCTCGATGATCCAGTGCGACGGGTCGATCACCTCGCCGGGCGCCGTCGGAATGCGGAACCAGAAGCTCCAAGAGTCCCCGCGCCCGTTGCCTCGATCGCAGTGTGGCTCCGTGCCGGTCTGGCCCCGCAGGAACGCAATCGCGATCGTGCGCGCGCGCTCTTCCGCCTCGCGCTCGCGCCGCCGAGCCATACGTCAGCTGCGCTCGACCGAGTACACGCCGTCGACGCCCTGGATCTTGCGCATCAGGTTCTGGAGCTTCGCCGCGTCGTCGACCTGGAAATGGAAGAGGTTGATGGCCGTCCCGTCCGCGCCGACGCGGCAGTTCGCCTCCTGGATGTTCACGCCGCTCTCCGTGAACGCAGCGGTCATGTTCGAGAGGAGCCCGGGCTTGTCGGTCGTGATGACGCGCAGCACCACCGGGCGCGCCACCTTCACGCGGTCGCTCCAGCTCACGTCGATGCGGCGCTCGGGGTCGAGCTCCATCGCCTTGCTGCACCCGCGCCGGTGCACGGTGATGCCGCGTCCGCGCGTGATCCAGCCGGTGATGGCGTCCCCCGGGAGCGGCGAGCAGCACTGCGCGAAGCGCACCACGAGGTCGTCGGTGTCGTCGATGCGGATGCCGCCGCTGGAGCTCCCGCCCGTGACGCGGCGCACCGTCTTCTCGAAGAGGCTCGGCGTGACCGCGCCCGCGGACGCCTCGTCGCGCACCGCGAACTCGTAGACCTCCTCCGCCTCGATCTTGCCGAAGCCGACCGCGCCGAAGAGCTCGTCGGCCGTCTGCATCTTCCAGTTCACCGCGGCCTTGTCGGCCTCGCCGGTCTTCATGAAGCGCGCGAAGCTCATGTCGCGCTTGTGGAACGCGCGCTCGACGAGGTCGCGCCCGAGCTTGGTCGAGCGTCGCCGCTCCTCGTTGCGCACGAACGCGCGGATCTTGCCGCGCGCGCGCGCCGTCGCCGTGAACTCGAGCCAGTCCTTGCTCGGGTGCTGCGTCGTCGAGGTGAGGATCTCGACCGTGTCGCCGCTCCGCATCTGATAGCGCAGCGGCACGATCGCGCCGTTCACGCGGGCGCCCGAGCAGTGGTCGCCGACCTCGCTGTGGATCGTGTACGCGAAGTCGATCGGCGTCGCGCCGCGCGGGAAGACCTTGAGCTCGCCCTTCGGCGTGAAGATGAAGACCTCCTCGCTGAAGAGATCGACCTTCACCGAGTCGAGGAACTCCGCCGGGTCCGAGACCTCCTGGAACTCCATCAGCTGCTTGAGCCAGCCGAAGCGCGCCGCGTCCTTGCTGTCGAGGCCGCCCGACTTCTCCTTGTACTTCCAGTGCGCCGCGATGCCGTGCTCGGCGGTCGAGTGCATCTCGTGCGTGCGGATCTGCACCTCGATGCGGCGCTGCCCCGGCCCGATGCACGTCGTGTGCAGCGACTGGTACATGTTCGGCTTCGGCAGCGCGATGTAGTCCTTGAAGCGCCCCGGGATCGGCGTCCACTGCGAGTGGATGACGCCGAGCGCCGCGTAGCAGTCGGCGACGTTCTCCATCAGCACGCGGAACGCGAGCACGTCGTGGACCTGCTCGAACTCCACGTTGTTGTGCACCATCTTCCGGTAGATGGAGTAGAGGTGCTTGGCGCGCCCGCTGACGTCGACGGCGAAGCCGCGCTCGACCAGCATCTTGCTGATGCGCTTCACCACGTCGTTGATGTAGCGGTCGCGATCGCGCTGGACCTTCTTCGTCTTCTCGACGAGGTCCGCGTGCTGCTCCGGGTAGAGGTAGCTGAACGCGAGATCCTCGAGCTCGCTCTTGAGCCAGTTGATGCCGAGGCGACCGGCGAGGGGCGCGTAGATGTCGAGCGTCTCCTGCGAGATCCGCTGCTGCGCCTCCGGCTTCATGTGCTCCATGGTGCGCATGTTGTCGAGACGGTCGGCGAGCTTGACGACGAGCACGCGGATGTCGCGCGCCATCGCGATCAGCATCTTGCGGAAGCTCTCCGCCTGCTGGTCTTCCTTGCTCGTGAAGTTGATCTTGCCGAGCTTGGTGACGCCGTCGACGAGGAACGCGATCTCCTCGCCGAAGCGCTCCTGCATCTCGGCGTCGGTGACGCCGGTGTCCTCGACCACGTCGTGGAGCAGCGCCGCGCACACGCTCGCGACGTCGAGCTTCATCTCCGCGATGATCCCGGCGACCGAGACCGGGTGGATGATGTAGGGGTCGCCCGACTTGCGGAGCTGGCCCTCGTGCTTGTCCGCCGCGAACACGTACGCGCGGTGGATGAGGTCGAGATCCGCCGTCGGCTGGTAGCCGCGCACCGCATCGACGATGTCGGTCAAGCGAACCATCGGTACAGCCCCGGATGCGACACGACCCACGAACCAAACGTGCGGCTCGGGTGGCCCGAAGACCAGCCAGCCGAAAGGACAGAAAGCCTACCGCCTCCGTCTCCGGCCGGGCAAGGGAACGGCCAGTGTTACGCTGAACCCGATGCGTCGTGGGCTGCTCATGGCTGCGATCGTGGTGACCGGCTGCGGTCCGGGCGCGAATCCGTGGGCACCGTGCGATGGGCCCCCACCTGCCGCCGCTGGACCGGCTTGTACCCGCCCGCTGAGCGATCCATGCACCGATCCCAACCCCCCGCTGGGCTACAGCTGCGCCTGGTGCACGCCGTCCGGCGAATGGGAGACGCGCATCTGGGACTGCTTTCCATCCGGTCCGGCGCCGTCGATCGACGCGGGACCCGACGTGGGCCGCTGACGGGCTTGCGCGGCGCGCCGAACCTGGTCTACTTGGTCACATGCGCTCCGTGAAGATCGCCGAGGCCAAGGCGCAGCTCAGCAAGCACCTCCGCTACGTCCGCGCCGGAGGCCGCGTGCGCATCTACGACCGCGACACGCCGGTGGCGGATCTCGTTCCGATCGAGCCCGCGAACGCGCACGCCGACGACGAGCAGGCGCGCGTCGCGGACCTCGAGCGGCGCGGCATCCTCACGCGGCCGAAGAAGCCGGGGGGCGTCAAGCTGCCGCCACTGCGCTCGCTCCCGAAGGACCCGACCGGGAGCGTGCTCGACGCGCTCCTCGACGCGCGACGCACCGGGCGGTGAGGTTCTGGGACAGCTCGGCGATCGTGCCTCTGGTCGTCCGTGAGGTGAGCTCGGCGGCCTGCCGTCACGAGCAGCGCGTCCAGCCCGTCTTCGTCGTGTCGCGGCTCGCGGGCGCCGAGATCTGGCATGCGCTGACGAGGAAGCGGCGCGAAGGCACGCTCTCCGCAGGTGACCTCCGAGTCTCCGAGCGCGCGCTCGTCACGCTCGCGTCACGCTGGCACGTCGTCGAGTGCACCGAGGATGTCGAGAACGAGGTCTTCGCCGTCCTCGAACGACATCCGCTCCGCGCCGCCGATGCGTGGCAGCTCGCGTCCGCGCGCGTCTTCGTGGATGGCATGACGCGGGGTCGCTTCTTCGTGACCCGCGACGAGCTCCTCGCGACGGCAGCCCGGGCCGACGGGTTCACGGTGATCGTCCCGCGAGCCTGATCGCCGGCCCGGAGATCGCGTACTCTCCGCCGCTCGGAGGAGCCATCGATGCCCGGAGAGGTCCACGTCGTCTCGCACCCGCTCGTGCAGCACAAGCTCTCGCTCATGCGGCGCAAGCACACCTCGACCAGCCAGTTCCGACAGCTGCTCGAGGAGATCTCGATGCTGCTCACCTACGAGGTGACGCGCGACTTCCCGCTCTCCACCGAGCGCATCGAGACGCCGCTCATGGAGATGGACGCGCCCATGATCGAGGGCAAGAAGCTCGTCGTCGTCTCCATCCTCCGCGCGGGCGACGGCATCCTGAACGGCGTGCTCAAGGTCGTCCCCTCGGCGCGCATCGGGCACATCGGCCTCTACCGCGACCCCAAGACGCTCCTCGCCGTCGAGTACTACTTCAAGGTCCCCCAGGACATCGAGAACCGCGACGTGATCGTCGTCGACCCGATGCTCGCCACCGGCAACTCCGCCGTCGCCGCGATCGATCGCGTGAAGGAGAAGAAGCCCAAGTCGATCAAGCTCGTGTGCCTGCTCGCCGCGCCCGAGGGCATCGCGGTGCTGCACGGGGCGCACCCGGACGTGTCGATCTGGTGTGCGTCGGTCGACCAGAAGCTGAACGAGAAGGGCTACATCCTGCCGGGCCTCGGCGACGCGGGCGATCGCCTCTTCGGGACCAAGTGAGCGCGTGACCCCCACGCGGGGCTGAGCTACACCGAGCGGCCATGTCGTCCACCGCACAGCCGTCCAGCGCGGGGAGCCGTCTCAAGATCCTCGTCGTCGACGACGAGCCGGAGGTCCGCGCGCTCGTCTCGCGCCTGCTCTCGCAGAGCTACGAGGTCACCCAGGCCGTCGACGGTGCCGATGCGCTCGACAGGCTCCTGAGTGGAGACCATCCCGACCTCATCGTCTGCGACGTGATGATGCCCCGGATGGACGGACTCACGTTCGCCAAGGAGCTCAAGCGCGACCCCAAGCTCGCGCGCATCCCGATCGTGATGCTCACCGCCAAGACACGCGCGAGCGACATGGTCGAGGGCATCAACGCGGGCGCGCGCTCCTACATCACGAAGCCGTTCAAGTCGGAGGAGCTCCTTGGCAAGGTCCGGAAAGCGCTCGGACAGGCGAAGTAGCGAGGCGTCGGTCACGAGCGAAGCGGCTCCGGAACCTGCGAGGAAGCCCGCGGCGCCTGCGCCGCCGCCGAAGCCGCCGCTCGCCGTCCGGGCGCGAGCGCACGGCCTGCTGCTCGTCTCCAGCGTGCTCATGTTCCTCGGCTTCGCCGGCTTCGGCGTGTGGTGGATGGGCTTCTTCGCCCTCGTCCCCGCGCTCTTCGTCGTCGACCCGATGCAGGATCTCGGGGGCTTCGATCGCCCCGGCGGCCGCCGCTTCTTCTTCCGCGCATGGCTCTTCGGCACCGTCGCGTACGCGGGCGGCTTCTACTGGATCGCCTACACGCTCGCCGAGTTCAGCGGCTTCCCGCTGCCGATCGCGAGCGTGTTCGCCACGATCTTCTGGGGCTGGCAGGGCCTCCAGTTCGTGGCGATGCTCTGGCTCTTCCGCCGCGCGCGGCTGAACGGCTGGAGCGCGAGCGCAGCAGTCCCGGCCGCATACGTCGCGACCGAGGCCGTCTTCCCGATGCTCTTCGAGCACTACTACGGCAACGGCCTCTACCGGATGCCGATCCTCACGCAGATCGCCGACCTCGCGGGCCCGGAGATCTGCACCGGCCTGGTGTTCCTCGTGAACGGCGCGCTCTACGACGTCGTGTTCGCGCGCAGCAAGAAGCTCGCGCTGCCGCGCGTCGGTCCGGCCGTCGCGATCGCCGCGGTCCTCTTCACGCTCGGCTACGGCACCTGGCGGATCGGAGAGGTCGACGCATTCGACGCGGAGGCCGAGCGCCTGCGGCTCGCGCTCGTGCAGCCGAACCTGGGCCTCTTCGATCGCTGGGAGGATCCGCGCGTCGGCGACCGCATCCGCCAGATGACGGTCCGGCTCGAGGACGAGGATCCGAGCATCCAGCTCTTCGTCTGGCCGGAGAGCGCGGTCACGTACTGGCTCGACGACGTGACGAGCGTGCACCGCACCGTGCTGCGCGACGTGCACACGCCGGTGATCTTCGGTGGCATCCGCCACGCCGAGGTGGGCGAGCGCATCGTCGATCGCAACACCGCGTTCCTCGCCGACGCGAGCGGCCGCTTCATCGGCACCTACGACAAGACGTACCTCCTCGCGTTCGGCGAGTACCTCCCCTTCGGCGAGGCGTTCCCGATGCTCTACGAGATCTCGCCGATGAGCGGCCGCTTCTCGCCGGGCGCGAGCGTCGATCCGCTCGAGCTGCCGCGGCCGGGCGGCCCGTCGCCCGAGTGGGGGGACGACCCGATCCGGATGAGCGCGCTCATCTGCTACGAGGACATCGTCTCGCGCTTCGTGCGGCACGCCGTCGACGTCGCGCACCCGGACTTCCTGGTGAACATCACCGTCGACACGTGGTTCGGCGACACGCAGGAGCCCTGGGTGCACCTCACGCTCGCGACGTTCCGCGCGATCGAGCACCGACGCTGGCTCGTGCGCTCGACGAACTCGGGCGTGAGCGCCTTCGTGGACCCGGCCGGCCGCGTCGTGTCGCACACCGGCGTGTTCGAGCAGGCCACGCTCGTCGAGGACGTGCGCCTCGGCCCGGTGGGCGGCGCGGAGAGCGCGACCCTCTACGAGCTGCTCGGCCCCTGGCTCGGCTGGCTGTGCCTCTTTCTCTCCGGCTTCTTCGCCGCGAGGCTCTCCCCGGATCGAAAGCGCGCGACGGTTGCAGGGTGAAGAAACGTGGGTATAGTCGCGATCCCTCTCGGAAACGGGGGGCTTGTTCCGGGCGTGTAGCTCAGCTGGGAGAGCGCTAGAATCGCACTCTAGAGGTCTGGGGTTCGATCCCCCACTCGTCCAAACGAGACCGGAGACGGTCCGAACGAAGGGTCGGCGGCGAGAGCCCCGGCCCTTCGGTCGTTTCGCAGGTTCGGTCTCTCCAGGCGCGCTCCGCCCGCCGAGTTGCAAACACGCCCGGTCTGAGGCTCGATCCCGTCCATGTCGGCACGCACGGCCCTCCGCTGGACCCTCGGCGCGCTCGCAGCCACGCCGCTGCTCGAGTACGGGTGGCACGCGTGGATCGCGCACGGCCGCGGGTCGGGCGATCCCTCGCGCGCGGCGCACCTCGAGCACCACCGGACGGCGCACACCGTCGGCGACGCCTGGGGCGAGATCGGCGAGAACATGCCGCGCGTCGCGGGGACGGCGGCAGCGATCGGCGCGGTGCTGACGCCCTTGCTCGGCCCCTCGCGCGCCCTTCCCTTCGCGGCGGGTCTCGCCATCGGCTACGTGGGCATCACGCTCGCGCACGCGCGCATGCACGAGCGCGCGCCGAGGAACGCCGCCGAGGAGTGGATGTGGCGCTTCCACTTCCACCACCACTACGCCGACCCGCGCGTGAACTTCGGGCTGACCTCGCCGGTCTTCGACTACGCGTTCGGCACTGCGGTCGACCCCGAAGAGGTGGTGCTGCCGGAGGCTGCCCTGCCCGCGTGGTGGACGGGCGTGCACCGTGGGTTCCGCGTGCGCGGCGCCCGCGCCGAGACGGCCTGACCTCGGCGCTTTGCGGGCTGCGCGCCGCCGCCGTATAGCCCGCGCCCATGTCGTCGTTCCGCTTCGCCATCCTCGCCCTCTTCTCGATCGCCGGCTGCACCGAGGCGCCCCGACGCCTCCCCATCCCCGACGTCGGCCCTGCGGACGACGCGGGCAACGACGCCGCGGTCGTCGCGCGCGACATCGGGCCGTTGCGGGACACGAACGGCCTCGCCGACGTGCTCATCTACGCCCACTCGTCGGGCACGCTGTTCTCCTTCTCGCCCGTCTCGACGACCGTCACGCCCATCGGTCGCTTCATCGACGACGCGACGGGCGCGAACGCCGATCCGATGATCGATCTCGCGATCGACTCGGCGCAGAACGTGTTCACCTCGAGCGCGACCGATCTGTACAGCGTGGACGTCGCGACGGCGCACGTGACCTCCGTGGGCGCGTTCGACGTCACCGCCGGTGAGCAGTTCTACGCGCTGACCTTCCTCGCCATGGGCGAGCTGCACCCGGACCGCGAGGCGCTCGTCGGCGCGACCAACATGGGCGCGTACTACGAGATCGACCCGACGAACGCGCAGACCACCTTCCTCGGACAGTACCCCGACGGCTGGCTCTCGAGCGGCGACCTCGTGTCCGTCCTCGGCCTCGGCACCTTCGCGACCATCCGCCACGACACGGACACGCACGACACGCTCGCCCAGATCACGTTCGGGGCGAGCGGCACGAGCACGATCCGGGTCATCGGCCCGATCGTCGAGGGCTCGACCGAGTACAACCACGTGTTCGGGCTCGGCTACTGGGGCCGCACCGTCTACGGGTTCTCGAGCACCGGCCAGCTCATCGCCATCGACCGCACGACGGGCGCGGGCACGCTCGCGACGACGGACACCGGCACCGGTCAGTTCTGGGGCGCGGGCGTCACCACGCTCGCTCCCGTCGTCATCTGATCAGCCGCAGCGGCCCGTCACGAAGTTGCACAGCCGCGGCGCCGTGCAGTCGGCGTCCGACTCGCAGCGCGCGACGCACGCGCTCGGCAGGCCAGCGCCCGTCGACACGCACTGGTAGCCCGGCCGACACGGCATCGTGGCGTCGCAAGTCGGCACGCACGACCCGTATCCGCCGCCGAAGCCCCAGGGGACGCAGGTCGTGCCCGTCCCGCAGCCCGAGTGCGTGGCGATGTCGCAGAACGTCACGCACAGGCCGCTCGGCGTTCCCCACGTCGCCTCGTCGAGGCAGTAACCGAGCTCAGGACACTCGCTGCTGACGGCGCACTCGCCGCCCGTCGGCGCGCCCGGCGTGTAGCACGAGCGCGTGCCCGCCAGGCCGCTGCCGCAGCGCGTGCCCCCGGGGCAGTCGGAGTCGCTCGTGCACCCCGGGTAGCACACCGGCGCCTCGGCGATGCCGGGCTGACAGAGATAGCCCCTCGGGCAGCTGGTCGACCCGGCCGGATCGCAGCGCGACATGCAGTAGCCCACCGCCGTCGCGCTCTCGCGGTAGCAGACGGCGTCGTCGGGGCAGGGATTGCCGGGGCCACACACCCACGTGCAATAGCCGAAGCCGTTGTTGATCGTGGAGCAGAAGAGGCCCGGGCAGTCCTCGTCGCTCGCGCACGGCTGACCGACGTGCGAGCCCGCGACGCCGCTGTCGGGGCGCGTCGTCGTCCCGCCGGCATCGCTGCCACCGAGCACGCTGCCGTCTCGATCGACGAACGCGCCGTCCGGCAAGACGAGCGCGCCGTCGGGCACGATCACCACGCCGCCGCCGCCATCCTCCCCGACGATGGAACCCCCGTCGTTGCCGAGCACCATGCCCGCGTCCGCGAGCATGATGCCGCCGGTGTCAGGCTGTTCCGTGTACGCCGTCCCGCACCCCGGCGCCGCCAACGAGAGCACGAGCGATCCCCAGACCCACCCCGTCGTCCTGGTCATCCCCGCGAGTGTTGCACGCCGTGTGCCCGGCGTGGACCTCGGCGGGAAAGGCCTCCGGCCGGCCGTGCGCGGCGCGATCGTCAATGCGGGCACGTCGCGACCCGTGCGCGGACGTCGCGCGCGTGCGCCCCGGTCGGGGCGGCCGCGATGTAGCGCCGCCCGAAGTCGCAGCGCTCGGGGCCGAGGTCGCCGAGGAGCGCGAGCCACCCCAGCGCCTCGACCGAGGGCGGCTGGCCCGCGAGCGCCGCGCGCAGGTGCGCCTCGGGATCGCGGCTCAGGTCTCCGTCGAGGTGCGCGAGGATCAGCGCGGCCTCCGACGACGTCGGATCGAGCTCGAGCGCGCGGTTCGCGAGGATCTCCGCGCGAGGCCGGGCCTGGTCGTGGACGGCGACCCAGCCCTGCGCGACGGCGATGAGCGACTGCTCCGCGGCGGAAAGAGGTGCGCCCGACTCGGTCGCGTCATCCTGTATCGACTCGACGGCCTGCTCGACGGGACGCTCGCGCCCGAGGTGCCCCATCGCGACCAGGCGCCAGAGCAGCGCCGTGCGGCGCGGCTCGGTCGTGCCTGTCGCGGCCTGGAGCTCGTTCATCGCGTCACCGAAGCGCTCTGCCTGGAAGTAGAGCCGCGCGAGCGCGAGGTGGAGATCGCCGTCGCGGCGCGCGGTCCGGAGCGCCGCGAGCACCGCGCGCGTCCCGCCCTGACCTGCCTGGTTGCCCACGAGGATCCGGGCGCGCAGGTGCTCGATGTCGAGCGAGGCCAGGTGGGCGGCGTCGACGTGGGCGAGCGTGGCGGCCGCGGCGGCGAAGTCACCCGCCGCGACGTCGAGCGAGAGCAGTGGAGTGAGCGCCGTCGCGTCGGTCGCATCGAGCGAGACTGCGCGGGTCAGCGCGGCCCTCGCCTCGGCGTCGTGCCCCAGCGCCCGCTGCGCGAGCCCGAGGTCGCGGTGCAACGTCGCGTCGGTGTCGGCGTGCGTGATGGCCGCCGTCAGCGACTCGACCGCGGGCGCGTAGCGCTGTGCGGCGAGGTGGACGCGCCCGCGCGCTGCGAGCAGCGAGCCCTCGTCCGGATGGGCGGCGAGCGCGGCCTCGACGACGGTCAGCGCACGATCGCCTTGCCCCGCGGCCGAGAGCGCGAGCGCGGCGGCCGAGGCCACGCGCGGCCAACTCGCCCCCTCGGCCAGGCGCGGCTCGACGGCCGCGAGCGCCTCCGGACCGCGGCCCTCACGCACCTCGAGCAGCGCGAGATCGCAGGCCGCGACGATGCCGATCCAGGCCTCACCCGATGCCTGCGCGAAGGACACGCGGGCGGGGTTCGGCGCGGCGTTCATGGCGGCGATGCGTCCCTCGATCCACGCGCGACGCGTACCCGCCGGCGTGCTCGCGATCGCGCTCGCGGCGGCGCCCGCGTCGTGGCCGGCGAGCGCGAGCAGCGCGTGCAGCCGCGCTCGCTCGCCGGGATCCGCCGTGACGTCGGCGGGCAGCGCGGCCACGATCGCCTGCGCCTCCTCGCGCGCGTCGATGAGGAGCCAGCCCTCGGCGATCATCATCCTCGAGAGCTCGCCGATCCCGGCCACGGCTGCGGCCTCCGTGAGAGACGTGCGCGCCGCGCTCGAGTCGCCCTCGATGGCGGCCACCAGGCCCAGCACGAGCACCGAGCGCGCGTGCTCGAACGGCGTCGCGTCCGCGGCGGCGATGACGGCCTGCGCCTCCTCGCGCGCTTCGCCGGGAGCGCGCCCGCGCCACACGGCGGCGAACGCGCGCGCCGCGTGCATGGCCGTCGCGCCTTCCTCGAACCCGACCGCCGGCGTCTCGACTCCGCCCTGCGCGCTGATCTCGACCAGGAGCGCCCGATGGCGCGGCGAGTCCGGCATGGCGTTCACCGCCGCCTGCGCCATCGACACCGCCTGCTGCATGCTGCCCGCGGCGGCCGCGACGAGCGCGAGGGCCCGCGCCGACTCCGCCGCGCGCGGGCCGGAGGGCTGCAGCGGCGCGACCTCGCGCAGCGCGGTCGTCACGTCTCCCGCGGCCAGCGCCAGGTACGTCGTCGCGATCCGGTGATCGCTCGCGCCGTCGCCCGTCGCGTCGTGCGCCGCGAGCAGCGCCTCGGCGCGCTCGCGATGTCCTGCCTCGCCCTCGAGCTCGGCCATCGCATGCAGGCGCGCCGCGAGCGCCGTGTCGCCGCCGCTCGTCGCCCCGTCGAGCTTGTCGATGGCATGCGCGATCGCCTCGAGGCGGCCGGTGCGCTCGGCCTCCGCGACCGCGGACGAGATCGCATGGCGATGCCACGCGTAGAGCGCGATCGCGACGACGACGACACTCGTGATGGCGCTGACGACGATCTTCGTCGCGCGCGCGCGACGCCGGCGCTCGGCCTCTTCCTTGGTGAGCGGGACCTCCTTGATGGTCGGGATCGCGGCGGCCGCGTTCCGGACCGAGAACATGTCGGAGGGCTCCCGCGGCGGCGGATTCGGAGGACCGTTCATCAGAGGTTCCATCCGATCTCGAGGCCCAGGAAGAAGGAGAGCTCGGCCTGCGCGAGCGGCCCGCCGAAATACGAGGGCACGCCCGGGTTGGTCAGCCCGACGTCGTTCCCGAGCAAGATGGCGAACGTGAACGTGTTGCCGAGCCAGAAGCGCGCGCCGATCACCGTGGTCAGCGCTGCGTTCACGCCGAAGGGACGAGTGTTCGTGGGCGCGGCGAGCCCGATCGTCGATCCCAGCTGCAGGAGCAGTTGCGTGTCGCTTCCCGGGAAGAACGAGAGCTCGAACGTGGGCGTGGCGTTCACGCCCAAGATCACGCCCTCGAGGTCCGAGTAGCCGATCGAGAAGCCGAGCCGCGTGAACCCGAGCGCGAAGCCAGGCACGAGCGTCCCGATGACGTCGATGCCCAGCCGCGCGAAGCCGTCGACCGCGCCCGAGTGCGTGTGGGCCTGCGCGCCGCCGATCGCGGAGACACCCACGTGGGCCGGGCGGTTCCGCACGTGATCGTCCCGGTAGTAGGTGAACTGTGCCGCCGCGCCGGCAGGCGCCAGCGCGAGCACGACGATCAGCCCGGCGCATGCTCTCGAAAGGGCGCGCATCCGAGCCGGATGATACGCCGAACCAGATCGACGGGAGTGGCCGAAGCCGGGCTGACTCGATCAGCCGGATCCGTCTCGATAGCTCTGGAGGGCGGCGGGGTCGTTCGCGACGGCTTTGGCCTCGTCGAAGTGCACCTCCCCTCGGCGCACGAGGTCCGCGAGGCTCCGCTCGAGGGTGATCATTCCGCTCTGGCGACCCGACTGCATCGCGCTCACGACCGTGCCGATCTTGCCCTCGCGCAGGCCACTGGCGACGCTGGCGCTCACCCGGAGCACCTCGAGGGCGAGCAGGCGCCCGTCGCCGCGCGCGCGCGGAACGAGGCGCTGGGCCACGACCGCGCGGAGCGCGTCGGCGAGCTGCCCGCGGATCTGGGCCTGCCTCCCCTCGGGATAGGTGTCCACGATCCGCTCGATCGCGCTCGCGGCCGAGCGGCTGTGCAGGGTCGCGAGCACGAGGTGGCCCGTCTCGGCCGCCGTGAGCGCGAGCGAGATGCTCTCGGCGTCGCGCATCTCGCCGACGAGGATGACGTCCGGATCCTCGCGGAGCGCGTCGCGCAGGCCGGTCGCGAAGTCGGCGACGTCGCGCCCGATCTGGCGCTGCCGCACGAGCGAGCGCCCACGCGCACCGGTGAAGACGTACTCGACCGGATCCTCGAGCGTGACGAGCAGCACCGAGCGGCGACGCAAGACCTCACGCGCGAGCGCCGCGAGCGTGGTGCTCTTGCCCGAGCCGGTCGGTCCGCACACGAGGACGAGCCCATTCGGCAGCAGCACGAGGTCGCTCAGCAGACCCCCGTGGGCGAGCGCGTCGAGGGCGGGCGCCTCCGGCGGAAGGAGGCGCAGCGCCGCCGCGAGCCCCGACGACGCACGGTAAGCGTTGCCGCGGACGCGCGGCGCACGACCGCGCGGACCGAGCGGCTCCTCGGGGAGCGCGACGACGAAGTCGAACGAGCGCCCCTGCGCGATCTGGCTCCGCGCGCGCGCGTCGTAGATGCCGCCGAGCAGCGACGCGACGTCGACGGGGCCGTCCTCGACCAGCGCGGTGAGCGCGCCGTGCGTTCGGAGGGCCGGGGGCTCGCCCGTCGCGAGATGCACGTCGCTCGCGCCGGAGATGTGCGCCCGCACGAGCAGGGAGAGGAGCGCCTCGGAGGGCTCGCCCGGCGCGGTGTCGACCAGGTCTGTCGCGGGTGAGGGCGAGGGCGAGGGTAAGGGTGAGGGTGAGGGTGAGGGCGAGGGCGAGGGCGAGGGCGAGGGTGAGGGCGAGGCCTTCGGCGCCGTCTTGCCCCCGAGCGTGAACCCCGCGTCGAGCCCTCCGTCGCCGCGCACCTGGATCAGCACGCGGAACGTGCCGACGCCCGCGAGCTCGTGCGTCGCGTCGGCCCGGCCGCTCTCGCGCAGGCGCGCCTCGACGTCGGACGAGAGGATCCCGCCGAGCAGGTGCCGCAGCATGTCGTCGGGCGTCTTCGGCATCGAGAGGCGCTTCGGCGCCCCGGCGGAGAACATCGCGGGCGCGCGATCCGTCCCGAGCCGGATCTCATCGGCGCCCTCGCGGTGCGCGAGCGAGAGAAGACTATCGACCGCGGCCATCCGTCGCCTCGTTCCGATGCCGAACCGTTCGGGTCGTCCCGGGCATTCCCGGGATCATGGCGCCCCTCCGTCGACGCCCGCATCGTCGGTCGCCGCATCTTCCGTCGCCGCATCTTCCGTCGCCGCATCGTCGAGCGCGGCGTCTGCGTCGGTCGCCGCGTCCCCCGTCCCGGCGTCGTCTTCCTTGGGTCCCGCGTCGAGCCCGATCGTCCCCGCCGACGTCATCGCGGCCGCCGCCGCCTCGGCCACATCCTCGCACGCACGATCCTCGGCCGCGCGGCACACCGCGGCCTCGAGCCACTGGTGGAAGAGCGCGTTCTCGTCGTCACTGATCGTGTGCGTGACGCCCTCGAAGGGGACGAGCGTCGCGTCGAACCCGAGCCCGTCCAGCTGCTCGAAGAGCGCGCGCGTCGGCTCCATCGGGATCGTCGTGTCGGCCGTGCCGTGCATCGAGCGGATG
Source organism: Sandaracinaceae bacterium (assembly GCA_044220955.1). Lineage (GTDB taxonomy): Bacteria > Myxococcota_A > Polyangia > Polyangiales > Sandaracinaceae > JBBSAT01. Next base: position 117,396 of record JBGAQA010000005.1, read on the forward strand.
CGCGGGTAGAAGAGGTCGTCGCGGCGGTAGCTCGGCACGAGCGGCGGCGGAAGCCAGCACGCGAGCGGGAACGCCTCGGCGAAGAGATCGTCGTGGTAGAGCGCCAGCGTGATCGTGAGCAGCCCGCCCTGCGAGAAGCCGGTGACGATCACGCGCCCCTTCGCGTGCCGCTCCGAGGCCAGCCCGCGCACGAGCGCCGCGAGGCGCGAGGCCTGCGCGAAGAGCGTCGAGCTGAGGCGGTCGACCAGGCCCTGCCCCACGTACACCGGCAGCCACTCGTAGCCCGTGCCGAGCGGATCCGGCGCCTGCGGCACGATCACGCGCACCGGGTGCGTGAGGCCGAGGAAGGGCCCGCCCGGGATCTGCGCGGAGCCGCCGCGGCCGTGCAGCACGACGATCATCGGCAGCGTGTCCTCGAAGCTCGCCTCGCCGATCACGACCTCGAGGAAGTAGATCCCGCCCTGCTGGTCCTGCCGCACATGAAACGTCGCCGTCTCGGGCGGCGGCTCCGGCAGCGGCGGCCCCGTGTCGACGAACGCCGTGTCGGGTCCCGCGTCGAGCGCGGCCGAGCCGGCGATGGTCGTGACCGCGTCCGAGCGCGTCAGCGCCTCGTGCAGCTCGGTCCCCGTCGGCGGCCAGGCGCCATCCACTTCTTCTTGCTCCTCCATCAGCGCGATCGCGATCGGGTGCGAGGCCGGCTCGCTCGGCTGAGCGAGCTCTCGGTAGAGGAACGCGCCGCCGAGCGCGAGCACGATGCCCACGAGCCCGATCTCGAGGATGCGGTCACGCGACACGTCAGCGACCGAGCGTCCAGAAGCTGAAGGCGAGGAGCGGGAGCGCGAAGCACGCGAGGCCCACGAGGTCGCTCGTCGTGACGGCGGGCTCCTTCTCGGCGAGCGCGTGCAGGCGCCGCTCGCGGGCGACGAGGAAGAGCGGGAAGGTCACACTGATCGCGATCGCGAAGCCGAGCACGACGTAGACCCACACGAAGCGGACGCCGACGCGACGCGCCTCGATCACCATCCACGTCACGGCGGCGAGCCCGAAGAGGAAGATGTCGATCGTGATCGACGTCGTCGCGTGGTTCACGAGGAGCGCGGGCCAGAACGTCGCGAATGCGGTCGCGAGCGTGACGTGCGTCTCCGCCGTGAACTCGAGGTTCTGGCGCCAGCAGGTGACGAGCGCGACCCCGGCGAGGAAGAGGTACCAGCGCGAGAGCCAGATCCGAGGTGTCGACATCGCGGCAAGACTGACACGGCCTCCGCGGCATCGCGCGTGCCGTGTTTCCTCGTTACATCGATCGGAGCGGGGCTTGTGCCCGTGGATCCGAGAAATACGGTGCTCGCCTCGTTGTTCTGTGGGGGAACGCGAGGGGGACGTGAAGCCGCCATGACTGTCTGGGACTACCTGGTCGCCTGGCCGAACGTGCCCTTCACCGTCGCGGTGGGGGCCACGCTGCTCTTCGCGCTGGTGCAGGCGTCGGGGCTGGCCGGGCTGATCGGCGGACACGACGCGGACGGCGGGGATGCTGATGCGGACGCGGATGCCGACGTCGATGGCGACGTCGATGCGGACGCGGACGCGGATGGAGACACGGACTCCGATGCGGACGGGGACGATGCTGACGGGGAGAACTGGGCGGTGAAGTTGGGCTCGTCTTTCGGGATGGGCCGGCTTCCGCTCTCGCTCCTCGTGCAGGTCTTCCTGGTCGTGTTCGGTGTGTGTGGCCTCTTGTTGAACGTGGCCTTCGTGAGCTCGGGTGCGATTCCGTTCTGGACGCTGTTCTATTCGTTGCCCATCGCGACCCTCGTCGCGCTGGCCTCGGACGCAGCGATGACGCGCGTGCTCGCGCCCATCGTGGACGACAAGCTCCAGGCGGCGACCAAGCGCTCGGCGCTGGTCGGCTCGATCGCCACCGTGATCTCGCGACAGGTGACGGAGGAGTTCGGTGAGGTGCGTATCCGGGATCGAAGCGGTCACGACCTGCGCTTGGTCGTGAAGATGGCGAAGGACGGCGCGGGCGAGGCGCTGCGGGAGGGCCAGGAGGTCCTCGTCGTGGACGTCGATGCACGCGGCACGCCCCTCGTCAGCGCCCTCGACCTCGTGGCGGCGCGCGCCCTGCCCGACTCGACTCCGTACGCTGTGTCTCTCGAGGGTCTGAGCGACCCTCGCCCCGTGCCGAGTAAATCGGTCACGGGGCCCCACTCCCCTCCGTCTCCTCGCTCCGCTCGTCGCGTCTGAACGAGGTGCGCGTCCAGGTGCTCCGGAGGGACCTCCACGTGGGGCTCCCGCCGCAGCACGTGCACATGCACGAAGGAGGATCCTCATGTTTGCTCTCACCACCCAGCACCTGGTCGTCATCGGCGCGTGCATCGCGCTCGCGGCCATCGCGATGGTCGTGCTCACCACCTTGTCGAGGTTCTATCGACGCTGCGGCGCAGACGAAGCGCTCGTACGCACCGGTAGCGGCGGCAACAAGGTCGTCATCGGCGGCGGCGTCATCGTGATGCCGGTGCTGCACCAGCTCTCCCGCGTCTCGCTCCGGAGCGTGAAGCTCTCGGTCGAGCGCGCGGGTCGCAACGCGCTGGTCACGGCGGACAAGATCAAGGCGAACGTCGAGACGGAGCTCTACGTGAAGGTGGAGCCTCTGGCCGACGACGTGCTCGCGTGCGCGCGCAGCTTCGGCGAGCGCTCGCTCGACGAGAACGCCATCGCCGAGCTCATCGAGGGCAAGCTCACCGACGCGCTTCGGAGCGTGGCGGCGAACCAGACCTTCATGTCGCTCCACAGCCAGCGCAAGGAGTTCGCGGAGATGATCCAGGCGGCTCTGAGCGAGGAGCTCAAGAAGAACGGCCTCACGCTCGAGAACGTGTCGATCACGTCGCTCAGCATGGTGCCCGTCAGCGAGCTCGATCCTTCGGACGTGTTCGACGCCGAGGGCCTCCGTGCGATCACGGAGTCCGTCACGACGAACCGCGAGAAGACCAACCAGATCCAGCGCGAGAAGGAGACGCAGATCCAGGCCCAGAACGTGGCGGCCAAGATGCGCTCTCTCGAGCTCGAGCAGTCGCAGCAGCAGGCCGAGGCGGATCAGCAGCGCAAGGTCGCGGAGTACGCCGCGATCCAGTCGGCCGAGACGGCGAAGGCCGTCTACACCCAGGAGGAAGCGCGTGAGCGCGCGGCCTACGAGAAGCAGGCCATGGTCGAGAAGGCCCGCATCACGCAGGAGCAGCAGATCGCGGTCGCGCAGGCCGACCGGGTCCGCGCGGAGCGCGAGGCGCAGATTGCGTCCGAGAAGGCCCAGCAGACGGCCGAGATCGAGAAGCAGTCCGTGCTGCAGGCGGCCGAGATCGCCCGTCAGAAGGCGCTGGAAGCGGCCACCATCGAGAAGGAGAAGGTCGTCGGCGCTTCGCTGATCGTGAAGGAGCAGGCGATCGAGACCGCGCGCATCGGCAAGCTCGTGGCCATCACCAGGAGCGAGGAAGAGGTCGCGCGCGCCGCGGCCGCCAAGGCCCTGGCCAAGGCGGACGAGGAGCGCGCCAAGCAGGCGATCCTCACCGTCGAGGCGACGGCCACGGCCGAGCGTTCGAAGGAGATCGCGGCCATCGAGGCTGCCGCGAAGGCGGCGGTCGAGCGGGAGCTGGCGGAGGCGCAGATCGCGCGCGCCCGCGGTGAGGCGGGCGTGGTGCAGGCGGCGGCCGATGCGCGTGCGAACGAGCGTCGTGCGGCAGCCCAGGCGGAGGCGGACACGCACCTGGTGATCGCGGAGGCGCGAGTCCAGGCGGCGGAGCGCGAGGCACGAGCGATCGTGATGCTCGCGGACGCGGAGGGCACGCGCGCGGAGCGCCAGGCCGAGGCGCGTCGCAAGCTGGTCGAGGCGGAGAACGCCGTGTCGGACAAGATGATCCTGCGCGACGTGAGCCTGAAGGCGCTCGAGGTTCTGCCGGACGTGACGCGCGAGCTCATGAGCCCGGCGGCGAAGATCTCGGAGATCAAGGTGCTCCAGACGAACGGGCTCGGCATGGGCGGCAACGCCGGTGGCATGGGCGCGCTCGGCGGGATGAGCCCGATCCTCAAGACCATCATGGAGGCCGGCGCGGCGTATCCGCTCGTTCGCGAGCTGATGAGCTTCGGCGGCGTGGACGCGGGCAAGGTCGAGGACGAGATCAAGAAGGTCCTCGGCTCGCTCGGCACCGAGGTGAGCCACGCGCTCACCGCGGACACCAAGAAGGACGAGGCGGCGGCGGCGAAGCCCGAGGCCGCGAGCGGGGACGACCTGCTCGTGGTCGAGGACGACGACGACGACGCGGTCGTGGCGACCCCCACGACCCCGCCCCCCGCGCCGAAGGCGAACGGCCACCTGCCGGGCGCAGTGGTGCGCGGATGACGCGCCTCGCTCGGGCCCCGTCGGGAGCCACGAGCACCGGGGACAAGCGCGCTCTCGCGGCGACGATCCTGCTCGCCGTCGAGAGCGCGCACCGGGAGGGGGTGGACCTCTCCCTCTCCGGTCTCGCGGACCGCATCCGCCAGCTCGCGGCCGTGGACCCGCTCCAGGCGGTGACCACCACCGTGCTCGCCTCGGCGACCGCGTTCTACGCGGCAGAGCGGGGCGTGAACGAGAAGGTGAGGACCTTCGGCGACGCGCTCGCCTACTGCGCGACCAGCCTCTCGGTGGGCTACCACGACATCTTCCCGCGCACCGAGGCCGGGAAGGCCATCACCACCCTCTTGCACACGCTCGGCCCCGCGCTCGCGGCCAAGGCGCTCGATGCGCCTCAGCGCGAGCAGGAGAAGAAGGAGCAAGAGGCGAGCGAGCACCAACGCGCGGTGCTCGCCCGGCTCGAGGAGATCGCTGCGGTTCTGCGCGCGCGCGCGTAGGACGAGGCAGTGACGTCGACGACGTTCGGCGCGAGGTCCGAACGCCTGCGCGTCGTGGCCGGGCGGAGGTGGCGCCTGGTCACTGGAGCCTGCCCTCGCGACCGTGACGAGCATCACCCGAACGCGCTGCGGCGAGCGACGCTCTCGCATCGCTCGCCGCGGCGTCGATCGCTCGGGTGCTCAGCAGGGGCCGGCGTGCTGCACGCTGACGCCGGCGGCTCCTGCGGCACAGGCGTTGTAGTACGTCGTGCCGTCGCAGCCGCAGACCGGCATCACCACCGCCGGGCAGGCGTCGGGGATCGTCGTGCAGGTCCCGGTGCCGTCCGCCGCGCCGCACGACACGCCGACGGCCGGATCGACGGGGTAGTCGCAGTACTGGCCGGACGGGCACGCGACGCCGCCGAAGCCCCCGCAGCTCGTGCCACCTCCGGCGCACGCAGCGTCGTGCTGCACGCTGATACCCGCCGCCGCGGCCTCGCAGGCGTTGCCGTACGTCGTGCCATCGCATCCGCACACGGGCATGACCACGTCCGGGCAAGCTCCCGGGATCTCGCGGCACTCACCGAGCGCATCCGCGACGCCACAGGCGAGACCCGTGGGGTCGACCGCGTGGTCGCAGTACTGGCCGGACGGGCATCCGAAGCCCGCGATACCGCCGCACGTGGTCGATGAGCTCGCGCACTCTCCGCCGTGCAGGATGGACACGCCGCTCCCGTGCGCATGGCAGGGGTTCGAGTACGTCCGGTCGTCGCAGCCGCAGACCGGCGCCCACTCCTCGGTGCACGCCTCGGGCGGCAAGACGCACACGCCTTGCGCATCGGGCGTCCGGCACGCGCCGACGCCGAAGATGCACGCCTGGCCGGCCGGGCACGCGGTGCCGGCGAAGCCCGCGCACGTCGTCGGCGTGGTCGGACAGGCGCGCTGCTCCCAGCCGCACGAGCCCGTGGCGGGATCACGCATGCAGTGGCCGGTGTTGCCGCCGATCGATCCGTCGGCACAGACGATCGCAGGCGAGCCGGGCATCGGACCGCACTCGGCGATCGTGCACTCGGTCGTCGGATCGCACGCGCGTACCTCCCACTCGCACGTCCCGGCCGCCGACGCGATGCAGCGACCCGTGAAACCACCCGCAGAGCCGTCGGCGCAGAGCCACGATGGGATGCCCGGCGCCGGGCCGCAGCTCGTCGGGTCCGAGCAGCTCGGGTCGGTGCTCGGCGTCCAGGCGCAGGTGCCGTCGGCGAGCCGCTCGCACGTCACGGTGGTGCCCGGCACCACCGGCGGGACGGGCCCGCACTCGGTCGTCGAGCATGCGATGGGCGGGCACTCGCGCACCTCCCAGCCGCACGTCGCCGGATCGCCCTGCGCGATGCAGCGGCCGGTGTTGCCGCCGGTCGAGCCATCAGCGCAAGTGATGGTCGGCAGGCCCAGGGCCACCCCGCACGCCGACCGATCGCACTCGTCGCCGCCGATGGGCACCGGATCGGCGCAGCCGCGAGCACCGAGCAGGACCGGCCAGAGCAGCGCGAGCGTGGCGACGGGGAGCAGAGGAGGTCGGGAGAGCGAGACGAACATGGTGAAAGCCTCCGAAGCGGGACGGCGCACCGCGGTACCCCCGAGGCCCATGCGACCGCCGTCTTCCGAACAGTCGCCGCACCCGCCCGCGTCCATCACGAAAAACGGAAGGGCGATGCTCTCGCATCCCGTTCTCGGCCCTGTCATGTTCGCCGGCGTGGAGCGTGGGTGGAGCGCGATCGCGACCGCGGCGGGGCTCGCGCTCCTGACATGGGTGGCGTGCCGTGCGCGCGCCGACGAGTCTGCGCCGGTCGACGAGACGAGCTGGGTCGCGGTCGTGACGGCGTACGAGGCGGACGCGAGCTGTCCGTCACGGTCGGAGCTCGAAGCGCGCATACGCGCGCTGGTGCGCCAGCCCACGCAGACGATCCAGGCTCGGGTGGCCATCGACGCGCTCGAAGGCGCGTTCGAGGCCCGCGTGGAGGTGCTCGACGGAGCGACGAGCGCGGTGCGCACGCTCCACGGCCACGAGTGCAGCGCGCTCGCGAGCACCGTGGCGCTGGTGATCGCGATGGTGATCGATCCGAGCGCGGCGGAGCGAGCCGCAGCGGCCGAGCGTCAGGGCGAGAGCGAGGGCGAGAGTGACGTCGAGAGCGACCTCGAGAGCGAGGGCGAGAGCGACCTCGAGAGCGAGAGTGACGTCGAGGTCGAGGGCGAGGGCGAGAGTGAGGGCGAGGGCGAGGGTGAGAGCGAGGGCGAGAGCGAGGGCGAGAGTGACGTCGAGGTCGAGACCCCGCCGGAGTCCGCCTCCGCGCTCGCTGCGGGCGAGCCGGAGTCCCTCGAGGTCGCTTTCATCGCCGAGCTCTTCTTCGTCGGCAGCGCGGGACTGCTCCCGTCGCCGAGCTACGGCGGCACGGGTCTGGCAGGGATCCGCGTCGAGCGCCTCGAGGTCGCGCTCGGCGCCACGCTGCTCGCCGAGTCGCGCGCGACGCTCACCTCGACGCGCGGCGGTGACTTCGCGCTCGCTCTGGGGCGGCTCCGGGTCGGCTACGCGTTCGACCTGCGACCGCTCGAGATCGCCCCCTCGATCGCCCTGGACGTGGGCGCGACGTGGGGCCGCGGCTACGGCGTGGTCCGGCCAGGCGCGGGCACCGCGCTCTCGATCGACGTCGCGCTGGGCCTCGAGGCGCGCGCCTTCTTCCTTCCGGAGCTCGGCGTCGCCCTCTTCGCCGAGCTCGACGTGCCCCTGCTCCGCCCGGACTTCGTCTTCACCGGCATCGCGCCCTCCCCCGTCTTCCGCGCGTCCGAGGTGGGCACGATCTTCGGGCTCGGACTCGTTCTACTCTCCAGCTGAGAAACCATGACGGTTCGGGCGCGCGCTGGACACTGTGGTCTTCGTCGGGTGCGGAGACGGATGCGATGTGGGGCGAAGTGAACGCTCGCGAGAGCAGCCCGGAGGCCACGAGCGCCGCGCGGGCGCGCGTGGAAGTGCCCGACTTCAGGGAGGTCTACGAGAAGCACGTCACCTCGCTGTGGCGTGGCGCGCGCGCTCTCGGCATCCCCGAGCACGCGGTCGAGGACGTGCTCCAGGACGTCTTCGTGGTCGTTCACCGGCGTCTCCCCGAGTTCGAGGGACGCGCGGCGCTGCGGACCTGGCTGATGAAGATCCTCGTGCGCGTCGTCGCGACCCACCGGCGCCGGCACCGGCGCAAGGGCGGGCACGACGAGCTGCCCGACGTGCCCGACGAGCGCGAGGCCGGCCCGCACGAGCATGCCGCGCGGCGTGAGGCGGCGGTGCTGCTGCAGAAGATCCTCGACGCGATGGACGAGGACCAGCGCACCGTGTTCGTGCTCGCCGAGATCGAGCAGCTCCCGGTGCCCGAGATCGCGATCGCGATCGGAGAGAACGTGAACACCACCTACTCGCGCCTGCGCCTCGCGCGCAGGGACTACGAGACGCAGCTCGCGCGACTCCGGGCGCGCGACGAATGGAGGGGACGATGAGCGACCTCGGCGAAGACGGAGCGCCCATCGACCGCTCTCTGCTCGACGCGGCACGGCCGGCGCTCGAGCCGACCGACCTGCAGCGCAGCCGGCTACGGCGCGCCGTGCTAGGCGCGATCGCCACGAGCGCGGTGACGACCGGAACCGCAGCCGGCGCGCAGGCGGCGGCGAGCGCGACGGGCACGGCGACGGCGGCCGGCGCTGCGGGAGGCGGCGCCACGGCCGCGGGGCTGGGGCTCGGCCTGGGCGCCAAGCTCGCGATCGGGGCGATCGCGATCGCGTCGGTCGTCGCGGCGGTCGTGGCGAGCCAGCCGGTGGGCCGAGGCGCAGCCGTGCAGAGCGGGGAGGCGCGAGCGCGGCCCGAGGGCTCGTCGGAGGCCAGCGCCCGGATCGAACGGGCGCGCGTCGCCGAGCGGACACGCGAGCCGGTCGTGGCGGAGACGCCCGAAGCGCCTCGAGCGCCCGCGAGTCCGCTCCACGTGCCCGCACCGGCGCCGGCGCGCGTGGCGAGCGAGCGCGTCGTCCCGCGTGCCCCGCTGCCCACGCGCGCCAGCGAGCCCTCGAGCACCGCGAGCGCGCTCGGACCGAGGGCGCCCGCCGAGGACCCCGTCCTTGCCGAGATGCGGCTTCTCGCCCAGGCACGGGCCGCGATCGCGCGGCACGACGGCACAGCGGCGATGGCGCTGCTCGACGAGCACGCGCGGCGCTTCCCGACCGGCGAGCTCCGCGAGGAGCGCCTCGCCAACCGCGTGGCCGCGCTCTGCGCCCTGGGCGAGCCCGAGCGCGCGCACACCGAAGCGACGGCGTTCTTCACCAGCTATCCCGGCTCGGTGCACTCGAGCGGCGTTCGCGCCGCGGACTGCTGGAGCGACGCGAGCGGCGCGACTCCCTGACGACCGGAGCGGCGTTCGCGTTGACAGCAGGAGCGCGACCTCGGACGCTCGCGAGCACTCGATGCAAGCGCCCGCACCCGAAGGGGACGTCGCAGATCCGCTGATCGGCACCGTCGTGGGCGGCCGATGGCGCATCGAGCGCATCCTCGGCGAGGGCGGGCACGCACGCGTCTACGCGGCGCGGGACGAGACGGGGCTGACGGCGGCGGTGAAGGTGCTCCACCCGCACCTCGTCGCCGACAAGCCGCTCTGCGAGCGCTTCCGCCGGGAGGCGGAGCACGCGGCCTCCGTCGCGCACCGCCGCATCGTTCGAACGCTGGGCATCGGCGAGCTCGAGGGCGGGCGACCCTGGATCGCCATGGAGCGGCTCGACGGGACGCCGCTCGATGCGCTGATCGCCGCGGGTCGGATCTCCCTTCCCGTCGTCATGAGCGTCGGCGAGCAGATGGCCGAGGCGCTCGCGCGCGCGCACGACCTCGGCCTCGTCCATCGCGACGTCAAGCCTGCCAACGTGTTCGTCACCGCGGGCGAGGGGCAGGCGCCCGAGGTGAAGCTCGTCGACTTCGGGCTCGCACGGCGCATCCGCGAGGAGCCCACGCAGCGGAAGCTGACACGGCGGGGCGAGATCATGGGCACGCCCGCGTACATCGCGCCCGAGCTGCTGCGCGGCTCGCAGGCGAGCCCTTCGATCGATCTCTACTCGCTCGGCTGCGTCCTGTTCGAGATGCTCGCCGGGCGCCCGCCCTTCGTCGGTCCGACGATCCCCTCCGTCCTGCTCGCGCAGCTCGAGGACCCGGCGCCCGACGTCCGCACGCTGCGGCCGGACACGCCGGAGGCGCTCGCGGAGCTCGTTCGCGCGCTGCTGACCAAGACGCCCGAGGAGCGGCCGCCGGACGCCCACGAGGTGAGGCGCATGCTCCTCGAGATGCTCGAGCAGCTCGAGGCGCGCCCCTCGCTCGCCGGCGTGCCCGGCATGCGCGAGGCCGACGTCGCGGACCTGCCCGCGGCCCCGTGGCGACGTGCGCTGATCTCCCTCGTCACCCGGGTACGCCCCGACGATGCCGAGGGGCGTGCGCTGGCGGCGAAGATCTCGTCCGGCCTCGCGGAGCTCGCGCAGGAGGACACGAGAGGCGTCGCCCTGCAGGGACGCATCCGTGCGCTCGACGACGGTGTCTACGAGGCGCGTCAGCGGCTCGGCCACGCGGTCCAGGAGATCGGGGTCGAGCTCTCCGCGGCGCGCGTGGCGCTGCGCACGACGCAGGCGCAGATCGAGGAGGCGAGCGCGGACGACACGGCCGCCGAAGCGGAGCTGCACAAGACGGAGCGACGGATGGCCATGCACTGGCCCTCGCGCTTCGACGGTCCGTCGCGCGAGCTGGCCGATCTCGTGGAGCAGGTCGCGAGCGCGCTGCGCGCCTGGTGTGACGCGCGCGAGCGACGGGAGGCCGCGCGCGCCGAGCTCGGTCCGTCTACCTCGCGCGTCGAGGACCTCGAGTTCCAGCTCACCGAGCTGCGCGGACGGCTCCGCGAGGTGGAGGTGAAGGCGACGCTCGAGCAGGCCGAACCCGGCACCTCGCTCGCGATGGTGCAGGCGCGCGCCCGCGCGATCGAGGAGCGGCTAAGGGAGCAGGGTCTGGCGCTGCAGCAGCACGTCTCACGCTGACCGGCGCATCGACGCGCGGACGTTTGAGGTACCTTCTCTTCGTGGGCAAGCCACTCGAGTGCGTGTTGATCGGGCTCGCGACGGTGCTGCTCGGGCCCTGCCTGGAGACACCGGCCTGGGACGCGACGGACCGGAGGTGGACGAGCGTGCCCTACGGGCGCCCTCCCTTCGGCTGCGACGTGTCTGCTCCGTCCGGATCGCGAGCGCACGCGACCCTCGGTCGCTCGTGGCCCTGCTCGTCGTCGGCCGCCGCTGCCGGCGGTGCGTTCGAGGGGAGGTGACGTGCCGCTGCGCCCGCTGATCGCCTCCCTGGCCGGGCTGCTCGTCGCGGCATGCGGCGGCGCGGCCACGCCCGCGGCCGACGCGGGGCCGGACGCGACCGGGGACGAGCCCGTGGCGCCCGCCCCACCCACGGTCGGGCCCTGTGCGGCGGGCTGGCGCGAGGTCGAGGCCGAGCCCGGCCTCGTCGTCTGCGATCCATGGCCCGCGTCCGGACATCGCGCCGACTGTCCGCTCGGCCAGGCGCACTTCGCCGGTACGCCCGACTGCGCGCGCGTCGGGACCGCGTGCGACGCGAGCGGTTGGCCCACGGACCTGCCCGCGGGTCGCCCGGTGGTGTACGTGGACGACGACGCGGCCCCCGGCGGCGACGGCGCCTCGCGAGCGACCGCGCTCGGCTCGATCACGGCCGCTCTGGCCGCAGCACCCGCCGACGCGGTGATCGCGCTCGCTCGGGGACGCTACGACGAGGACGTCGTGATCGACGCCGGCGTCACGCTCTGGGGCGCCTGCCCCGAGGGCACGAGGCTGACGTCGAGCCGCACGTCGCTCGTGGACTACGCCGTCGTGCTCGGAGGTGTCGGGGCGGGTCTGCGCAACCTCGCGTTCGTCGACTCCGCCCGCCAGGCCGTCGTGGTGCGCGCCGCGGGCACGACGATCGAGCAGGTCGTGGCCGATCGCGTCACGCTCGAGGTGCTCTTCGTCGAGAGCGGAGACGTGAGGGTCGACGGAATGGCCATCCGCGACACCGCCCTCGACGGCAACGGGCGGTTCGGACGCGGTGTCGATCTCGACCGCGGCGCGCACGCTCGGCTCGAGCGCGTGGTGATCGATGGCTCGCACGACTTCGCGGTGGCGCTCACGATCGGAGCGCGGCTCGAGGCGACGGGGCTGGCCGTCGAGGGAACCCTGCCCAGGGGAGACGGCCTCGGCGGGGTGGGCGTGTACGCCGCCGGGGCAGGAACGAGCGTGCACCTCGCGGCCGCCGCGATCGAGCACAGCCGCTACATCGGGATCTACTTGCGGGAAGGCGCGACGCTCGACGCGACGGATCTCGTGGTGCGCGACACGGCGACGGGACGGTCGGCCGTGCACGGCGACGGCGTGCTGGGCGAGGGAATCCGCGCCGAGGCCGGTGGTGGGGCGACGATCGCGCGCGCCTGGATCGAGCGCAGCCACGACCTCGGGATCATGATCGCGGGCCCGACCACGCTGGAGGCGCGAGACGTCGTGGTCCGCGAGACGGCTGGCCGCGAGGCGGGCCTGCTCGGGCGCGGGATCGGGATCCAGGACGGCGCGAGCGCCGTCCTCGAGCGCGTGCGCATCGCGGACAGCCGGGAGGCGGGGCTCTACGTGAACGCCGCGACCAGGGTCAGCGCCAGCGACATCGACGTGTCCGACACCCGGGCCAACGGGGCCGGCCTCTACGGCTTCGGCCTCTGGGCCGAGCACGCTCAGGTCACTCTCGCCCGCGTACGAATCGCTCGCTCGCTCGTCAGCGGCCTCGGCCTGGGCCAGCTCGCCGCGGTGGACGCGACGGACCTCTCCGTCGAGGCGAGCGCGCCGGGCTGCTTCGTGACGGGCTGCACCGAGCCCGTCGGCGGGTTCGGTGTCTCGGCCCACTTCGGCGCGACCCTGACCGTGACCGGCTTCGCCATCCGTGAGAGCGCGCTCTGCGGCGTCGTCATCGGGATGGACGCGCCGACGGGAGCGACCGGGCTCGACCTCACCCGAGGAGCGGTGGAGCGCGCGCCCGTCGGCGCCTGCCTGCAGGTGCCCGACTACGACACCCGGCGGCTGCAGCACGAGGTCGTCTGGCGCGATGTCGGCCTCACCCTGCAGGCGACGAGCTACGCCCTGCCGGACGCGCTCACCAGCCCCTGAGCGCGCTCGGTGGACCGCGACGATCCTCAGCTCTCTTCGACGTCGCCGACGTCGAGCTGCTCGGTCGGCTCGATGCGCGGCGGCAGCTCGCCAGGGGCGTCCATCGTCTGGGTCACGGCGCGAGCGAGGATGCGCTCGCCCGACGACTCCTCGTCGAGCTGCGACTCGAGCCACACCGCACACTCGGACGCGCTGACGGGACGATCGTCGGCCTTCTTCTCGAGGAAGCTGTGCACGAGCTCGGCGATCGGCGCCGGCACGTCGGGCCGGAGCTGGGAGAGCGGCGGGACCGGACCCTTGAGCAGACCGAGCAGCTCGGCGATGCCCTTCGACTGGAAGAGCCGCTCGCCCGTGAGCGCCTCCCAGAGCACCACGCCGACGGACCAGAGATCGCTCTGCGCCGTCGGCGGATTGCCCCGGAGCGCCTCGGGCGCGGAGTAGCCGAGCTTGCCCTTGAGGATGCCCGGCTGCGTCATGCTCGCGCGGTCCATCGCGCGCGCGACGCCGAAGTCCGAGACGCGCGCGATGCCCGTCACGTCGAGCAGGACGTTCCCGGGCGAGACGTCGCGGTGATAGACGGGGCAGAGCGCGCCCGTCTCGTCGAGGCGCTCGTGCGCTGCGGCGAGGCCGCGCAGGACGTGCGCGGCGATCCGCGCGACCAGCCGCCAGGGCGTCGGCCGCTCGTCGGCGTAGTGCCAGTCGACGAAGTGCGCGAGGTCGACGCCGTTCACCCACTGCAGCACGAGGTAGTGCTGGCCGGGTCGTACCTCGCCGGTGCCGCGCAGCGCGACGATGTGGCGGTGGCGCAGGGTCGAGAGAGCGCGCGCCTCCTCGAGGAAGAGCTTCACGAACACGGGGTCGCGCTCGAGCGCCGGGATGAGGCGCTTGATCGCGACGAGCTCGCCGTCCGCGGCGCGGGCCTTCCACACGACGGCCATGCCGCCTTGCCCCACGATCTTGGAGAGCTCGTAGCCCTCGATGAGGTCACCGACCGCGTCCGGCTTCACGAGAGAGAAGCTACCACCGTGGTAGCGTCGCCGGGCGTGACTCGTGCGTTCGACCGGCGGCTCGGCGCGGCGTTCCTCGAGACGGTGCCGCGCACGCCGGGCGTCTATCGCTTCCTCGATGCGTCGGCAGCGGTGGTGTACGTCGGCAAGGCGGTGAACCTGCGCCGTAGGCTCGCGCAGTACAGGAACGCCAAGCGGCTGAAGGCCCACTCGAAGATGCGGGCGATCGTGAAGAGCGCCGCGTCGGTCAGCTTCGAGGTGTGCGAGAGCGCGGTGCAAGCCGAGCTGCGAGAGACGGAGCTCATCGCGTCGCTCCGGCCGCGCTGGAACGTCGCGGGCGCGTTCTCGTTCATGTACCCGTCGATCGGCCTGGGCGAGGGCCCGCGCCACGAGGCGCTGCTGGCGTTCTCGACGACGCCGGGCGAGCGCCCGGATCTGGCGTGGCACGGTGCGTATCGCTCGCGCGAGATCACCGGCGAGGCGTTCTTCGCGCTCGTGCGCCTCTTGGCCATGATCGGGCACAAGGAGAAGACGCGCCTGCGCGCCCGCGGCGAGCGCACGTGGGCGTTCGCGATCCGGCGACTGCCCCCCGCGTGGCGCGAGGACTGGACGCCCTTTCTGCGCGGCGAGTCGCGCGCGGCGCTCGGCGCGCTCGTCCTCTCGCTCGTGGACAAGCCGCGCGCGCGACGCGACGCCGCGCAGGTGCAGGCCGACGTCGATGCGCTCGATCGCTTCTACCGTCACGAGGCGCTTCGGCTGCGCGAGGCGTGCGCACGCGTGGGCGAGACGCGCTGGCCGGTCCCGCAGGGCGAGCGCGACGCGCTGTTCATCCGAGCGCGAGCCCTACGGGGGTGAGGAGTGGACGACGACGCCGAGGATGCTGCTCGCGACGAACTGCATCGCGCCGGTCCCCGTGTGGTCGGCGAAGAGGGGCCCGCTCAGCCAGTCGATGCGGTTGTCGAGGCGGATGCAGATGTGCTCGACCGGCAGCACGTCGATCGTGAACGTCCCGGTGACGAGGTCGCGGCCGTTCTGGACGGAGATGTCGGGCTGTCCGACGTACTCGACACGCCCGCCGAGGCCGAATTCGGGCAGGATCCGGTAGTTGGCGCCGAGGCTCACGCCCCAGAGCGTCTGGTACTGTGGCGTGCCTGGGGCGCTCGTCTGCGTCGGGCCGAAGAGCGTCGTCCAGCTGCCGCCCATGTCCTCGGTGCGGTAGTCGCCGTTGAGGACGAGCCGGAGCGAGTCGAGCTGGACCTGCACGGTGGCGTCGACGAGGTGTCGCATGCGGCCGTCGGCGCCACCGGGGGCAGGCGACTGCTCGGGACCGCCGAGGTATCCGAAGCTCACCAGGACCGGATCGAAGCTCAGGGTGACGAAGAGCCCGCCCGTCTTGCCGTCGTTGTTGTCGACGAGGTTGTTGTAGCCGTTGACCGCGAGCCCCGTGATCGAGATCCAGTCGAAGGGCGTCCAGACGGCGCGGAAACCACCGTGATAGAAGGGCTGGACCAGGTTGAAGAGCGCGCCCAGCGTGTACGTCACGTTGAGCCAGGTCTCGGCGAGCTCGGCGCCGTAGGGCGTCGTGAACTCGCCGAAGTCGATCTGGAACTGCGTGACCGGACGCCAGCTCACGAACGCCTGATGCAGGAACTGCAGGCCCTGCGGCAGGCCGCTGAAGGCGCCGAGCCAGCGCGGCTCCCCGGTGCCGAAGCGAATGCCGAGCGTGGCGCCGATGGGCTGCGGCGCATACGAGACGTCGAGCGCCATGAGCGAGACGGCCGGTCCCCCCTGGATGTCGTACACGCGCTGCGGCAGCTGCGCGGAGTGGTCGCCCTGGAAGCCGCCCGGCAGCGTCCAGTGCGAGGCCACGTAAGCATCGACGAACACGCGGATGGAGAGGTCGTCGAACCAGTCGTGCCCCTCCGCGGCGGTGCCTCCGACCGATCGGTCCTCGGGCTCGGGCTCGGGCTCGGGCTCGGCGATGGCGGCGGCCTCTCGGTCCGTCGGGGGCGCGTCGCTCGACGCCGCGTCGCCCGGCGGCGCGTCCGCCACGGGCGCGTCGAGCGACGGGGGCGCGCTCTGCGCGGCCGTGAGAGACGGCGTGGACAAGGCGAAACAAATCGAGCACGCGACCAGCGTCCGGCGACTCATGGAAGCTCCGATTCCTTCATGGCCTGCGGACCCTATATCGCGAGCCGCGACCAGCGCGGAAATAACGCGAGAAATGGGCGCCTCCGCCGCGTTTCCGGCCGATGTCGGGCCGGGATCGGCGCGGGCTCCGAGACCGCCACACGCCCACGACGCACCTGGCCTTGCGGTGACGTCCGCGCGCACGAGAGACTGGCGCGTGATGGCCTCCTTCGACCGGCTCCCTCTGTCCCGAAAGCTCTTGCTGCTCGGGACCGCCTTCCTCGTCGCGTTCGGTGGGTTCGCGCTCGAGGCCTACCTGACGGTGAGCGAGGTGGGCGTCAATGGACCGGTGTATGCGCGCATCGTCCGCATGAAGGATCTCGTCGCGGACGTCTTGCCTCCGCCCGAGTACATCATCGAGGCGCACCTGGTCGCGCACCAGGCGGTCTCCACCCAGGATTCCTCGGCCCGACGCGAGCTGATCGGGCGCTTCACCCAGCTCGAGAGCGACTACGAGGCGCGGCACGCGTTCTGGCTCGAGGAGCTCCCGACGGGTGCCCTGCGCGAGGCGCTCACGGCGCGCGCGTACGCGCCGGCGCACGAGTACTTCGAGACGGCGCGCCGCGAGCTGGTCCCCGCCCTCGAGTCGGGCGATCCGTCGCGCGCCCGTCAGGTGCTCGATGGCCGCCTCGAGGCGCTCTACGCGAGCCATCGCGCCGCCGTCGACGAGTCGGTCCGTCTCGCCAACGAGCAATCCGCGCGCGAAGAGCGAGCCGCCAACGACACGATGCAGCGCGCGCTCTACGTCCTCTCGGCGCTCGCCGCGCTGGTCGCGCTCGTGCTCCTCGTCGCCGCCCGCATCGTGCAGCGGGCGACGGGAGATCTGCAGGCGCAGATCGCGTCGGTCACATCCGTCGCGCGACGCGTCGCGGACGGCGACCTCTCCCCGGTGAGCTCCGACCGGACGTCGGCGGCGGACACCGCCGAGCTCGAGGCCGCGATCCGGACGATGACCGCGAGCCTCAGCTCGCTCGTCGCGCGCGTGAAGCATGCTTCGCTGACGCTGACCACGACGGCCGCGCAGCTCGCCGGCGCCAGCCGCGATCAGGACGGGCTCGTCCAGACGCTCTCGAGCTCGACCGCCGAGACGGCGGCGACGACGAAGGAGATCTCGGCGACCAGCCAGGGCCTGCAGAAGACCATGGAAGAGGTCGCCGGCATGTCGGCGCGCGCCGCGGACGTGGCCGAGAGCGGCCGCGTGGGCCTCGGCCAGATGCGCACGTCGGTCGAATCGCTGGAGAAGGCGACCATCAGCGTGTCCGACAAGCTCTCCACGATCCGTGATCGCGCGACCGACATCACCGGCGTCGTCACGACGATGAGCAAGGTCGCGGAGCAGACCAACCTCTTGAGCGTGAACGCGGCGATCGAGGCCGAGAAGGCCGGCGAGCAGGGCCGAGGGTTCCTCGTCGTCGCGCGCGAGATCCGCCGCTTGGCCGACCAGTCGGCCGTCGCGAGCCTCGACATCGAGCACATGGTCCGTCAGATGCAGAGCGCGGTCGGCTCGGGCGTCATGGAGATGGATCGCTTCGCCGAGCACGTCCGGCGCGTTTCCACGACGACGAGCGGCGTGGGAGATCAGCTCGGCGAGGTCATTCGCCAGATGCAGTCGCTCACGACGCGCATCGAGTCGGCGTCGGAGGGCATGCAGGCCCAGGCCCTCGGCGCCAAGCAGATCAGCGAAGCGATGGCGATGCTGAAGGACGGCGCCTCGCAGACGGCGGCGGTGGTGGCAGACCTCAAGCGGGCCTCCGGCGGTCTCGAGCAAGCCGTGGGATCGCTCCGCGAGGACGTCGCCCGCTTCTCGGTCGGCTAGCGCATGCTCGCGCTCGTCTTCGAGATCGCGGGCGAGTCGTACGGCGTTCCGGCCGCGCGGGTCGTGCAGGTCGTGCGGCGGCCAGACCTGCGCGGCGTGCCCGGAGCGCCGGAGTGGATCGCCGGGCTCTTCGCCTGGGAGGGCGCCTGGGTACCGCTGGTCGATCTGAACCGGCTGATCGCGCGACAGGCGTGCCCGCCCGGAGCCGCGAGCCGCGTCGCGCTCGTGCAGCACACGCGCGGGCCCGCCACGCGCCTTCTCGGCCTCCTCGCGCCGGGCATGACTCGCGTGACCGATATCGCGACGACGCGCACCGCTCCGGGGCTCCGGCTCACCGGGCAGGAGTTCCTCGGGCCGATCGCTCAGGAAGAGGAGCTGGGGGTACAGCTCATCGAGATCGATCGCGTGCTGCCGCGCGACATCGACCGGCTGCTCTTCGCCGAGAGCGAGGAGAGCGCGTGACGAGGGGCGCTTCGGAGCGGGTGCGGATCGAGCGCGAGCTGGGGATCGCGCTCGACGACGTCGACCTCGCCGCCGTCGAGCGCGCGAAGCTGCGCGGCGTGCCCTGGCACGAGCTGGTCGAGGAGGTGCTCGTCCACGAGACGTGGTTCTTCCGCGACCCTGGGGTGTTCGACGCGCTCGCGTCGTTCGCGCGGCAGCGCGGCGGACCGCTCCGCGTCCTGAGCGCGCCCTGCTCGACGGGCGAGGAGGCATACTCGTGCGCCATCGCGCTCCAAGAGGTCGGGCTCGCACGCGACGCCTGCACGATCGTCGGGGTGGACGTGAGCGAGCGGGCGCTCGCGCGTGCCCGTGCCGCCCGCTACGGCCCCTCGTCGTTCCGCTCGACGCGCACCGGTTGGGAAGACCACGCGCTCTCGGCCCCGGACGAGCGAGGCACGCGCCTCGTGACCGAGACGCTCCGTGAGCGTGTGCAGTTCCGCTGCGCGAACCTGGTCGAGCCGCGCGCGCTCGAGGACGAGGCGCCTTTCGACGTGGTGCTCTGCCGAAACCTCGTCGTGTACCTGACCCCGGAGGCGCGTGCGCGCCTCGCTCGCACGCTGGCCCGCAGGCTGGCTCCGGGCGGAGTCCTTTTCCTCGGACACGCCGAGGAGCTCGCCGGCTTCGAGCGCTGGGGCCCGGCGAGCGGGCTCGCCTTCCGCGCGGCCTCGGCCGTGCTCCGCGCGCTGCCCGAGCCCAAGGCGGCAGCGACGCCCCCCGCCTCGGCTCTGCCCGTGGTGCCCACACAGGAGCCTCGCGCCCTCGAGACCGCGCGCGCGTTGGCCGATCGCGGCCGGCTCGACGAGGCGCTCGCCCACGCGGAGCGAGCGGTACGGGAAGCGCGCGACGTGCGCGCGAGCGCCAGGGCCTACACGCTGCTCGGGAGCATCGAGAGCGCACGCGGCCGGGCGAGCGAGGCCCTTCGCGCATGGCAGCGCGCGGTCTACCTGGATCCCTCGGACGAGGTGGCGGTCGTCTCGCTCGCGACGGCGCTCCGAACGAGCGGCGAGCTCGTTCGCGCCGACGCGCTCC
>JBGAQA010000060.1:0-40181 GCA_044220955.1 Sandaracinaceae bacterium
CACGGTCTCGGTGGCCGCACCGAGCGACGATGCCTACCTCGATGCCGGCAGCGTCTCGGCCACGATCACCACCGCCACCGGCGGCAACTTCGAGTCGCTGGTGGTCGACCCGGCCGCGGCGGTGACCACGGTCACCGACACGATCGACGGGACCACCGTCAGCCTCACCGCCACACCGAGCGTGGCCGAGGGCGGCAGCATCGTCTACACGGCGACGCTGTCGAACGCGGCGGATGCGCCGGTGACGGTCACGCTGTCCAGTGGACAGACGATTGCCATCGCCGCCGGTGCCACCACCGGCTCGGTCGCGATCGCGGCACCTGCGGAAGATCCGTATCTCGACGCCGGCAGCGTGTCGCGCACGATCGCCTCGGCCTCCCGTGACGCGAGGAACCGGCGCAGATCCTCGAGGAACGCGTCCGCGCCCGCGACACGATCGGCAGGCGCGGGGGCCATCGCGCGACGCACCAGCAGGGCGAGATCTGCGGGCGTCTCGTCGGGAACCGGGGGGACCTCGCCGAGCAGCGCGGAGACGAGGGCGGCCAGGGGCGTGGGAGCGGCGTGCGGGGGGTGGCCCACGAGGACCTCGTAGAGCGTCGCGCCGAGCAGGTAGACGTCCGTCCGGGCCTCGACGAGGGCCGGGACTCCGCGCGCCATCTCGGGCGCCATGTAGGCGGGCGTCCCCACGATCGAGCGGGGCTCGGCGTCCCGCTCGGCGAGCCGCAGGGCGACGCCCCAGTCGAGGAGGTAGACCTCGCCGAAGCGCCCGATCATGACGTTGTCGGGCTTGAGGTCGCGATGCACGACGCCGCGGTCGTGCGCGAACGCGAGCGCACGGCACACCTGAGAGAGCACCTCGACGCTCGCGCGGAGGCGGTCGTCGTGGCCGACGAGCAAGGAGCGCCAGCCTTCGTGCGCGGGATCGGCGAGGAGCGCGCGCCACGACACGCCCTCGATCCGCTTCATGACCAGCACCGGCGCGCCGCTCGGGTCGATCCCGAGCGCGTGGACGGGCACGAGATTCGGGTGCTCGAGCGAGCCCATGATGCGCGCCTCGCGAACGAGCGCCGCCACCACCGCGGCGTCGAGCGAGAGGCTCGTCTTCAAGGCGACGCTGCGCGAGAGCGAGTGCTGGTCGGCGAGCCTCACGACGCCCATACCCCCGCGACCCAGCTCGCCGCGCGTGGCGAGATCGGCACCGGCACCGTCGACGAGCAGCGCGGGCAGCGGTGGCTCGGCGCCGCCCACCGACGGACGTCGCGCGATGGTGGCCGAGGCGGGTCCGAGCGCCGTCTCGGCCAGGCCGAGCTGCGCGAGCGTGGCCGACATGTCCCGTTCCGCGTCGGCGCCGTTCATACCCGGAGACTACAAGAGGGCGCGGAGCCCGTGACCGATCCGCTCGCTCGCTTGCTCGCGCGACGCGCCCCCGCTCGCCGGCGTCGGAGCGCGCGGCGGGCCTCGCCGCGCGAGCGGCCGGGCGCCCGAGGCGGGCGGTCCCCGCCTTTTTTGACCGCAAACCCGCTCGATTCGTACCGTATCGACATGCGACGGGCGTGTCTCTGCTCCGTGGTGCTGGCGCTCTCGGGCTTCGCGGCCGGGTGCGGCGTCGCGCGCAGCGACCCGCCGCCCGTCGTCCACGTCGACACGTCGGGCGACGAGGCGATCGCGTCCGGCGAGGCGGGTGACGCTCGGATCCGCGAGCTCGAGGCTCGCGTCGCGATGCAGGCCGCGGAGGTCCGCTCCCTCCGGTCCGACCTGGAGCAGGCCCGCGCCCGTGGCGAGAGCGTGCGGGTGGGCGCCCCGAGCGTCGCCGCGCACGACGAGGAGCCCGCGCCGGACTTCACGACGCTCGCGAGCGACGACGAGCCGGAGACGTCGGGCGGCTCGCGCCCCGTCCTGCGCCTGTACGGAGCGCCCGCGTCCGAAGTCTCGGTGCTCCCCGGTCCGGTCGCACCGTCCGTCGTCGCCGCGCCGCCCCCCGGGGCGCTCGGACGCTTGCCCGTGGTGCTCACGCCCGGGGCGCCGGACTCGGTGCCGGCGATCCCGACGACGCCCGTCCTCGTCGCATCGGAGGTCAGCGCTCCCGTGGCCTCGCCGGCCGACGAGGCGATCGCCGTCGAGTACCGCGCCGCGCTCGCGTACGTCACCGCGCGGCAGTGGGACCTCGCGCTCGACGCGCTCGGCCGCTTCGTGCTGGCCCACCCCGATCACGCGTACGCCGACAACGCGATGTACTGGCGCGGCGAGGTGCTCTACGCACAGCGCGACTACGCCGCCGCGATCACCGAGCTGACGGCGATGATCGAGCGGTTTCCCGCCGGCAACAAGGTTCCGGATGCGCTCTTGCGCATCGGTTTCGCTTACCAACGGCTCGGCGAGAGCGAGCGAGCGCGGCAGATCTTCCGCCGCGTCCGCGAGCAGTATCCGGGGACCGTCGCGGCGCGTACGGCGCCTCTGGAGGATGCGTGATGAACGGACCCCTTCGCGCGCGCCTCATGCGCATGTCGATCGCCCTCGCGTTGCTCGCCCTGCCGACGGTGGCGAGCGCGCAGTACTCCGACTCGTGGATCGACGTGCGCGACAGCAGCGCCGACGACGAGCGCGTTCCCTCCGGCCCGAGCACGCTCGACGAGGCGCGCGCGAGCGGGGGCGGCATGACCATCACCGGCGCCCGCCACGAGGTGCCGGCGACGCACACCGTGATCTCGGGCGACACCCTCTGGGACATCAGCGAGCACTACTACGGCAACCCGTACGAGTGGCCGCGCGTGTGGTCGTACAACCCGGAGATCACCAACCCGCACTGGATCTACCCGCTGGATCAGGTCCGGCTCGTCCCGGCGGAAGGAGCGCCGGTGTCGGCGTCCGCCCCGCACCCTCGCGTGGTCCACACCGAGCGGCACGACGACGACACGATCTGGCTGCGCGAGCAGGGCTGGCTGGATCCCGAGGCGCTCGACGAGGCGGGCGAGGTCGTCGGCTCGCCGACGGACCACATGCTGCTCTCCCCGTTCGACGAGGTCTACGTCCGCTTCGATCACGTCGAGGGGACGCCCCAGGGTGAGTACACCATCTTCCGCGAGATCGAGGCGGGCGCGCGCGAGAGCGGAGAGCAGGGCACGCTGGTCCGGATCCTCGGTACCGTCCGCGTCGACACCTGGGACGCCGAGCGTCACACGGCGCGCGCGACCTTGATCGAGGCGCTCGAGCCGATCGAGCGCGGTTTCCGCGTCGCCGCGATCCCGAGGCGCTTCGACGTCGTCGCGCCGGTCCGTGCCGATCGCGACGCGGACACCGAGGTGGTGGCCATGCTGAGCCCGCACGTCCTGTTGGGCAGCGACCAGATCGTGTTCGTCCCGCTCGGCGAGAGCGATGGCCTGCAGCTGGGCAACCGCCTCTACATCGTGCGCCGCGGCGACGAGTGGCAGCGTGGGCTCGGGACGATCGGCACGAGCGCCTCGGCGGTCGGGGCCTCCGTCGACTCCTCGGGCGACGCGCACGACTACCCCGACGAGGTCATCGGCGAGGGCCGCGTCGTCTCGCTCCGCCCCCACAGCGCCGGTCTGTTCATCACGCGCGCGACCCGGACGGTCGAGGTCGGCGACCGCGCCGAGCTCCGTCAGGGGTATTGATCCCCCGGGCATCCGCCGCGGTTGAAACGGCCGCACCCGCCGTGAGACGCTAACCTCTCGGTGCGAGAGACCCGGCAGCGCGACGGCGGTTGGTCGACGCAGTCCCAGGAGATCGCGGGGCTGCGGGAGCAGCTCGACCTCGAGCACAGCAAGCTGCTGGCGCTGCAGGACATCGGCGCCGCGTCCGGGACCATCCTCGACGGCGACGAGCTGCTGATGGTCATCGCGAGCCGCATCACGCGGGTGATGGAGGCGGACCGGACGACCATCTACCTGCTCGACGGGGAGAAGAGCCTCGTCTCGCGCGTCGCGGAGGGCGCCGAGCGCCACGAGATCCGGATCAACGTCGGCGAGGGCCTCGCCGGCTGGTGCGCGCAGACCGGGCAGGTCGTGAACATCGAGGACGTCTACCGGGACGCCCGCTTCGATCCCGCCTGGGACCAGAAGACCGGCTACCGCTCGCGCTCGATGCTCTGCGCGCCGATGCGGAACCGGACCGGTGGGCGCATGGGCGTCGTGCAGTGCCTCAACAAGCGCAACGGGGTCTTCCACGTGGAGGACGAGGCGATGCTGTCCGCGCTCGCCTCCCAGGCGGCCGTCGCGATCGAGAACGGCAAGTTCTTCGTGCAGACCGTGCAGAAGAACATGGAGCTGCTCGAGACCAAGCGCGAGCTCGAGCGCAAGGTCGCCGAGCTCGACGTGCTCATGGAGATCGCCGGCATCGCCGCGAGCGCCGACCGCCTCGACGACCTCCTCGAGGGCGTGCTGAAGCGCGCGGTCGCCGCCGTCGGCGTCGAGGCGGGGTCGATCCTGCTCTCCGAGGGCGCGAGCGGGGACCTGCGGTTCCGCTGCGCCATCGGAGGTGCGCCCGAGAAGGTCAAGGGCCTGCGCATCCCCGCGGGCACAGGGATCTGCGGCTGGGTCGCCCAGAACGGCGAGCCGCGCTTCGAGAACGACGTCGCGCGCCGCGAGGGGGGCGCCCAGCCCCACGGGCGGCACCTCGCCGACGTCGCCGATCGCGTCGGGTACCACCCGCGCTCCGTCCTCGCCGTCCCCCTCGCCTGGGAGGACGGCGTGGGCGCTCTGGAGCTCCTGAACAAGCAGAAGGGCACCGCGCCCTTCGGCGACGACGACGTGCGCTTCGCCACCCTCATCGCGAGCCACATCTCGAGCGCGATCTCGATCGCCACCGCGCGCGCGCGGCGCGACAAGCAGGAGCGTCTCTCGACGATCGGACAGCTGCTCTCGGGCGTCATCCACGATCTCAAGACGCCGATGGCCGTGATCGCCGGCTACACGCGCGAGCTCGTGCTCGAGAACGACGCGAGCGTTCGAGAGAAGTACGCCGAGGCGGTCCGGCGCCAGGTCGAGCTGATCAACGCGATGACGCGCGAGACGATCGCGTTCGCGCGCGGCGACCGCAGCGTCTGGGTGCGCAAGGTCTACCTCAAGCAGTTCTTCGAGGAGCTCAAGGAGCAGCTCGAGCGCGAGCTCGAGACCAAGGGCATCTCGATCGACCTCGTGCTCGAGGACAAGGGCGTCGCGCGCCTGGATCAGCACAAGATCCAGCGCGCGGTGCACAACCTCGCGCGCAACGCGGCCGAGGCGATCGGCCCCCCGCACGCGCGCAAGCGGGGAGGGACGTTCAAGATCACCGTGTCGCGCCGCGCCGACCGCGCGCTGGTGCTCAGCTTCGAGGACGACGGCCCGGGCATCCCCGAGGAGATCCGCCACCGCCTGTTCGAGAGCTTCGCCACGCACGGCAAGGAGGGAGGCACCGGCCTCGGCCTCGCCGTCGTGCAGAAGGTCGCCGAGGACCACGGCGGCACCATGGAGGTCGAGAGCCGGCCCGGCCACACCGTGTTCCGCATGATCCTCCCGCAGAAGGACACGGCGAGCAGCATCGACCTCGAGGCGCAGGGGTGAGGCGAAGATGAGCGCGACGATCGTCAATCCTCCCACGCTCGCCGCCCCGCGCGGCTACTCGAACGGCCTCGCGTACCCCGCGGGCCGCATCCTCTTCGTCGCGGGACAGGTCGGCTGGCGCACGGACGGGACGTTCGAGGACGGGATGGTGGCGCAGTTCGATCGCGCCCTGGCCAACGTGCTCGAGGTGGTGCGCGCGGCCGGTGGGCTCGCCGAGCACGTCGGCCGCCTCACGATCTTCGTGAGCGACAAGAGCGCGTACCTGGCCGCGACCAAGGCCATCGGCGTCGCGTACCGGACCCACATGGGCAAGCACTACCCCGCGATGTCCCTCGTCCAGGTCGCCGCGCTGCTGGAGGAGGGGGCGCTGGTGGAGATCGAGGCGACCGCGGTCCTCCCCCCGTGAGGGCGGAGGCGTGGCGCGCCTACATGCACCTCCATTTCTGGCGCCGTCCGTGCGTGAATCGCGGCTCGCCCTGGAGCGTGCGTGGTACCGTGGATCGCTTGTCGCGCGGTCGATCGGAGGTCGGGATGCTTGGTCGCGGGTCTTGGTTGGGCTTCATCGCTCTCGCGGGCGCCACGATCGTGACGTCCCCCGCCGCGGCCCAGCGATGCATCGCTGCGAGCGACATGGCCGACGACGCGGCGAACGACCGCTACTGCGGCGTCCCGCTCATCACGACGATGCTCGACGGCTCCACGCCGCTCGGCGGCACGGCCGGGTTCGGGAGCAACTCGTCGTGCCTCGGGCAGAACGACGACGGAAGCGGGCCGATGATCAACATCGACCCTTATTTCCCGATGGGTCTGCACTTCTTCTCGGCGACCCACCACAGCATCTACGTCAACACCAACGGCAACATCACGATGTCCGGCCCGGTGTCGCAGTACACGCCCGCGCCCTTTCCGGTCTCGACCAACCCGATGATCGCGCCGTTCTGGGCCGACGTGGACATCCGCAACGCGGACGGTTCGTGCACCGAAGCGATGGGGACCACCTGCACGAACTGCAGTCCCTGCCAGCCCTTCGCGGCCAACGGCGTGTGGTGGGCGTTCGAGCCCGGCCGCGCCGTCTTCACCTGGGACGAGGTCGGCTACTACACCTGCCACGACGACCGCCGCATGAGCTTCCAGCTCGTCCTCACGGCTGCGCCGACGACGGCCTGCGGGGGCGCCGGCGATTTCGACGTGGAGTTCCGCTACAACCGCTGCGAGTGGGAGACGGGTGACGCGAGCGGGGGCACCGGCGGCTTCGCCCCGGCGGGCACCAGCACGATGGACATGAGCGCCCGGTGCATCAACCTGCTGGGCATGCGCATCTGCCCGCTGGGCTCGTTCCCGTGCACGGGATCGCCCAGCATGTGCACGGCGCCCGCGGGCAGCAGCAGCGGCACGCCCGCGCAGGCGGGGTTCGACGCGGGCAACCGCATGAACTTCGTCGAGATCATGAACTCGCGGATGACCCACGCGATCGGTCGCACGCTCTGCCAGGACTCGAACGTCGGCATGCCCGGCATCTGGCGCTTCCAGATCCGCTCCGGCGGCGTCATCTGCCCAGACGCCGGCGCGCCGTGCCCGGTCCCCGGCCAGATGGGCGTGTGCGCGATGGGTCGCACCAACTGCGTCGGCAGCGGCACGGAGTGCGTCCAGCAGGTGTTCCCCGCAGCCGAGAC
This sequence comes from Sandaracinaceae bacterium, assembly GCA_044220955.1. Taxonomy (GTDB): domain Bacteria; phylum Myxococcota_A; class Polyangia; order Polyangiales; family Sandaracinaceae; genus JBBSAT01. The sequence goes on from JBGAQA010000060.1 coordinate 7,232, forward strand.
GTGCGACAACATCGACAACGACTGCAACGGCATGGTCGACGACGGCGCGAGCCTCTGCTCCCCGGGCTTCGTCTGCCGCTCCGGCTCGTGCGTCGCCAACTGCTTCGAGAGCTCGTGCGGCGCGCCGCTCGTGTGCGCGCCCTCCGGCGTGTGCGTGGAGGCGGGCTGCGAGACGATGAGCTGCCCGGCCGGCCAGCGCTGCACGGCGGGCGGCGCGTGCGTCGGCGCCTGTGACGGTGTGGTCTGCCCCGACGGCGCGTCGTGCGTCGAGGGTCGCTGCGTCGACGCGTGCACCGGACTGACGTGCGACGACTGCACCGTGTGCGACGCGGGCGCCTGCGTCCTGCGCTGCACGATGGGCGGCACGTGCGGGACGGGCCAGGAGTGCCAGGCGTCGACGGGCGCGTGCGTGGAGGCGGGCTGCGGCACGACGAGCTGTCCCGCGGGCCAGCACTGCGCGAGCGGCGGGACCTGCGTCGACTCGTGCGCCGGCGTGACGTGTCCGATCGGCCAGATGTGCACCGCGGGCGCCTGCGTCGCCGTGCCCGTGCCCGACGCGGGCATGGTCATGGGCCGCGACGCCGCGATCATCCTGCCGGACTCGGGCATGCCTCCCGTGGACGCCGGTACGTCGGGCGGCATGGACGCGAGCAGCGTCGGAGACGACGCCGGCCGCGCTCCGGCGCGCCGCAGCAGCGGCTGCGGCTGCGACGTCGGCCGCGCGAGCGAGCGCCCGCTCGGGCTCGCCTTGTTCATCGGGCTGGCGGCGCTCGTTCGCCGCCGTCGTGGTCGTTCCTGAACGCTTCTCCCAGTCCAACGTGAGGTCGTGATGCGTCGCTTGACCGTCGGTTTCTCGGTGCTCCTCACCGCGCTCGCCGCGCCCAACGCCTCCGCCCAGACGTGCGTGCCCTCCGGGACGCAGGGCTGGCACCAGGGCACTGGCTCGGGGAGCGTGCCCGGCTGCGTCGACCTGAACGCGGGCTTCGGCGGACCGGCCGACTTCGGCTACTTCATGGTCCCCCAGAACGACGACGGCTACGAGGGGCCGATCGACATCAGCGGCGTGTTCCCGGGCGGCCTCAACTTCTACGGCGGCCCGTACACGACGATGTGGATCAACACGAACGGCAACATCACGTTCCACGCCGGCCTCAGCAGGTTCACGCCCACCGCCTTCCCTCAGGCGCTCAGCGGCGTCTCGCCCATGATCGCGCCCTACTGGGCCGACATCGACACGCGCAATCCGACCTCGGGCGGCCCGGTCGCGGCGGGCCACAACCGCGTGTACTACGACATGTCGCGCATCGGCGAGATGACCATCACGTGGTTCGACGTCGGCTACTACAGCATGCACTACGAGCATCGGATGAGCTTCCAGCTCATCCTGAGGAACGCGACGGGCACCTGTGGCTCGGGCGACTTCGACGTCGAGTTCCGCTACAACAAGTGCGAGTGGGTCGCCGGCACCGCGAGCGGCTCGACGCCGCAGGGCACCTGCACCGGGACCGGCTGTACCCCCGCCCAGGTCGGCTTCGATGCGACGGACGGGACGAACTACGTGACGATCCGGGAGTCGCTCACGAACGAGGTGATCAACGTCTGCACGCTGACCAACGTCGCCGAGCCCGGCGTGTTCCGGTTCAGCGTGCGCGGCGGTGCGCTGCTCTGCGCGGGCGGCGGCACACCCTGCCCGGTCTCCGGCATGGTCGGCGCGTGCGGCATCGGCGTGAACGTCTGCCGCGCCGCGGGCGTCACCTGCGAGCCGGTCAGCGGCTCGTCGACGGAGACGTGCGACAACATCGACAACGACTGCAACGGCAGCGTCGACGACGGCTCGGGGCTCTGCCCCGCCTCTCAGGTGTGCGTGCTCGGCACGTGCATCGCCAACTGCCTCGAGAGCAGCTGTGCGGTGGGCTACACGTGCAACCCCGACGGGCGATGCGTCGAGGAGTCGTGCGTGGGCGTGCCCTGCCCGGAGAACCAGCGCTGCGTCCACGGCACCTGCGTGGACTCGTGTACGGGCGTCGTCTGCCCGCACAACCAGCAGTGCGCGGCCGGTCGCTGCACCGACCTCTGCGAGACCATCACCTGCGACACCGGCTTCGTCTGTCAGGATGGAAACTGCGTCCCGACGTGCCCGTGCCACCCCTGCCCGACAGGCTCCTCGTGCAACGCGGACGGCACGTGCTCGCCGGCGGGCTGCGACCTCACCGTGTGCGAGCCCGGCTGGTACTGCCAGGACGGAACCTGCATCGACGGCTGCGCGGGGGCGATGTGCCCGGCCAACCAGCACTGCGAGGTCGGTCACTGCATCTTCAACAACAGCGACGCGGGCGTGATGGGCCACGACGCCGGCATCGTCTTCCCCGACAGCGGCTCGGGCGGACTGGACGGCGGCGGCGGCGGCACCGACGATGCCGGACGCGGCCCTCGGCGCGTCGGCGGGTGCGGGTGTCGCGCTGGCGGGACCGGCCCGAGCGGTGCGCTGGCGGCGCTCTTGCTGCTCGGTCTCGTCGCGGCGCGGCGCCGCGCGCGGAGGGCGGCATGAGCCCGTTGCAGCGTGTGCTCCTCACGACGGGGCTGGCGCTCGCATGCGGCGCAGCCGGCTGCGGGGGCGGCGGGACGGGCAACGACGCAGGGACCGGCGGCGGCATGGACTCCGGCTCCGGCGGCAACGACACCGGCGTCGTCGGCCGCCCGGACGTCGGGCCCGGCATCGATGGCGGCTGCGTCCCTTCCGTCGAGCTGTGCGGCGACCACATCGACGAGAACTGCGACGGGATGGAAGACCCGTGCGGCGACAACGACGGGGACCACTTCGACGCCTGCCGACCGACGGACACCGACCTGACGATGTGCGACTGCAACGATCGCGATCGCAACACGTATCCGCCGCGTCTGTCCGTGCCCGGGGGACACGAGACCTGCGACGGGCTCGACAACGACTGCGACACGCGCATCGACGAGTCGTCCGACTGCTGCGCGGGGTGTGCCGGCATCGAGGCGTCGCGCGCCGACGCGTGCACGACCGACGGGATGTGCGACTGCCTCGGCGAGCCCGGCGTCGGCGCGTGCCCTGCCGGGCAGACGTGCTGCACGGCCGGCTGCATCGACACCACGAGCGATGCGAACAACTGCGGCGCGTGCCGTGCCACGTGCGGCTTCTCGGCCGATCGCTGCACCGCGAGCAGCTGCATGTGTGGGACGGGGAGCCCCTGCTCCGGCTCCCAGAACTGCACGGGCGGCAGCTGCGGCTGACCCCGCCGTCGGGCCCGGCTGGATCTCGCGCCGCGGGCGTGCGATCCAGCGGCCATGACGATTCGCCAGGAAGGCTTCACCTACGGGCTCGAGGACGGCGTCGCGAGGGTCACGCTCGCGCGGCCCGATCGCATCAACGCGCTGACGTTCGCGAGCTACCGCGCGCTGACCGAGGCCTTCCGCGAGATGCACGAGACGGCCGCCGTGCGCGCGGTCGTCCTGTCCGGCGAGGGGCCGCGGGGCTTCTGCTCGGGCGGCGACGTCCGTGACATCATCGGCGAGCTCTTCTCGCGCGACATGCCAGGCCTGCTCGAGTTCACGCGACTGACCGGGGCGCTCGTCGCCGCGATCCACCAGTGCCGGGCGCCGGTCGTGGCCGCGCTCCACGGGGTGACCTGCGGAGCGGGCGCGGTCATGGCGATCGCTTCGGACATCCGCCTCGCGAGCCCCGACATGCGCATCGCGTTCCTCTTCCCGAAGGTCGGCCTCTCGGGCGCCGACATGGGCGCGTCGTGGCTCCTGCCGCGCATCGTGGGCTTCGGGCTGGCGAGCGAGCTGCTGCTCACGGGCGACTTCGTGCCGGCGGAGCGCGCCGAGCGGATCGGCCTCGTGAACCGGGTGGTCCCGCTCGAGGAGCTGCCGGGCCAGGCGCTCGCGCTCGCCAGGACGATCGCCGCCGGCCCCTCGTTCGCGCACGGGATGACCAAGAAGATGCTCGACTACGAGGCCAGCGTGGACTTCCTCACGGGCATCGAGGCCGAGGCGCAGGCCCAGGCGATCTGCATGCAGCACGCCGACTTCCGCGAGGCGTACGATGCGGGCCGCGAGAAGCGCCCGCCGAAGTTCCGGTGAGGCCCAGGGCGAACCGCCGAACGAGAAGAGGCCGACGATGCGCGCACCCCCTTCGTGCTCCGACGACGTGATCGAGAGAGCGTTCTGCGACGCCGACGTGGTGCGAGAGGCCTGGACGACCGCCTCGCGCATCGCCGTCGAGGCGTGCCGCGTCGAGCAGACGGCGCCGAGCCCGGAAGCGGCGCTCCCGGCGATCGTGCGCTTCCTCGGGGAGCGGGGCTTGCTCGGGCTCGTCGTCCCGAGCGCGCTCGGGGGAGCCTTCGACTCGGTGCGATCGGTCGCGCTCTGCCTCGCGCGCGAGCGCCTCGGGCACGCCTCGCCGCTCGTGGAGCTCGCGTTCGCGATGCAGGCGCTCGGTAGCTACCCGATCACGGCGCGCGGGTCGGAGGCGCAGAAGAGCGAGTGGCTGCCCGGCGTCGCCGCGGGCGAGACGGTGGCGGCGTTCGCGCTCACCGAGGCCGAGGCGGGCTCGGACCTCGGCGGAATCGAGACCACGGCGCGGCGCGAGGGCGAGACCTACGTCCTCGACGGCGAGAAGATCCTCATCTCGAACGCGGGCGTCGCGTCGTTCTACGTCGTGTTCGCGGCCACCGCGGGCAAGGACACCAAGCGTCGGCTGAGCGCCTTCGTCGTGCCGGCCCGGAGCAAGGGCCTCGACACCAAGCGCACCCGCGTCCTCGGTGGCCACCCGATCGGATCGGTGTTCCTCGAGGGCGTGCGCGTGCCGGCGTCGCAGCGGATCGGGCAGGAGGGCGACGGCCTCTCGATCGCGCTCGAGACGCTCCACAAGCTGCGGCCGACGGTGGGCGCGGCGGCGCTCGGGTTCGCGCAGCGCGCTCTCGACGAGACGGTGCGGCACGTGAAGACGCGCACGCAGTTCGGGGTGCCGCTCGCCGAGCAGCAGGCGGTGCAGATGCACCTGGCCGACATGGCGCTCGACGTGGAGAGCGCTCGCTTGCTGGTCTACCGCGCGGCTGCGGTCGCGGACCTCGTCGCCGAGCTGCGCAAGGCCCAGGGGCGGGAGACCGAGGCACAGCGCGCTCAGCTCGGACGCACGGCGAGCATGGGCAAGCTCGCGGCGACCGAGGCCGCGTTCCGCGTCGTGGACATGGCGGTTCAGCTCCACGGCGGGCGAGGCGTGATCGAGGGATCGGTCGTCGGGCGCCTCTACGAGGACGTGCGCGCGCTGCGGATCTACGAGGGCGCGAGCGACGTGCAGCGGCTGCTCATCGCCCGCGACGTCCTGCGCGGGTAGAGCCGAGCGCGTGGCCTGGGCCTGGATCGGGGAGGTTCGCGGCGGCGGCGCGCTCGCTCCGGTCGCGGCGGCGTTCGCCGCGCGCGAGCTGGGTGCGGAGATCCCGCCCGGGCCGGAGGCCCTCGTCGCGCTCGCTCGGGCGATCGACCGTTTCGCGGCGCGCTCGGGCGCGAGCGCCGCCGAGGAGAGCGCATTCCTCGAGGGCGCGGGCGCGTTCCTCGCGATGGTGCTCGTGTCTCGGCTGGGCGGCTCGCACGTGGAGCGCGCAGGCGTGCATCGGATCCGCCTCGGAGTGGCGGGGTTCTTCGATCCCTTCGGCGCGATCGACGAGGCGCTGGACACGGAGCCGGCGCGCGCCGCGCTCGTCGACGCGGTGGCGCTCGCGGAGCGCGAGGCGGAGGGCAGGGGGCCGATCGCGCGCGTCGCGCTCGCGTTCGAGCGCAGCCTCGGCGAGCTCCGAGACGACCTCGCGATCGTCGGTCGCTTCGACCGGACGCTTCGAGTCGGTGAGGCCGAGGTGGATCTGTCCCGCGCGATCGCGGCGACCGCGGGGGAGAGCGACGCGGCCGTCGCGAGCGCCGCGCGCAAGCTCGTCGAGATGCTCCCGGGCGGCGCGGTGACCGAGATCTCGGCCGAGGAGGCGCGCGCGCGGGTGTTCCCGCGGCTCGTCGGCCCGCGCTTCGATCTGCCGGTGCTCGCGCGATCCGTGGCGGACGAGCTGCGCGTCGCGTGGGTGATCGCCTACGAAGGCCGCTCGCGCTTCGTGACGGAGCGGGATCTCGCCCGCTGGTCGTGGGGCGTCGACGACGTGGCGGCGCACGCGATCACGAACCTCGCCGCTCGCTCGGATCGCGCGCGGCTCGCCCGCGTCGACACGGACGAGGGCCCGATCGTCGTCGCGCGCTCCGGCGACGGCCACGACTCGGCTCGGATCCTCTTGCCGGCCCTCTCGGAGACGCTCGCGCCGGAGATCGGCGCGCCGTGTCTGGTCGCCGTGCCGCATCGCGACGCGCTCCTCGCGTCGGCCGACACCCCCGCGCTCGCGCGCTCTCTCGCGGCGCGCGCCGCCGACGACCACGCGCGGGCGCCCCACGCCATCAGCGCGCGGGTCTACCGGCTCGCGCCGGACGGATCGATCACCCTACGGTGACGGGGTGGCCGCGTCCTCGGAGCGCACCTGATCAATACCGGCCGCCGAACGCGTCCGGGTCGAGCGGCGCCGCGCCGATGTCGCCGGCGCCGCCGGTGCTCACGAACGCGTCGAGCTCCTCCATGAACGCCGCCGCAGACGCCGCCGCGCTCGGCGCCGCGGGCGCGGGCTCGGTCGCGAGGTGCAGCCCGACGACGAGCGAGACGTCGCGCATCGAGACGTTGGGATCGATCCGCGCGATGGCGCGGTCGAGATCGGCGACGAGCGCCTCGGCGCCGGGCGTACGCCGGCGCGGATCCCGGTCGAGGACGCGCAGGACCACGGCGTCGAGCTCCGCCGTCATGCGCCGGTTGAAGCGCGAGGGCGGCGCGACCTCGCACTTCGCGACGGCGCGCACGGTGCCGGTGTCGTCCTCGCCGTGGAAGAGGCGGCGGCCCGCGAGCATCTCCCAGAGCACGATCCCGACCGCGAACACGTCGATCTGCGCGGTCGAGGGCTGCTGCTCGATGATCTCGGGCGCGAGGTAGCCGAGCTTGCCTCCGAGCATTCCTCCGCCGAGCTGGGTCGAGTGCACGCTCGCGTCCGCGAGGCCGAAGTCGGCGAGCTTCACCGAGCCCTCCTTGCCCAGGAGGAGGTTGTGGGGAGAAACGTCGCGGTGGATGATCCCGAGCGGCTGTCCGCTTGGATCGCGCGCCGAGTGCGCATACGCCAGGGCGCTCGCGAGCTGTCGCGCGATGAAGAAGGCCGTCGCCGGGGGCATGCACGCCTGTCGCGCGTGGGCCCGCTCGAGGATCGCCTTGAGCGACGTCCCGTCGACGAGCTCCATGATCATGATGAACGTCCCGCCGACCTCACGGGCGTCGTGCACGCGGACGATGTTCGGGTGCTTGAGCAGCATCCCGAGGCGCGCCTCGTCCTCGAACATCCCCCGGTAGGTGGCGTCCTGGGCGAGCTGCGGGAGCACGCGCTTGATCGCGACGAGGTGCTTCTCGCCCGTCTCGAAGATCGCGTTGCCCTTCCACACCTCGGCCATGCCGCCCGACGCGAGCCGCACGAGCGGCACGTATCGCGTCGGTGCTCGACGGAACTTCGTCGAGATCCGGGCAGAGGAGTCAGCCATCTGTTCGGATGCTCTCCCCGGCGGCCCGTCCGGTCAATCGAACGTTCGGGACCGTTTCCGGCTCAGGCCACCGCCGCGAACGCGTGCTGGAGCGCCGCTTCGGTCGCGGCGAGCGCGGCCTCGTCGTGCGCGATCGAGACGAAGCCGGCCTCGAACTGCGCGGGCGGCCAGAGGACCCCTCTCGCGAGCATGGCCGCGTGCCACGCGCCGAAGCGCGCGGTGTCGCTCCTGGCCGCATCTTCCCAGCGCCGTACCGGCCCCTCGAGGAAGAACGGGGTGAGCATCGAGCCGACGCGCTGCACGCGGAGCGGCACGCCGGCGCGGGACGCGGAGGCCACCATCGCCCGCTCGAGGCGCGCGCTCTTCGCCTCCAGCGCGTCGTAGAAGCCGGGCGTCTCGATCGCGCGCAGCGTCGCCTCGCCGGCGGCCACGGCGAGCGGGTTTCCGCTCAAGGTCCCCGCCTGGTAGACGGGACCGAGCGGGGCGACCTTCTGCATGATCTCGCGTCGCCCGCCGTAGACGCCCACGGGCAGACCGCCGCCGACGATCTTGCCGAGGCAGGTGAGGTCGGGGCGGATGCCGAACGCTTGCTGTGCGCCGCCGAGCGCCACGCGGAAGCCGGTCATCACCTCGTCGAACACGAGCAGCGCGCCGTGTCGCGCCGTGATCGTGCGCAGCCCCTCGAGGAAGCCTGGCTCGGGCGGCACCAGGCCCATGTTGCCGACGACCGGCTCGAGGACGAGCGCTGCGATCTCGGCGCCGCGCGCCGCGAACAGCGCCTCCGCCGCCGCGAGGTCGTTGAACGGCAGGACCATCGTGGTCCCGCCGATCGCCGCCGGCACGCCCGCGCTGGTCGGCACGCCGAAGGTGGCGAGGCCGCTGCCTGCCTTCACGAGCAGGTAGTCGGCGCCGCCGTGGTAGCAGCCCTCGAATTTCACGACGAGATCGCGGCCCGTGAAGCCGCGGGCCACGCGCAGCGCGCCCATCACCGCCTCGGTGCCGCTCGAGGTCATCCGCAGCATCTCGATCGACGGCATCAGGCGCACGATGTGCTCGGCGAGGTCCACCTCGCCGGCCGTGGGCGCGCCGTAGCTGGAGCCGCGCGTCGCTGCGTCCGAGATGGCCTCGACCACGTCGGGGTGGGCGTGCCCGAGGATCATGGGGCCCCAGCTGCCCACGTAGTCGACGTACCTGGTGCCGTCCGCGCCCGTGAGCCATGCCCCGGCCGCGCTCGACACGAAGACGGGGGTGCCGCCGACGGCCCGGAAGGCGCGGACGGGGGAGTTGACGCCGCCGGGCAGGACGCGGCACGCGCGCTCGAAGAGGGCTCGGGAGGTGCTGTCGGTCATCGCGGACGCGAGCCTAGTACGGTGGGCCGGCCCGGTGTGAATCCTCCGGCTTTCTCGGCTCGCCCGCGGGCCCGGGCTTGCTTGACGCTCATTTTCGCGGGTGCTACATGGCGCGCGCTTTCAGGGACCGATGAGCAACCAGCTTCTTTCCCGCAACCGCGCGCTTGCGGTCGGATCGGAGCTGGGTGTTGCGACCCTCCTCGGTCTCTTCGGCGGCTCGTGGATCGACGACCGCCTGGGAACGAGTCCCTGGTTCACCATCATCGGCCTCGCGATCGGCGCGGCCGCAGGAATCCGGAGCCTGATGCGGTTTGCGCCCCGGCCCACGAAGAAGCTCCCCCAGAACGACCCCCCCCGATGAGACAGATCGACCGAATCACGACCTACGTAGCGGCCTTCGGCGTGCTGCTCTCGGTCGCGGCGTTCTTCGTCTCCACCGAGGTCGGGATCGGGGCGCTCTCGGGCGCGGCGATCGCGATCGGCGACTGGCTGGTCACGCGCTTGCTGGGGCGGCGGCTGCTCGCCGCCGGTGACAGCGGACGCACGATCCTGTCGCTCACGCTGGTCGGCAAGATGACGGCCGTGCTCCTCGCCTGCGCGCTCGTCCTCGCGTCGGGCCGCGTCAGCGCCCTCGGGTTCCTGATCGGTATCAGCGCGATGGTGCTGGGCGTCGTCTTCGGCGGCCTGGCGGACGCGCGCGCCCCCTCGGCCACCGCGGCCGGTGACGTGCAGCCCTCGGAGACCAAGTAGCGATGCCCGAGCACGAGTCCTGGCTGAGCATCTGGTTCCCCGGCCTCTTCCGCTGGATCGAGGCGCGGGCCGCGGCGATCAACGGCGTCCTGATGGGCGACGACACGACGTGGATGGCCCACGAGCACTACGGGCACGACGGCGCCAACGTGCAGCACGTCGCGTGGGCGTGGGTGGTGCTCGCGATCCTCACGGTGCTCGCGCTCGTCGCGAACGCCGGCATCCGCGACACCCAGGCGGCGATCGTGCCGGAGGACCGCCTCACCGTCCGCACCTTCGTCGAGCTCTTCACGGGCGGCGTCTACAAGATGATGAGCGACACGATGGGGAAGGACGCCGCGCGCTACTTCCTCCCGCTCATCGGCGCCTGCGCCTTCTGGATCTTCTTCTCGAACCTCATCGGCATGGTGCCGGGGGTCATCCCGCCGACGGAGTCGCTCAAGACGACGGTCGTCGCGTCGGTGATCGTCTTCTTCACGACCCACGTCTACGGCATCCAGAAGAACGGCTTCGGCCACATCAAGCACCTCTTCGGCCCTTGGCTCGGGCCGCTCGGCATCCCGCTGAACCTGCTGATGTTCATGCTCGAGGTCATCGGCCACTTCGTCCGGCCGATCTCGCTCTCGCTGCGTCTCATGGCGAACATCTTCGCGGACCACCTCGTGGTCGCGATCTTCGCGTCGCTCTTGCCGTGGGTGATCCCGCTCGCGGTGCTGCCGATGCTGCTCGGCACGATGGTCATCGTCGTGCAGACGGTCGTCTTCTGCCTGCTCTCGACGGTCTACATCGGCATGGCCATCGAGACGCACGACCACGGGGACGGACACGAGGGGCACGGTCACGAGGCCGGAGCGCACCACTGAACGAGTTCTCGCCGCGCGCCGAAGGGCGAGCGGCCCAAGGTCCTGCGCCTCAGCAAAATGCGGGGGGGCGGGCGCAGACGACGACAGAGAAGGTCAAGGAGGCTCCATGAACAAGAAGATGCTCGGATTCACCACGTTCCTCGTCACGCTCGCAGTGGCCTCGACCGCGTTCGCGCAGGACGTGGACGCGGCGGAGTGGGGCGCTCGTGGCTGGGGCGCCCTCGCGGCGGGCCTCGGCCTCGGTCTGGCGGCCTTCGGCGGCGCGCTCGGTCAGGGCAAGGCGGCCGCGGCGGCCCTCGACGGCATCGCCCGCAACCCCAACGCGGCCGACAAGATCTTCCAGCCGATGATCATCGGTCTGGCGTTCATCGAGTCGCTCGTGATCTACGCCCTCATCATCTCGTTCCTGCTCCGCAACTGGGTCACGGGCTGATCACGACCGGAGTGCTCGCCACGCGGGAGTCGGGCGATCTTCGCCCGGCTCCTTTTTCTTTGGTGCCCCGGCGGCCTTTCTGTATGGTCGTCTCGATGGCCGCGGGGGGGCGCAGCGATGCGGCCAGCGCCAGGGATGAGGGACTTGAGGCAACACCCCCGCGTCGCGCTCCGTGTGTCCGCCTGGTGCGAGACCGATCGCTGGACGACGCGCGCCGCGATCGTCGACGCGAGCGAGGGGGGCGTGCGACTCCGTGACTGCCCGCCGCCCCCGGTGGGATCGAGGCTGAAGCTCTCCTTTCGGGACGCGTTGGGCGCCGCGATCTCGCTCCAGACCGAGGTGGTGTGGTCCATCGACGGCAAGCGGCCCGAGACCGGCCTGCGTCTCGTCGGCGTGCTCGAGGGCGAGCCCACCTACGCCGAGCTGCTCGCGTCCCACCGTCGCTGAGCGCGATTGGCCGTTGGCCAGGGCGCGCGCATACTGACGCCATGGACGGCGAACCGCGATCGGCCGACGAGCTCTCCGCCGCGAAGTTGGGGACCCCGGCGCGTGCTGCCCCCGCCAAGGGCGCCTCGGGTGCCATGGCGTTCGCCAAGATCGCCATCGTCCTGCTCCTGCTCGGCGGTGCCGTGACCTTTCTCCTGACCTCGAGCCAGGACGTCTTCGTCTACTCACACACCGTCGCGGAGGTCATGGCCGACCCCTCGGCGTTCGCGGGTCGGACGCTCCGGGCGGAGGGCGACCTGGTCGACGGCACGGTGCAGTTCCGTGAGGACCCCTGCGACTACCACTTCGTGCTCTCGGGGGGAGAACGCCGGATGGCCGTGGATTTCCCGCAATGCGTGGTGCCGGACACGTTCCGCGAGGGCATGGGCATCACCGTGGTGGTCGAGGGGCGGCTCGGCGACGACGGCACCTTCCACGCGTCGCAGGTCATCCCGCGCTGTCCGTCCCGCTACGAGATGGACCAGCGGGCGGGGCAGGGCGAGGCGATGCCTCACGCGCTGCCGCCGGCCCCATCGCCGACCCCGCGCTGAGCGTGCTGCACGAAACCCGTGCGCATCGCCCCCGCGTTCTGGCATGCTCCGCGCACAAAGGGGGGCCTCCCCTCGAAAGGGTGAACGCGACATGAACGACATGGGGATGGGTCAGGGCGGGGGTCAGCAGGTCGACCCGCAGGATGCGGCGAACAACAAGGTCATGGCGGTGCTGAGCTACTGGGGGATCCTCTGGCTCGCCCCCTTCTTCATGGCGAAGCAGTCGCCTTTCGTCAGGTTCCACCTGAACCAGGGGCTGCTCTTCCTGATCTCCGCGATCGTCGTGAACGTCATCACGGGCGTCCTCGCGGGCGTGCTCGGCTCGATCGTCGGTGCGCTCGGGAGCCTGGTGAGCCTCGTCGGCAGCCTGTACTTCCTCGTGTTCGCGGTCCTCGGGTCGATGAACGCGTGGTCCGGCAAGGCCAAGCAGCTCCCGCTGATCGGCGGGATGATGACGATCATCAAGTGAGGCGTTGACCGCGGCGGGACGGCGCTCGTAAAAAGGCCGCCCGATGCGCCACCTCCTCGGGATCGAAGGACTCGCCCGCGCAGACATCGAGCGCCTGCTCGATCTCGCGGGCGTTTTCTTCGAGGCGAACAGGAAGCCCACGCGCAAGGCGTCGACCCTGCGCGGCAAGGGCGTCATCAACGTCTTCTACGAGGCGAGCACGCGGACGCGGACGTCCTTCGAGCTCGCCGGCAAGCGCCTGTCGGCGGACGTCGTGAACATCACCACGTCCACCAGCAGCGTGACGAAGGGCGAGACGCTCTACGACACGATGAAGACGCTCGAGGCGATGCACCCGGATCTGATCGTGATCCGGCACCCAGCGTCGGGCGCGCCCCACTGGATCGCGGACAAGCTCGGCGTGAGCGTGGTGAACGCCGGCGATGGCGCCCACGAGCACCCGACCCAGGCGCTGCTCGACGCGTTCACGATCCGCCGTCGCAAGGGCAAGCTCGACGGCCTCGTCGTGGCGATCTGTGGCGACGTCGCGCACTCGCGCGTGGCCCGGTCCAACGCGATCTTGCTGAGGCACTTCGGCTGCGACGTCCGCGTCGTCGGGCCGCGCACGCTGATGCCGGCGGCCGTGGAGTCGCTCGGCGTCCGAGCGTTCACGCGCATGGAGGAGGCGCTCGAGGGCGCCGACGTGGTCATGGCGCTGCGCATCCAGCTCGAGCGCATCGAGGGGGCGCTGCTCCCGAGCCTGCGCGAGTACAGCAAGACCTTCGGTGTCGGGCCGCGCACCCTGGCGCGAGCCAAGCCCGACGCGATGGTGCTGCACCCAGGCCCCATGAACCGCGGCGTCGAGATCGACGGCGGGACCGCCGACGGCGCGCAGAGCGCAGTGCTCGAGCAGGTCGAGGCCGGCGTCGCCGTGCGGATGGCCGTGCTCCACGACCTCGCGGCCGGCGGGGCTGCGCCGCTCTCGTGAGCCGATGAGCGACGTCCTCACCGGGCTCGATCGGATCGCCCAGGGCGACGCGGGCGCGTGCGCACGTGTCCGGGGCCGGCGCATCGGCCTCGTGGCGCATCCCGCGAGCGTCGATCGACGGATGGTGCATGCGGCGGTCGTGCTCGCGCGCGCGGGCGCCGACATCCGAGCGATCTTCGGTCCGGAGCACGGCTTCGGCGGCGAGGCCCAGGACATGGCCGCGGTCGGCCGCGGCCGGACGCGCGAGGGCGTGCCGGTCCACTCGCTCTACGGGACGAGCGAGGCCCAGCTCTCGCCGACCCCCGATCAGCTCGCCGGGCTCGACGCGATCGTCGTCGATCTGCAGGACGTGGGGGCGCGCTACTACACGTTCGTGTGGACCGCTGCCCTCGTGCTGCGGGCCGCCGCGAAGGCGGGGATCGAGACGGTCGTCCTCGATCGTCCGAACCCGCTCGGCGGCGCGATCCTCGAGGGTGCTCCCCAGCGGCCCGGGTTCCGCTCGTTCGTCGGGCTCTACGACGTCCCCGTTCGCCACGGGCTCACGATCGGGGAGCTCGCGGCGCGCACGCGCGTGCTCGAGGGGCAGGACGATCGCGCGCTCTCCGTCGTCGCGATGCGCGGGTGGCGCCGGGCGATGACCTTCCCCGAGACGCGCCTGCCCTGGGTGCTGCCCTCGCCGAACATGCCGACGTACGAGACGGCGCGGGTCTACCCCGGTGGGTGTCTGCTCGAGGGGACGCTCGCGAGCGAAGGGCGCGGCACCACCCGGCCGTTCGAGATCGTCGGGGCCCCGTGGATCGACGGTGCTGCGCTCGCGCGCCGCGTCTCGTTGCGAGGTGCCGTCCTGCGACCGCTCTCGTTCGCGCCGACGTTCCACAAGCACGCGGGCCAGGTGTGCGGCGGCGTGCAGGTGCACGTCACCGACGAGGGCGCGTTCCGCGCGTACTCGGCCTATCTCGTCCTGCTCGACGGGATGAAGCGGCAGGCCGGCGAGCGCTTCGCCTGGCGCACCGAGCCCTACGAATTCGTCGGGGATCGCCCGGCGATCGATCTGCTCACGGGCGGGCCCGAGGTGCGCGAGGCGATCGAGCGCGGCAGCGGGCTCGACGCGGTGCTGGCGGCGGAAGAGGCGGGCGCGCGCGCCTTCGCCGAGGCGCGCGCGCCCTTCCTCGCGTACGCGTGATGGGCGACGCGAGCCCGCGCGTGCAGGGGATCGACGTCGCTCGCGGCCTCGCGTCGGCGATCATGATCCAGGGGCACGCGTACGACGGCTGGGTGCGCCCCGAGGACAAGACCCACGCCTCGTACCTGTTCACCCGCGTGCTCGGGACCCTGCCGCTCCCCTCGTTCCTGCTGCTCGCCGGGGCCGCCATCGCGCTGCGCATCGAGGCGGCGGACGCGCGCGGGGAGGCGCCGGAGACGGTCCGCCGCGCCCTCGTCCGGCGTGGGGCGATGGTGCTCGGGATCGGGTACGCGGTGAACGCCGCCGGCGCTCTGATGGACGGCTTCGAGGGGCCGGAGACCTTCTTCCGCGTCGACGTGCTGCAGGTCATCGGCCTCTCGATCGCGCTGATCGGTGCGCTCGGCGTCGGAGGCCGGGCGGGCCGGCTCGATCGCCGCCGGCTCGTGATCGCGGCGACGCTGCTGTCGATCGTTCCCATCGCGATCTGTCCTGCCATCTCGACGGCCGTCGAGGGCGTGCAGGCGCCCTGGTCTTGGATGGTCGGTCTGCTCGCGTACGTCGCGCCCGTCACCCGGATGCCGCTCGTACCGCTGGCCGCGTGGGCCGGCATGGGCGTGCTGGTGTCCCTCGGCCTGGTCCGGGCGAACCGCGAGGCGCGCTCGGTCGCCGGAGCGCCGCTGGGCGTCATCGGGGCGTTGATCGCCATCGCGCTCGCGCTGGCGGCCGGCGGGACCTGGCTCGAAGGCTGGATGACGGAGGCG
This sequence comes from Sandaracinaceae bacterium, assembly GCA_044220955.1. Classification (GTDB taxonomy): domain Bacteria; phylum Myxococcota_A; class Polyangia; order Polyangiales; family Sandaracinaceae; genus JBBSAT01. The sequence goes on from JBGAQA010000060.1 coordinate 22,679, forward strand.
CTCGGCGCGCCGCTCGACCGGCGCAGCTGGACCGTCGTCCCGAACGCGATCGAGCTCGCGGCGCGTGGGGTCCTGGTCCTCGGCGCGGGGGCGCTCATGACGCCGCGTCTGCCGGCGCTCGCGCGCGACGCGCTGGCGCGGCTGGGGCGTGGCTCGCTCGTCGCCTACGTGTTCCACGTTCCGTTCTGCTACGGCGCGCTCGGGCGGCCGCTGGCCGGTCGGCTCGACATGGCGGAGGCGACCGCCTTCGTCGTGGCGCTCGAGGTGGCGAGCTACGGTGCGGTCGTTGTGCGCGACCGGCTGGTCGCGCGGAGCGCGGCGCGGAGCCGGGCATGAGCCCCGAGACCTGGACCATCCGGCGAATCGTGAGCTGGATCCAGGGCGACCTCGCCGCCCGCGGTGTCGGCTCGCCGCGGCTCGACGCGGAGCTGATCGTGGCGCACGCGCTCGACGTCGATCGCGTGAAGCTCTACCTCGATCTCGACCGGCCCCTCTCGCCGAGCGAGCTCGGGTCGATCCGCTCGCTCGTGGCGCGGCGACGCAAGCGCGAGCCGATCGCGTACCTGCGCGGGCGGCGCGAGTTCTACGGACGCGACATGCTCGTCTCGCCGGCGGTCCTGGTCCCGCGGCCCGAGACGGAGACGCTGGTCGAGCGCGCCCTCGAGCGCCTCGACGCCGAGCGCCCGGCGCGCGTGCTCGACCTGTGCACCGGGAGCGGGTGCGTGGGCGTCACGCTCCTCGCGGAGCGGCCGCGGATCCGAGCGACGCTCACCGATCTCTCGACCGAGGCACTCGCGATCGCCGAGCAGAACGCCGCGAAGCACGGCGTCCTCGATCGCGCGACGATCGCCCACGGCGACCTCTACGACGCGCTCGCGGCCGGCGAGCCACCCTTCGACGTCGTGGTCGCCAACCCGCCTTACCTCGCGCCCGCGGAGCGCGCGGGGCTCGAGCCCGACGTGCGCGACTTCGAGCCAGCCATGGCCCTCTTCGCGCCCGACGACGGGCTCGCCCTCGTCGAGGCGATCGCGCGCGGGTCCGTGGAGCACGTCGCTCCGGGCGGCTACGTCCTCTTGGAGATCGGCGCGAGCCAGGGGGAGGCCGCGCGCGGGCGCCTGATCGCCGCAGGGCTCGTGGATGTTCGTGTCTACCCGGATCTCGGTGGGCGGGCGCGGGTCGTCGAAGGGCGCCGCGCCTGAGCGCGAGCTACGCCGCGCGCCGGTGGGAGCGGCGGGTGGCCGCCTCGGCGAGCGCCAGGAGGCCCGCGAGCAGGAAGATCCAGGGCGCGAGGCGCGTCCGGACGTGGGAGGCGCTCGGCGACGCCGCCGCAGGCGCAGGACCGGCCTCGACGCTGGCGCGTTCCAGGCGGCTCTCGTCGAGCGCGGGCGCGAGCACGAACGAGGCGCGCGGGAGCTCGTGCGTGCCGGTCGCGTCGGTCGAGCGAACGGAGTAGGCGCCGGGGAGCGCGAGCTGGGAGAGATCGAGCGTCGTCCCGAGGCCGTCCTCGAACGACACGATCGCGCCGGAGGGCGTGAGGATCTCCACGCGCGTCGTGCCTCCGGGAACGGCGAGCGAGGGCAGCGCGTCGGGGGGCAGCGCCTCGTCGGGCATCGCGCCTGCCGGAGCGAGGAGGCGGAAGAGCTCCACGGTGAGCGCCACGAAGCCCGGGTGGAGCGGGAGGTCGGAGCCGCCGTCGTCGAGCGGCAGAGCCAGGACCGCGGTGCGCGAAGCACGATCGACGACCAGCGCCGGGCTACCGTCGTCGAGCCTCAGCGCGACCTGATCCGCCACGGCAGGCTCGAGCACGAGGGCCTGCGTCACCGCGACGCGCCGCAGGCCCTCGTCGCGCGAGCGGAGCGCGGCGGGGCCCGCGAACAGGCCCACGTGCGCCACCTCGCGCGTGCCCACGATCCGCGCGGGGAGCCGGTCCGCGAGCGCGCCGGTGCCCCCGCGGACGTGATCACCGCCGGTGAGCAGGAGCCCGGCGCCAGCGTCGAGCGCGGCGCGGGTGCGGCGCTCGACGTCTTCGCGACCGAGGTCGACGTCGGCGAGCGCCACGACGTCGGCCGGCTCGTCGCTGCTCACGTACGTCTCGACGTCGGTCCGCCGCACGACGAAGCGAGGGCCATCGCTCGGCGCGAGCGCGAGCGCCTGCGCGACGAAGCGGGTGCGCGCCCCGCCCGCCGCCACCGTGCGCCGCGACAGAGGCCGTGGATCACCGTCGACGAGCAGGACACGGGGGGCCGACGAGGGGCGCAGGAGGAACGCGCGCGCGTCGTCCATCGGCAGCGCGTCGTTCGCGTCCACGATCCGCGCTTCGGCGGCGAGCGCGGTCGCGTCCGGTGCGAGCACGTGGAGCATCGCGCGCCCCGCGCCGTCGACGATGGGCACGCTCGCGCGCGCGAGCTCGCGGCCGAGGCACACGACGGCGACCGTCACTTCGTCGCGCTCGATCCCCAGCGCGCGCACCGACACCGCGACCGAGAGCGAGCCCTCGAGCGTGGGGTCGGGCGCGGGATCCACGCTCGCGAGCGCGAGGTTCGGCGTCAGCGCCGGCCCGATCGGCTCCACGTCGAAGCGCACGCCGGTCGGGGCGGCCTCGCGCGCCGCTTCGTGCGTCGCGAGATCGGAGAGCAAGAGGACCCGGCGATCGGCGTGCACGGCGCCCGAGAGCTGCCGGACCGCGAGATCCATCGCGCCGTCGACGTCGGTGCTCCGCGCTCCGGGATCGGCGAGCGCGTCGAGCGCGGCCAGCGCGTCTTCACGCGCGGTCGTGCGGGGGACGAGGGTGCGCGCGGGCCGCCCCGCGAGGACGAGCGCGACCTCGGACCCTTCGGGCAACGCCTCGACGGCGGCCCGGGCGCGCGCCCGTGCCAGCGTGAAGAGCGCCGCACCGTCGACGGACCGGGCCATCGACATCGAGTCGTCGATCACGATGGCGACGCTCGCGAGACCGCCGGTGCCGTAAGCGACGCTCCGGTCGAGGAACGGGGCGCTCACGGCCAGCGCGAGGGCGCCCACGAGCGCGACGCGGATCGCCAGGAGCAGCGGGTCGGCGACGCGCACGCGGCGGCGGCTCTCGGCGAGCGCGCGGGCGAGCAGCTCGACGGTCGGCAGCGTGCGCGTCGGGACGTCGCTGCGCCGGACCAGGTGCGCCAGGACGGGCACGCCCGCGAGCGCCAGCCCCAGGAGCGCGAGCGGCAGCGCTAGGCCCACCGCGAGCGTCTCCCGCGCAGGAGCAGGTCGGCCAGAGGGACCTCGAGGGCCTCGTCGGTGGGCGCGAGCCGGACGCGGGCCCCGCGCGTCGTCGCCTCGGCCCGCGTGCGCGCGACGAACGCGTCCACCTCGCGCCGGTAGGCCGCGCGGGCCATCTCGGGGTCTGCCTCGATCGAGGGCTCGCCCTCGAGGCCCACGTAGCGCGCTGCGCCTTCCGCGCGGAGCTCCAGCTCGTCGCGCGTCAGGACGTGGAGCATCCAGACCTCGTGCCCGCGCGCGACGAGCTGCGAGATCGGCGCCAGCGCGTCGGGGTCGGGATCGAGGAAGTCGCTCGCGATCACCACGAGCCCGCGCCGGCCGGCGCGGTCGACGGCCACCTCGAGCGCGCCGTGGACGTCGGTGCCTGCCTCCGCGCTCGGCGGCAGCCCCAGGGCCGCGAGCACCCGATCGACGTGGGCCACGGAGCTGCGCGCCTTGAGCGGGTGATCGACCTCGCGTGCGAACCGGACGAGCCCGACGGCGTCCGACTGCTTGCGCAGCACGAGCGCGATCCCGGCGAGCAGGCCGGCCGCGTGCTCGAGCTTGGTCCGCGGACCCGAGCCGGCGAAGTCCATCGAGCGCGAGGCGTCGAGCAGCAGCGTGCAGCCGAGCTGCGCCTCCTGCTCGAAGCGCTTGATCGCGTGTCGGTCGTTGCGCGCGTAGGCGCGCCAGTCGATGAGGCGCGGATCGTCTCCTGGGCGGTACTCGCGGTGCTCGACGAACACCACGCTCGCGCCCCGGTGAGGGCTTCGGTGCTTGCCGGACGCGAGCCCGAGCGCGGCGCGCCGGACCTCCAGCGTCAAGGCGGCGATGCGCCTCGCCGCGTCGGGATCGATGGGAGCCCGCTTGGCCGGCGCCTCGCTCACGACCCTCGTGTGATCTCGGCGACGAGGTCGCGCGCGCGGACGCCCTCGGCTTCGGCGCGGAAGCTCGGCACGATACGGTGGCGCAGCACCGGAAGCGCAAGCGCTCGGACGTCCTCGACCTCCGCGACGAAGCGGCCGTCGAGCACCGCGCGCGCCTTCGCGCCGAGCACGAGCGCCTGGCTCGCTCGAGGTCCGGCGCCGAACGCGACGAGATCGCGAACGCGCGCCGACGCGGTCGGATCGTCGGGGCGCGTGCGACGAACGAGCGAGACGGCGGCCTCGACGACGTGGTCGGCGGCCGGGACCCGCGGCACGAGATCCTGGAGCTCGAGGATCTCGGCGCGTGTGAGCACGGGGCAGGGCGTGTCGGTCGCCGGCGCCGTGGTGCGCCGCACGATCTCGAGCTCCTCGGCCGCGCTCGGATACCCCACGTCGATCTGGAAGAGGAAGCGATCGAGCTGCGCCTCGGGCAGGGGGTAGGTCCCCTCCTGCTCGATGGGGTTCTGCGTGGCGAACACCGCATAGGGCGACTCGAGCGGGTACGTCTTGCCGCCCGCGGTCACGCGGCCCTCGGCCATCGCCTGCAGGAGCGCGGCCTGCGTCTTGGGCGGCGTCCGGTTGATCTCGTCGGCGAGCAGGACGTTCGTGAAGATCGGCCCGGGCACGAAGCGGAAGCGCCGCTCGCCGCTCGCCGGATCCTCCTCGAGGACGTCCGTCCCGGTGATGTCGGTCGGCATGAGGTCGGGCGTGAACTGCACGCGGTTCGAGCGCAGCGAGAGGGCCTCGGCGAGGGTCGTGATCAGCAGCGTCTTGGCCAGCCCGGGGACCCCGACGAAGAGGCCGTGGCCGCGCGCGAAGAGGGCGACGAGGAGCAGCTCGATCACCTCGTCCTGACCGACGATCCGCCGCTTGATCTCGGCGACGAGGCGCTTCTTGCTCCGCGCCAGCTGCTGGGCCCGCTCGACGTCGTCGGTCTCGTGGGCGCGGGCCGCGGGGACGTCCGCCGCGTGCGCGGGGCCGTTCGTGGTCTCGGGGGTGGCGGCAGAGGTCACGGGCGCACCTTACTCGCTGCGGCCGCCCAGTGCCGCACAGGCGTCGCGCTCGAACGCGGCGTCGGCGTCCGGCAGGACCGCCGCGAGCGTGCAATGAGGCTCCGGGTCGAAGGGGTTGATCTCCGTCGCGGCGCGGCTCGTCTCCGCTGCGCGCGCCCGGTCCCCCACGAGCAGGTACGCCGCGCCGAGGTTCGCCAAGAGGGGCTCGTGCTCGCTCCAGCGCGGGAGCAGCGGCGCGAGCGCGTCGATGGCGGCCTGCCCGTCTCCACCGCGCACGGCGGCCCGCGCGAGCCGCGAGGCGACCACCGGATCGTCGGGCGCGACCGCGTGGGCGCGCCCGTACTCGACCGACGCGGCGAGGTAGCGCTGCTCCGTCCACAGCAGATCGCCGAGCCGGACGGCCCGCCGCGCGCTCTCGGCCGCGACGTCGCCGCTGTCGTCGGGCTCCGCGGCGCCGTGCCGCAGCTCGAGGTGCGGGATCGGCTGCGTCGCGTCGTCGGGCACCGGCATCGCGCCGATCGCGTCGCGCCAGTGACCCTCCAGATCCGAGAAGGGCGCGGCGGCGGCGTCGGCGAACGCCTGACGGGCGTCCTCGCCGACGCGCACGCGTGCCGCGACGTCGATGAGGCCGGCGCTCCCGTGCGCGCGGTAGAACGCCTCGACGAACGTCGAGACCTGCGCGAACGCGAGCGCTGCGTCCTCGGCGCTCGGCAGCATCGCGATCGAGGGGTGGAGCCGCTCGAAAGGGATGAGATCGTCGGTCCCGGCGCGCGTCACGAGCAGCGTCTGCGAGCCCGGATCGAGGTGCACGGCGGGCGTGCCTCCGCGCCAGCGGCGCTCGAGGAAGCGCGCGTAGCCCTCCTGCATCCAGACGGGCGCCCGGTCCTCCGTGAGCTGCGCGAGGAGCAGGTGCACCGCCTCGTGGCCGATCGTGTCGGCCCAGGGGTAGCCGTGAGCGAGTGCCCTCGGCGAGGTGATCATGAGCCGGTCCCACTTGCAGAGCGCGATCGTCCCCGTGCGCTCGATGTCCTCGATCGAGAGGCTGGAGACCCGAGAGAGAGCGGTCGCGGTCGGCAGGATCTCGAGGCGGATGGGCCCCTCGTGATGGGCGCCCAGCTCGGTCGCGAGTCCGGCGTCCACCCGGGCGAGGATCGCGAGCGCGTCGTGCGCGACGAAGCGGTCGGGGCCGGGCGCGAAGCGGACGACGAAGCGGCCGTCGTCGCTACGGAGCTCCTCGAAGCCGCCGGTGACGAGCTCGGTCTCGTGCGCGACGCGGGCGAGCATCACGCGCTCCTCGGGGCCCCGCAGACCCACGGCGCGGACCAGCGTCGACTCGAGGTCGGCACGCGCGCGTGCGTAGTCCCCCCGCAGCAGGCGCAGGTAGCCGCGCTCGAAGCGCACGTCGGGGTCGTCCGGATGGCGCGCGGAGAGCGCGTCGAGCGTGCGCTCTGCGTCGTCGATGCGAAGGCGGTCGAGCGCCTCGGCCGCGGCGACGAGCGTCGCGGCGTCCTCCCCGGGCGGCATCGCGAGCGCGCGCGGGGCAGCCCCGAGCCCGAGGGCGACGATCGCCACCATCGCCGTTGTCGCCGCGAGGGAGCGAACCGGCGGCGTCATCGCAGCAGCCCCTCGTAGTAGCGCCGGACCGCGTCGTCGTAGCCCTGCGGCGCGCCCTCGCTCATCGCGTCGAGCAGCCGGCGGCGGAGCTCCATCGGGCCCTCGTGGCCCTCCGGGATCTCGACCGGGTGACCGAGCTCCGAGGCGCCACCGGCGCTCCCCGAGTCGCTCCTGCGGCGCTGCGAGTCCTGCTCGAGTCGCCGTCGCAGCTCGGAGAGCCGGCGTGCGGCCTCGCCCTCGGCGTCGGCGGTCTCGGCGGGCTCTTCGTGCTCGCGCGCCGAGCGGGCCTCGCGCATCAGCTCGCCGATGTCGCGCAGATCGTCCGCGACGTCGGGCACCAGCGGCTCGCCGTCGGGCCCGTGCTCGAACCGGTCCGCGAGGCGCCCGGCGGCGTCGGCGGCCGCCGTCTGGCGCGGCGCCGCGGACTGGAGCGCGCGGCGGCTCGGGTCCGAGAGGTGCTGTCGGAGCTCCGGGATCGCGCGCTCGATCGAGCTCCGCAGCTCGTGGGCTCGGCGGGCCGCGTCGGAGGCCCGCCGAGCCGAGTCGGCCGTGGCGCCCTCGTGTCCGGGGAACATCATCGCGTCGAGCGCGAGGTCGCGCGAGAGCGCGTCCGCATCCGTCTCGGCCTCCTCGGCCATCCGACTCGCCTCGCCGAGATCCCCGCTCGCCAGCGCGTCGGCGACGTCCTCTAGGCGCTGGCGCGTGCGCTCGTGCTCTTCGCGGTCGGCCTGTCCGAGGCGTCCCGGCTCCATCGCTTCGATCGCGGCAAGCGCGCTCGCCGCCTGCTCGCCGAGCTCGGCGGCGCGGCCGGCGCCGCGGTCTCCGAGCGACGCCAGGGCCGCGCGCGCGGCCTCGTTGCGCGCGTCGGCCGAGCTGGCCGCGAGCTCGCGCTCCTCCGCCTCGAGCCCCTGCAGGGCGTCCATCGCCTCGGCCAGCGCACGATCCCGGTCGCCGAAGTGCGCCTCGGAGAAGGCCGACTCGCCCTGGCCGAGCGCGCGCGCGATGCCGTCGATCTGCTGCTCGAGCGCGGTCAGGGCGCGCTGGGCGGCGTCGAGGTCGCCCGCCAGCAGGCCCTCGCGCATCGCGTCGAGGGCGGCTTGCGTCTGGCGGGTCTCGGCCTCGGTGACGTTGGCGAACTCCTCGGGGGCGGAGGTCCCCATCGCCCCGAGGCGGGCACGGAGCTCCGCGAGCCGCTGCTCGGCGCGGCCGATCGCGGTGAGGAGCGCCGCGCGCGCCTCGTCGCTCGGCGCGCGGGCGAGCTCGCGGAGCAGCGAGGCGATCTCGCGGCGGAGCTGCTCGAGCTCGCGGGCGATCGCGGCCGCGTCTTGCACGCGCGCGCGCGCGAGCATGTCCGTGAGCGTCAGCACGTCGTTCTCCAGCTCGGTGGCCAGGGCGCGGTCCGCCGCCGTACGCGGCTCGAGCGCTTGCACGCGCGGCTCGAGCGCGCGGCGCTCGGCGGACAGCCCTCGACGCAGGCGGGTGACCATGCCCGCGTAGATCGGCGCGTCCGTCCGTGCCGTCTCCCCGACGCGCGCGTCGAACGACATCCGCCCGAGGGCGCCGATCAGGGCGGTGAGCTGCGCGGAACCGACGGCGAAGCGCGCCATCGCCGCCGATGGGTCCTCGGGCACGGCGACCTCGAGCCGATCGGCGAGCGCGCCGAGCGCGGCGGCGCGCGCGTTCACGAGATCCTCGATCCCGTCCTGCCGGCGGGTCGACTCGGAGGCGAGCGTCAAGGTCCGCGTCTCGGACCGGCCGACGCCGGGGCCGTCGACGTCGTTGGCGTCCCGAGCTTCGACGCGGATCGCGATCCGATCGCCGGGCTCCGCGCCGAGCTCCCGCGCCTCCAAGGTCGTGTCGCCGAACACGGAGTCGACGGCCGGGGTCGACGTCGACAGGCGCCGGCGCCGCTCCTGGCCGTCGGGCGGGGTGATGACGAGGTCCACGTCGACGACTCCGACGTCGTCCTCCGCCGAGTAGGCCAAGAGCAGGACGGCGTCGGCGTCGATCGACTCGTCGGCATCCGGCGAGGTCAGCCGCACGGTCGGGACCGCGTCGGGGATCGCATGCACCGCCCGTCGCTCCGAGTCGCGCACCGTGCGGCCGCTGGCGTCGGTGACCGTGACGCCGATCCGCTCGTCCTCGCGGACGAGGAAGCTCGTGCCGAACGTGTCGCCCGTGCGCGTCGCGGCGAGGCGTCGCTCGCCGACCAGGATCTCGACGCGGCGCGCGGTGATGCGGGGCACGATGCGCAGCTCCAGCGTGCTGCCGACGGGAACGTCCATGCGTGACGCCGCCGGCACGCGGAGCGGCGAGCGCCCCAGGTAGGCCGGATACACGACGCGCGCGTCGAAGGACTCGACCACCGAGGCGGTCGGCGCGTCGATCCGGCTCGCGGCGAGCGGGTGCGTCAGGGCGAAGATGCCCGCGCGCGCCCGGCCGCTCGTCGCCGCGATCCCCAGCGCCACCACGAGCGCGAGCGCGGCGGGGCGGGCCGCTCGTCCGAGATCGCGCGGCACGCGGACGACGGCGGCGGGCCGCAGCGCGGCGAGCCGCTCTCGGACGCGACGCTCGTGGGCTGCGATGAGCGCGCCCGACGCACCCGTCGGGCGCGCTCGTGCGAGCTCCCAGGCCGAGCGCGTGGCCGCCGCCAGGGCCGGATCCGACGCATCGAGCAGCGCGGCCGCGCCGACGCCGCGCAGCGCGACGAGGTCGGCGATCGGCTGCCAGATCGCCACGACCAGGGCCCCGCTCACGAGGGTCCAGCCGACTCCGAGCAGCGCCGCGTGAGGCAAGGGGCCCAGGAGCCAGCCCGCCGCGACCGATCCGAGCGCGAGCGCGCCGAGCGCGGCGAGCACCAGGCGCGCCGCGCGCGAGATCGCCGCGCGGGCACGCAGGGGCCCGAGCGACCGGTCGAGCGGGGCCTCCCGACGCGAGAATCGAAGCTCTTCGCCGGGGTGGGACCCGCGGGGTTCACCGCTCACCCGCGCAGTGTAGCCGCCGCGCGGAACGCCCGCTCGCGCCTCGACGGAAGAGGTATAGTGCGTCGCCCGGTGGGGCCGATGAGCGGAACCGTGATCGAAAACCAGCGCGACCACGCGGACTTGGCGTTGGTCGTCTATCTCGAAGACCTTCTCCGTGACCGCCGCGTCCTGCTGGTGGGAGACACGAGCGCGCGTGTCGAGCGCCGCCTCTCCGACGCGGCGCGGACGGTGGACGTCGTCAGCCGCGAGCGTCGCGCGCGGCGCCGCGGGCTGCCGCTGCGCGCTTGGCCGACGCCGGCGGAGCGAGGGACCTGGGACGCCATCGTGATCCCGGACCTCGTGGCGGCGGGGCTCGACGACGCCGCCCGCTTCGACGAGATCGCGTCGCTCGTGCCGGACGGCTTGCTGGTGGCGGCCATCGACGCCCAGGCGGGGCAGCCGGGCTACGAGGCGTTCCACGCGCTCGTGAGCGCCCGCTACGAGGGCGCGAGGCTGCTCGGACAGGCGCCGCTCAGCGGCTTCGCGCTCGCCGCGCTCGGGGAGCCGACCGGCGACGTCGCCTACGACGCCAGCGCCGCCGACCTCGCCCCGGCCCGCTTCGTGGCCGTGGCCGTCCCGCGCTCGATCGCGATCGACGGCTATGCGGTGATCGCCACGCCGCGGGTGCCCGACGCAGAGCGCGCGGCGCCGCCCGATCCGCGGCACGAGCGCGAGGCGGAGGCCGCGCGCGCCCGCCTCGAGCACGCCGAGAAGCGGCTCGAGCAGGCCCAGCGCGAGATCGCGCGCAACGCGCAGAAGCTCGACGAGGCTCGGCACGAGCAGGCGCGCCTCGAGGAGGCGCTCCGAGCGCAGCAGGCCGAGGTCGAGCACGAGGGGGACCGAGGCTCCGAGGCCGTCCGCGCCGCCCGCGCCGAGTGCGACCGGCTCGAGGGACGCCTGCGCGCCGCGGCGCACGAGGTCACGACGCTCCGCGGGGAGAGCGAGCGGCGCGGGGTCATCGTGCGCGACCTCGTGGAGGAGCTGCGGCGTGCCGGGACCCACGCGGCGCTCTCGGTCGCGCCCTCTCGCGGCGAGATCGACGCCGAGCTCGTCCGGGCCCAGGAGGCGCTCAAGGGGGCGCAGCGGCGGGCGGTCGAGGCGGAAGCGCGGCGCGCCGAGCTCGCGTTCCGCGTGGACGAGCTGACCGCCGATCTCGCGTCGATCGGGCAGGTGCACGAGCAGCGCACGGCCCAGCTCGCGCGTGAGCACGCGGCGGCCCAGGGCATCGTGCGCGGCCTGGAGTCCCGGGTCGCCGAGCTGAGCGAGCTCCGGCTGGCGGCCGAGAGCAGGCTCGCGCTCGTCGAGGACGACATCCGGCGCGCGCGCGAGGGGAGCCGCGACCTCGAGCGCAAGGTCGGGGAGCTCGAGGAGCAGCTCGAGGTCGCACGCATGCCGCGGCCTGCGCCGCGAGACACCGCCGAGCAGCGGGCCCCGGACGGCGCGAGCCTTGGGGATCCCGCGAAGGAAGGACAGCTGTTCGGGGCGCTGCTCAAGACGCGCGAGCAGCTGGCGGCGCTGCACGACGAGCGCACGGATCTGATGAGCGAGATCGCGCGTCTGCGCGCCGCGCTCGAGATCGCCGCCCACGAGACGCAAGCGGGCGTGGCGGAGGCCCGCCGCCGCGCGGCCGCGCTCGAGGCAGAGGCCGACGTTCGCGCGGGCCAGCTCGAGCACCGCAACGCCGAGCTCGCGAACGTCCGCGAGGAGCGGGAGCGCCTGGCGACGCGGGTCGTCGCGCTGGAGAGCGTCCTGCCGCCGCCGATGCCGGTCGCGGACGCCGGGCGCGTCGAGGCGCTGGAGCAAGACCTCGACGCTCTGCGGGGCGAGTGCGCAGGCCTGACGCTCCGCGCCCGCGACGCCGACGCCGCCGCCGACGCCGCGCTGCTCCGCACGCGGGCCGTCGAGGCGCGCCTGGCCGCGGGCGAGACGGCGGCGCGGGCCGACGCCCGGCGGGCCGCGGAGCTGGCATCCCGGCTCGCGTCGCGCGACGGCCTGGTGAGCCGGCTGCAGCTCGCGCTCGCGCACGCCGGCGAGCGCGAGGCTGCGATCGAGCGAACGCGTGACGCTCTCGAGGCGAGGCTCACGCAAGCCAGCGAGGCGATCGGAGCCCTGGAGGCCGTCTCGTCGGTCCGCTCGGACGAGGAGAGGCGCGAGCGTGACGCGATGGCGCTCGAGCTGAACGCCGAGAGAGCGCGGGCGGTGCGAGCCGACACGGAGCGGGCGTCGGCGCTCGAGTCACTCCGCGACGTGCGGGAGGCCCTCGCGCGCCTGCTCGGGGCCATGGGGGAGCCCTCGCGAGCGGTCTCGATCCCCACGGCGCCGGAGGGGCTCTACCGGGAGGAGATCGCGCGGCTCGCGCGCGACGCCGACGATCGTGAGGTGATGCTGCGCAGCCTCACCGCTCAGCTCGAGGAGCGGGACGACCGGATTCGCGCCCTCGAGCGCCTCGCGCGCGGCGAGAGCGCTCCGGCTGGTGACATGGCGAAGCTGCTCGAGACCGAGGAGCGCATCGCGCGGCTCTCGGCGGAGCTGGCCGAGGAGCGTCGTGCGCGCGAGCGCGTCGAGTCGTCCTCGGCGCTCGTGTCGCGGGAGGCGGAGCTGCGCCGCCTCGAGCAGCTCCTCGGCGACCGCGACGCGCAGCTCAACCTGCTCGAGGGTCGGGTGGAGGGCGCGAGCCGCGACGAGGCCGACATGCGCCAGCGCTTCGCCGACGCCCGCGACCGCCTCGAGGCGATCCTCGCGCACCTCGGGGACGCCCGGCACGGCGAGGCCGCCGAGCACGCCGCCGAGCTGCTCCGGGCGCTCCGCAAGTACTGACGCTCTCGGGAAAGAGAAACGCCGGACCCCCGTGAGGGGATCCGGCGTCGCTCGATTCCTGGGCTGGTCGAGCTCAGAAGTCCATGCCGCCGCCGCCGCCGGGCCCGTGCGAGTGCCCGCCGCCGCCGCTGGCCTTCTCGTCCTTCGGGAGCTCGGCGATGAGCGCCTCGGTGGTGAGCATGAGGCCCGCGACCGACGCGGCGTTCTGGAGCGCCGTCCGGACGACCTTCGTCGGGTCGATGACGCCCGCCTCGATCAGATCCTCGTAGGTGTCCGTCGCCGCGTTGTAGCCGAAGTTCGTCTTGCCGTTCTTGACCTTGTCGACGACGATCGAGCCCTCGACGCCCGCGTTCGCCGCGATCTGCCGGAGCGGCTCCTCGATCGAGCGGCGGATGATGTTCACGCCGATGCGCTGCTCGTCGGACGTCTCGATCTTGTCGAGCGCCGCCTGGCTGCGGATGAGCGCCACGCCGCCGCCGGGAACGATGCCCTCCTGGCTGGCCGCGCGCGTCGCGTGGAGCGCGTCTTCCACGCGCGCCTTCTTCTCCTTCATCTCGACCTCGGTCGCCGCGCCGACCTTGATGACGGCCACGCCGCCCGCGAGCTTCGCGAGGCGCTCCTGGAGCTTCTCGCGGTCGTAGTCGCTCGTGGTCTCCTCGATCTGCTTGCGGATCTGGTCGCAGCGGCCCTTGATGTCGGGCTTCTTGCCGGCGCCGTCGACGATCGTGGTGTTCTCCTTGTCGATCTTGATCCGCTTGGCGCGGCCGAGGTCGCTCATCGTGACGTTCTCGAGCTTGAGCCCGAGCTCCTCCGCGATGACCTGACCGCCGGTGAGGATCGAGATGTCCTTGAGCATCTCCTTGCGGCGATCGCCGAAGCCGGGCGCCTTGACGGCGGCGACGTGCAGCGTGCCACGGAGCTTGTTCACGACGAGCGTCGCGAGCGCCTCACCCTCGATGTCCTCGGCGATGATGACGAGCGGCTTCTGCTGCCGCGCGATCGCCTCGAGCACCGGGAGCAGATCCTTCATGTTCGAGATCTTCTTCTCGGAGATGAGGATGTAGGCGTCCTCGACGATCGCCTCCATGCGCTCCTGGTCCGTCACGAAGTACGGCGACAGGTAGCCACGGTCGAACTGCATGCCCTCGACGATGTCGAGGGTCGTCTCGAGGCCCTTGGCCTCCTCGACCGTGATCACGCCCTCGCGGCCGACCTTCTCCATCGCGTCCGCGAGGATCTTGCCGATCGTGGCGTCGCCGTTCGCGCTGATCGTGCCGACCTGCGCGATCTCCTTCGGGTCCTTCGTGCTCTTGCTGAGCTTCTCGAGGCGCTCGACGATCGCCGTGACGGCGAGGTCGATGCCGCGCTTGATCGACATCGGGTTGTGGCCCGCGGCGACCATCTTGCTGCCCTCGCGGTAGATCGCCTGCGCGAGCACCGTGGCGGTCGTCGTGCCGTCGCCCGCGACGTCGCTGGTCTTGCTCGCGACCTCGCGGACCATCTGCGCGCCCATGTTCTCGAACTTGTCGGCGAGCTCGATCTCCTTGGCGACGGTCACGCCGTCCTTGGTGATCGTCGGGGCGCCGAAGCTCTTCTCGATGACCACGTTCCGGCCCTTCGGCCCGAGGGTCACCTTCACCGCGTTGGCGAGCGTGTTGACGCCGGCGAGGATGCGGTTACGCGCGGTCGTATCGTAGAGGATCTCTTTTGCGGACATTGTCTTCTTCTCCGTTTTCTTCTTCGTGGAATCGTTCGTGGGTCAGCGGCGGATCACTCGACGATGCCGACGATGTCGTCCTCGCGGAGGATGACGAGCTCCTCGCCGTCGACCTTGACCTCCTGCCCGGAGTACTTGCCGAACAGGACGCGGTCGCCCTTCTTGACCTCGAGCTTGCGGACCTTGCCGTCCTCGAGGACCTTGCCGTTGCCGACGGCGACGACCTTGCCCTCCACGGGCTTCTCCTTGGCGGTGTCAGGGATGATGATCCCGCCCTTGGTCTTCTCTTCTTCCTTCACGCGCTGGACGATCACTCGGTCGTGGAGCGGACGAATCGCCATGGGAGCCTCCCTATCGCTGTCTTTCCCGGCGTCTGGCCGGGGCTGGGTCCGAACTTGTTGGCACTCGCAGATGCAGAGTGCTAACGGGCCGCGACTGTAAGCCTCGTTCCTCGGGGGTCAAGACACGCCCGCCGAATCAGTGAGACGGCTCACCGGCGCGGGCTGGCACTCCGAGGACACGGCTGCCAGCTGCCTCGCCGCCCGTGAGGACGAAACCTTGAGATTTCGGAGGGATGACCCCTAATTGGGAGCAGACGCGCTCGGAGGTTGCGATGAGCATCGAGACGTTTGCGGATCTGCGAGGCTGGTTCCGGGAGAGGCTCGAGGGTGCCCTCGGGCAGCGCGGGGTCGCCGCGGGGGACGCCACGCGCGCCTACCTCGTCGACCTGCTGGCCCGGGTCGGGCTAGGGCAGGAGAACGACGCCCTGAGCCGGCCCCTGGCCCTGCAGCTGGCCGAGGCACGCGCGGCCGAGCGGGCGGAGCGCTTCCGGCTCTATCGAGCCCTCGGGGACGACGCGCTCTACCTGCGAGGGTTCTGCGCCGAGCACCTGGACCACCGGGGGATCACCACCGACTACGTCGCGACCCTGGGCGAGACGGCCTACGACCAGGCCGGCGAGCTGGCGCTCGGCAGCGCGGGCGAGGTGTACCGCGAGCTGGCGCGCAAGTTCGAGCCCTTCGCCGACGCGCTCGACGACGTGCGCGAGGGGACCGCCCTGCGCACGCCGCGCGACATCGTGCGGCTCTACGAGAAGTGGACGCGCACGCGCTCGCCCAAGATCGCGGAGCGACTGACCGCCGAGGGCGTGTTCCCGGCCATGGGAACGCCGCCCCGCGTGGTGCACTGATGCGACGAGAGCTGCGCGGCGACGACGTGGTGCTCCGATGAACCTGCGCCGCCTGCAGCGCGAGCTGGAGGGACTCTACGACCTCCCGCTCGGGCCCGACGTCGAGCGGTTCGTGTGCGACGAGGCCGAGGCGCGCGCCATCGCCGGCGAGGCCGTGACGGCGCGGCGCGAGGCGCTGATCGTGGTCGACCGGGAGGGCGACCTGTCCGTCGGGCTCTACGTCGACCCCGCGCTGCGCGCGCCGCGCTCGCACTTCGAGGCGGTCTGCGTGCTCGCCGAGGGAGTGAGCCACTTCGTGTACCTCGAGTTCCGCTCCGTGCGCGGGCGTGAGGTCAGCGAGCTCGAGCTCGAGCTGCAGGCCGAGGTCGACAAGTACGCGCTCGCCCTCGTGCGCGACCGCTCCAGGCGCCTCTCCTCGCGCAGCCGGCGGCTCCGCCGTCGCCTCTTCGAGGACGCCGCGTTCCTGGACCCGGAGGGCACGGAGCGCGGCGAGCGCTACCGCCTCGCGACCAGGGCCGCGGGCGCGTACGCGCGCTACCTCGAGCGCCGCTTCGTCGACGAGGGCGACCTCGGCTCCCTGGCGCGCGAGCTGCGCCGCTTCTATCGCCTCGGCGAGCGCGAGAAGCTCGATCGCGTCCGCGAGGCCGCGTAGAGGCGTCACCGCGAAGGGACGCGAGGGTGCGGCGGTGAGAGCGGCGTCGAACGCCGCACGAGCGAAGAGGCTTCTCCAGTTCCCGCCTTCCGCAATTCGTCAGAGCTGGAGCCCACGGCGAAGGGCTGCATGCAGTTCTGAGGAATTTCCGAAAGCCCAGGAACTGCGGGAGCGTTCTCGTCGCTTCTCGCCTCCCGGCCTCGATCGTCGCAGCGGGCTCGACCCTCACGCAGTGGCGTGCGTCGAGGATCAGTGCGGGAGCGGCGCCGGCGTCGTCGGCGTCGTCGAGCCGCGCGGCAGGATGATCGGCTCGGGCGCGATGGGCCGCAGGCCGGCGAGCTGGGCGGGCGTGAGGCGGACCACGGCGGGCTGCGTCGTGCCGTCGGCGGCCACGGCCGTCGCGGCCTGGAACGTCACGCGGCCGAAGCGCGAGGGCACGTGGTAGTCGCTGGTGAGCGTCGGCGACCAACCCTCGCCGCGCTGCGAGCCGTCCGCGCGCGCGTCCATGACGTAGAAGTTGAGGCGCCAGCTCGCGCCGGCCGGTGGTGCGATCGACGGTGCCATGTCGCCGTAGGAGAACGCGCTCCACGGGATCGAGAGCTCGACCGTGTAGCCGCGGTCGGGCGTCTCGTCGTTCGCCGCGCCGTCGGGGCTCGCGCGCGCCACCATGTGGCTGTCCCAGTCGGCGTGGCCGATCGGCTGCGGCACACGGCGCGAGTCGTACGCGGTCTCGAAGATGTTGCCGGTCGGGGAGACCTGCAGCTCGAAGTAGTGCTGACCGTCGCCGTCGGGGTCGACCATGATCTCGACCGCGTCTTGCTCCCAGAGGTGTCCGTCGCGCTCGGCGATCGTGTTGTGGAGGTAGTCGTCGACCACCTCGAACGCGACGTAGAGGTTCTCGTCGTCCCAGAGCACGCGCGCCGAAGCAGGGAAGGGCCCAGCGCCCCCGGCGAGCGTGTCCACGAACGCCGACGAGGCAGGTAGACCCCTCCAGTCGGCCTCGCGGAGCAGCCCGTCGATCGTGATCGGCCCGGTGGTGTGGGCCGCGGTCAGCGTCGGGATGGGCGCCTCCGGAGCGGCCGGCGTCGCGCCGGTCGTGTCCGCCGCGGTCGCGTCGCTCGCGGCGGCGCTGCCGGCCGCGCTGGTCGGGGGTGCTCCGCGGGCGATCCTCGTCGGGCTCGCCGCGACCAGGGCGCCGTACCGCTGGCCGAGCGCGCTCGACTGGGACCACCACGGCTTCCTCGACCTGCATGGGCCGCGTCCTGGCTTCGTGACGCGGGTGTCGGGGGCATTGATCTCCCAGCCGGGTGACCGGCAC